>NZ_DS264586.1:30526-630526 GCF_000154225.1 Schaalia dentiphila ATCC 17982 | reverse complement strand
CTGGGTCGGGGGCATCGCCCGATGCTCGGTGACCACCATCGACGAGGGGGACCTGCCGTGACGCTGCGATCACGAGGTAGGGTGGCGGCTGTGTACCGAGGTGAGCCTGTCGTGTATGGGCGTGCCGGCGACCGTTCCGACGAGGAAGGGTCGGGGACCATCAATTCCGTGGGGCTCATCGTCCTGGCCCTTGTGCTTGTGGTGGTCCTTGGCGGTGTTGGCGTCGCCCACCGCGAGCGGGTGCGCCTGCAGGCCGTCGCCGACCTGGCGGCTCTGGCCGGGGCAGAGCAGTCAGCAACGGCCGGCTGGGAGGACGTGGGGGAGCGGCCATGCGGGGCGGCCTTCGCCGTTGCTGAGGCGAATGGCGTGGGCGTTCAATCCTGCGAGGTGCGTGATCTCGACTGCCTGGTGGTCCTCACGCAGCCAGTAAGAATCGCCGGTTATTCAACGAATGTGAGTGCTCGGGCGCGCGCCGGACCCGAGCGGTGAAAAATTCACAGGAAATTGCCAGGTTCGTTCAATGGTTCCCACAGGTGGGGTCCGTACACTAATAGTCATCAAGCCAAGGGCGACACCCACAAAGGGTGAGCCGAGAAAGGGAGCGCATCAGAAGACTTGCACTGTGTTGATGGGATACTCGAAGGGGTCGGCCTTATGGCCGGCCCCTTCGAGTATGTGCTGGCGGGTTTCGTGCACTGAGCGCATTCGGCCCGAGCGATGTCACGGATGCGGGGTTATAGGACACTGCGTGTTGCTGGTAGCGTGACTTGTCAGCGCCGACGGCGCGGCCACCGCGTGCAACGAGAGGTGGGACCCTTCGGGGTCTTGCCTCCGTCGTCTCCCTGGGCATATAGATAGAGGGCGTCGGGATGCCTGCGAGTCGTCAGGCCCCGCTTCTGTTTCTGTGAACGCGTCCTGCGCACGTGGGCCCGATGACCTGCGCCTGGGCCCTCTTACCCGCACGCGGGCCCGATGACATGCACCCGGGCCCTCTTACCCGCACGCGGGCCCGATGACATGCACCCGGGCCCTCTTACCCGCACGCGGGCCCGATGACATGCACGTAGGCAGCCCCGCCCAGGTGCACATCTAGGGGTTTACGTGCGTATCAACGGGTTAACGCGCACGTTGAGGGGTTCGTGTGCGAGCAGCACACCGAGAGTGACACCGAATCCGCCAAAGTACAGACCCATTCATCCAAAACGGCCTATTTTTGGCTGTTGTGACCCAATGGGTCTGCACTTTGGCGAGCACACCACCTCACGTTGCGGCCTCACCACCACCAAACGGGGGAAATTGCACGACACGAGGGTCACCATGCGCTGCGTCAGGCGGTGATCGCACCACCAAATGGGGGAAATAGCGTCATTAGAACCGCGACACGCCGGTGACACGCGGCCGGAGAGCTTCATGTAGTGCAAAATCCCCACCATGTCCCGAGCCTTGACGTCCCCAATGCACGGAAGGCACCAGCATGGAGCACAATGAAACCGACAGCACCACTGCACGCCTCCCCGAGGCCGACCAATGAAACCAACAGCACCATTGCGAGCCCACAACACCCGGAAAACCAGCATTTTCCCCACGCAAAGGCGTCACCGGTTTCAAGCCCGCACCCACACAGACCTGCAAAGGTGTCACCGGTTTCAAGCCCGGCAACGCGTCGCACCGAATAGGCAAGCAGTGCACCCGCTCGCACACCATTGCGCTAGCTACTAGGCAGTGCATACTCCCGTAAGTAGCGCAATGCCGCGAGGAACAAGCGCGGTTATAGAGATGAGTCTTCATCCCCCAATTCCGCATGCAATTCGATTGGATGAAGTTTCAGCAATGCCTGAAAGTGGCGCACTTCCAACAATGCAAATTCAATGTTTGAAAGAGTCGCGGGGGAATTGCATGCGAAATTGCTGGTTGGTAGCCATAGCTAGGCATCAAGCGGACACACCAAACGACGCCCCGCGCCCCCGTGGGCTTACTTGCCGTGGTAGCGCGGGCTGGTCCCCAGGTGAGTGGGGTAGGGGTTTCGGCTGTCGCCGATCTTGTTCTCGTCCAGGCCCCGGTATATGTAGGAGTTGTCGTAGGCGATCTCAAAGGGAGAGACCACACCGTCGGTGTACTGCTTAACCTCGTCGGGCGTCGGACTGGAACCGCCGTCCTTGACTGCCAGAGGATTCTCATCCGGATACTGGCTGGGGTCCGTGTTGACCATTGCACCGGGCGCAACACCGCCGTAACCCGTGTACTTGTTCCACGTGTGGTCCGGGTTGGTCCCCGTGTGAATGAGAAGCTGAAGGAGCTGATTCGTGGTGGCCTGGGGCCACTTCTGGCGGGCGAGCGCGAGAGAGCCAGCGACGAGAGGAGTCGAGACGGATGTGCCGTTGACCTCTTCAAGCTGTCCGTTCGAATAATTCCGCGCCTTCAAAGGACCTCCTACAGCTGCGCTGACGACGCCTTCGCCCCATGAGGAGTAATCTTGGAAGTTCCCGTTGATATCAATGGCAGTTACGCCGATGACACCGGACCATTTTTCGTAGGTGACATCCGTTTCGTTCTTTGCATCATTACCGGCGGCCGCGGTGATGATGATCCCCTGGGATATTGCTCGTGCTATTGCCCACTTGAGAGGAGTCGTTCCAGCCTTGTTAGACGATGAAATACTGATGATCTGAGCGCCGTCATTAATCGCAGTATTGATCAGCGATGAGGCTTCATTCTTGTCAATACCAGAGACGCCCGAACAATCTGAGCCAGCTGAGTCATCGGAAAAAACCAATCGGTATGAGAGGATTTTTGCATCGGGAGCGATGCCGTAGTCGTGCGCCACGAGGAGGGCGGCCATGGCGGTACCGTGGCTGATGGATGCAGTTGAAGACGTCACCGTGCAGGGCGATTTATCGGTGATGTCGGCACCCGCCAGCTCGGGCGCACTGGTGTCGACCTCGCCGTCCAGGATTGCGATGGTGACTCCCTGCCCGGTGTAGCCCTTCGCGCGCGCCTGGTCGAGGTGGTAGTACGCGAAATAGGGCTGGTCGGCGGCTGTGATGGTGTCCGCCGCATGGGCCGGGCCGGAGGGTAGTGCGGTGGCACCCGTGGCGAGCGCCAGGGTCGAGGCCGCAACGCCAAGCAGGCGTGCAGTGCTGTTCGTGCGTGTCACCATTGGCGGGGATCCCATCCGTCGTCCTTGCGAGGTACAGGGGCGATGTCCTTGTCGGACCCGTAGGTCTGCGACATGGGGTTCACGTAGCCCTCGGGCAGCTCGTCCTCATCGTCCTCAAAGCGGAACGGCGTGTAGCGGCGTCGCTGGGCCTTCTTCTCGTCCCTCTTTCCTCCGGCGCCAGCGCCACCAGCGCCCATGAAACCGCCGGCTCCCTGGGTGCGACCGCCGGCCGTGGAGCTTCCAGCGCCATTCGCGCCGGACGCCCCTGACATGCCCGTCACTCCAGAGGCTCCGTTGGCACCAACCCCCGTCGCACCCGCAGGAGTTGGCGGCGTGTACTTGCCGAATCCGGCACCGGAGTAGGAACCGGTACGCAGGGCAGCTGAAGCAGCCGATCCTCCGGCTCCCGCTCCACCGGCTCGACCCATGCTGGATGCGGCAGAACCCATGCGAGCGGACCCGCGAAGGCCCAGTGCCCCTGCGCCGAGCATACCGGTGCCGCCGAGGCGACCAGCCGTCGACGATTCGCTGGCAGGGCCACCGTTGAGACGCCATAGAGGGTGATCGCGATCGACGGGAGAAGCGGGAGTATGACCGCCGATGACGCCGTTCGCGTGACGGTCACCGTTGACGCGCGTGTGCAGCAGGTCAATATCCATCAGGTCCTGCGGATCGGTGACGGGGTTCAGACGGGATCCAAGCTCTCCTTCGGAGATGTATTGGTTGGGAATGCGCTTCGAGGACATGATGCGGTCGCTGATCGGACCGCCCTCGTCGTATCCGTCCGCGTACAGGCCCGATCCTTGACCCCGAAGGTCGGAACGGCCGTAGTCGTCATCGCGGCTGGCCCCGTATACGCCTGCCTCGTGGGGTGAGACCCACATGTTGCCCTGGCTTAATTGATTCGACACGGATGGGCTAGAGGGGCCTGGGTGGGAAGGAAAATACCTATCATCAATACCGTCCTTAATCTCCTTAAGCTCCTCCGTGTGCGCGTGCAACTGGTCGGCGAGCTTCTGCGCCTCGTCGTTGACACGCTGCAGGATCGCCGTGGCTGCGGCCTCGCGCTGTGCGTTTGCCTGCGCCTCGATCGCGTCCACGTAGGCAGCGCCGGTCGTGGCGATCGTGTTGATGGGCTCTCCGAATGGACCCATGTGCTTTGCGACCGGAATGACGACCTGAGCAAGATCCCGCATTGACTCGGTGGCCTTGTCCAGGAGGGTTGGGGACAGGAGCTTTGCATCCTCGGCGGCGTGCATCAGCAAGCGTCGACCCTCGACGTAGTGCTCGGTTCCGGTCACGTACGCCTGTCGTTCGCTGCTGTAGCGTTTCTGCGCCTGATCGATCCAGCCGTCAATGGCCTCGCCCGTCTGTCCCTCGAATCCCTGGTATTCCTTGAAGTGGGACACGCTGGCGCTCATCATGCCTATTCCGGCAATGATCGTGGAATGTTCGCAATCGTAGCCGCTGAGCTTGTGGGACTCCTCGACTCCCTCAACGAACTTCATGAGGCGGTCATACATGGGGCTGCTCACCATGGTCTGTCTCCTATCGTGCGTCTCGGCTCAGAACTCTGTCTGTGCTTCCTGGGTGGGCGCGCCATTGGTGCCAGCCGTCGTCGCGGGATCGGTGCTCGGTGCTGACCCCCCGGCAGGTGACGCGGAGGGGGGCGTCGGTGACGTGTAGACCGACGGGTCCCCCATCGAGTCGCGAAGCGCCTTCAGCTCGTCCCCCGTTGCCTGCTCAACGGCGGCAAAGTCCTCGATCGCCTGATCGACATTGCGCCCGAAGGAGCGGAGAGTGTCGCGCTCGTTAGTGGCGATATCACCGCAGGCGCCGAGGAAGGCGATAAAGGCGTTCCGCAGTGCCTGAGGGCCCGCCTCATCGGTCCAAAAGCGCTCGTTTTGTCCGTCCGTAAGGCGGGCGATTGCCTCGGAGCTGGAGGCTATTGCCGCCCCCCCGTGCTCGACATCCTGCCGAGTTTGGGCATGCTTGTTGGAATCGAAAGCGACGTCAGCCACGGCGCACCTCCTGCGTAGCGAGTCCGCCAAACACGTGTCCTGCGGAATAAAATGAGACGCTGATCAGCATATGATCAGGCGTTCAAGAAAACAAGTCATATGACGGCACCGCATCACGCCCCGGGTGCTCGCTGCAACAAATAGGCAAGCAGCGTGATCGCGCCCTGTTTGGACAGGGGTTCGTTGCCGTTGCCGCACTTGGGGGACTGGACGCAGCGTGGGCACCCGGACTCGCAGTCGCAGGAGGAGATGGCCTCGAGGGTCGCGGCCACCCAGGACCGCGCGCTGTGAAAGCCGGCGAGCACGTGCCCGGCGCCGCCTCGGAACGCATCGTGGATAAAGACGGTGGGCGCGCCCGTGTCGTCGTGCAGCTCGGTGGACAGGCCACCCAGGTCCCAGCGGTCGCAGGTCGCGACGATGGGCAGGATCCCGATCATCGCGTGCTCGGTGGCGTGCAGGGTTCCCGCCAGGTCCGCGGCCTCGATCCCCATCGTGGCCAGCGCCGTCGGGGTGAGGGTGAACCACGTGGACTTCGTTGGCAGCGTGTGGGTGGGTAGGAACAGCTCGATGTTGCGGATGAATTCGAGCCCGGGCAGGCGCAGCAGGTCATAGTCGGTGACCCGCGTCGACACGTTCGTCGGCCCGTGATGCCAGGTGACCGTGCCGTCCCCGCACACGTAGGTCTCCTCGATCGCGCAGACCTCGACGCTCGTGTGGGTCGTCGAGCGTGTGCGCAGGGGAGTGCGCACCTCCTCGACCAGGGCGACGCGCGCGTCGCCCGTCCGCGCGGGTGGGATGATGATCGACGAGGCCTGGGCCCCCTCCCGCTCCCCGCCCCCGAGGCGCTCGGTTCCCCGGGTGCCGCCCGGGGCCTCGGGCAGGAGTGCGCGTGGCCACCCCTGGGTGGCGGGAGCGGTGGGTGTGGCGAGGGAGGTGAGGCTCAGCACGTGGAAGGTGCGCCCCTGGTGGATGTAGATGGCGCCGGGGAAGACGTGGGCGTCGGCGGAGGCCTGGTCGATGGTGCCGACGACGGTGCCGGTGGCCGCGTCGACGATCTGGACGTCGCCGGCGGCTCCGCGCAGGTCGGTGAGGTCGCTGGGACGCTCGGCACGAGTGGCGTCCCAGAAGTATCCGGCGGGCCTGTGCTTGAGATACCCGTCGGCGACGAGGCGCTCGGTCACGCCTCGCAGTTCCTGGCCAAAGTAGGTGATATCGGATGGGGTGATCGGTATCTCGGCAGCCGCGGCGGCGACGTGTGGGGCCAGCACCCACGGGTTGGAGGGGTCGATGACGGAGGCCTCGACCTCGCCGAGAATGTGCTCCGGGTGGCGCACCAGGTACGCGTCGAGAGGGTTGGCGGAAGCGATGAGTACGGACGTGCCCGGCGCGCCCGCGCGACCCGCGCGCCCGATCTGCTGGCGCAGGGACGCGCGCGTGCCCGGCCAGCCGACCGTGATCGTCGCGTCCAGGCCTGAGATGTCCAGGCCCATTTCAAGTGCGGACGTCGTGGCGAGCGCCCGCACTCCTCCCGTGCGGATCGCCTCCTCGAGCGCTCGGCGCTCCTCGGGCAGGTAACCGCCGCGATACGCGCCCACCCGGCCTGCGTTCGCGGAACCACGCGCCGAGAGCCGGTCGCGCACCTGAGCGGCCACGGCCTCGGCCCCCGCGCGAGAACGCACGAAGGCGAGGAGGCGCGCCCCCTCCTCGACGAAAGCGGTGGCCAGGTTGGCGGCCTCAACCCCGGCGCTGCGTCGAACGATCGGGACCTTGAGGGTGGCCGTGCCGGGCGGCGCGTCGAGGGCCTCCAAGAAAGAAGAGATGTCGACTTCGGACTCGTCGGCCATGATCGCGCCCTGCCACAGCACCAGCTCGTGGGCGCCCGCAGGCGATCCGTCCTCGGTGATGGCGACCGCGTCGCGGCCCGTGAGCGCGTGCCCGACCGCAGCCGCGTCGCGCACGGTCGCGCTCAGCATGACGACGCGCGGATCCGCCCCCAGGTGGTGGGCGACGCGCAGCAGACGGCGCACGACCAGCGCGATGTGCGAGCCGGTCACGCCTCGCCAATGGTGGGCCTCGTCGATGACGATGAGGCGCAGCGACGCCAGGAAACGCGACCACCGCTGGTGCGACGGCAGCATCACGTAGTGCAGGAAATCAGGGTTCGACAGGATCAGGTCAGCGCCCGCGCGCGCCCACTCCTTCGCCTCGCGCGGCGTATCCCCGTCCACGGTCGTCGCGCGCACGCGGCGCAGCCTCTCATCGACGAGGCTGGGGCTTCCTTCCGCGCCTGCGCTCGCCTGTGCGTCGGCGGACTTGCCATCCTGGCCGAGCAGCGACATGAGCGAAGCCAGCTGGTCCGCCGCCAGAGCCTTCGTCGGAGCCAGGTACAGGGCCGTCGGGCGGCGGTGAATCGCGGAAATACGCGAGGAATCCTCGGCCTCCACCAGGTCGGAGAGGATCGGCGTCCACGCGGCCAGCGACTTGCCAGACCCCGTGCCCGTCGCGAGCACGGGGTCAAGGCCCTCGCGCACAGCGTCCAAGGCCTCGCGCTGATGAATCCACGGGTGCTCCACGCCCCGGCGTGCCCACGCGTCCACGACCGCGGGCGACACCCACTGCGGCCAATCCGCGATCTTTCCCGATCGGCCCGGCAGCGTCACGTGGCCGAGCAGCCGATCATCCTCGGCGCTCATGCGCTCCAGAACATCGAGCAGGTGCGCGGGAGAAGGAGAGGACAGGCCATTGCGTGCCTGACCGGGCGAGGAAGCCCCGGCCTCGTTCGACGAAGACGTCTGTGAAGAAGGTGAGAGGTCAGCGCTCATTCGCGCCCGGATTCACCGAGCCCCAGCGCCTCGGAGGCGGACTCCTTCACGTACTGGATTGCCGCGATACCTGTCGAAATACCCGACGAAATCGCGTCACGCAGCTGCACGTCTGACAGGCCGGCCTCCGTGTCCACCACGAAATCCGCGTACACGCCCAGCGTCCCCTCCGGTGAGGTCGCCGTGTACACCGTCGGGAAATACTTCTCGCGATTCCAGTTGTCGGCCGTCGCGAACAGCGCGGGCTCCGCGCTCTCGGCCGGCAGATCCGACTCCCACAGCGCGCGAATCGACAGGAAGCGACCCGCCGCATCGAAAGACACGAGGAACGGAATCTCGTCAAAAATAGCGCCCGCCGCACGACCCTTCTCGATCACGTCCAGCGCGTAACCCATCTCGCGCACGGCCTGAACGACCCGCTCAAAATCGGCCGGGTAGGGGGTTACCTCATCCTCGGGCACCAGGTATGGAACGTTCACAGCGACACCTCCCGACCCTGGGAATCCCAATCGACGAACCCGGGCAACGTCACCTCAAGATCCGCGAAGAAACCCATGATCATCGACATGGACGTCTCAAAGAAATTATCCAACTGAGCCTGCGTAAGTCCCGACATGACCACAACGTTGCACTCTGCGATCAGGCCGTACTGCGTGCCATCCTCCAGGGGCGCCAAGTACGCCTTCGGGCCCGTGCGCGTCGAATTGCAGGCCGCGACCTCGCGGGCAAGCTCACCGAACTGCTCCGGCGTGCGCGCAATCCCGCGCCACTGAGCGCGCAACTGCAAAATCTGAGGGTTTGTCGCATTCCAGAAAAAAGCGGCGTTCGGCGTCAGATACGCCAGCTCGCCCTCGTTGTAGTCGCCGAAACGCACGTCCCGGGAACGCAGCAAATCCCGAATGCGATCGGTGCTGACAGGTGAAGATGCAGCCACTGACAACTCCCGCGTGAGACATACAGAATCGGACACCCCCACTGTAACCGAGGCCTCTCTCCCGCGCGCGCCCACGTTGTCCGACAAGTCTTGACACGGGGCCTCCCACGCCTTTTCAACGAGGAGAGGGCAGGTACGCCGGCCGCCCACCCGCTGTGTGCTTGCCTTCGATTCGCGAGAAAGCGGAACCAATACACGCGCCCGCGCGTCCCTCCACTACAGTGGATACGAAATATCGCATCGACACGAACGGAGGACACCATGGACGACCCCAACGCCGCCCTGCCCTCCGACCCCACCGTCGACGAGTCCTACACCAAAGGCTCACGCCCCGTGCGCCCCCGCGCGCGCTTGTCGGCATCCGCCGAGACCGCCGGTCGCTCCTCCCGAGCGGACAGCGCCCCCGCTACCCAGCGGCCCACCCGAGGGCGCGCTCCCGGCCCCCAGACCAACGGCGAGGCCCCGGCGAGCGGGCCCCAGCCTCGTCGCCTGACCTCCGACTCCTGGTACCGGCGCAAGCTCGCCCGACGCCTCGGGGGAGTCGCCACCTGCCTGGTGCTGACGATGCTCATCAGTCACGTGGCGCTCTCGACCGCGCCCGGGCAGGTCCTCGACACGATCCTCATGGAGGGCACGATGCGCTCCGCGAGGCGCTACGAGGCCTTCTCCACCCTCATCACCGGCATCGTGTCCGTGCCCGTTATGGTCGCGGCCGGCATCGTCGTCGCCCTCGTTGCCGCTGCGCGACGGCGGCCCACGCTCGCAGGGCGTGCCCTCGGCGCTGTCATCGGCGCTAACATCACGACGCAGATCCTCAAGGATTACATCCTCACCCGCCCGAATCTGGGCGTCACGACGGGTGCCGGCAACTCCCTGCCCTCCGGGCACACCACCGTCGCCGTCACCCTGTCGCTGGCCCTCATCGTGGTCGCGCCCCAGTGGTTCCGCAGCCCGTCCGCGTGGATCGGCTGGGCGTGGACATCCCTCATGGGCGTGTCCGTCATGATGGAAGGCTGGCACCGCCCCTCCGACGTCATTACCGCCGCCCTCATCGCTGGGGCGTGGGCCCTCGCCCTGTCGCCCATCGAGCGGCGCCCCCGACACGGCGCGAAAGTCCAACGCGTCATGGTGTGGGTGAGCCTCGGACTCATCGTCATCGCGCTGCTGGCCACCGGCGCCGCCATGTGGGGCTTCAGTATGTCCGCCGCGTCCCCAGGATCCGGCTACGGTTTTGAGGACTTCCTGCAGCTAAGGCCCTGGCGTTCCCGCGTCCTCGGCGTCGCAGCCGTCGCGTGGGTGAGCGCCGTGTGCGGCCTCATCATGCACGAGGTTGACCGCCTCGCGGGCGAGTAATTCCTTCTGAGCGCTGCTGGTGTTCCGGGCGCTGTCGGGCCCGGCCGCTGTGTGTGCCGGTGGGTGGCGGCCCGCCCGCTGGCCGTCCGCGCCGCGAGCTTCGCTCGGCGCGTCGTCCTTCCTGCGTGTGTTGCTTGTGGCTCCACGGGTGTTCCGGGCGCCGGAGGGCCCGGCCGCCCGCGAGACTAGGCGACTTCGCTTCGCCCGGCGCCGCGTCTCGAAGCCCGACCGTGCCCTTCGGTCCCTCCGGCGCCCTCCACACCGGTGGCGCTTGGTCGCTGATTGGCGCGTCGTCTCGGAGCCCGGTCAGGCCTCGTCGTCACCGCGCAGGTGTCGCGTCCACACCTCGCTTGCCGCATTGCGTGCCTTTTCGGTGCAACGCGTTGCCAGGCTGAAACCGCTGTCACCTTTGTGGCCCGGTCTTTGTGCGTGGGTGAAACCGCCATTACCTTTGCTCGCTCGAAATGTGTGTCTTTGCGGCATTGTGGGCGAGCAAAGGTGTCGCTGGTTTCAAGGTTGCCCCTGGACGCCTGAGCAGTGGTGTCACGGGTTTCGCTGGGCCGCCACTTGTGTGCAGTTGTTTGCTCGAAGGGTCCATCAACCTCGTGCCATCTTCCAGTTGGGCTGGGCTGGTGGAATGTCCCTAGCGTTGCGGGGTTTGGGCAGTGGATAATGGGAGAGGGCGGCACGCTGTCGACGCCCACACAACGCCCACCTGCAGTTCCGTCCCGAAAGGACTGACATGCCTCGTCCCGCATCAGCCGTCGTCACCTCCAAGCCCGCGCGCTTCGTCCTGGCCCTGCTGCGCATCGCGGTCGGCTTCATTTTCCTGTGGTCGTTCCTGGATAAGACGTTTGGCCTGCACTATTCGACGGGCCCCTCGCGCGCGTGGATCAACGGCGGCACGCCGGCGCAGAGCTACCTGACGGGCGCGACGACCGGCAAGCCCCTGGCCTCCTTCTTCGAGTCGCTGGCCATGCCCGCCATGGATTGGCTGTTCATGCTGGGCCTCCTGGGTATCGGCCTGGCCTTCCTGCTGGGCATTGGCACGCGCCTCGCGGCTGTCGCAGGCGTTGTCATGCTGGGCTTCATGTACGCGGCGGTCGCCCCGTGGGTGTGGGGTTCCCTCAATCCGGTCGTCAATGAGCACCTGGTCTACGCTCTCGTTCTCATCCTGATTCCGCTGACCAGCGCGGGCGATACGCTCGGCCTGGGCTCGTGGTGGAAGGGCCTGGGGCTCGTCAAGAAGCTGCCCTTCCTCATCTGATTCGTCCGACTGTCTCAACGAGGCCGTGGCCGTGTTTCCGGTCGCGGCCTCGCTGTGTTGGCGGCAGGCTGGGGAGCGCGGGGCGCGGCTCCACAATGGGACGTTAGTCCTCGGTGGATGCTGAAAAAGCGCGCGCGTGATGAGCGGAACTGATCGTCGCGCGCGTCGTGCTTCTGACGCACGTATGACACTAGATATAGTGGTCACTGTTCGCATCAAGCATTACATCTAGTGATTGATGGTCGCGTTCCCCTAGATCTAGGGGAGCCTCACGCCGGGCGGAGGAAACCACCTCCACCCACAGTGCTACGGCCTCGCCCCACGAGGGTGGAGCATCCACGACGTGTCGATCACGCGACCGAACAGCAGTACCGGCCCGCCGCCCACCGAAGCGCAGGGTCAGAGGCGCACGCCGCCCCACGCAGTCCCACGACACCACACACATCTCCCACCCAGTGCCCAGCAGCCCGCGGCACACAACGGAATCAAGACAGGAAGAACAATGACTAGCGCACCCCGCTACGACGTCGACGCCATCGCAACCGTGCAGGAGTACCTCGACCGCTCCGATTGGCGGGTGAATGCCAACGCGAACCAGGGGTATTCGCTCGGCGGACTCGTCCTGAACTCGGCGGGCAAGATCGTCGCCAACTACTGGCTCGAACACGTCTACACCCCCGAGATCGGCGCGCCGCACCGCGAGGGCGACTACCACATTCACGACCTCGACATGTTCGCCGGATACTGCGCCGGCTGGTCCCTCAAGCGCCTCATCCAGGAGGGCTTCAACGGCGTGGGCGGCGCGATCGCCTCGGCCCCGCCCAAGCACTTCTCCTCGGCGTGCGGCCAGATCGTCAACTTCCTCGGCACTCTCCAGAACGAGTGGGCGGGCGCCCAGGCATTCTCCTCCTTCGACACCTACATGGCCCCCTTCGTGCGCCTGGACGACATGGAGTACGAGGACGTCGTGCAGTGCATGCAGGAGCTCATCTACAACCTGAACGTGCCCTCGCGTTGGGGCAGCCAGTGCCCGTTCACGAACCTGACCTTCGACTGGACGTGCCCGGATGACCTCGCGGACGAGCATCCCCTCATCGGTGACGAGGTCGTCGACTTCACCTACGGTGAGCTGCAGCGGGAAATGAACCTCATCAACCGTGCGTTCATCGAGGTCATGACGGGCGGCGACGCGGACGGCCGCGTCTTCACGTTCCCGATCCCGACCTACAACATCACGCCCGACTTCGACTGGGAGGGCGAGAATGTCGACGCCCTTTTCGAGATGACCGCGAAGTATGGCCTGCCCTACTTCCAGAACTTCATCAACTCCGACCTGGACCCGCACATGATCCGCTCCATGTGCTGCCGCCTGCAGCTGGACCTGCGTGAGCTCCTCAAGCGCGGCAACGGCCTCTTCGGATCGGCGGAGCTGACCGGCTCGATTGGCGTGGTCACGCTCAATATGGCGCGCCTCGGCTACCTCTACAAGGGCGACGAGGAGGGTCTTGTCGCGCGCATGGATGAGCTCATCGACCTGGCCTCGAAGTCCCTCGAAATCAAGCGCGAGACCATCCAGTACCACATGGACCACGGCCTCTTCCCCTACTCGCAGCGATACCTGGGCACGCTTGATAACCACTTCTCGACGATCGGCGTCAACGGCATGAACGAGATGGTGCGCAACTTCAGCGACGACGCCTACGACCTGACGGACCCGCGCGGCTTCGACATGTGCGTGCGCATCCTGGATCGAGTGCGCGAGCGCATGGTCGAGCTCCAGGAGGCCACCGGCCACATGTACAACCTGGAGGCGACCCCCGCGGAGGGGACGACCTACCGCTTCGCGAAGGAGGACCGAAAGCGCTTCGCCGACATCATCCATGCGGGCACGCCCGATGAGCCCTACTACACGAACTCCTCGCAGCTTCCCGTGGGATACACGGATGATCCGTTCCAGGCCCTTGAGGATCAGGAGGTCCTGCAGGGCAAGTACACGGGCGGCACGGTCCTGCACCTGTACATGGGTGAGCGCGTGTCCTCGGGCGAGGCCTGCAAAGAGATGGTGCGCCGCTCGCTGACGGCCTTCAAGGTCCCCTACATCACGATCACGCCGACCTTCTCGATCTGCCCGGTCCACGGCTACCTGGCTGGTGAGCACTTCACCTGTGAGAAGTGCGCGGCTGCCCACCCCCACGCGGAGCCGCAGGCCTGCGAGGTGTGGACGCGCGTCATGGGCTACTTCCGCCCGGTCCAGTCCTTCAACATCGGCAAGAAGGGCGAGTACCACGAGCGCCAGATGTTCTCTGAGAGCGCCGCGGATGCGCACGGTGAGCTCGTCAGCGCGTTCCCTCCCGCGGGGAGTCGCTGACGTGGGCGCCCGTCCCCATGACGACGATGCCGGGGCAACCCGGGAGGGCACGCTGAGCCTGGGCGTCCCCGGCCTCGTCGGGGGGCGGGATGCGCGCGAGTGGACGCCGGACGACCTGCAGATCGCCGGCCTCGTGCCGATGTCGACCGTGGACTGGCCGGGGAAATTCGCGGCGTCCCTGTTCCTGCAGGGGTGCCCGTGGGCGTGCCCGTACTGCCACAACAGTGCGATTATCGACCCGCGCATCCCGGGCGTGGTCGCGTGGGGAGCGCTCGAGGATCTGCTGGCGCGCAGGCGAGGCCTCCTTGATGGCGTCGTGTTTTCCGGCGGCGAGGCGACCCGCCAGATCGCGCTCGGGGCGGCGATGGCGCGCGTGCGCGAGCTCGGCTTTGGCGTGGGCTTGCATACCGCGGGACCCTACCCGAGGCGCCTCAAGGAGCTGCTCGGCGCGGGCCTCGTCGACTGGGTGGGCATCGACGTGAAGGCAACCCGGGGCAATTACGAGGCTGTGGCCGGGCGCAGCGGCGCGGGCGAGCGGGCGTGGGAGTCGCTGAGCATCGTTTTGGCTCACCCTGAGGTGGACCACGAGGTGCGCCTGACCGTCTACCCGGACGGCCCTGGAGACGGCTTCGAGGTGGCGGCGCGGGCACGCGAGATGGGGGTGAGGATCTTCGCCCTTCAGCAGGCGCGCGACCTGGGGACGCCCGACGGCTTTTCCGCGACGAGGCCTGGGTGGGACGACCAGGTTCGTTCCCTCGCGCGGGACATCGAAACGCTGGACTTTGAGAGGTTTATCTTCCGTGGGGACTCGTAGAGCATTTGTCAAGTGACAGCGCCGCATGTTGGGAATAAATATGGGGAAGGTTTCACTTGTGACCACTGATCGCGGTATTGTGTAACAACCTCGTGACCGTGAAGTCTGGAGTTTCGATGGCTGAAGAGCTGCACTTCGACGATCCTGCGGCGGCTGCCCAGGACCCGTCGACCGACGCCGAAGCGCTGCGCCAGCTGGCGTACCGCTACCCCGAGCTGCGCCCGGCCGTGGCCGCGCATCCGCACGCTTATCGCGGGCTGCTTGACTGGTTGCACCAGTTCAACGACCCGCAGGTCAACGCGGCCCTCGAGGCTCGCGACGACTATGACGGCTACATCGACTCCAACGGCTACCTCGTTATGCACGGAGACGTGTCCGGCGCGGTCGCCGGCTCGTCGATCCGTACCTCCGAATCCGGCATGTACGTCCTCGGTCAGGGTGGCGTGAACTCCTACTCGCAGGTCGAGCGCACCACCCCCTACTCTGCGGTCGTCGGCACGAATGCTCCTGTCCCGCAGGTGGGTGCTCGCGAGCAGGTCGTCGCCCAGGTGCAGCGTCAGTCCATCATAGGCAGTAAGGGGGCTCAGGATCCCGAGGCGACCGCCGTCTACCCGAGCGCGTCCTTCGGCTCGTCCTACCCCAGCGCGTCGGGTACCCCCGCGCGCCCCCAGTCCGCGCCGCAGGCCTACCCGGGCGCCGGCGCCTCCCACCAGGTGCAGCCCACTGTCTCGCAGGAGGCTGCGCCGAAGGAAGAGAAGGAACGCCGTGGCTTCCCGATGATGGGCGTCGTCCTGGGCATCCTTGGCCTGATCGCCGTGATCCTTCTCGGCTTCGTCATCTACGTCTTCACGCGCGGATACGAGGGCCCGGCCACGAGCTCGGACGCGACCCCCTCGGCCTCCTCTTCGTCGCCCGCACACGCGACGCCCTCCCCGAGCGCGACCACGGAGGAACCCGTCAAGTACCCGGCGCCCGCCGGCGCGATCACCGTGGACTCTTTCTCGTCCCCGTCCGGCAACATCACCTGTTCCTTCACCGCTGATGGCGTCAGCTGCGGCATCAAGGAATCCGACTGGGCCGAGGACGGATACGCCTCCTGCTCCGGCAGCCAGGTCGGCGTCCTCACCGCCTCGAAGGACAAGGCGGGCCAGTCCTGCGAGGCCGCGGTGCCGGGCGGCGGCAACGCCCTCGCGTACGGCGCCGCAGCGACCAAGGGTGACTACGCCTGCCACTCCACCCAGGATGGCATCAGCTGCTGGAACACGAAGACCGGCCAGTCCTTCGCGCTGGCACGCGGCGGCTGGATGACCGGTACGACCGGCGAGATCGGCCCCCAGAAGTTCAGCTGGAACGACTGACATCACGCGCATAACAGGGGCGGGCCCGAGGACATCCTCGGGCCCGCCCCTTAAGTCTGCGCAAGCCTACTGAGCCTTCTCGATGGGGCCCAGGATCAGGTTTGCCCACGCGGCGTGCAGGGACTCCTGATCGGAGGGCTGGAAGAGGCCGGCGAGCGCGTCGCGGTACAGGCGCGAGAGTTCGTGCGTGTTGTAGTAGGCGCTGCCGCCGCATGCGCGCATGGCCTGCTCGACGGCGCGCAGCGTGGCCTCGGCGGCCGCGTTCTTCGCGGCGGACAGCTGCGGCATCCACCCGCGACCGCGGTCCGCGCCCTCGTCGATGTCGCGCGCAAGCTCGCGGATCTGCGGGCCGACCGCGTTCATGATGAGGGCGGCCTCGGCGATGCGCCAGCGGATGTCGGGGTCGTTGGAGTAGGTCGTCTGGTTTTTCACCGAGCGGCGCGTTGCCACGTGCTCGGCGGCCACCTCGACCGCGCGCTCGCCGACGCCCTGGTAGGTGGCGGCCAGCAGGATCTCGAAGTGGGAGAAAATGCCGAAGATGACCGGGTCGGCACTCGGTCCCGGATCCGTGATCGTGAGGATGCGCTCCTCGGGCACGGTCACGCCCTCGAGCAGGGTCGTCATGGACTGGGTGGCGCGCATACCCAGCGTGTTCCAGTCGTCCTTGATCGAATAACCCTCGTCGTCGCGGTGGACGATGCCGAACACGGACTTGGGGCCCTCCTCGGTCTCTGCGCGCCCGAAGATGAGCAGGCGCGTCCACACGGGAGACAGGGAGGTGAAGATCTTGGTGCCCTCGAAGGAGTAGCCGCCGTCTGCGGTCGCGATCGCGCGCGTTGTGGAGCCGAAGAGCACGAGGTCGTTGCCTGGCTCGGAGATGCCGAAGCCAAAGACCTCGCCGGCGACGGCGTCGCGCAGGATCTGCTCACCGCGCGCGTTGCCGTTGGCGACCAGGTAGCGACCGAGGCCGACGATGATCTGGTGCATGTTGATGCCCAGTGCCGTGCCGGGAGCCGCTTTGGCTAGCGCCGTCTGCTCGGCGGCGATCTCGGTCAGGCTCAGACCCGCGCCCCCGAATTCGGTGGGGACGAAGGCCGACAGGTATCCGGCCTCGTGCAGCTCCTCCAGATCCTTCTCGGGGTAGGTGTTGGCGGCGTCCGCGTCGGCGGCGCGCTCGTGGATGCGGGCGAGCAGGTCGGAATCCAGGAAGCTCATCGCGGTCCTCTTTTCGGTGGGGGTGAACGAGGACGGGGCGCCTAGCACACGGCGGTGCCCTTCGAGGGGTGGTAGCGCGTGTAATGGCCCCGTTACTCAGGGTGACCTAACTGTAACGCTGAGTGGGACGTGTGGGCGAGATGTAATGTGCCTGACGGGGCGTTGTCTGGCCTCGGGCCGCCCCTATTAGCTAGGGTGGATGCTGTGAGTACTCCGAACGCGCCCCGCCCTGCCCTCACTCCGCGTCAGCGTTTCCTGCGCGAGCGTCAGCAGCGCCAGAACACGACGTTCGCTATCATCGGCATCGCGATGATAGTGGCCGCGGTGGCGGCCGCCCTCGTGTTCACGGGAATCGTTCCCGTCCCGTTCGGCAATGACTTCTCCGTCAAGGTCAAGTACGCCGAGACCGGTGACATCCCGTGTCCGAAGGTGGACGCGAAGCCCGTGGCCCCCTCGCAGGTCACCGTCACGGTCATCAACACGACCCAGCACCAGGGCCTGGCCTCCAAGGCCACGGATATGCTCTCAACCGCCGGCTTCCAGACCGAGGAACCGGCGAACTCGGACGTCGAATACACCGGCAAGGTGCGCATCACGGCACGCGCGGACTCGGTGGACGCCGCCTATTCGGTGGCCCGATTCTTCCCCGGCTCCCACGTGCGCCTCAGCGACGCTGAGGATGCTACCGTCACGGTCGAACTTGGCACCTTCTACGACGACACGATGAGCGCCGAGGACGTGCAGCGAGTCCTCAAGTCCAACGACTCGATCGAGCAGCCCGCGAAGTGCCGACCGATGTCGGGCACGAAGCAGGACTAAGACAGAAGAAAAGGCCGCCCCGAGTGGGCGGCCTTTTCGCATCGGCTGCGGCGCTCGTTGAGCGTAGAGAGCCGCGGGCGATGGGGACGTCGCGGTTAGCGGCCGGTCAGCGGCCCGGCCGTGCCACGGCCTCGTATGTTCTCCAGGAGCGCCTCGCCGTCCGACCCGTACCAGACGGGGACGGACTCAGGGACGGTCCACAGGGCGTCGGGCACCATGGCCTCGAAGCTGCCGTGCGCCATGAACTGCTCGATCTCGGACAGGGAACGAATCGCGATGCCCGCGACGTACTGCGGGAACTCGCGAGCGAACTCCGCGTAGATCTCCGGGTCGTGCTGTCCGTCGTCGCCGACGAGGAGCCAGCGCATGTGCGGGAACATGCGGGCCAGGCGGCGCAGCTCGCGGCGCTTGTGCTCAGGCCCCGAACGGAACCATCCCGTATTCGAGGGGCCGAAGTCCGTCATGAGGAAGCCGCCGGCCGGGTAGCCGGAGCGCTCCAGGAAGGAACGCACCGTCGGCACGACGTTCCACGCGCCGGTGGACAGGTACATGATGGGGGCGTGGGTGCCCTCGGGCACGACCTCCGACGAGGCCGACGACGTCGTCAGCGTTGTCAGCAGGTGCGCCATGCCGGGGACGGCCTCGCGCGAAGATACACGGTCCAGGAAGGCGTGCTTCGCGGCCGTGACCAGGCGCGGGAGCATCGACACCATGACGGTGTCATCGATGTCAGAGACCACGCCGAAATGCTCGTGATCCGACACGATGCGCAGTCGAACGGAGGTGGGGCGGCCGGCGCGGATATGGCCCTTGCGGGGGCGCTCGTACATCGCCGAGGCCGGGGCAGGCAGAGGGGTCGCCGTGCGCAGAGTGGTCGCGAGTTTGGTGGCGGTGTCCTCGGACAGGCCGAGTGCGCGCACGTCGCCCGCGTGCAGGACCTGGATGGTCGCGTCGTGCCAGCCGGGCTCGAGGCCGTGGCCCAGAATCGTCATGTCGACGAATCCGCCGCGGTCCGCGAAGGTGAGTCGGCGCGCGTTGCCGACCGTGATGAGCACGGGCTGGCGGGGGACCTGCGCGTTGAAGAACTGGCGCCATCCGCGCCGGGTCTGCAGCCAGGAACGACCGTCGTCGCCGCGCGCCATGAGGACGCGGCCGAGGATGCGGGCGCTGCGTTCAGAGCCGATGCCGCCGAATCCGACCACGCCCGGGTAGTACCAGCCCTGCGACATGGCGGCGACCAGCAGAGACGAGGCAAATTCACCCACGCCTGCCGTCAGGGCGAGCGCGAGCGACGGTGATTCGTTGTCGATGAGGGGCGGTCGGAGGCGCATGATGGCAATCATAGGTCCTCGCGCCCGTGCGGGCGCAAGAATCGAGGGGGTTGCGTCCTCAGTCGAGGGGCAGCGTGGGCTTGGGGGTGGCCGCGGTGCCCTTACGCAGCGCGGGCAGGCCGATGAGCATGAAGAGGACCATCGCCCACCCCGCGCCGGCCATGGTGAACAGGCCGCCGCGCGCGCCGATTGCGTCGATCGCGGGTCCGGCGATCGCCGTGCCCAGCGACGTGCCCAGGTTGATCGAGGTGGACATCCAGGTCAGGCCCTCGGTGAGCTTCGCGGGGGAGACGGAATTCTGGATAATGACGTTGACGTTCGTCATCGTGGGGGCGCAGGTGAGGCCCGTGATGAGGATGACAATGGCCATTGTCCAGACGCTGAATGCCACGGGGAACAGGCTCATGCCGATCGCCATCGCGATCACGCCGATGACGAAGAGCTGCCAGGTGGGGCGCCTCCACGTGCGTGCGCCGTACACGAGGGCGGCCGTCAGTGAGCCGATCGAGAAGAGGGCCAGGAGGATGCCGCCGAGTGCGGGGGCACCCAGCTCCTCGGTGAAGCTGACCATCGACACTTCCATCGCGCCGAACGTCATACCCATGCCGATGTAGGTCGCGGCCATGACGAGGACGACGGGCTTGCGGATAACGGACTCGCGCGGGGCGCTCGGATCGTAGGGGATGATCGCGGGCTCGGAGTCGCGGCGCGACAGGAAGAGAGCGCCGCCCACCGCCAGACTGACGATTGAGATAATGAGGCCGGTGGCCGGGTGCAGGGCGGTGCCCAGGACCGTGGAGAGCACGGGGCCCACGATGTAGACAAACTCGTCGACCGCAGACTCGAGGGCGTAGGCGGTCGACAGCTGGCCCGGCTTGTGCAGGATCGTCGACCAGCGCGAGCGCACGAGCGCACCGGGCGCTCCCCACGTGGCGCCCGCGAGGGCCGCCGGGATGAAGAGTAGCCACTCGGGGGCGTGCATGAAGACGGCGGCGACGAGGCCACACATCGACAGGGTCGCGATGACCCACGCGGGACCCATGACGCGCAGCTGCCCGTAGCGGTCGACGTGGCGCGCGAGAATGGGCGCGCAAATCGCCATGACGATGATGTTGACTGCGGAAACCGCGCCGGCCAGCGTGTAGTTGCCGTACTCAGTGCGCACCATGAGGATCGTTGACAGTCCCACCATGGACATCGGCATGCGTAGCACAAGTCCAGCCGCGGAGAATTTCCAGGACTGGCGGTAACGCAGAATGTCAAGATAGGTGCCGAGCATCCATCCATTCTATCGCCGTGCAGCGTGCCGAAAGCCAAGTGGAATGGGGTGTTCGTAACCATTCGGACCCTCCGCACGGGGAGGGGAATCCGCGAAAAAGCCACGGCCTCGTCAAAAAGGACGAGGCCGTGGCCGGGGAACGGGGAAAGGTCTAGTCGGTCACCTCGAAGACGCCGACCTGGCCCTTTTCCGCCAGGGAGAGAGCGTGGTTGACGAAGGTGTAGTGGCCGGCCTCGAGCGGCGTGAACTCGACGAATCCGCCCTCGGCGGCGCCCAGTGTGAGGACCTGTCCCCAGCCGCCGCCGCTTCCGCCGCCTCGGATCACGTAGGCGCCCTCGCGCCACACGGTGTCGAACTGGGTACCCACGACGTGGAAGGTGGTTGCCAGGTTCGGGCCCGCGTCCATGACCCACACGCGCACGCGCTCGTTGGTCTTGATCTGGATCGGGTGCGCCTTGTACTGGAAGGGCACGCCGTTGAAGGCCATCGCGTTGGGCTGCAGGGCCGACAGGAGCGAGGCGTCAGCGGGCTGCCCGTCCGCGCCCAGGTAGAGCTCGGAGGCAACCATGACGTACTCGCGGTCGACCTTATCCAGGTCGGTCGGGTCGATGATGACGGCCCCGAACATGCCGTTTGCGATGTGCATCGACATGGGCGCGGTCGAGCAGTGGTAGAGCCAGATGCCCGCGTTCTTGGCGACGAAGGTGTACTCGAGCGTCTGCCCGGGCTCGATCGAGCGCATGACGTTGTCGGGGGCGACGAGGCCCGCGTGGAAGTCCAGCGAGTGGCTCATCGTCCCGTTGTTGACGAGCGTGATATGGAAGGTGTCGCCGATGTGTCCGCGCAGGATCGGGCCGGGAGCGTCCCCGTTGAAGGTCCACGACTCGCGCGTCAGTGAGCTCGTCACGTTGACGGTCTGCTCGGTGACCGTGAAGGTGTAGTGGCGCTCGGTCTCGTTCGTGGCGGGCGGCAGCACAGGGTCTCGCGCGTCGATGGTCGCCGCGTAGTCCGTCAGGGCCGTCGGGGTGGCGGGACCGGCGGCGGCGTCTTGGCCGTGGTCGTGCCCGTGGTGCGCGTGGCTGCCCGAGGCCGAGGTTCCCGAGGAGGACGAGGACGACGATGACGCGCCCGTGGCCTGCACGTGCAGGGTCATGCCGAGCTCACGGTGTCCCGGTAGGGAGCACCAGCCCTCGACGTCGCCGGAGATGATGCCGAGGTCCAGTTCCTTTGTCTCACCCGACGCGAGCGACCCGGACGACACGCCCGTCTCAAATACCAGGTCATGGCGCTGGTCCCCCGAGTTCGTGAAGTCAATGACCAGGCGGTCGCCAACCGGCACCTCAATGTGGTTTGGTGTGAAAGCGATGCCCTCGACCCCCACCGACACGCGGGTCGTGTGTCCGGTCGGCGTCACAGACGAGGTCGTGGTCCCGGTCCCCGTTCCCGTGCTCTGCGTCGTGGGCGCGGACGGGTTGGACAGGAAGATCGCGAGAGCGAGCGCCACGACGGAGACGACGCCGACGATCGCTCCGGCCGTGCGGCTCACGGGCGAGTGATCGCCCGCAGGGCTCATGCGCAGCTTGGGGCTTCCCGTCGTGGGGACTTTCGGGGCGGGCGTCTTCGGCTTCTTGCCTCCCGACGACGGCGAAGCGGACAGGTTCAGGTCAGCCACGGCTGCCTCCTTGTGTGGTGGGGGATGAAGCGGCGGCGCGTTTGGCGCGCGCCTGGGCGACGCCGCAGCGGGCCATGAGGACGATGTCAACAAGGTAGGTGGCCAGCAGGACCACCCACGCGGCGATGGTGAGGCGTTCGGCGGAGGTTCCGCCCAGGGATGCGACGGCGAGCGCGAGGACCGCGGCCACGTTGCGAGCCGCCTCCCGGATGGGCGCCCCGGCCTCGAGCACGCCGACGCCGACGCGCACCGCGGACGGGCCGCCGCCAATCACGACGGGCATCAGGTAGGTGAGCGCGCCGACAAAGAGCTGGCCCAGCCCGGCCGCGCCCAGGATCGGCATCCACGCGAGGAAAGCCGAGCGCAGCCCGGTCGCGTCCGTCGCCTGGAAGGCGCGCAGGGACGCTCCCGCGCCGGCAACGAGGATCCATGCGGCGCCCAGCATGAGAGACCACGCACCGTATTCAGCCGGCCCCTTCTTAAGCGCCACGCGGACCAGCGGAACGCCCACGCCCAGGGTGGCCGCGCCCACGACGACGAGGAGACCCACGGAAGTCACGCGCATCGACCCTGCCACAGCGCCCGTGCCGGCGACGAGAAGCGCGGCCACCCACAGGGGCAGCGCGCTCGTCGCAAAGGACACGGCTCGCGGATCCATGCGCGTGCGCATCGCGGTTGGCCCCAGCGTCACCAGGGTTCCACCCATCGTCAGGCCCACCCATCCGGCGATCCCCGCCAGCGCGTGGGCGACCGTCAGGCGGTCCCGGGCCTCGGCCAACCACGTGGGAGCGTCCGCGTCGAACATGGCCGCCGTGATGAAACCCGCCAGCGTCGCGCCAACCACCAGGAAGAACGCGGCCGCGATGTAGTAGCGGATGATGACCGCGAACCGCGAGGCCAGGCGCTCGCGGGACGCGGTGAGCAGCGCCCACCCGTGCCAGGCCGCGATCAACCCAACAACGGTCGCACCCGTGACGGTCGCGTGCCACAAGCCCGACCACATGCCACCGATGAGGAGCAGCAGGGAGAGATTAAACGCCGTGATGCGCACGGTGTTGTCGCGCCCGGCCCGCCGATCGTCCGGGGCCAGGTGTGCGAGCGCGCGCGTGAAGTACCAGGACCACTGGAAAATCCCGTTTGACAGGACGCCGAGGGTCACCAGGTGGATCATCGTCCACAGGTTCTGCGGGATGCGGCCTCGGGCGACGATCGTGATCGCCGCGGCGACGGCTGCCGCGCACATCCAGACGGTGGTCGCGCGGTCGGTGCGGGGAACGCGGGGCTTGTTCATCGTGCCTCCCGAGCGTTCGCGCGCGCCCGGCGTATCGTCACCGTCAGCGTCGTGGCGACGAAGAGGAGCATGCCGACGACCCCGAGGGTGCCGCCCAGGCGCCACGGGTAGGCGGCCTCGCGCGCGCCCGCGAGGAGGCGCAGGAGGAGGGAGACCTGCAGGAACGCGAAGGGGACCCACATGGCGCCGTGGTAGGGTACCTCGCGTCGGGCGACTGCCGGGATGATAACGGGCGCGTGGGCGAGCAGCATCGAGACGACGAAGCCGATCGTGATCGCGTGGACGCCGGCGTCGTAGCCGTAGCCATCGAAGGTGGGCGGCGCAATAATCCACATCAGCGCGGGCACGAGCGCCCACGCGTAGCCGCTCAGCATGCACACGGCCGCCAGGCGCGGCAGGCCCTTCATGCGCACCGTGCCGCGCGCGACGTCGTGCCACGCGGTGTCGGCCATGAGGACACCCAGGCTCAGGCCGATCAGGGGGTAACCGATCGTCGGGGAGTAGAGCGCGACGGTCAGGCCTACCATGAGCGCGGCGCTCTCGGCTGTGATGCGCCGCTCGGTCGAGCCGGACGCGAAGGCGAGGCGCGCGAGTTCGACGCGCTCGCCGATGATCGTGACGATCAGGAACGCGAGCCACCACGGCACCGCGCGCGCAGTCTCGAGGCCTCGCCACCACAGGAGGATGCCTCCCAGGCCAATGAGAGCGCCCATCAGCTGGATGAGGACCGCGTGGGTGGCCTGACGGCGCGCCCACACGTAGCAGTAGATCGCCGTCAGCAGCGCCATGCCGAGGGTGACGAGGAAACCGGGCATCATCCGCTCGGGCGTGAATCCGGGCAGGTGGGCGGCCAGGAAGCGGGGGACCGGGAGGTTCGTGAGCACCTCGCGCACCCCCTCGTTCAGGGAGATGATGACCGCGCTGATTCCGCCGGCCCCGGTGAGTAGGGGAGCGGCGTACGCCCACGCGCGCCGCCCGTCGGACTGCAGGGCGACCGCGCGCTCGAGGCAGATCGCGGTGCCCAGGAACCCGTAGATCATGAGGAGTCCGTGCACGGTCCCCAGGCTCGTCGCGGCCACGGGTGCGAGCGCCCCCAGGCGCACGAGGGATGCGTCAAGGCCCGCGAGGAGCGCGACGCCCGCGAGGAGCAGGAACGCGAGGCGGCCGGCGGGCAGCCGGGGGATGGGAGGCCTCGTCGTCGCTATCGACGAGGCCTGGGCTGGCGCATCCGGTCCCGCGTTGCGTGCGGGTGGGCGGGATGCCTCGCTCATGTGGGCTCCTGGAGTAGGTGGGCGTTGCCGGTGTTCCCATCTGGGGACAGTGCCAAGGTAGCGACCTTGCTCGCAATTTTCTAGGGATAAAAGCGGTGAAACTGGTTGGTGATGTGGAAGAACTATCTGCCGCGCAGTTGTGGTGAGTCGGTGCGACGAAGATATTCATCCAGTAATATTGCCTGTGTCACCGGTCAGTATTCAATGGAGTCAATGATGAGCGATCTGTCCTTCGTTGCGGGTGAGTTCCCGAAGCTTGCCGCGACCTCGCGTGAAACCGCGGACGCTGTCCGGTCTGCACGCCCGGAAGGAGGGGCGAGCGCGTTCGCTTCGGCGATGCCCGGCGCTAACCTTGCCTCACCCATGCAGGCAGTTGAAGAGAAAGTTGCCGACCAGTGCGTGAAGACCAGTATGAAGCTGGAGGAACACGCTGACGCCCTCGAGGCCGCCGAACGAGACTTCATCGCCGCGGAGGAAGAGAACGGCCAGCTCATCGGCTCGATCATCAATGGCGACGACTGCGGCCACTCCGGTCCGGGCGGCGGCGGAGACAGTCGTAAGAACCCGCGACTGGTTCCTCTTCCCTCGCCGATCAGCGGCGGCAATCCGCCTCAGCGCGGCCCGCGTCTTCCCGGTGACCCGGGCAAGCAGAGGGGTGGTCACCACCCGGGCGAGGGGACTCGTGGCCACCGCCGACCGAACCCTGGCACCGGTCGGCCGAAGGTCGAGCCCATGCCCTTTGACCCCGTCATGCCCATTTCTCCCATTGTCACGGGGCCGAGGGGGCCTCACCCCCTTCCGAAACCTGCCATTGAGCTTCCCAAGGTGCCTCCCATCCCGCGGCCCACGATGGGAAATCCGACCCCGATGGTGGATCCAATCGAGCCGCGGAATCTGGGATTCAATCGCTTTAGCGCAGAACTCGGAGGGTAGTCGTAACAATGAAGTGGTCTGATCTCCTGCAGTGGGAGGGTTCGTCCCTCAGCCAGCAAGCGCAGGTCTATGACAAAAACGTGGAGTCCCTCAAGAGTGCCTCTGAGAGCCTTGATGCCAACCTGAGCTCCCTGACCGGTCAGGGGAACACGGTCAATGCTGCCCGTCGTGCGCTGTTGAAGCTTCGCGTGGAAATCGAAGAGCAGGCGGTCAAGATGGAGGCCATCGCGAGTATCCTCAGCGAGGCCTCGGAGGGTGCTGAAACCGTCGGTACGGCTGCCAGGAAGCTCGACGGCACCGCCGCGAACCACTCCATCCATATCGGGGCGGATGGATCCGTTCAGTACGTGGGACCGCACAACGTGTCTCCAGCAGATACGGTGACGATCAAGAAGAACATGAAGATCGTCTCCGACCAGGTGAGCGCGATTGTCCAGAAGGCGAGAAGTGTTGTCCAGAACGCGCAGAGCAAGCTCGCGGCCCTGGGTGGTGGAGCAGGCTCCTACGCGAATGGGGCGACCACGGGAACGCGCGTCCCGAAGAAGGATCTGAAGCTGCCGCCTAAGGGCGCCTCCGAGAAGGAAGTGGCCAAGTGGTGGTCGTCGCTCAGCGACGCCGAAAAAGAGCAGATGATCAAGGCTCACCCCCAGGAGATCGGCAACCTGAACGGTATCGACGGAACGTCGCGTAACAAGGCGAATCGTATTTACCTGGAGGACGCCACCAAGCGGGAAGAGAAGAAGCTTGAGCGTCTCAAGAAGCGCTACGGCTTGCATCCCTCGCGCCGCGAGCGCCAGGAGCTGGAGCTCGTCGAAGAGCGTGTGAAGGCGCTCCATAATGTCAAGGACACGATCGATCGCGAGGAGCCCTGGCCGGATGGAGACGGAATACAACGCCAGCTTCTCAGTCTGGACACCTCGGGCAAGCACGTCACCGCAGCTGTCGCCCAGGGCAACGTCGACACGGCTGATCACGTGGGTGTGATCGTTCCTGGCCTCTACTCCAACGTGGCGACCAACTTGGGCAAGTACGACGACGATGCTAAGGTCATGGGTGCGAACGTGAGGAAGCATAGCAATGGCGAGAGCGTTGCGATGATTTCCTACCTGGGATACGAGGCGCCCCAGAATATTGCAGAGGTTGCGGATATCGGCTACGCGCAGAAGGGCGCGGACAAGCTGGCTGGATTCCTCAACGGCCTGGATGCCTCGCGCGAAGCCGGACCGGCGGGCGATGCCCACATTAGCGTTGCCGGCCACTCCTTCGGGTCGACGACCGCCGGCATCGCGCTCACCAAGGTCAATCCCGGCGTCGTGGACGACCTCATCCAGTTCGGCTCTCCGGGCGCGGGTGTTCAGGACGTCTCCGAGTTCAAGCTCGAGAAGGGACACGCCTGGGTGAGCGCCACGGACATCGAACAAGACCGGGTGCAGGGCATGGGCGACGATTTACGATTTGGAAAAGATCCCGCCAAGATGCCGGGCTACAACCACCTGTCCGGCGATGTTGGCGACAAGATCGATGAGTCGCAGCCCTACGCGTTCCAGAAGCACGGTGGATACTTCAACGAGGGAAGCAAGGCGCTCGACGATATCTCGAAGGTCATCGCGGGGCGGGGTAAGAAGTGAGGCGTCCGCTCTTTGGGGTCCTCGCGGTTGTTCTAGCAGTGGCGTGCGCCGCGTGCGTACCGTTCGGAGGAGGAAAAGGAATGAACCCGGAACAAAAGAAAGACCTGGAGCGAGCCGCGTCTCTTGAATCCATTGAGGCGTTCAAGCGAGACGTGGAACCAGCGATTATCCGGGCACGCAACAAGGTCATGACGCGTGACAACTACCGTAGTTACTACGGGACAGACTACATTTCGCAGTATGGCGTTGGTGACCAGACGCTGTACCGATTGATTTCGCGCTCGTACGACTTTGATGAGCACGATCCGGAGCGTGTGCGAGAGGCATTTGATACCGAGCTTAAGCCCCTCGGTTTTGACCTGCGTCGCAGTACCGATGCGGGCGATGGCGGAACGACAGACACCGTCTTGGCGTGGACGAGTGAACGCTATGGAACGACTGTTGATGTCATGGTTTCGGAGAGTTGGTTGACGTCGGTCAACTATTACACGGGATACCTGCGCAGCGATGGAACGTCCGCTAATCCTCAGGAGCTGGCGGATATCCCCGGACGCGTGCCGGACTGGTTCGCCGACGTTGCCGCAGGCACGCAGTCGTGACGAGATCCAACTCAGCAACCTGCTAGATGACGAAGGGGGGCGGCGCTCAATCGAGCGCCGCCCCCCTTCGCAACCCGCGTGAGCGGGCAGCGTCAGAGCGTCAGCCGTTCAGGGCGTCGGACACGACCTGTTTGGCGGCCTCCTGGACCTGCGCCAGGTGCTCGGCACCCTTGAAGGACTCGCCGTAGATCTTGTAGACGTCCTCGGTGCCGGACGGGCGAGCCGCGAACCACGCGGACTCGGTCGTCACCTTCAGGCCGCCGATGGGCGCGTCGTTGCCGGGCGCGCGCACCAACTTCGCGACGATCGGGTCGCCGGCCAGCTCGGTCGCGGTCACGTCGTCCGCGGACAGGGCCGCCAGCTTCGCCTTCTCCTCGCGAGAAGCAGCCGCGTCGATGCGGGCGTAGGCGGAGGCGCCGAAGCGCTCGACCTGCTCCTCGTGCAGCTGGGAGGGGGTCTTGCCGGTCACGGCCAGGATCTCCGAGGCGAGCAGCGCCAGGATGATGCCGTCCTTGTCGGTCGACCACACGGTGCCGTCCTTGCGCAGGAACGAGGCTCCCGCGCTCTCCTCGCCGCCGAAACCGACGGTGCCGGACAGCAGGCCGGGGACGAAGTACTTGAAGCCCACGGGCACCTCGATGAGGTCGCGGCCCATGGTGGCGACGACGCGGTCGATGAGCGCGGAGGACACGAGGGTCTTGCCCACGGCTGCGTCGGCGTTCCAGCCGGGGCGGTGCGTGAACAGGTACTCGATGGCGACGGCCAGGAAGTGGTTCGGGTTCATGAGGCCGTCGGGGGTGACGATGCCGTGGCGGTCCGAGTCCGCGTCGTTGCCGGTCGCGATGTCGTAGGGGGTGTTGCCCTCGGCGTCGGGGGTCATGGCCTCGCGCAGGGAAGCCATCGCGTAGGGCGAGGAGCAGTCCATGCGGATCTTGCCGTCCCAGTCCAGGGTCATGAACGGCCACGCCGGATCGACCTCGGGGTTCACGACGGTCAGGTCGAGGCCGTAGTGCTCACCGATGGCCGCCCAGTAGTCGATGGACGCGCCGCCGAGCGGGTCGGCGCCGATGCGCACGCCCGCGTTACGGATGGCCTCGATGTCGATGACCTGGTCGAGCTGCGAGACGTAGTAGTCCAGGTAGTCAAAGGGCTTGATATTCGGGTCGTGCAGCAGATCGGAGCCGGTGACGCGGGGAACGTTCTTCCATTCACCCGAGTCGAGGAACTCATTCGCGCGCGCAGCGATCCAGCCGGTTGCGTCGGTGTCGGCGGGGCCGCCGTGAGGTGGGTTGTACTTGAAGCCGCCGTCGCGCGGGGGGTTGTGGCTGGGGGTGACGACGATGCCGTCGGCCAGGCCGTCGCCCTCGGTGCGCAGGTTACCCGGGGCGCCGTTCGCGCCGAGGATGGCGACGGACACGGCGGGGGTGGGCGTGTAGGAGCCGCGCGAGTCGATGCGCGTGTCGATGCCGGCGGCCGCGAGGACCTCCAGGGCGGTGCGCCACGCGGGCTCGCTCAGGGCGTGGGTGTCGCGGCCGATAAACAGAGGACCGTTGAAGCCCTGGGAGGCGCGGTACTCGATGATCGCAGCGGTGATGGCGATGATGTGCGCCTCGTTGAACTTGGCGTCCAGCGAGGATCCGCGGTGACCCGAGGTGCCGAACGCGACGCGCTGTCCCACGTCGGTCGGGTCGGGCACGATGTCGTAGTAAGCGGAGATGACATCGTCGACGTTGATGAGGTCTTCAGGTAGGGCACGTGTGCCAGCTCGTTCATGCATAGGGACAGTGTTGCACGTTACGTCCCTTTGTGTGTAGCACCGTCCCACGGCGTGGACTTTTCCTTGTTTTCTCTTGTTCGAGGCCGTGGCTGGGAAGGTGAAAAAGGCCAGGTGAGAGCGGGGGCGGCCCCGGCCTCGTCCCCGGGGAAGAAATAGGGATATGCACGTTTTCCCAAAATCGGCGCCGAGCGACTATCCTATGAGATGTCGGTCACCGCAGACCGTGACTGTGTTGTCAGGAGGAACATCGTGGGATGGTTTGATTCTATCGAACATAACCGTTGGCTGAGCGGCCACATGCAGGCACTCATTGAAGAGGCAGAAGGCGCGATCGTTGCGACTGGTTTCGCGCACCTCGATGCTGATGGAAAGCCCGATCCGACCCGATCGATTGACCTGGCCGTCACTGGTCGCATGGCCTACGTGTTCTCGCTGGGCGCGCTCATGGGGCTGCCCGGCACTCGTCGCTACGCCGACCACGCCGTCAAGGCACTCACCAACTACTTCACGGACCCCGTCAACGGCGGCATGTGGTTCGCGATCAAGCCCGAGCCTGATGCCGACGGTCACGGCGTACCGTGGGACGAGGATGCGCGCGTCAAGTCGCAGTACCACACGGTGTACGCGCTACTGGGCGTCGCCGCTGCGACGGTCGCAAACCGCCCCGGAGCCCACGAGTTGCTCAACCGCATGCTTGAGGAGCAGAAGGAGCTCTGGACCGACGACTTCGGCCTCGTGTGGGATCAGTATGACGAGGCCTTCAACGAGCCCGTCCCCGTCCACACCCTCGGCACCCTCATCCACACGATCGAGGCCTACATGGCCGCGGCCGAGGCGACAACCGAGCCCGAATGGCTCGACCGCGCCGAGAAGATGACGGCCTTCGCCTACAAGATCGCCTCCAAGAATGGCTGGCGCATCCCCGAGTATTTTGACGAGAACTGGCAACCCAGCCCCGAGGCCGGCAAGCTTCTGAACGATGGGCGCCGCTACTACGAGGGCTACGTCACTGGCCACTCCATGCAGCTTGCGCGCTTCGCGCTGCAGGTGCGTGCCGGCCTGCGCTCAATGGGGTGGACCGTACCCGACTACCTCCTCGAGATGGGAACCGAGCTCTTCGAGCGTGCCCGCGTCGACGGCTGGCGTCGCACCGACGGCAATCCCGGCTTCTCCACAGGCGTCAACGACGAGGGCGACCCCGTACCCGGCGAGGACGAACATCAGCAGTGGGTCGTCTGCGAGGGCGTGTGTGCCACCGTCGCCGTGCGCCGCGCCATGCTGGACGACGGCGCGCGTATCTCCGACGTCGAGCACTTCGAGCACTGCTACCGCTCCTTCGTCGACTACATCCACGACTACCTCATCAGCCAGCCCGGTCGGTGGGTGCGTCGCCTCGGCCCCTGTAACGAGAACGTGCAGCCTGCGAAGTCGTCGCGCTGGGACGTCTACCATGCCGTCCAGGCGACGCTCGCGATCCGCCTGCCGCTGTGGCCCCCGACGGCCCCCGCGCTCTCGCGCGGCCTCCTCGACCGCCCCGAGGAACCGGCCCCCGACAAGAAGTCCTGGAACTTCTTCGGCCTGCGCGGCTGACGCATCGGATCTCTGATGGGCTCGGGCCCGGGGATGCGAGGGTCGCATCCCCGGGCCTCGTCCTGTAGGATAAATGGAGTTAGGAGGGCTGTCTGAGTGGCCGAAAGAGACGGTCTTGAAAACCGTTGTGTCAGCGATGGCACCGGGGGTTCGAATCCCTCGCCCTCCGCCGAGCCGGCCGCCCATGGGCATTGCGGCGGGCGCACGTTCGCGCTCGCGGCGAAAATGCCCTAAAGTAGTCGGCACTGGAGACGTCGCATAGTCCGGTCGAGTGCGCCTCCCTGCTAAGGAGGTAGGGGTGCATAGCCCCTCGCGGGTTCAAATCCCGCCGTCTCCGCGCGTATCCCCCGGGATTCCATCGGAATCCCGGGGGATTTCGTTGCTTGTAGAGTGATTGTCACGGCCGTCATTAAGCGTCAGGGGTGGCACGAATAGCGGGACTGTTGGGCGACTTGTGACGCTGGTACTCGTCGCCTCATGGGGGCGTGGAGCTGCGTCACTATGTGGTCTTCCCGTCGTGTGGAGCCCACCGAAGTCCCGTGACTCGATGATGGGGCGCTTGGGTGCGACAGGGCGCTCCGGTGGGACAGGGTAGGTGCTGTGCGCCGATGAGTGGGTGTTGAGAAGGATCTGAAGAGGGCTTGGTCAACATTGAGGCACCCTCGTTGTGAACTGATGGACAGTGCGCCGTTGTGTGTGGGGCGAGTGTTGCGTTGGTAGTTCATTGTTCCAGCAAGTAACAGATCGTTGTGTCGAGGCATGCGCCTGTCTTGCCCCGATGGTCATTGTGCGTGCAGCTTCAGGTGAGGGTGGAGTGACTACTGTTGGAATTTAGGCCAATTAAAATCAGAGTGCCGGCGATTATTCACAGGGGTGCTTCTAATTCTGACCGAGATGATAAGTGTCAAGCCTGAAAGTAGTTTATAAAAGTGTTCTCGCAGGCCGCATGGGTCAGATGGTAAAGATCACATCGATCATTGTTATTAAGAAATTACATGGATAACGTTAGTCAGTATCCTAGTGTGTGGTGCGCGTCGCTGGCTGTTCACAGCTTTGCCTGCAACGTCTCTGGTGTGATGCGCAAAGGGCTCAGACGAACAAAGAGGATAATATGCAACGCCTACGCCCCCTGCACTCGCGGCACTCCAACAGAGCTGCTCGCTATGCCATGCTGTACGCAGTGATCGTCCTGTCATTCTTGGCTGGCTTCCTGACTCCCCTGACGACACCGGCTTTTGCGGCGCAGCATGAAGCGACGCAGGAAGCCGACGCTGCTCAGGTCGCCTCCGATGGCGCCGATGCACCTGAAGGAACCGTCTCTGGAGACTCCGACGGGCCGATCCCCCCGGCGTCGACAGCAACGCCTGAGGAACAAGCGGGTGGGCTCCCGGCCGGGGACGAGAGTGATGGTCAGACTGATGGGTCCGATCAGCCGCGCGCCAGGTCACGTCGTTCAATAGACGAGGCACAGGATACGGCGAATCTGACGATGACAATCGCCAATGATGCCGATCGAGTCAAGGTTCGCGACACGCAGATCACCACTGTTAACTTCGCGTGCTCATCGGTCAACGTGCCGTGTCGCGGCGGCGTCATCACCGTGGATATCCCAGCTCCCACAACACCCGACGGGCAGGTCCTGACGACCCGGATGGCTGCGAGCGTGGTGTCGGGGAATAACGTGCAGCGTCTGGTCCCCTCCTACCCCTTCGCCGGATCCGGTCTGTACCGCCTCACCTTCTACATGAAAGAGCCCCTGGCTGCGGGCACTTCCGACCGGTTGCAGATCAACTGGTGGTACCCGAACAATGATGCCCCCGACGGGTCCACGGTCGATGTGACTGCCTCCTTCAGCGCGAAGAACGCTGAATCTGTTGATGCGCGTGCAACCACCACATTGACGGCATCGTCGGATGTTGCCATCGAGAAAAAGAAGTTGGGTGCACCCCCTGCTTTCGGGTCGACGGCCTCCTACCAGCTGCGCTACGGATACCAACAGATTGATAACACCGATTCCAACTATGTCGGTATTCGCTGGAACGGCTCGGCATACAACGGCAACCAAAACGGCATTGGTTTCGTTGAGCTGCAAAACATCAAGGTTGTCGACCCGTTGCCTGAAGGTGCGGAGTTTGTTTCTGCGACCGGTGGCGGCGTCTATGACTCGGTAACGCGTACGGTGACGTGGAGCTACGATTCGTGGAGTTGGCAAAACCCCATCCAAAACACGGTTGTCCTGAGATACCCGCAGGGAAGCTACGACATTAGCGATCAGGTGACCAACACGGCGACGATCACCGCTGAGCAAAAGAACAACCCCGCCGTCACCTACAGTAAGTCGTCTCAGGCAACCCACGGATTCGCTCCGTCGAATCCTCGTGGCAACATCTCTAAGCAGGGAGATGACTATAACGGGGCGTTCCGCAAGGGTACGTACCAGTGGCGTTTCGCCGTCAACAACTCAGGCAATACAACCCTGCACCAGGTGTGGGACGATACCTTGCCGTGCACCTGGAGCACGCAGGATGCGGCAGCAGGTAACTGTGACAAACCTTCCCTCGTCGGGCCCTACGACTTCTATATCTTCCGTCCTAACGGATCCGAAGACGGGTGGAACTGGGAGTACTGGACCAACACGGGCGAGCACGTGGTGCTCAACAACCAGACGGAAACGAAACGTGTGGAACTCCCGGAGGGGCAGTACATTACGCGCATCCGTATTGAATCGGATATCGCCCCGGGTAACGGTGCCACAGTGTGGTTCCGCGGACATGTTCCGGAAGACTTTCCGCGCGAGGAACCGTCTGATTTTGACTCACGGTACAACCCCGCATCCAAGCCTGAATCCTACTTCAACTACGTGAAGTCCGACGAATACGTTCGCGTGCAGAACTGCGCCTCTGCGACGTTGACAGACGTAGCAAGCGGACGGGTTCTAGCCTCCAACGACAACCTGTGTTCGTGGAATCGTGTCAAAACGGACTTCCCGTCGCTGCACCCGTCGGTGGACGCCCCACGCGGTTTGGTAAAGTCGGGCGATCGCCTCCCCCTCACACTGAGCGTTTCCATCAGGAATCCTGAAGATAATGGCCTTGCTGCACCGTTTGTGGTGACGGATCTGCTGCCGCTCGGCGTGGATATGGACGAGATCCCTGATTCGGCGTTTAGAGAAACCGCTCTGAAGAACCCTGATGGCTCCCCCTACGACGTCTCCCAGATCAAGCGTGAGATCATCAAAAACTATGAGGGGACAGGGAGAACGCTGATTCGCCTGACTGTGCCCACCCCCTCCTACAACCTGCTGCGCGTGATTCTGGAGACGAAGACTGACTCGCGCCTCAGCGCGGGCAAGGTCGAGAATCGGGTGCAGGCGAAGTTCATCGACTCCGAGGTCGAGCCCTACACCAGAACCTCATCCTTCCGCCTGAGGGAGTATTGCCCCCGAGCAGTTGTCGCGCAAGATACTCTCGATCTTAACGGGAGCGGAGGCACCACCGACTACATGTGCGAGACCCCCTCGTCCTTTGTCGTCGCTGTTTCCCCGGGCATGACCATCGAAAAGGAGGTGCGTGGCAACCGCGACGCCGACTTCGTCTCCTCCCCCAAGATTGCTCAGATTGACCCCGGATCAGACGGTGCATATCGCTTTACGATTTCCAACACCGGTAATGTGGCTCTGAAGCAGGCAGTGGCCTACGACCTGTTGCCTCACCTCGGCGACACCGGGGTCGGTCCAGCAGCCTCCCAGGAGCGAGGATCGAAGTGGAAGCCGCAGATTAACTCGACTCAGTGGACTTTTGAGTCCGTCACCGTAACGCCGGGTCAGGAGGCAACAGTCTCTGCAGTTCCGGCCTCCGACATCACTGTGCAGTACACGACTGCACTGAATCCGTGTCGCGGAGAGGTGCTCAGCGCTGGTGGCGCCATGAATCAGGCGCCCGCCGGATGTACCCCCAACGCATGGGGTGACGCTCCGGCAAACCTTGCCGACGTTACCGGTTTCCGACTGGTCATGAACCGCGATATCGCGCCGGGAGAGAAGATTCGCTTTGTTGCGCCTATAACCTCACCGGCAGACGCGAACTACACGGCGTGGAACTCTGCTGCGCTTTCCGGTGGCTACGATCAAAATGGCAAGACCCTCTACCTCTTGCCCTCTGAAGCGCCGAAGGTTGGTATTGAAGTTGTCACCGACCTGGCGCTGAGCAAGGATGCCGTCAAGGCCGTCGTGGACAGCGGCCAGCCGGTGCTGGACGGGGACGGATTGCCGCAGACCGCCACACCACGACAGCTGCTGAGCGCTGGCGACTACGTTCTCTACAGGATTAGCGTCGTGAACAACGGTCCGGCTGCGGCTTCGGGCATTACTGTGAGCGACGCACTGCCCGAAGGGGTTGAGTACGTGGCGTCCTACACGCGCCTATGCCCCCCGGGTGGCGATCAGCAACCCGTCGTCCCCTGCGCCGGGACGGTGGAGAACGGAAACTATGACCCCGCCTCGAGCACGTGGCAGGTGATGCCCTCGGAGCAGGCGGGTACCAACTTGCCCGTGTGGGCCAGCTCAACTCTTTACATCCTCGCCAAGATCAGCGACACAACCAAGGGACGCACCATCACGAATCGTGCGGAAATAGGTCAATACGATCAGATCGATCGCGACCCGTCCAACAACGAGGCGTCCGCTGATATCTCCGTTGGCGGCACTATTTCGGGCCTCGTCTATAACGATGCCGACGCAGACTGGAATCGTGCGGATGATGGCGAGCCGCCGTTTGAGGGAGTGACGCTGACCCTGCTCGACAGCAATGGCCGGCCTGTCTTGGACGGCAGCGGAGCTGAAGTTACAACGACGACCGACGCTCACGGAGCATACAGCTTCCCGGGGCTGCCCATGGGAACCTACTCCGTCAGGATCACTCGAGGAACCGCTACAGTGGATGGCGCGCAGGTGTCTATGGATGACTACACCGCGACCTATGCGTGGGGCCGTTCGCCGGACCGCTCGTACGCTGGCGTTGATTCCTCGACCACGTCGCCGATCGCCTTGACGCAACAATCTCCCGATGCCTCGAACGTGGACTTTGGTTTCACGAAGCCGGCAAAAATCGGTAATCGCGTGTGGTTTGACGCGAATAAGAACGGACTCCAGGATGAGGGAGAACGAGGAGTCCCACACGTAGGCGTGTACGTCATGTATTCGGATGATCTGGGAGCGCTCGATGCGTCCGGAAATCCGGTGCAGCAGGTCTTTACCGATGAGAATGGCGAGTATCATTTCGACAACTTGCTCCCGACTCCGAAAAACTCGGACGTCCAGTATCGACTCCTGTTTTTCCTTCCCGAAGGGTATTCGGCGACAACCAGCCAGGTGGGTGAGGATCGTGCTATCGACTCCAATGGGGACAATAGCTTGTTCTCGCTGAAGCAGAGCCAGGTGGATGACACCTTTGACCTGGGGCTGGTCGCTGACGGCCGCGTTGAGGGAACGCTGATCTGGGATATCAACAACCAGGGTGGAGCTGTTCCGACCTCCGTGGATCGTCCCCTCGCCGGCGTGACAGTGACACTGACACGCCGAGATGGCGGGACGGACACAACCATCGAAACACAGACGGACGCCGATGGACACTATTCCTTCACGGACCTGGCTCCCGGAGACTACACGGTGACCGTTGATAGGGACTCGTTGGCGCGCATCTGCCCCGAGTGCACGGCTCAGACGCACGCGCCTTCGGGTGACATGGTTGCTTCTGTGGGGCAGCAGCTATCCCTGACATCGAAAGTCAGCCTGGTGCCGACACACATGATGGTTGGATCGCAGGACTTTGCGTTCACCGGACCGGCGAATACATCGGTCGAAAAGGCAATCACCAGCCCTGCGACAGAGCCTGACGGTGGCTTCGAACCCGGTGCCGAAGTGACCTACACGCTGACGATGACGAACCGCGGACCCAGCCCGGTCACCGGGTGGAGTGCCAACGATCCATTGCCCGCCGGCGTTGAGTTCGTCAGGTCGGCCGGAGACGGGACGTATTCTGCCGACACAGGACTGTGGGATCTGTCCGATCAGGTGATTGACAAGGACGCGACCCGTTCGGTGACCATCACCGTACGAGTCACGCCCGAGGCGGCCGGACGCGTCGTCACCAACACCGTGACGGTGGCCCGGCAAGACCAGATTGGCGACGATGCATCGGATAACACCGCGTCCGCTGACCTGAGCGCCGGATACGTGCTCTCCGGCAAGGTGTACAACGATGCCGACGCCTCGTTCAGCGCTGGCAACAATGAGACTCCGTACGCGGGAGTGCGCCTGGCACTGACGCATCCGGATGGGACGCCGGTCCTGGGCAGCGACTCTCAACCGGTGACGGCTGAGACGAAGGCGGATGGAACATACGCCTTCACGCGACTGCCCCTGGGCGACTACCGGGTGAGCATCGTGGATCCCGATGGTGGTCCGCTGCAGGGAACAAAGCCCACGGAGGCATACAACAGCCGCTACAAGAACACCGCGGACGTGTCGATTGCCAAGGCCACGGGCTCGGTCGTTGACGTCAACTTCGGTCGAGTCAAGCCCGCTTCGATCGGCGACACCACCTGGATCGACGTGAACCGTGATGGCCTGCAAGGTGCCGACGAACCGAAACTTCCCGGTGTCCGCGTGAGGCTCACAGCCGTCAACGGCGGCCCCGTCACCGATGCTGACGGCCGCGACGTGGCCGATGCCGTGACCGATGAGCAGGGGCATTACACCTTCGAGAACCTCTTGCCGGGCACCTACAAGGTGTCCTTCCAGGCGCCGGCCGGATACACCCCGACTCAGGTGAGTGCGGGCAGTGACCCGAAGGCAGACTCGAACGGTGACAACGCTGACGTGACGCTCGAGCAGGGCAGCAGCGAGGACACCATCGACTTCGGCGCCGTCGGCACCGGAGTGGTCGGTGACCGCATCTTCGTCGACGTCAACCACAGCGGTGGAGCTGAGCCCGATCAGGGAGATCGCCCGTTGGCCGGTGTCACCGTGAAGCTCACCTGGCGCGGCCCGGAGGGTGCTACGGCAACCTACGAAGCGGTGACGGACGCACAGGGTTCCTACCGCTTCAGCGACCTGTTGCCCGGAGACTACACAATCGAGGTCGACCGCGATTCGTTGACGAAGGCCGAGGCCCTGCTGAACGTGCAGACACGCGCGCCAGGCGGCGACACCGATCGCACACCTGGGAATGAGTGGACCCTCACCAACGAGTTCACACTGACCGGCGACCACATGACCCGCACTGATCAGGATTGGGCATTCTCCATCTCGGCCGACACCGCCATCGCGAAGGTGATCACCAGCCCCAGCGCTGACGAACAGAAGGACTTCCAGTTCACGCCGGGCAAGCAGATCAGCTACACGCTGACCGTCACCAACAACGGTCCCGGACCCGCCACCGGCGTGACCGCCTCGGACCCGCTGCCCGCGGGGGTGTCCTTCGTGTCAGCAACCGGCGACGGCACCTTCGACCAGGCCTCGGGGGCGTGGGATCTGTCCGATCAGGTCATTGCCTCGGGAGAGTCGCGGACCCTGGTGATCACTGTTCGCATCGAGTCTGATAGTGCCGGAACTCTCGTGTCGAATGTCGCTCAGATAACCCATCAGGATCAGTCGGGTGACGACACGACCAACAACCGGGCATCGGCCGACTTCAAGGGTGGATACAACCTGGGTGGGCTCGTCTACCGAGACTCCAATGCCTCGTACTCGAAGAGCGACCAGGAAACCCCCTTCGCGGGAGTCACGGTGGCCCTGCTGGACGCGGATGGACAACCGGTGAACGGACAGGATGGCCAGCCTCTGACTGCCACGACCGATCAGGACGGGCGCTACCAGTTCGTCGGAATCGCTCTGGGGACCTACCGCGTCAGTGTCGTTGGCACCGATTCGGGTGACCTGGCTGGCCTCGTGCCCACGCAGGCCTACAAGGGTCGCGGACAGATCAACGATAAGACCGTTGTCGCGCAGGTGAGTGTGTCTGCCGAGACTGGCTCCGTTGAAGGCGTTGACTTTGGTTTCGTGTCCCCGGCCTCCGTCGGAGACCGCGTCTGGATTGACGCCAACCGTAACGGGACGCAGGACCCCGGCGAGGATAGCCTGAGCGGAGTCGTCGTTATCCTGAGTGACGGATCCGGGACGGAGATTGCCCGTCAAACCAGCGATGCCAACGGTTCATACCGCTTTGACGGGCTGCTTCCCGGCACCTACACCGTCGCCATTGAGGTACCTACCGGGTACGAGGCAGTAGCTACGACGACCCTCGAAGTGACCTTGTCTGAGGGTGAGGTCAAGGACGATGTGGACTTCCCGTTGGCCCCCATCGTTATCCCCTCGAATCCGATTCTTCCCTCTGCGGCGGGAGCGTTGGCGCGCACCGGTGCAGACACGGTGGTTGGTTGGGCCGCGTTGCTCGCCATGGCGGGTGTCACCGCCGTGCACGCCAGACGGCGCAGGAAGTGAGTGACGTGTGAGGGCCCGAGGCGTGAGTCTCGGGCCCTCACACGTGCGGGGCGCGCGGCCAGATGCGGGCAGTGTCAGCATCGACGCGGGTTGCCTCACGAGCGTGGAGGAGTCAGTAGATCGTCACGTAAGTCCCCGAGGGGATCGTGTCGTGGAGCCACTTGGCATCCTCGTAGCGCAAGCGCACGCACCCGTGCGAGACGTGTCCACCCAGGGTTCCATCCATGATGGTGTAGGTGCCCTCGTAGTAGAGGACCGAGTGGAAAAGGTAGTCTCCCGAGAATTGCGTCCACCAGTAGGCGGTGTAGCCGTGCCCGAAGGAGCGACCTCGGTTCTTGATGGTGAACGTTCCTGTGATCGTCGGCGTTGAGGGTTTGCCTACGGAGCACGGCATGTCGGTAAGCGGCTGCCACGATCCGTCAGCCCAGTAGAAGGTCATGCAGTGGGGGGCGTTGGTGTCCACCACGACCAGGTAGTTCGTGGGGCTGTACAGGCTCTTGGCGTAGTTCCAGTCGGCCTCGAACCCCGCCCGATCGCTCACCCAGAAGCCCTTCCAACGGTCGAAGTAGTTCCACGTTCCGCCGACCTGGGACCACCCGGTGGCCATCGCGCCGCCTCGGGCTGAATCCAGGTAGTACCAGCTCCCGCCCCCGTCGCGCAGCCAGCCGGTGGAGAGCGCGCCAGAGGAATCCAGGTGGTACCAGGAGCCGTCGGAGAGAACCCACCCGGTGGTCATCGCTCCGTTCGATTCCGCGTAGTACCACCTGCCTCCGGCGATGAACCAACCGGTTGCCATCGCACCGCTGTTCCCCAGGTAGTACCACGAACCCGAACGCACCCATTTCGAGGCGTTCATCGCCCCGGATGCATCGAAGTGGTACCAGGAGCCGTCAATGTGGGACCAGCCGGTGACCATCTGTCCGCCTGCCGACAGGTAGTACCAGGAACCGCCCGAGGAAAGCCAGCCGGTCGTCATTGTGCCGCCGTCACCGAGGTGGTACCACGAACCTCCCTCGTGGTACCAGCCTGTGCGCACGCCGTTCTCGGTCGACGCATACCATGCGCCACTTGGGTCCTTGTACCATCCGACGGGGACGTAGCCCCGAGCGTCGAACGCGTAGCGGCGTCCCTCCACGTCGAAGATGCCGTCCTTCATCCACGTCCCGTCCACTAGCTCGTAGCGCCAGCCGGCCTCGTGGCGAACCCAATGGCCGGAGGTTGCCTCCGGACTCGTCGGTTCTCTCTCTGTGTCAGCCGAGGCGGAATCGTGATCTAAGGAGGGGGTTTCCACTGAATCGGTGGCCGCGTCGGCCTGGGAGGTCGCTTGGCGTTCCGAGGTCGGCCCGGAAGCATCGGCCGCGGGGGATGAATCCTCGTGGCCGCTTGGATCGGTTGCCTCGGAGCCGACGTCGGGACTGGCCGCCGCGAAAGGCGAGGAGGCATCGACCGACGGGATATCCTTCGCGCCCGAGGCTGTTGCGGCCAGCGGAAATAGGCCGATGCAAGCGATCGTGGCCGCCGATGCGTCGATGCATCGTAGGAGGCGGACACTGATGTTTCTCATGATTGCACCTCATTCACGTGTGATGACCAATTCTTCACTGTGATGAATCAATGGTAAGCGTCGGGGGTTTGCGAGGAGGGCGTTTGGGTGCCGTCGTTGGTGTCATCTTTTCTTGCCCGGCGTTACGCTGGTGACGTCGGTGGCGACGGGTAAGGACGACTGAATCCGTGGACCGCATGTGAGCGTGAGGGGGCGGTGATACGCAAACGACGACGTCACCCACTACCCTGGAGGGGTGACCACAGCTCTGTATCGCCGGTATCGCCCCGACACCTTTGATCAGGTGATCGGCCAGGAACACGTGACGGAGCCGCTCAAGGCGGCGCTCCGCGCGAATCGCGTGACGCACGCGTACCTGTTCTCCGGGCCGCGCGGATGCGGCAAGACCACCTCGGCGCGCATCCTGGCGCGCTGCCTGAACTGCGCGCAGGGCCCCACGGACACCCCGTGCGGCCAGTGCGAATCGTGTCGTGAGCTGGCCACCGGCGGCCCCGGTTCGCTCGACGTCGTTGAGATCGACGCGGCCTCGCACGGCGGCGTCGACGACGCGCGCGACCTGCGCGAGCGCGCCACCTTCGCGCCGGTGCGCGACCGCTACAAGATCTTCATCATCGACGAGGCCCACATGGTCACGAACCAGGGCTTTAACGCGCTGCTCAAGCTCGTCGAGGAGCCGCCCGAGCACGTCAAGTTCGTCTTCGCGACGACCGAACCCGAGCGCGTCATCGGCACGATCCGTTCGCGTACCCACCACTACCCGTTCCGCCTGGTGCCGCCGGATGTCCTCGGCCCCTACCTGACGGGCCTGTGCTCCGAGGAGCACATCGGCGTGGGCGAGGGCGTCCTGACCCTCGTGATGCGCGCGGGCGGCGGCTCGGTGCGCGACACCCTGTCGGTGCTCGACCAGCTGATGGCCGGCGCGATTGATGGCCAGGTCACCTATCAGACGGCCGTCGCGCTGCTCGGCTACACGGACTCCGCGCTGCTGGATGAATCCGTCGACGCTCTTGCGGGTGGCGACGGCGCCGCGGCCTTCCGCGTCGTCGAGCGCATGGTCGAGTCCGGCCACGACCCGCGCCGCTTCGTCGAGGACCTCCTGCAACGTCTGCGCGACCTCCTCATCATCGCGGTCGCCGGCGACGGCGCGCGCGACGTCCTGGCGGACACCCCGCACGACCAGTTCGAGCGCATGCAGCGCCAGGCGCAGAACTGGGGGCCGCACGGCCTATCCCGTGCCGCCGACCTGACCGACGAGGCCCTGCGCGCCATGACGGGTGCGACCTCGCCTCGCCTGCAGCTCGAGCTCCTCGTCGGCCGCATCCTCGTGCCTTCCCCCGGCCCCGCCCAGGCCCCCGTGCAGGGCACGGTTGGCATGACCGGTGGGGGAGCGCCGCGAGAGGCTTCCGCGCCATCGTCGTCCAAGGCCTCCTCGGGTCGTTTCGGCGCCCGCGAGGCCCGCGAGGCCCTGGCTCGCAAGAAGCAGGAGCGCGCCGAGGTTTCGGCCCCGGCCGCTCAGGCGCCCGCATCGTCTGCCGCGCCTGCTCCCCAGGGCATGCCCGCGTGGGGGAGCGGCCCCGACTGGTCCGCTCAGAAGCCTGTGGCCCCGGAGCCGAGCTCCGCTCCGGCACAGGCCGCGCGACAGGAGGCCCCGCGCCACGAGGCCGCCCACGAAACGGCACCCGCCCGCGAGGCCACGCCCGCCCAAGCCGAGCCGCGCCCCGCCGCGCCTCCGCAGCAGCGCCACGAATCCAGCGCGCCGCAGCGCTCGGAGACGCCCGCCCGCGCAGAGGCCCCGGCTTGGGGCCGCAACGCCGACATGCTCCGTGGCCGCTGGAACGAGGTCGTCGAGCGCCTGTCCTCCATCAGCCGCGTCACGTGGTCGATGGTCGGTGGCAACGCCCAGCTCGGTGCCGTTGACGGCTCCCAGGTGGTCCTCCTCTTCCCCGTCGAGGCCATGGTCAACGCCTTCTCGCGGGGCCCCCGCGCGGCCGACGTCGAAAAGGCCATCAACGAGGTCACCGGTCTGACCGTGAGCGTATCCGCGCAGGTCGGGCAGGCCTCGGGCGGAGCCGCGACGACCGGCCCGTCGGCGCAGGCATCGCACCCCGGCCCTGCCGCGCAACACTTTCAGCCTGGCAGCTGGGTTTCGGAGCCGCCCCCTTTTGATGAGGCCGCCGCGCAGGCGGCACCCCAGGGCGACCTCGAGTCGGCTGACACCGGTTGGCCCGAGCCCGTGCTCCCGCCGGAGCCCGCACAATCCGGTTGGCCCACAACCGCTCGCGCCCCCGAACCCGCTCTCGAGCCGGAGCCGGTGGAATCCGCCTGGCCCGAGCCTGCGACGGTGACGCCGATCCGACGCGATGAACCCGTCGCGCCCGCACCGGCACCGATTACCCGCGCCCCAGACCCGCAGCCCGTCGAGCGCCCCGCGCTACCCGAGCGAGCTGCCCGTGCCCTCGCACAGGCTCCCGCCGATACGCCCGAGGCCGCCCAGGCCTCGTCCCCGAACGGTGACGCGGCCCCGCGCAAGCGTTCCTTCACGGTCTTCCGCTACCCGGGCGACCCGGAGCCCGCCGACGATCCGGCGGACGCACCCGTGCAGCCCGAGCCGGCCCCGGCCTCGTCCCCTGTCTTCGATGATGCGCCCATCGAGCCCGCCGCGCACACGCCGTCGACCCCGACGGGATGGGGAGACCCGGTCGTCATCTCCGGGGGTGCGTCCGTGAACTTCGATGACGGTGCCGACTCGTGGGCCCCGCCGGAGTCCACAGCCCCGGCCGATGTGACTCCGATCAGTGCGGCCCCGAGCGCTCCCGCGCAGGCCCCCGCCTGGCTGGCGGCAGCCCCTGAGCCGACGTCGGATCCCGCACCCGGATTCGGCGCCCCGGAACCCCAGCGCAACGCCACAGCTGCGCCCGACGGGCCGCTGACCGGACGCGCCGCCGCCGAGGCCGCCCTGCGCGAGAAGGCTCAGCGTGAGGCTGCCGTCGACTCGACCCGCACTCACGCAGCCGACGACGATAGCGCCAGCATCGACGACGAAGATATCGAAAACTCGCAGATAATCGGCCTGGCAGCGGTCCTGGAGATCCTCGGCGGACGCGTCATCGAAGAAAAGATGACCGAGGGAGGATACTGACATGTACGACGGCGCCCTGGCCGACCTCATCGACCAGTTTGGGCAGCTGCCCGGCATCGGCCCGAAGTCCGCGCAGCGCATGGCCATGCACGTCCTGGACGCGGAGCCCGAGGACGTCGCGCGCCTCGTCGACGCGATCAACGCCGTGCGCGGGCGTGTGCGTCACTGCGACATCTGCGGCAATCTCACGGAAGAGGACGAGTGCTCCATCTGCCGCGACGTGCGCCGCGACCCCAGCGTGATCTGCGTCGTCCAGGAGCCCAAGGACATCCAGGCGATCGAGGGCGCGCGCGTGTTCCGCGGTCGCTACCACGTCCTCGGCGGCGTCATCGATCCGATTCACGGGGTGGGGCCCGACCAGCTGAACATCGCCTCGCTCATGAGCCGCCTCGCGGACGGCACCGTCGTCGAGGTCATCCTGGCGACCAACCCGAACGTCGAGGGCGAGGCGACGGCCGCCTACCTCGCGCGCATGCTCTCCACGATGGGTGTCGAGACCTCGCGCTTGGCGATGGGCCTGCCCATGGGCGGCGACCTGGAGTACGCGGACTCGGTGACGCTGGGCCGCGCGCTCGAGGGGCGCCGCCGCCTCTAGGCTCTCATCGACGAGGCCGTGGCTGCCTCGCGCTCTCAACGCGCGGGCGGGTACGGCCTCGCGTTGTGTTCGAGCGGGCACCCCAGGCGCCGCGGCACCCGTCCTGCCCGCGACCCGCAGAGTTTGTCGCGCTGGGGGCCGCGCGTCCCCCTGTCGGTGACGCACGTGTGACACAATCGGAGGGTAACGCTCCGACACGTGAGGAGGCCATGATGGCGACCCAGGCGAGGTCAGACGCGCCCCGAGTACTGGTTGTTGACGACGAGGCGATGCTGGCGGACCTGCTGTCGCAGGCCTTGCGCCACGAGGGCTGGGAGACGGCAACGGCGAAGGACGGCCTGGACGCCCTAGCGAAGGCGACGAGCTTCCACCCGGACGTCGTGATCCTCGACGTGCAGATGCCGCGCATGGATGGTCTGGAGACGCTGGAGCGCCTGCGCGCTCGCGACCCGGAGCTGCCGGTCCTTTTCCTCACCGCCCGCGATGCGGTCGCGGATCGCGTGCAGGGATTGCGCGCGGGCGCGGATGACTACGTGACGAAGCCCTTCGACCTAGACGAAGTGGCGGCCCGCGTGGAGGGGCTGCTGCGCCGGGCGGGGCGCACCCAGCAGGCGGCGTCGACGGTGCTGCAGGTCGCCGATCTGACTCTCGATGTGGATTCTCACGATGTTCGCCGTGGCGGGGAAGAAATCACGTTAACGAACACTGAGTTCGAATTGCTCCGGTATCTCATGGAAAACGCTGGAATCGTGCTGTCCAAGCAGAAGATTCTGGACGCCGTGTGGAGCTACGACTTCGGCGGCCAGGTCAACGTCGTTGAGCTGTACATCTCCTACCTGCGTAAGAAGATCGACGCGGATCGCCCGGCCCTCATTCGCACGGTGCGCGGCGCCGGTTACATCATGCGGGAGCCCCAGTGACGCGGCGTCGGTCCCTCGCCGGGCGCCTGTCGCGAGCGTTGGCCGTGTGCGTGGCTCTCGCGCTCATTGTCATGGTGGCCGCGTCCACCCTGGTGATGCGCTCCTGGATGCTCGGGAACATGGACTCCGAGTTGCATCGCCTTGCCCAGCGCGCGGGAGAGCATCTGGATGTTGATGATGCGCCGGACCCGAAAGTGGAGGGGGGCGACGCGGACGCGAGCGCTGACGGCGACGACGGCACACGAACGATGTCCCAGTCTGGCGGCCGTGGGCCACGTCCTGGCGGGCCGGTCATTCCCGGTGGGCCCACGGGACCCGGCTTCGGCGGGTCTGGCATTTCCGAGGGCACACTCCAGTATGTGAGCGAGGATGGGGAGGCAGCCGGCGCGGTCATCTCCAACTTCTCGGTGAAGTACCTGGATGAGCGTGCGCTGGCGATCCTTGCCGATGTGCCGACGGATGGCGCCCCGCACACCGTGCGCCTGAAGGGGCTGGGCACGTTCCGAGCGACCTCCCAGGTCGTCGATGGCAAGACTGTTCTCGTGGGCGTGCAGATGGACAGCGTCGACGACGTCATCTTCATGCTTGTTGCGGTTGAGGTGGGCCTGTCCCTCGTCGTCGCTATCGCGGCGGGTTTCGCTGGTCGCGCGTGGGTGCGCCGCGAGCTGCGTCCCCTCGGTGTCGTGCGCGCGGCGGCCGCGGATATCGCGAGCCGCGACCTGGCTGACGATGCCGAGGAGCTGACCCGCGTCGGCGAGGAGGCCACCTCCGGCCCCGTCGAGGTCGCGGACGTTGCGGGGGCCCTGAACTCGATGATCGACGCGGTCGAAGACGGCATGGAACGTCGCGCCCGCAGCGAGGCGAAGCTGCGCCAGTTCGTCGCCGACGCCTCGCACGAGTTGCGCACGCCGCTGGCCTCCGTGCAGGGCTACGCGCAGCTCGCGCGCCGCGACATTGACGAGGCCTCACGGACCCAGGCGCTCGAGCGCATCTCCTCGGAGGGGGCGCGGATGGCGTCCCTCGTGGAGGAGATGCTGACGCTGGCCCGCCTGGACGGAGACCGCGCTCTCAAACGGGAGAATGTCGACGTTATCCCGCTGATACTGGACGCTCTGTCAGATGCCCACGTGGTCGCTCCCGACCATGCGTGGGCGCTCGGCGAGGCAGTCGACGTGCAAGTCCTCGGCGACGAGGCTGCACTGCGCCAGATCCTCACGAACCTCCTCGCGAACGCTCGCGTGCACACGCCCGCTGGCACATGCGTGACCGTCTCGCTGACCCGCGTACCCCAGGGGGCGGAACCCGCGAAGGGTGCCCCGGCCTCGTCGATGGTGACCCTGCGCGTCGCGGACGACGGTCCCGGCATCCCGGCCGAGATCCGCGACCGCGTCTTCGACCGTTTCGTGCGCGGCGACTCCTCGCGTACGCGCGACGGTCACGGCTCCTCGGGCCTGGGAATGTCGATCGTCGAGTCGCTCGCCCGCGCGATGGGCGGGTCCGTGCGGCTGGTCGACTCCGAGAAGGGGACCGTCATCGACGTGACATTGCCCGCCGCCTGAGCGCGCCTGCGCGGACGGCGGGTCCGTACGCTGATCAGGATCGTTGCAATTCCGGGCATAAAAGGTACGTGTGGCCTGGGTCGCCCCGGCGCGTCCCATGTCACCTGCGCCCACATGCCGGTCTTTCGAGGCGCGATGCCTGGCGGGCCGTAGGATTGTTGTGGTGGTGTGCGCCACCCGAAGGCGTGCGAATCGGCACGTACAGATAGAAATGAGGCTCTAGTGGCACTGATCGTGCAAAAGTACGGCGGTTCTTCCGTCGCTGATACCGAAGCCATGAAGCGCGTCGCCCAGCGCATCGTGGACACACACAACGCGGGACACCGCGTCGTTGTCGTCGTATCGGCGATGGGTGACACGACCGACGACCTGCTCGACTCGGCCGCAGCCCTCACGGACGCCCCGCCCGAGCGCGAAATGGACATCCTCCTGTCGGCCGGCGAGCGCATCTCGATGGCCCTCCTCGCGATGGCTGTCAACGAACTCGGCGTCGAAGCCCGCGCCTACACCGGCGCGCAGGCCGGCATCAAAACGGACAGCCATTTCGGTGCCGCACAGATCGTCGGCATGGTCCCCGAGCGCGTCGCCCGCGCCATCAAGGACGGCCAGGTCGCCATCGTCGCCGGCTTCCAGGGCATCTCCAAAGACGACGACGTGACGACGCTGGGCCGCGGAGGTTCCGACACGACCGCCGTCGCCCTCGCCGCGGCCCTCCACGCCGACGTGTGCGAAATCTACACGGACGTCGACGGCCTCTTCTCCGCCGACCCGCGCATCGTCCCCAAGGCCCACCGCCTGCGCACCCTCACCCAGGAAGAAACCCTGGAAATGGCCGCGCACGGCGCCAAGATCCTCCACCTGCGCGCCGTCGAATTCGCGCGCCGCTACGGGGTCCCCCTGCACGTGCGCTCCTCGTTCTCCGAGAAGAACGGCACCTGGATCTCCGACTCCCCCGCAAACCCTGAACTCAAGGGCCTCGTGCCCGACGCAGCCCTGAAGTCTCCCGAGGAAAACGCCATGGAAAAGCCCGTCATCTCCGGTATCGCTCACGACCGCTCCCAGGACAAGATCACCGTCACCGACGTGCCGAATAGCCCCGGCGTCGCCGCCCGCGTCTTCGCCGTCGTCGCCGAGGTCGGCGCTAACATCGACATGATCGTCCAGAACCTGCCGATCTCCGACCCCACGAAGGCCAACATCACCTTCACCCTGCCCGAAGGTGACGCGCAGAAGGCCCTCGACGCTCTCGAAGCCCACCGCGACGAGATCGGCTTCAACGAGCTGCGCTACAACCCCAACATCGGCAAGCTCAGCCTCGTCGGCGTCGGCATGCGCACCAACCCCGGCGTGTCCGCGCGCCTCTTCAGCGCCCTGTCCGACGCGGGCATCAACATCGACCTGATCTCCACCTCCGAGATCCGCATCTCCGTCGTCACCCGCCTCGACGACCTCGATCGCGCCGTCCAGGCCGTCCATACCGCCTTCGGCCTCGACGCCTCCGAAACCGAGGCCGTCGTCTACGGCGGCACCGGCCGCTGATCGTTCATCGACGAGGCCAGGGCCGGGTTCTGCTCATCCGCACCGTTCCGGCGCTCCCGAGAGTGCGCCCCGGCCTCGTCCCCATAGATTTCACCCAGCGTTCGCCCCGTCGTATGGGCGCGCGCACCAACACAAGGAGAACACCATGAGTGGATTCAATGTCGCCGTCGTCGGCGCTACCGGCCAGGTCGGCCGAGTCATGCGCACCCTGCTGGAGGAGCGGGGTTTCCCGGTCGAGACGATTCGATTCTTCTCGTCCGCGCGCTCCGCGGGCCAGACCCTGACCTTCACGGGCCAGGACATCGTCGTCGAGGACGTCGCGACGGCCGACTACTCCGGCATCGACATTGCCGTGTTCTCCGCGGGCGCCACCGCCTCGCGCGAGTACGCCCCCAAGTTCGCGGCCGCCGGCGCGGTCGTCGTCGACAACTCCTCCGCGTGGCGCAAGGACCCCGAGGTTCCGCTCGTCGTGTCCGAGGTCAACCCCGACGACGTCGACAACCGCCCCAAGGGCATCATCGCGAACCCCAACTGCACCACCATGGCCGCGATGCCCGTCCTCAAGCCCCTCGTCGAGGCGGCCGGCGGCATCAAGCGCCTCTTCGTGTCCTCCTACCAGGCCGTCTCCGGCTCGGGCCGCGCCGGCGTCGCCGAGCTGACCAGCCAGATCGAGGCCGGCGTCAAGCAGGACCTCGCGGGCCTGGCCCTCGACGGCCGCGCTGTCACCCTGCCCGAGCCCGGCGTGTACGTCGCGCCCATCGCCTTCGACGTCGTGCCGCTCGCTGGCTCCATCGTCGACGACGGCTCCGAGGAAACCGACGAGGAGCAGAAGCTGCGCAACGAGTCGCGCCGCATCCTGCACGCCCCGGACCTCGCCGTGTCCGGCACCTGCGTGCGCGTCCCCGTCTACACCGGCCACACCCTCACCATCCACGCGGAGTTCGCCGGCGACATCACGCCCGACCAGGCGCGTGCTCTGCTGGCGCAGGCCCCCGGCGTGCGCGTCGTCGACGTCCCGACCCCGCTCGAGGCGGCCGGCCGCGACGAGGTCCTCGTCGGCCGCATCCGTCATGACCAGGCCGTCGACGGCAACCGTGGCCTCGTCCTGGTTGTCTCCGGTGACAACCTGCGCAAGGGCGCTGCCCTGAATGCGGTCCAGGTCGCCGAGGTGGTGGCTGCGCGACTGCGCTGAGTGCGTGTACAGTTGCGTGAACGCGCGGCGGCCCGGCGGGCTGCCGCGCGTTTGCGTTGCGTGTTGCGTCGCTGCTGTTCCGGGTGCCGGAGAGCCGGCCGCTGTGTGTGCCGGTGGGCGGCGGCCCGCCCGCGAGCCGTCCGCGCTGCGAGCTTCGCTCGGCGCGTCGGCTCGTTGTCCGGCCAGGCCCCGCCGCCGCCCACCGGCACTGCGGCAGGTCCCTCCGGCGCCCTCCACACCGGCGGCACCTGGCGTGCTGGCGTGTGGCCCGGTGCGCCGTCTCGAAGCCTGGCCTGGTCCTGCCGCCACCGCTGCTGGGCCCTGCCGGAAACATCAAACCCGATAGAGCCAAATCCACCGAGACAATCGACGGAGTCGTCGCCACCATCATGGCCCTCGACCGAGCTAACCGAAACGGCGGACAACACAACGAATCCGTCTACGACTCGCGCGGCATGTTGGTGCTGTAAGCGGGCTAGAGGTCGAGGTGTTCGACTGGGACGGGCTCGGCTTTGCCCTGTAGCTTGGCTACGATCTCGGCATCGAGCTGCGTGCGGAGTTCTTCCCACGTGTCAGCGACGAAGAGTGCGTAGGTGGGCTGCCACCACTCATTGCCGTTCGCGATGTCGGCCCAGGTTTCTTCGTTCAGGTGAGCGCTTGCCTGCCACGCCACCGCGGAGCGCTTGGTGACCGCGATCTTGTCTTTCGGGGTGGCGTAGGCACGGTAGACGGTTTCTCGACCGTCACGCACGTATGCGACGCGACTCAAGCGGCGCCCTTGGAAGGCAACGACAACAGGCTTTCCGTCTCGTTCGATTTCAACACGAACTTCCTCGAATTCAGTGCTGCCTGACATGTCGTACCTCGCTAACTGCTGCTTATTTCTCCGAGGAGCACCCTATGGGCCTGAATACATGGATACGAAACAATGCTACGCACAAGGCCACCGACCAGACCCTGGGCTCATCCTACAGCTTCCTTATCGGGCCCGCGAGTAGCGGCCGTGCGGTGACCGAGCGCTCCGCTATGCAGATGACCGCGGTGTACTCGTGTGTGCGGATTCTGGCCGAGGCGATCGGGGGCCTGCCGTTGCACGTGTACCGGGTGCGCGCAGATGGTGGAAAAGAGAAAGCTCCCGACCATCCGCTCTACCGGCTCCTGCACGACGAACCCAACCCGGAGATGACGAGCTTCGTGTTCCGGGAAACGCTCATGACCTACCTGCTGCTGTGGGGCAACGCCTACGCCCAGGTCATCCGCAACGGGCGCGGCGAGGTCATTGGCTTGTATCCGCTCATGCCAAACCGCATGGCCGTGGGGCGCGACAGCGCGGGCCGGCTGTATTGCGAGTATCAGCGCACCACAGACGAACCACCCAACGCCCAATACGAGCGAGTGGTCCTGTCATCGTCTGAGGTCCTGCACATCCCAGGCCTCGGCTTCGACGGACTGGTCGGGTACTCACCGATTGCGATGGCGACAAACGCGATCAGCATGGCCCAAGCCTGCGAAGACTACGGGGGCAGCTTCTTCGCCAACGGTGCAGCACCCGGAGGCGTCTTGGAGCCCCCAGGTGTCATCAGTGACCCAGCCAGAGTACGCGAATCATGGACCCAGACTTTCGGTGGGGCGAGGAACGGCAACAAAATCGCTGTCCTGGAAGAGGGCATGAAGTACACGCCCATCTCGGTGGAGGGGTCTGGGTTTTTTGGTCCGTTTGTTGTGAGAGGGTTGTTCTGAGTAGTCCCGGCTGCTTGTTGCCGGGCAGAATGGATGACCATGAGGAAGTTCTCGAAGCACACGCCTGAGTAGATTGTCGTGAAGCTGGAGAAGGCCGAGGCGTTGGGAGGTGAGGGCATGAGTATGGCCCAGGCCTGCCGCGTGCTGGGTATCAGCGAGGCGACGTTGTGTCGGCGGATTCAAACCCGAACTACACCCTCAATTATGAGGAGCCAGAAAACTGGCTCTTCTGAGTTGAGTGTGGGTGAGTGGGTGTTGGTCGGGGGTTGAGGTCGAGGTCCTTGATGATGAGCGGACTTGTACCCCCACTGTCTTCAAGGACCTCGGGCTGGGCTTAGGCTGGCGTTGTTGACTCTTCGTGAAGCGGGTGTGTGTCTGCGGCCAGTGGGGTGCCTGTTATGGGAACTCGTCGTCGTTTGACGCCGGAGTATCGTCGCGATGCCCCGGCTGTGGTGGTGGATACGGGGTCTACAGATTGCGTCTGTGGCTCGGGATTGAGGACTGGGTGAGTCGGTGGTGGGCCGGTGGGTCACACTCGAACGCGTGCGGCGCCAGGCTGTGCGTGAGGGCCGTCCTGATCCACGCGAGATGGAAGCTGAGATCACTGCTGTGCGTTGGCGGGTGCGCGAGCTGGAGAAGGAGAATGAGTTTGTGGGAAAGCCAGCGCCTTCTTCGCATCACCACAACACCAGCGGTTTGAACTGCTGAACTTGCAGAAGGCTTCCTCCTCGATCGCTGTGATGGCTCAGGTTTGAGGGGGCACGCGCGCAGGCTATGACGCGTGGAAATACCGAGCGTCCCACACGGGGTGAGCGTGCGCTGGTGCGCAGGCGTGTGGATGAGGCGGTGGCCTGGGAACACGAGGTGTCGGGTGGCACGTATGGGGCTCCTCGCATCCGCCATGCTCTCATGCGCGGCGGTGTGGATGTGGGTGTGCGGGCGGTCGCCCAGTCGATGCGCCGCCTGGGCCTCACAGGCCTGAACATGCGCCCGCGCCCGGCCAGGCCCCGGCGCGGCCTCATTGATTTCGCACGTAATTTGCCTGCGACTGTTTCAAACTATGAATTCATGTTGTTGGAATTCCAATGTTTCGGTGCTTTGTTGAAAGCTCAGGCAATCGAATTACGTGCGACTATCTGGGGGTCTGGCCCCGCCGCCCCAGTAAGTTCGCATGCAATTCCTTCACGGGTGTTTCATAGTGTGAGGCTTGATTATTGGAATTGCATGCGGAATTGGGGAGGTCTCTTTTCCGTGGTTGAGCTTGTTGCTCAGGGGTATTGCACTACATGCGCGGGCGATGCACTGCTTAGTTGCCAGTGCACTGCTGCGCTATCTGGTGCATTGGTTCTGTATCTAGTGCATCGCTTCGCTGTGGTGAAACTGGTGACGCCTTTGCGACCTTGTGTGAGCGCTGGCTTGAAACCGGTGACGCCTTTGTGTGGGGAAAATGCTGGTTTTCCGGGTGTTGAGGGCTTGCAAAGGTGCTGGCGGTTTCATTGGTGAGCTCGGGGAAGCGAGCAGTGGTGTTGTTGGTTTCAATCTCGCCATGTTTGTACGTCCTGTGCGCGAAGTTTTTCGCGCCAACCGGCGCGTCCAGGTTTTGTAGGTGACGTGCGCCCTTCATGCCGGCAGGGGGGCACAACACGAAGCCGTCGCACGGTGTGTTGGAGGGGTCTGGGTTTTTCGGACCGTTTGTTTTGAGAGGGTTGTTCTGAGTAGTCCCGGCTGCTTGTGGCCGGGCAGAATGGATGACCATGAGGAAGTTCTCGAAGCACACGCCTGAGCAGATTGTCGTGAAGCTGGAGAAGGCCGAAGCATTGCGAGGTGAGGGCATGAGTACGGCCCAGGCCTGCCGCGTGCTGGGTATCAGCGAGGCGACGTTGTGCCGGTGGCGCCAGCGTTATGGGTCAATGAATCGTAGTGAGGCCAAGGAACTGCGTGAGTTGCGCGAGCAAAACGCGCGCCTCAAACAGTTGCTGGGCCAAGCAGAGCTGGAGAAGGCAGCACTGCGAGAGTTGGCGGAGGGAAACTTCTAAGCCCGGCGCGCAGGCACGACGCTGTCAGCCACCTGGTTGGTCAGGGGTTTTCTCAGCGTCTTGCATGCCGCGTTGCCGGGCTGTCGCGGTCAGCGTATTGCCGGACCCGCGCGGCGGGCGGGGCGAAAACGCTGCGTGATCATGGGCCTGTGCGCCAGTGGATGAACGATTTTGCCACCACGCATCGACGCTGGGGCTATAAACGCGCCTGGGCGCGGGCCAAGAGCGAGGGCATCATCGTGGGGCGTGATACGTTCCGGCGCTTGTGGCGCGCCGAAGGGCTGCGCGTGCGCCCGCGCAAAGCCCACAAGCCCCGCACTGCGCCGCGCCTACAGCGCCTGGTCAAGGCCAGCGCCCCTGGGCAGGTGTGGGCCATTGATTTCCAGTTCGATTCGGACTGGAAGGGACGCGTGTTCAAGGTCTGTAACCTCATCGATGAGTTCACGCGCCAGCACCTGGCTTTCCGCGTCGAGCGGCGCATGGGAGCGGCCGACGTGATCGAAATGCTTGACCTGGCTGCCCTAACCCATGGAGCACCCCAGGTGCTGCGCGCCGATAACGGGCCTGAATTCATCGCCGCAGCCATGGGGCGCTGGGCCAGCGAGCACGACACGCTCCAAGCATTCATCCCACCGGGCCAGCCGTGGCATAACGGGTTCGTAGAGTCCTTACACAACCGCATGCGCGATGAACTCCTGGAAGACAACATGTTCGAAGACCTCAACCACGCGCGCGCCCTCATCGGCGCCTGGTCCCACCGCTACAATGAAGAACACCCCCACAGTGCGCTGGGCTGGCTCTCACCCAACCAATACGTGCACCAATGGGCACAACACCACCAATAACAACCAACAACCCTCAAAACACCCGGCCCACAAAACCAGACCAGGCCAGTGTCGGACCCTCATGTAGTGCAAATCCCCAGCACAGGCATAACAAAACCGCCCGGCGCGCGGCTGGGCGGGGTGGAGCGGGCGACGGGAATCGAACCCGCCTCTGAAGCTTGGGAAGCTTCCATTCTACCGATGAACTACGCCCGCAACTCATCGTCCCGAAGGAATCGACCTGTCGATCATATCGTCACGCCGGATAACAGTGCAACCTGCGTTGCTTGGGCATGGTGTGGGAGTGCTGGGCGGAGGGTGCGATGACGAGTCGTGGTGGCGGCGTCGGGAGGGTGTGGGTGGCGGCGTCGCCCGGCACTCAGCCTCTGTCCCATCCGCACGCTACCAGGCCCGATACACTGGGCTTGCCTGACTGATTGGAGTTCCCATGCCTCGTCCCGTGGTGGCGGCCGCGATCGTTGATTCCCTGAGCGACCCCACGATGCTGCTCGCCTGCTCACGCGCCTACCCGCAGGAGCTGCGCGGCCAGTTCGAGCTGCCCGGCGGCAAGATTGAGGAAGGTGAGGACCCAACAGCCGCCCTCACGCGCGAGATCGCCGAGGAGCTTGGCGCCCGCCTGACGATCGGCGAACGCGTGTGCCCCGAGGGTGGTCAGTGGTGGCCGATCCTGGGCGGGCGCGTCATGGGCGTATGGCTCGCCGAGGTTGCATCGAACTCGCAAGAGCCGCGCGCAGGCGCGTCGCACCTTGAGGCCAAGTGGGTGCCCCTCGCGGACCTCGCTGCGCTTCCGTGGATTGCCGCTGACCTGCCGATTGTCGAGGCCGTGGTCACCCGCGCCACTCGCTGACGTCTGAACACTGCCCCATTTGACGACACATAGGGGCAAGATGTCAGAATAAGCGCATGCCGAAGATCATTGGGGAGTCCCTCGCCTCTCATCGCGAGCTGACCCGTGCGCGCCTGTTTGAGGCGCTGGGGTCGCTGATGGGGGAGCAGTCCTTCGAGTCGATCACCATGAGTCAGATCGCCGAACGCGCGGGGGTCGGACGCACGGCGGTCTACAACCACTTCGCGGACAAAGAGGTGCTTCTGCTCGCCTACATGCGCGAGGTGACCAGCGAGTTTGCGCGTGTCCTGACGCAGCGCCTTGAAGCCGAGCCGGACCCGCTCATGCGCCTGCGCATCTATATTCGCTCCCACCTGCAGATGATTGGCCGCTACCACGTGAAGGCCGGCATGGGCCTGCGCCGCCAGATGTCCGGCCAGGGTGCCTCGCATCTGCATGATCATGCGGGCCTTGTGGGTGAGGTCCTGATTGGCATCCTTGACGAGGCCATGGAACGCGGGCTGATCGCCGAGCAGAATACCCTCGGCGCGGTTCACTTGATCCACGCAACCCTGCAGGGCCAGCGCCTCCCCAAGAATCCAGAGCATCGGGAGTCGGCGCTCGCCCTGGTGGAGACCTTCATCTTGCGAGGCTTGGGCGCTTCAGAGGAGAATGTGCGCCAGGTCACCGCTTCCTCTGTCGCTTCGGGGGAATAGAGGGCGCATCGTGCCCGTTGAATAAGACAGTTCACGCGAGGCCCCACGGGCCCGCCCCAACGACCGTCGGATGAGCCGGCGATAATAGGAGAAACATGGCTACCGTTACCCTCACGCAGGAGAACTTCGAGCAGACCGTGTCCGCCGGCGGAATCGTCCTGGTGGATTTCTGGGCGACCTGGTGCGGCCCGTGCCGTCAGTTCGGCCCCATCTTTGAAGAGGCCTCCGAGAAGTACCCGGACATCGTGTTCGGCAAGATCGACACGGACGACCAGCAGCAGCTGGCGATGGCCGCTCAGATCACCTCGATCCCGACCCTCATGGTCTTCCGCGACGGCATCGTCGTGTTCCGTCAGTCCGGTGCGCTGCCGCTGTCCGCTCTCGAGGATCTGATCTCTCAGGTCCAGAACCTCGACATGGATGAGGTGCGCAAGCAGATCGCCGAGATGGAGGCGAAGGAATCTGCCGAGTGATGAGCTCGTGACAAGGCCCCGAGGCGCGTTGCCTCGGGGCCTTTCGTATGTGGTGGCGGGTCACTCGCTCGGCAGCCGCGCCGACCGGCGGGTGATGAGTTCGTAGTCGGCGTGGTCGCCCACCATGAACGAGTAGTCGCCGACGATTTCGAAGCCGTGGCGCGCGTAGAAGCGTTGCGCCCCGTAGTTTTCGCTCCAGACGCCGATCCACAGGGTGCGGGGTCCGTCGCGCTCGAGCCAGTCGAGCGCCGTAGTGAGCAGAGCGGTCCCGCGGCCGCCACCTTGGTGGCCCTGCAGGATGTAGAGGCGCTGGATTTCCCCATCGTCGGGTGCGACGTCGGGGTGGGGCAGGTGCGCGGGGCATGCGGTCACGTAACCGATTGGGGCCTGGGATGTCGACGAGGCCGGGGCCTCGTCACCCGGTTCTGGCGCGCGCGGGTGGTCGTCGGGGGAGGGCGTCCCGGACGCTGCCTCGGCCTCGCAGGCCACGTCCTCGAAGAGGAGCCATGTTGCCCGTTCCGGGTCCGCGAGTTCGCCGCGCAGGACGTCGGGAGCGTAGGCCTCGTCGAGGAAGGCCTCCAGGTCACCGGGATCGTAGAGGTGCCCGAAGGTCTGCGTGAAGCAGGTGCGCGAGAGGGTGGAGAGCGCCTCGGCGTCTGCGGGGGTGGCGCGGCGGATCATGGCTGCCTTTCGTCGGTTCATCACCCATCGTAGGGGCGAGGATGTGGGACGCCCAGCCGGCGGGACGGTCCCTGAGAAATCCCTGAAAAGACGGGGATAGCGTTGCTGCGTGAATGAGGCGCACCTTACAATTGGGCAACGCCGTTCATCGAAGGAGACGCACGTGGCACACAAGACCCGCACCGCCCAGGTGCTCGATATTGTCAAGGTCCTTGCCTGGGTAGTCATCGCGGTGGCTTTGGTGAAGTTCGCCTTCTTCCCCGCCGTTCAAGAGGATGAGGGCAGCGACGGGATGGACCCGGGCGGTAACTTCGGGCAGATGACGATCGAGGTTGGCCGCGCGGACATCACGAATACAGTGAGCGTGACGGGGACGATCCAGGCCGACGAGCCGGTAGTGGCGCGCGCGACCTTGGACGGCAACGTCGTGCGCACATTCGTCAACGACGGCGACAAGATTGCCAAGGGTGACGCCATCGTCCAGATCCGCAAGGAGTTCCCCGGCGAGACCCGCCAGGTCACCGACGAGGAAGGCAACGTGAGCGTCGAGACCTCCGAGCCGACCTACAAGTACGAAACCATCGTGTCCCCCGGCGATGGCACGGTCTCGACGGGCGTGCTGGTCGGCCAGCAGTTCGCTATTGGCGACACGGTTGCGACCGTCGCCCCCGCGACCTTCTCTGCGGTCGCCTCCCTCAGCGCGGACCAGATGTACCGCCTGCAGGACGCACCGTCGACCGCGACCGTCACCATTAAGAACGGGCCTGCTCCCTTCGAGTGCACGGGTGTCAAGTTGGTGAGCCCGACCGGCAAAGCCCAGGACCCCAAGGCGAACGCCGGCTCCGACAACGGCGCCTCGTCCTCGACGGACCTGAAGGCCCGCTGCGCGATCCCCTCCGACCAGACGGTGTTCGCCGGCCTGCAGGTGACCCTTGAAATGACGGCGGGATCGGCGACGAGCGTCCTCGCGGTGCCGATCTCCGCGGTCGAGGGCCGCTACCAGTCCGGCTCCGTCTACCTGCCGACCTCCGACCCGACCAAGCCCGAGAAGCGTGCCGTTACCCTGGGCATCACGGACGGCAAGATGGTCGAGGTCAAGGAGGGCCTCACGGAGGGCGAGGAGATCCTCGAGTTCACCCCGACCTCGAACAAGGACAATCAGGACGGCCAGACCGGCCCCTACGGTGGCATGGACTCCGGCATGGCCGGGGGATCGGGCGACTCGGCGGGCACGCCATGAGTCTCGTATGCCTGCGGGATGTCAGCCGCACGGTGACCCTGCCCGATGGGGAGGATCTGCACATTCTACGCGGCGTCAACCTGGACGTTGCGCAGGGGGAGCACGTCTCCATCGTGGGCCGCTCGGGCACGGGGAAGTCCACGATGCTGAACATCATCGGTCTCCTGGACGCCCCCACTTCGGGCACGTACGAGCTGGACGGCGTGGATACGACGCGCCTGGGCGAGGGGCGTCGTGCGCGCATGCGCGGGGAAGACTTCGGCTTCGTGTTCCAGCAGTTCAACATCTTTTCGGCGCGCACGGCCGCCGAAAACGTCGAGGTTCCCCTCCTGTACGCGCCCGGCCCGCAGCTGCTGCGTCGGCGTTCGATCGCCGTCGACATGCTCGAGCGCGTGGGCCTGGGTGAGCGCGCAGACTCCTACCCGGGAGAGATGAGTGGCGGCGAGCAGCAGCGCATCGCGATCGCGCGCGCCCTCGTGCGCCGCCCGCGCGTCATCCTCGCCGACGAGCCGACGGGTGCCCTCGACCCGGACACAGGCGGCGTCGTCATGGCCCTCCTCGAGGAGGTCGCCCGCGAGTCCAACGCTGCCCTCATCGTTATCACGCACGACATGGCCGTGGCAGCGCGGGCGCAGCGCGCCTACGAGCTCTACGACGGCACGCTGCACGAGGTCGAGGATCCCTCCGCGCTCACCCAACGCGCGGAGGCCGGGCACTCGGGTGACGAGGCTGTGGCTGGGCAGGAGGGTGAGCAGTGAACGCTGTCAGTCAGATCCTGGGCGCTCTCATCGAGGCCTGGGGCGAGGTCAAAGTACAGAAGGCGCGCGTCGTCCTCTCCCTCGTGGGTGTGGTCGCGGCTGTGGCCGCCATGACGATCGTTATCGCGCTCGGTGACCTGCTCCTGCAGTCCTCGCGCGAGTTGGCGGAACTGTACGAGGGTCGCTCCGTTACCCTGCGCCTAACCCCCGAAAGCTCCTCGAACGCCTCGGAAGGACCGGCGACTGGCGGGCCCTACCAGGAGGCGTCCGATCCCGCCGCGGCCACCGCCGCGCAGACGGCGAAGCGCCCCGACGAGAAGGACACGATCGGTGAGGCCATGGGGACCCTGGCCGAGCGCACGGACATTCACTACTGGTCGCGCTTTTCCAGCGGCGGCGGGGATATCGTCGAAACGCGACAGGCCCGCTCCAGCGGACAATTCCGCGGATACCCCCTGACGAAGATCGCCGACATGGTTGACGGCGTCGCGTTCCAGGGCGTGGACCCCTCCTATGCGGTCATCTACCGCACCCGCATGCTCGCGGGACGCTGGGTCGAGAGCAGTGATGCCGACCAGCGCCTGATTCCCGTCGTCATCTCGCAGTCCCTCTGGGATCAGCTGGGGCGCGCCCCCATCGACCAGGTGCCGATCGTCCTGCACACGAGCGAGGGCACGGCGATGCGCGTCGTCGGCGTCACCAAGTCGAAGAGCTCCTACGACATGCCGACCGTGTTCGCGCACTACGACGCGGCGCGCGTGTCCTTCCCACAGATGACCTCCCAGGCCATGATCGCGTGGGTGGGCACCGAGAACGCCGACCAGGCCCGTGAGAACCTGCCGCGTGCACTGGCCTCCATCCTCGGTGAGGGCTGGCGGGTGTCCGTCTCGGGTGGCGAGCACGAGGATATTGGCGAGGAGCAGCTCGGCACGATCTCCAACGTCATCATGGTGATCGGCGGCATCATTGTGTTCCTGGGTGCCCTGGGCCTGCTCAACGTCGCGATCGTGACCGTGCGCCAGCGCGTGCGCGAGATCGGCATCCGCCGCGCCGTCGGTGCCTCCGCGGCGCGTGTCTTCTTCGCCGTCTTCATGGAGTCGGTCGTCGCAACCTTCGTCGCTGGCGTCATCGGTGTGGGCATCGCGGTCGTCGTCGTCCGATTCCTGCCCCTGGAGGCGCTCAACATCACCCTGAGCGACACCCCGGCCTTCCCCGCCGGTGCCGCCATCGCCGGCGTCGCCATCTCCACGAGCATTGGCGCCCTGTGCGGCATCATCCCGGCACTCGCGGCCGTGCGCATCAAGCCGATCGACGCGATCCGCTACTGATTCACTGACGAGGCCGTGGGTGCCTCCCGGGTCCGCGCGCGGCGGGCATGGGGTGCCCCGGCCTCGTCCTATGAGTGTTAGCGGGGGAGCGAGACCCGCTTGGTGTCCTCGTTGTAGACGATCATGCCGTCCTTCAGGAGCGCCCGATAGACGCGGGTGGGCTGGTAGCGGTCGCCCCCATCGATGCGGGCGGCGTCGAGGACTTTGCGTTTGGTGAGGCCGTCGGTGCCCTCGAAGTGGGCGGTGCGCAGTGCCTTCATGATGCGTCCGCGCGCCTGGCGGTCGGTACCCGCGTAGGGCTGGGGCGTGGGACGCTTCTCGTCCTTGGGGAATCCGGCGGCGGCCCACGCGCAGTTGTCGTGGATCGTGCACTCGTCGCAGGAAGGGTTGAGCTGCGTGCAGACCAAGGCCCCGAATTCCATGAGAGACAAACTGACCTCGGCCGCGTGGTGCCCGTCTTCGGGCAAAATTGCGTCGGCCCGCATCGTTTCCGCTTTCGAGGGGGTGGTGTGGGGAGGAAACTCCCGGCCGTCCAGAAATCTGACCAGCACGCGACGCACGTTCGTGTCTAGGACCGGCACGCGGATTCCGTGGCGGAACGCGAGCAGCGCGGATGCGGTGTAGGTACCGACGCCCGGCAGGAGCGTCAGCTCTTTGAGGGAGAGGGGGACCTCTCCGTCGTGCTTCTCGACGATCGCGGCCGCGCAGGCCTTGACACGCAGGGCGCGGGAAGGGTATCCGAGGTTTGCCCAGGCAACGATGATGTCGGCGGAGGAAGCGGCCGCCACGTCCGCCGGCGTGGGCCAGCGTTCCATCCATTCGAGCCAGATCGGCTGGACGCGCGCGATGGGCGTCTGCTGGCTCATGATCTCAAAGACGAGGGTCCCCCAGTCAGAGACGTCGGCTGCGCGCATTGGTAGGTCGCGCTTGTGCGTCGCGAACCAATGGGGCAGGTCGCAGTGGAGTGCTCGTGTGGCCTCCGCCGATGGATTGATGAACACTCAGTCAGTCTATGGAACAAAACTTCATCGTGATGAACGAAAGGAACTATGCTGTGATCTGCTCCATAATAACGGATGGGTATTGTACAAAATCAGAAGGTTCCGCTAATCTTACCGTGTTTTCAAAAATGCCCTTATGGGCTCCCATCAACACATAGGAGGCACTATGTCCGCTCCTCAGCAGCCCGTCTTCAATCAGCCTGCGCAGGGCAAGTCCCGTGTCGTCGCCGGCCTGCTCAACCTGTTCCTCGGCGCCCTCGGCGCCGGTGAGTTCTTCCTCGGCTACACCCAGTACGGCATCTACAAGCTCGTCATCTCCATCGCGTTCACCGTGCTGGGCTTCCTGGATCTCGGCTTCATCTCGACCCTTATCGGCCTGCTCAACTACGTGTGGTGGGTCGCTCTGCTCGCCATGGCCGTCCTGACCTTCATGGGCAAGTGGATCTACGAGAAGGACGCCAGCGGCGTTCCTACCGTCTGAGCTGTGTTCATGCGCACAGTGGGTGCGCGTGAGTAACCTCGAGCGCGGGGCCCGGCATTGCGCCGGGCCCCGCGCCTTTTCTCCGACCGGGTGGTGTTCTCCGGGATTGATCAGGGGGGTATCGGGGATGGACTGGGTATCGCCAAGTGCCGACCCCACGCTACCCTGTACCGGTACGGCCATTTCGGCCCCCACGTCTATTATCGAAAGGCTTTCCCATGACGACGCCCGATCCGCAGGCCACCCCCTTCCAGCCCGAGGACGCCCCCGAGGTCCCGGCCTTCCCCCAGGCCTCGGCCCCCGTCTACGACGAGGCCACGGCGACGCCCGGCTCGACGACCTACGGCACTGCGTATGACGCCCCCGCGGCCAGCCCCTACGCCCAGCCGGAGCAGGGCTACGGCGTCCCCGGCCCCGACGCGAACGCGCAGGGCGCTTACGGTGCGGATGCCTACGGTCAGCCCGGCTACGAGCAGGCCGCCTACGCTGCAGGCCAGCAGGCCTACGGTCAGCAGGCCTACGGTCAGCAGGCTTACGCGCAGCCTGCTTACGGTCAGCCTGTCTTCGGCACCGCCCCCAAGCAGTGGATCGTCGCTCTGCTCCTGGCGCTCTTCCTGGGTGCCCTGGGTATCCACAACTTCTATCTTGGTTACACCACCAAGGGCATCATTCAGCTGATTCTGACGATCACCATGATTGGTGCGCCTATCGCCGCCATCTGGGCGTTCATTGAGTTCATCATGATCATCGCTCGCTCGGGCTCGTACGCATACGACGCTCAGGGCCAGCCCCTGCAGTGATCCCCTGAGGCTGTTGTCGCGGCGCCGAGTATGCGACAATCGAGTCATGCTGCTCAGTGACCGCGACATCAAGGCCTCTCTGGATTCTGGACGTATCCAGCTCGACCCGCTCGACCGGGACCTGGTCCAGCCGGCCAGTATCGACGTGCGCCTGGATCGCCTGTTCCGACTCTTCGATAACCACCGCTACCCGGTGATCGACCCGGCGGCGGACCAGTCGGACCTCACCCACCAGGTCGACGTGGGCCCCGATCAGCCCTTCGTGCTGCACCCCGGCGAGTTCGTCCTGGGCGCCACCTACGAGCTGGTGACCCTCGGCAACGACATTGCCGCGCGCCTCGAGGGCAAGTCCTCCTTGGGCCGCCTCGGCCTGCTCACCCACTCGACGGCGGGCTTCATTGACCCCGGCTTCTCGGGCCACGTGACTCTGGAGCTGTCGAACACGGCGACGATGCCGATCCTGCTCTACCCCGGCATGAAGATCGGGCAGCTGTGCTTCTTCGACCTGTCCTCCCCAGCTGAGCACCCCTACGGTTCCAGCGGCCTCGGCTCTCATTACCAGGGCCAGCGCGGGCCGACTCCCTCGCGCACCCACGAGCGCTTTACGCGCACCCGCATCGAACGGTGATACCCGATGTCGGCTCTTCCTCCTCCACCGCCCTCCCGGCTTGAACGCATGCGCGCCGAGCGTGCCGAGCGTGCGGCCCGCGAGGCGAGCTATCCGCCAGCACCGGATTCCGCCGACCTGCCGGAGCCTCCCGCTCCCGAGCCGGCTGACCTGCAGGCACCGCCCCCGCCGGAGCCGCCCGAACCGACGCCCGTCATGGGTGTTCCTCAGGTGCAGATCGCGCCGCAGCGAAGCGCCGGTCACGAGGCCGAGGCCGGCATCCCCCCGGTGGCTCCCAGTCAGACGCGCACGGGCGTCATTCAGGGCGTTGCACTGCCCGGTATGACGCCGCGCGAGCAGGTCACCAACAGGGACGAGGCCCCTCAAGCCGCGCCGGTGAGGCGTTCCCTCAAAGAGCGCATGGCCTCGGCCTCCCATTCGTTCGCGGACCCGACGCCGATGAGCGTGACGGACAGCCCGCTCACCCAGACGAACGTCGGCTTGACGACGATGACCTCGACGGACGCTGCCTTCCAGATCGCGGCCGACGGTGAAGTCACGAGCGCTGAGGCCACCATCCCGATCGCCGCCGCCATCGAGGTGAGCGAACCCGCCGGCGTCCTCGACTTGGACGTTGCGCGCGAGCATCACCTGTTCCTCGTCTCCGACGCGGTTGATCCAGCCGAGCTCGAGGCCCTCGCGATTTCCATGTGGGACGAGGCCGGATGGATCGCCCCGGGACGCCTGCGCCTCTCCTCCGACGCCGAGCTGGAAGGCCCGTGGACCCTCGACCAGCCGACGCGCGCGGCGCTGGGCACCCCGGCCTCGCTGTCCAACGCGTGGGTCCTGCGCTGCCCGCAGGCGCCCGCCCGCCAGCAAAACAACGGCGTCATGGGCGAGTGGGACAAGGCGTTCCCCGACGGCCTGCCCACGGGCCTGGAGTACCGCGTGCTCGAGGCGCTGCGCCGCATGGCCCGCCGCCTCGCGGGCGGACTGCGCATCGCGGGCAGCGGCTACGTCATGGTCCCCGACGCCGACTCGGCAGTGAACCTGACGGTGTACTCGCCGCGCTGGATCAACCCCGAGGATCTGCTCTCCGCGATGCGTGAGCGCGCCGGTTTCGAGCAGATGAAGGACGCGCGCGACATCACGCCCGAGGCCCCCAAGCCCGTCCCGCTGACCCCCGCGCAGATCGCCCAGATCGAGAAGCTGAAGGCCGAGCTGGGCCCGGTGCGCAAGGACATCGCCTCCAAGATCGCCAAGGCCCGCGAGGAGCACGAGGCACAGCGCGACAAGCCGCAGGTCGTCGACGGCTACGCCCTCATGAGTCCGATCGGCCACCGCTCGGACATGATGATCGAGGTCCACGCCGTGCCCACGCCGCCGCGCGTCTTGCGCTGGGAGCCGTGGACGGCCGGAGCCATCATCGAATACCAGGTCCGCTGGCTGCCCACCTCCGCGCCGACGCCCGGCGTTGGCGCGATGAGCCGCACCGCTCGCCTCGAGCGCCTGCGCTCGACCCAGGACGTGGAGAAGGCCGCCGGCATGATCGCGACCCTGGTGGGCGGCAACGTCATCGACGAGGACGGCTTCCTCGTCGGCCTCGAGGAAATCTCCCCTGAGGACGGGGAATAGGCCACCTGTAGACGGTGGGGGTGTCACCCGCTAAGGTGAATGTGTTTTCATATCCACACGAAGGAAAGGACATGCCATGAAGCTCTCTGCACGCAACCAGCTCCCCGGCACCGTCGTTGAGGTCTCTCAGGGCGCCGTGAACGGCATCGTCAAGATCGAGGTCGCCCCCGGCCTGGTCATCTCTTCGTCGATCACGAACGCCGCCATCGAAGATCTTGGCCTGACCGTCGGCTCCAAGGCTGTCGCTGTCATCAAGGCCTCCAACGTCATCGTCGGCGTCGAGGACTGATTTTCTTTCGTTAAAGAGTGGCCCCGCAGGTTTTCCTGCGGGGCCACCCTCTCGTCTGTGTGCGTGCGTTACTGGCCGCGCTTGACGGAGTCAAGCAGCATGACGGCCACGTCCCGCACCTCTGGGAGCTTCCCACCCGACGAGGCCGTGGCGGCGTCGTTGTTCGCGCCGCCCTGGTCGGCGTCGGAGGAGACGAAGCCGGCGGACGTGCCCGAGGCGGAGCCGAGCATCTGGGAGCAGAAGGGGCAGGCTGTCGCGACGACGTCAGCGCCCGTGGAGGCGGCCTCGACGATGCGGGCGTCCGCGATCCGGATCCCGCGCGTCTCCTCGAACCAGGCGTGCGCGCCGCCCGCGCCGCAGCACATCGCGCGGTCGCGGTTGCGCGGCATCTCGACGAGCTCCACGTTCGGCAGGGAGCCCACGAGCTCGCGCGGCGGCTCATAGACGCGGTTGTGGCGTCCCAGGAAGCACGCGTCGTGGTAGGTGACCTTCAGGGGCGCGCCGACCGAGGGAGCGCTGTCCGCGGACTGTGCCCCGGCCTCGTCCGTGGAGTCCGTGCCCGCGGAGGCAGGTGAGGCGGTGGGCGCCACCGGCGTGAGGAGGCCGTCGCGCACCAGGCGGTTGAGGAGCTGCGTGTGGTGGACGACGTCGAAGGAGCCGCCCAGCTCCGGGTACTCGCCGGCGATCGTGTTGAAGCAGTGGGCGCAGGACACGACGATCTTCTGGGGCTTGGCTTCCTTGAGCGTGTCGATCGCCTGGGCGGCCAGCATCTGGAAGAGCGCCTCGTTTCCGGCGCGGCGGGCCGGGTCGCCCGTGCAGGACTCGCCCGATCCGAGGACCGCGAAGGACACGCCCGCCGTGTGCAGCAGCTCGGCGACGGCCGCGCTGGTCTTCTTCGCCGTGTCATCGTAGGCGCCCGCGCAGCCCACCCAGAACAGGTAGTCAACCTCGGAGGCGTCCTTGATGTCCTCGCCGACGACGGGGATGTCGAAGTCCAGCTTCTTCGCCCAGTCCATGCGCTTGCGGGCCGGCTGGTTGTAGGGGTTCGCCTTGGATTCCATGCCGCGGAACGCGCGGCCCAGCTCGCGGGGGAACGCGCCCTCCATGAGGACCTGGTGGCGGCGCAGGTCAAGGATGTGGTCGATGTGCTCGATGTCGACGGGGCACTGCTCGACGCAGGCGCCGCAGTTCGTGCAGTCCCACAGGACCTCTTCGGAGACGACCTCGGGGACCAGGGGAGCGGTGACCGCGGAGACGCCCTCGGGACCGGTCGCGCCCGACAGGGACAGAGCGGACACCAGGTCGAAAGAGTGCGGCGAGGCCGGCACGCCCTTGTCGAGGAGGACCTCCCCATCCTCGAGCTTCTGGTGGCCCTCCTCCTGCTCGACGATCTGCACGTTAGAGGCGGACTCCATGTGGTCGCGCAGGCCCATGATGAGCAGCTTCGGGGAGAGAGGCTTCTGCGTGTTCCACGCGGGGCACAGCTCCTGGCAGCGGCCGCACTCGGTGCACGAGTACAGGTCCAGGCGGGCCTTCCACGAGAAGTCGTCGATCGTGCCCACGCCGAGGACCGTGTCCTCGGGCAGGTCGTCGAAGTCGTCCTCGCTGGTGACGGGCTTGCCGTCAATGAGCATGTGGTCGGCTGGTCCCAGGGACTTCGTGCCGTCCGCGTTGCGACGCGTGTACAGGTTGAGGATCGCGACGAAGCGGTGCCAGGCGACGCCCATGCCCGTCTGGATGCCGACAACCATCAGCCAGGTCATGGAGGTGATGACTTTGAGGGCGCTGACCAGCACGATCGCGTTCGCCAGCGAGGCGGCCGAGGAGGAGGCAGCGGCCGCGAAGAGCGCGCCGAGCCAGCCGGTGAGGGGGAAGTGCAGGGCGCTCGCGTGGGCCTCGAGGCCCGGGGTGGCGCTGAACAGCGCGTATTCGAGGCCGCGCAGGGCCACGACGCACGCGCACACGATGAGGATGACCCACTCGACGAAGAGCGCCTGCCAGCGGGTCGAGCCCAGGAATCGGGAGGCCAGGCCGCGCGGGGAGGAGTCTCGCGGGTGGGGCTTGGCCAGGGACGAGGGCGGGGTGCCTTCCGGGTCGGCTGCGGCAGCAGCGGCGTCGGGGTCGTCGTTCGAGAGGGCCGCCTCGGCGGCCGTGCCGTGCCCGGCGCGCTGGCGCACGACCATCAGGGCGATGATGCCTGCCAGGCCGCCCCAGGCGAAGACCTCGGTGAGCCACTCCCACGGCGCGAAGTTGCCGAGGAGGGGCAGCGTGAAGGTCTGGACGCGCAGCTGGGCGTAGCCCGTCACCAGGGTGAGGAAGAGGATCGGGAAGGACACCATGACGAGCCAGTGGGCGGCCTTGATCCAGGGGCGGCCCTTGAATTCGCGGTGCGTGAGGGCTGCAGAGATGACGCCCCAGAGGCGCTTGCCCACGGGGGTCAGGCGCCCCGGGTCGGGCGTGCCCGCCGAGACCGTGCGCCACATGTGCGTTAGGCCTCGCGCGAATGACAGGACGGCCACAGCGCTCACCAGCAGGGCGAGTCCCCACATGACGGCGCTCAGCGTCGGATTGGCCACGTTTCCTCCTCATTATTGCTGCACTCCATTGTGTCATCTCGACACTGGAGAGACCGATTCTGCCCCGCAAAGCGTGCGCAATTACGCGCTGAGCGCCGTGTCCGTCGGGCGATGCGTGTGCGCGCCATAACGTGGATACGTGCAACGAAGTGCAAAAAAATGTGCGAGAGTGAGAGCGTGCTTCCCGTCTCGCAGCCAGACATGACACTGTCCGACCAGGAACTCTTCGGAGACGATCACCCGCACGATCACTGCGGGGTCTTCGGAGTATGGGCCCCGGGCGAGGACGTTTCCCGCCTGACCTACTTCTCCCTCTACGCATTGCAACACCGCGGCCAACAGAGCGCGGGTATTGCGACGTCGAATGGCAAGCAGATCCTCGTGTACAAGGATCAGGGCCTCGTCTCGCAGGTGTTCTCCGAGCAGTCCCTCCAGGGCCTGCGCGGCCACATCGCCCTGGGACACGTCCGCTACGCGACGACCGGCGCGGACGTGTGGCGCAACGCCCAGCCGACGCTGGGCCCCACCCCCACGGGCACGCTCGCCCTGGCCCACAACGGCAACCTCACCAATACGGTCGAGCTGCGCGAGCTGGCCTCTGAGATCGCCGATGACGGCGAGGACTTCGAACGCGGCGCCTCCACCGACACCTCTCTCGTGACCGCGCTGCTGGGTATGGCCGACCGTATCCCGGGGCCGACCCCCTTCATCGCGTCCCCGTCCGTGACTCCGTCCGAGACCGATGGGGACGAGGCCGCCCCGGCCTCGTCGCTTGCTGACAACCTTGAGCCCGCGCCCCTCGTCGGCGCCGCCCTGAAGGTCCTGCCGCGCATCAAGGGCGCGTTCTCCCTGGTCTTCATGGACGAGAACACGCTGTACGCCGCGCGCGACCCGCACGGCTACCGCCCGCTCGTGCTGGGCCGCCTGGCCTCCGGCTGGGTCGTCGCCTCCGAGACTGCTGCCCTGGACCTGTGTGGCGCGACCTTCGTGCGCGAGGTCGAGCCCGGCGAGCTCATCTCGATCGACGCGTCGGGCGTGCACTCGCGCCGCTTCGCCGTGCGCCGCTCCAACACCTGCGTCTTCGAGTATGTGTACCTGGCCCGCCCCGACACGACGATCGGCGGGCGCCGGATCGTCGCCGCGCGCCACGAGATGGGTGCCGCGCTGGCGCGCGAAAACCCCATTGAGGCGGATCTGGTGATCCCCACGCCCGACTCGGGTACGCCGGCCGCGATCGGCTACGCGCAGGAGTCCGGGATTCCCTTCGCCCAGGGTCTCGTGAAGAACGCGTACGTGGGCCGAACTTTCATCCAGCCCACGCAGTCCCTGCGCCAGCTGGGCATCCGCCTCAAGCTCAACCCCCTGCGTGAGGTCATCGAAGGCAAGCGCCTGGTCGTCATCGACGACTCGATCGTTCGCGGCAACACGCAGCGCGCGCTCGTCAAGATGCTGCGCGAGGCCGGGGCCGCCGAGGTGCACATCCGCATCTCGTCCCCGCCGGTGCTGTGGCCGTGCTTCTTCGGTATCGATTTCCCGACGCGCGCCGAGCTCATCGCCTCGTCCATGAGCGTCGAACAGGTCCGCGAATCCATCGGCGCCGACTCGCTGGCCTACCTGTCGATCTACGGCATGGTTGGTGCCACCGGACAGGGCACGTCCCTGTGCATCGGCTGCTTCACCGGCGAATACCCTGAGACGATCCCCGCCGGGACCCCCGTGCCCGGAACCCCCGATGCCACCCCCTGCTAACCTCCACGCCCGCGACGCCACCCGGCGCCGCGGGCGTTGTTCTCAACCCGACCACCCAGACACGGCCTCGTCGAGCGCCATCCGCGAAAGGCACCACCCATGACCGACATCCCCCTGGACTACGCGACCGCTGGCGTCGACACCGCTGCGGGCGACCGTGCCGTCGAGCTGATGAAGAGCGCCGTCGCCGCCACCCACGACTCCACCGTCCTGGGCGCGACCGGCGGATTTGCCGGCATGGTTGACGCGTCGGCGCTGCTGGGCATGGAGAAGCCGCTGCTCGCGACCTCCACGGACGGCGTGGGCACGAAGATAGCGATCGCGCAGGCCATGGACGTGCACGACACGATCGGCCAGGACCTGGTCGGCATGGTCGTCGACGACATCGTCGTGATCGGCGCGCGCCCCGTCCTCATGACCGACTACATCGCCTGCGGGCACGTCGTCCCCGAGCGCATCGCCTCCATCGTCACCGGCATCGCGCGCGCCTGCGAGGCCACGGGCACGCCCCTCATCGGCGGTGAGACCGCCGAGCACCCGGGCGTCATGGAACCCGACGACTACGACATCGCGGGCGCCGCGACCGGCGTCGTGGACGCCTCCAAGCTGCTGGGCCCCGAGCGCGTGGCCGATGGCGACGTCGTCCTCGCCATGGCCTCCTCCGGCCTGCACTCCAACGGCTACTCGCTGGTGCGCTCCGTCGTCTCCCGCGTCGGCGCCTCGCTGGAGTCCCACGTGGCCGAGTTCGGCCGCACCCTCGGCGAGGAGCTCCTCGAGCCCACGCGCCTGTACACGCGCCTGTGCCTCGACCTGGTCGAGCGCTTCGGCGTCGGCGGTATCCACGCCTACTCGCACGTGACCGGCGGCGGCCTGGCCGCGAACCTGTCGCGCGTCCTGCCCCAGGGCGCCATCGCCACCGTCGACCGCTCCACGTGGACCATCCCCGCCGTGTTCGACTGGGTGCGCCGCGGCGGCGATGTCACCTGGGTCGGAATGGAGGACTCCCTGAATCTGGGCGTCGGCATGGTCGCCGTCGTCTCGGCCTCCGTGGCCTCCGAGGTCCTCTCCGCGATCAATGAGGCCGGGGTGGCCGCGTGGGTCCTGGGCTCCGTCACGTCGGCCGGCGCCGACGGAACCGTGGCTGGCTTCGGGTCGGTTTCGGACCTCGGCGCGGATTCCTCCGGCGTGCGCCTCATCTCCGGTACGAAGGGCGTCCAGGCGGGCGCCGTGCTACTGCACGGCGAGTACCGCGTCGGCTGAGCGTTACGTGGCCTGAGCTGAGCTGAGCTTCGCTGAGCGGTGCGCCTGCTCTGAGTGCGTGAGAGGGGTCGAGGCCTGCGGGCCTCGGCCCCTTGTCGTGCGGGTGCCCTTGTGCGGGCGTGCGAGTGGGTGCGGGTGTGCTGGGTGGCGCGTGCGGGCCCGAGCGTACGCGTGCGTCAGAAATAGTGTTTCGGGTACGCCAAAGCGGCGGACCGGTTCTCGGTCCGCCGTGTGGCTGAGCCGTTACTTAGTGGAGGATCCACCCGTCCAGAAGGACTCATCGAGCTGTTCCGGATCGATGTCGTCTTCTTCCGCGGGCATCTCGGCGAAGTCGGCGTATTTCGAGTAGAGGTCGTCGTCGATCGCATCGTCCTCTTCGGGCTCGTCCGCCGGCACGTGTGCCAGGTACGAGTCCTCATCCGCCAGCTCGCGCTGAAGTGCGTTTAGGTCGGTGTCGGGGCTGAAATACTTCAGCTTCCGAGCGACTTTCATCTGCTTAGCCTTTTGACGGCCGCGCCCCATGGCGTCGACCCCCTCCGCGTCGTTCGGGTCCGCGTGAAGCGGTTCCCTGGGTGTTCAAAATGTTTCGTGGGACCATCATAGCTAATGACGGGCCTTGACCTCACCTTGGATTGGGTTTTGCGCGCTCAGCGGAGCGGGTGAAGGGGCGCGGATGCCCACGAAACTGGGGAAATAGAACCGGCGTAACCCTCGGCCAGTGTGGCCGGAGTTACGCCGGTTCGCGTCAGTTGGTGCTTACAGGGCCTCGGTCACGTCGGACTTGAGAGCCTGAAGCGTCTGCACGGCGGCCTCACGGGCAGCGCGACGGGCCTCGCGACGGGAACGACGCGATGAGCGGGTCGCCAGCAGGACGATCACGCCGATAGCGCCGACTGCGGAGAGGGCGACGACGCCGACCTTCTTGAGGGCCTCGGCGTTACCGTCGGCGGCGTCCTGCAGGGTCAGCGACGCGGACTTCTTGAAGGACGCGAAGCGGGCGCTGGCCTCTTCCTTCGCCTCCTGGGCGAGGGCTGCGGGCTGCACGCGCGCGTACAGCTGGTCGATCGTGGCGGCCAGTTCGGCGCGCTGACGCTCGAGGTCGGCGGTGATCTGGGCTTCTGTGCGCGGCTCGGCGGGGGCAGCCTCGCCGACGGTCACGTTACGAGTATCGAGGTTGGTGCTCACTTGCCCAGTCCCTTCTCGATGGCTTCCTTGGTGGCGGCGACCGACGCGGCCGGGTCGGGGCGGTGGGCCTGCGCGCTCTTCAGGGAGCTGACGCCCACGAGCGCCAGGATCAGCACGATCAGGAGGAGGATGCCGACGATGATCAGCGACGCCGCCCACGCGGGGACGACGAGTTCGAGGGCGACCTCGATCGTGTGGAAGACCCAGCCCAGCAGGTAGAGCGCGAAGACCGCGGCGGCCACGAGAAGGCCGATGCCCTTACCGCTCTTGGACGCGAAGGCGCGCAGCTTCGCCTTGTTCAGCTCGACCTCGTCGCGGATGATGCTGGAGATCTGGCCGGTGACCGACGCGAAGAGGGCGCCGATGCTGGGACGCGCCTCGCCGGCGGCGGGTGCGGGGGCAGCGGGCGGGTACTGCCCGGGCTGAGGGGTGGGCTGAGTCATGGATGCTCCTGCGCGTACGGGTGAACGAGGCGATGCCTCGCCTGATACGCCTAGTGTCTCACGAAGAATGGCGGCTCGCAGTGACCGTTACGTTACTCCTGCGGGGCGATCGAGCCGGGCAGGTCGGAGAGGATCTTGCGGGCGCGCACGACCAGGTCGGAGACCTCGGGCTCGGCCAGGGCCGGGTCCTCAGCTTCGACGACGGGGATGCCGCGCATCGCGGTCTCGGTGCGGGGCTCGGGCGAGGCCTGGGGGACCTCGGTCGACTGGGTTGCTTGGGCGGGGGCGGCCGCCACGCGGGTGGTCGCAGCGTCCAGGGCGGCCTCGGCCGGGTCGGGTTCCTCGGGTTCGGAGGCCTGCTGAGCGTCCGAGGTCTGTGCCCCGGCCTCGTCGGAGGTGTCGAGCGGGTGCCACGCGGGGGCCGAGGCGGACCCGGTGGGGGAGACGACCTCGTCGAAGGAGGCGGGCAGGGCCGAGGGGATCGGGCCGAGGAGGGCCTTCGGGTCCTCGGGGTTGGCCTCCAGGGAGGCGGCGATGATCGAGGCCGAGGGGGTGGGTGCGTCGAGGGCGACCCGGCCGTTCGTCAGGAGGATCGCGCGGTCGGAGGCAGCCGCGACCGCGGCGTTCGGGGTCGCGATAACGACCGCGCAGCCCGCGTCCGCGAGGGAACGCAGGAGGGGGCCGAGTTCTTCGCGCGCAGCGGCGGGTAGGGAGACCGGGTCTTCGATGAGGAAGACCTCGGCGCCGGACACGATCGCGCGGGCGATGAGGGCCTTGAAGCGCTCCCATTCGGAGAGCTCAGAGGGGAGCAGGTCGACGCGCTGGGCGAGGCCCGTGATCTGCAGGGCGCCCACGAGGTTATCCCAGTCGGCGACGGAGCCCGTCGCGGATAGGGGCGCGAGGATGTTCTGGCGGATCGTCAGGGACTCGTCGAGCGGGGAGTCCGCGCGGATCAGCGCGACCGAGCCGATGCGGCCCGCGAGGCGCGCGGCTAGCGAGCGCGAGGGGGCGGCCACGATGCGGCCGGCCTGCGGCTCCTCGAGGCCCGCGAGGATCAGGAAAAGGGCGCGGGCGCGGCGGCCCGTCGGGTCCAGGATCGCGCTCAGCGAGCGGGCGCGGAAGCCCAGGTCGATGTTGGCGAGGAGGACCGCGCCGGTCACGTGGTCCGTGTAGGTCAGGCCCAGGCCGGCGACCTGGACGCGGCCGCCGCGGCCCTTCGCGGAGAAAGAACGACGCGAGCGGTACCAGGGGCGAGGCTCGGCGGGCGGCAGGTGCACGGGGGCGGCGACGGCGTTGTTGGCGTTCGTTGCCGCGCTGTTGCCCGTGGTGCTGGTGCTGTTGGCGGGCGTGAGCTCCTGGGCGGGCTGCTGCGGCGCGGCCTGCGGGGTCGCGGTCTCGGGCGCGATGTCGCTGGCGGTCTCCGCTGTGGTCTGTGCTACCGCCGCCGCGTCGGTCGTGAGCGTGGCGGGGGAGGCCTCGGCCTCGTCGGTTGTGACGAGGGGAGTGGAGGACACGAGGGTCTCCTGCAGGTCCTGCGCGCCGTCGTCGGCGAGCGTTTCTGCGGTGTCAGTGGTGGGGGCGTCGACCTCGTGGGTGGTGCCGCTGAGGATCTCCTCGAACGACGAGAGGGCGCTGCGCGGGGCGGGTGCCTCGTCGGAGGTGTAGGCGGGGGTCGAGGCGGCTCGCTCGGCGCCGGCGCGCGCGGCGTCGGCCGTCACGTCGGCCAGCTCCTGGCTGTCCGAGCCATGCAGGTTTTCACGCGGGTCATTCGACATGCCCCCATTGTTTCAGGATCGTGTCGATTGTGTCGTAATGGCGCGCGGAAGTGGGTGGGGTGATACGTTTGTGAGGTCCTGCTAGTACTCGACGCGACCGCGGTCGCGGTGTTCCCCGGCAGGGGATGATCCCGTGTAGTGCATTAGGAAGAGTCTTGGAAGGACGTATTCCCCGCGAAAGCGGGGATTTTTCTATTTGAAGACGGGTGAATGAAATCCTGTCTGCAATATCGAGAACGTGTATTGCATAATAGAATTTCTTCTGTTATGGTTACTCCATCACCTCCGAGGGGGTGGTGACAGCTCCGCTGGTGCTGTCGGGCTCAACATTTTCAGAGTAACCGCATGAGCTCATGCTAGTGCGCATGCCGTGCTCAGAGGATGGTTTCGACTCAAGGAAGAGGAAATGGCCCGAAAAGACAAGCAGAGAGTTTCGTTATCGACGCCAGCAACTGCGGAACCCCCAGTTTTCCCTGCCGCCCAGCCTGGCCTCGGCGCTGCTGATCTCTCCGAAATGGCCAGGAGTTTCTGGGCGAAGAGTGGAGACTCCGGCAGCTGGCTGTCCGTCGTCCAGCACCTGATGGATGCCGCTGACGTTGCGGGGCTCCTCTTCGACGACTACCTGAGCGAGCATCATCGCAGGCTGATGGCCTCAGTATGGGGAGGAGATCGCGCCAAGGCTCGGGCCTCGTTTGTGTTCCTCGCAGGGGTGCACGATGCGGGCAAAGTGAGTCCCCAGTTCGCATGCCAGCGCCAAGATCTGGCTCAGCTGATCCGCAGCGAGGGGCTGGTCGTCATGCGCAAAGCCGACTACGCTGAACGTTCCTTCCTTCCCCATGGCCTCGTCAGTCAGTTTGCGCTTCAGGAGGAAATCGCTGCGGGTGGCGGTGATGGATCCCGGGCTCTCCAATGGGCGATCCTCGTTGGGGTGCACCACGGTCGATACCCGGACGCAGGTGCCGTGTATGTCGCACGACAGCAGTACAAGACGCAAGAAGGTTCGCGTGAGGATGATCCCCGTTGGGGTCAGGTTCGCTCGGAGATTCTTCGATGGATGGCTGCGCGCAGCGGTTTCCCGCTCGTTGCACCCGGAACTGCCCTGCCGGAGCTGCCCATCGCAGTGGCATCCGCCTACGCCTCGGCCCTCGTGATTGCAGACTGGCTTGCATCCAACGAGGATTACTTCCCGCTTCGGCCTCGACCGGTCGATGAGGCTGGAAAGCTGTCGATCGATGGGTACCCCGAGCTCACCGCGGATCAGCAGCGCGATCGTGTCCGGCGCGCATGGAAGCGAGCGGCCTTCCCAACCCCTCTGCGTATTTCTACAACGCCGAGCGATGAGGTCACAGACTTCTACCGTCACCGTTTCGGGTGGCCGGATACGTACAGGCCGACTGAGGCACAGCGTGCGGCCATTGAGATTGCAACAGGCGAGGACCCGGATCTCATGATCGTCGAGGCGCCGCCGGGGTCCGGGAAGACTGAGCTGGCCTTCGCTGCCGCTGAGGTTCTGATGCGTGCTCGGGGGCTGCAGGGGGTGTTTGTTGCGCTGCCCACGCAGGCCACGACGAACGCGATGTTTGAGCGCGTCACCGCCTGGCTGACGAGCATTCTGGGCGATGAACCGCAGAAGCTTGGCATCCAGCTCGCGCACGGAAGAAACAGCCTCAATGAGTCGTTCGTGAAGCTCCTCGCGCGCGGCAAGAGCCCCCTCGAGGTGCATGATGATGAGGAAGACCTCGGTCTATATGCGAGCCGATGGATGGGTCAGCGGTGGCGCTCGACGCTGTCGCCGGTTGTGGTTGGCACGATCGACCAGGTGTTGCTCGCAGCCCTGAAGTCGCGCCACGTGCTGGTGCGTCACATCGGGCTCATGGGCAAGGTCGTCGTCATCGACGAGGTGCACGCCGCCGACGAATACATGGAGACGTACCTGGAAGCCGCCCTCACATGGCTCGGTATGTACGGGATCCCCGTCGTGCTGCTGTCGGCTACCCTGCCGCCCGCGCGGCGTCTTGCTCTCCTGAACGCGTATCGCCGCGGCTGTGGTTCGTCGGGCGTGAGCGCTGAGTCGGTCGATGTCATGATCGGCTATCCGGCTATTTCAACGGTCTCCGCCGCAGGCGTGCGCGTTCATGAAGTTGTCGGTGAGGCTGAGGTCCCCAAGCGGATCATCCCGACATCGCTCGGCTCCCCGCAGGAAATCGCGGAGCTCCTGGACCGTGAGCTCGCCGACGGTGGGTGCGCTGTCGTCATCCGCAATACGGTTCGCGATGCCCAGGAAACATACGAGGCCGTGAGGTCAGTGTTTGGTCGTGAGCAGTCGACACTGTTGCACTCGCGTTTCCTGGCCGTCGAACGTGCCGCCCGCGATCGCCGGATGCTTGAACTTTTCGGAAAAGATAGTCAGCAGCGTCCCTTCAGGCACGTCGTCGTGGCAACGCAGGTGATCGAGCAAAGCCTCGACGTCGACTTCGACCTCATGCTCACAGACCCCGCGCCCATGGACCTCGTGCTGCAGCGTATCGGGCGGCTCCATCGGCACGAGAGAGACGGGCGGCCGAGCGGTCTTCATGACGCAAGGTGCCTTGTGATCATCGATGATACGACTTCCTCTCCCTGGACATACTCTCGCGGCACCGACTACGTGTACGCGCGCTACGCCGTCCTGCGGACCCTGGCGATCATTGCTGATCGCGAAGAAATACTCGTCCGTGAACCCTTGGAGTACGAGGAATTGACGACTCAGGCGTATGCCGATGATGTACCGGTCGGTCCCGCGCAGTGGCACGAGGCCCTCGACGCCGCGTTGGAAGAACGCAATAAAGCACGCGCCCAAGCACAAGCGAAAGCGACAACCTGGTGCCTCGGTGAAGCAAATACGCCCTCGTGGCAAGCCCCCGAACTCGAAGAAAAATTCCTCGGCAATGCCGCGACCGGTGACGAATCAAAGGGGCCAGGAGTCGCAGCTGCCCGCGCTGCCGTGCGCGATGGAGAAGACCAGATCCCCGTCCTCGTTGTCGCCCTCGACCCCGAGCTGGGCAACGTACCAATGGCTCCTCCCATCAGCGGGGCGCCAGAAGGCGACACGCCTCTCGCAGTCGGTGAATACAACGCACGAGGGCGTATCGCCGACATCTGCTCGTGGAGTATCTCACTGCCGCCGTGGGCATTGCGCGCTCGCGGGCAGAGCATCGACGAGGCGGTGGACGCAGTTGCAGGTGCTATCTGGGATGATCCCATCACGACGGAATGGTCGTGTCGCGAGCATCCGTTCCTGGCGGGGGAACTGATCCTCGCGATGTACAAAACTCCCGACGGGGAGCGCCTCACGCGCGACCTGTGCGGACACACATTCACATACTCTCTCGAAAGAGGAATGGAGGTGCAGGGCCAATGAAGAACCCTGAGTACAACCTACTCGATGAGCCGTGGATACCCGTGCGGCTCGTCGATGGGACCATCACCGATGTCGGCCTGCTGGAGCTACTCCGGCGCACAACCGACATCGCGGACCTAGCGTGCGAGCTACCCACGCAGAGCATCGCGATTCAGCGACTGATCCTGGCAATCATGTATCGCGTCGCCACTCCGCGCGATACGCGTGACTGGGTCAGGCAGTGGGACGAGGGTGCGCCCACGGAGCAGATGATCGAGTACCTCGAACGATGGAGGGATCGTTTCTACCTCTTCGGCGGCCGCTTCCCGTTCATGCAGGTGGCTAATCTGCGCACAGCGAAGGATGCTGTGTCTGGACTGGAGAAGCTGATTGCCGATGTTCCTAACGGTGAGCAGTTTTTCACGACCCGTCACGGTCGCGCGCTGGCGTGCATACCAGCCTCCGAAGCTGCGCGCTGGTTAGTTCACGCGCAGGCGTATGACCCCTCGGGCATCCGTTCGGGAGCAGTCGGTGATTCCCAGGTTAAGGGAGGGAAAGGCTATCCCATTGGCCCAGCGTGGTGCGGACACCTCGGACTCGTGTGGCTCAAAGGAAAGGACCTCGACGAGACGCTCGTCCTCAACCTGATCCCTGCGACCACCGCGGAGTTGCGTGGCGTCGACAGCTCGACCGACTGGGGAGCATGCAGCTGGGAGGATCCCGAACCGGAAACCTCCGTTCGCGGTGACTACTCCCTCCTCGACCCCGCGGGTACTCCGAAGGAGCTGAGCATCCCTCGACTTCTCACCTGGCACTCTCGCCGCATCAGGTTGGTTGGCGACTCGTCCGGCGTGACGGGCGTTGTTTTGGCACAGGGTGATAAACTCGCCCCCCAGGAGATGCGACTCTATGAGCCTCAGAGCCTGTGGAGGTACTCAACCCCGCAATCGAAGAAGTTTAAGACCGACGTCTACATGCCTCGTAAATTCGAGGCGGGCCGCGCGCTGTGGCGTAACCTTCCCGGCACCCTGCCCACCGTGACAACCGTGCAGGGTGTGGATAAGCAGCCCAAGCGTGAGTTCCTCCCCTCCGCGACGCTGTCCTTTCACTACCAGCTCGACAATTCCTCGATCCAGACCAGCTATCCCAAGGTGATGAGGATTCAGGCTGTTGGTGTTACGTACGGTCCGCAGGAAGCGACGTTCGAGGATATCTACTCGGACGAGCTGACGTTGTCGGTTGCCGTCATGCGAGTCGAACGCGAGGACCTGTCTGCCCAGATCGACCGGGAGGTTCGTCTGACAGAAGAGGTTGCCAGGGATGTGGGAACTCTTGCGGCGAACCTCGCGCGTGCCGCAGGCGAGAGCGGTGACGGTGCCGGTGATGGGGCTCGAGACCGTGCTAAGGAACTCTTCTTCTCCGCTGTCGACAACGATTTTAGGGCATGGCTGACCCAGGTCGATGGGCACGAAAGCGCACGGGATGTTGGGTGTCGGTGGGAGTGTACCTTGAGGCAGCACGCTTTGGGAATCCAGACCGAACTCGTCAGGAGTGCGTCATCGTCGGCAATTGTCGGTCGGGATACCGGCAGGGGATACATGAACGTCGGTATTGCCGAGAACTACTTCCGGTCGGCGCTCAACAAGCGTCTCCCGGTACAGAACACCAATCAGGAAGGAACGAAATGACCAGCAATGATGCTGCTCCGGAGACCCCTCCGGATGGCGGTGCGAAAGGTTTGTCAACACGGCGTGCAGTGTACGGACGCGTCGGTGGGCTGATTGTGACTCGGCTCTGGAACAAGACTCCTTCGGCCCGTGCCCTTCGCGCGCAGCTGAGGGGAGCGCTTTCACAGGAAGCGGGATCAGTGCCCGAGCTATGGGACCTGACGCTCGATGACCGCCCTGGTTATCTGGGCGATGAGCCGACCAGAGGCGAGAAGGCCGTTCACGGAGCTCTCACTCTCTGGGCCCTCCATCAGGGCTCAAATTCGAGACCCATGCACGACACGTCGGACCGTCCGCGCAGCTTCGCGTCCGCAGTCCGAGTTGTGGCCGAGGGACAGAGCGGCGACAAGCGGGCTGAGGAGACTCCGATTTATCGGCGTTTTTCAGCGGCCGTTCAAGCGCCGACGTTCGAGGGACTTCTTGTGCATCTGCGTTCGCTCATCTCTCAGCTCGAAGCCGCCGAAATTCCCTGTGATTACGCGCAGCTGGCAGCCGACCTCTTCACGTGGCAGGATCCGCGTGACCGCACGTCCGTCATGCGCAACTGGGGGCGTCAGTTCGCTCGCCCCGCTGAAACCATCCACACCGAAACCGATTCCGACGACTGACGTCGGACACCACAATCAATCGCTTCATTTGTGAAAGGAAAGACAATGTCCGTCTTCGTTGATATCCACGTCCTGCAGACCCTCCCTCCCTCGAACCCGAATAGGGACGACACCGGCGCGCCCAAGAGTGCGACTTTCGGTGGAGTCCAGCGTATGCGCATTTCGTCGCAGGCCATCAAGCGTGCGACGCGTCAGGACTTCGAGGGAAAGATCGCCGACGGAAACTATGGTGTACGCACGAAGAAGATCGTCGAGCTGGTTGCGCGAACGATAACCGAGAAGCGTCCCGACCTGGAGGCCGCATCGATTGAGCTCGCTGAGATGGGGCTAAAAGCCATCGGATTCAAGCTTGCTGAGCCGCGTGGAAATAAGAGCGACAATGAGTTGAAGGAATCTGGATTCCTCGTCTTCCTGTCGGCCAAGCAGATCGAGCATGTTTCGGACGCGTTGATTTCGGTCGCTCATGAGGACGATCCCGCGGCAGCATTCAAGGAATTGAAGCCGCGTAGCCTCGTGGATACGGATCACTCGATCGATATCGCTCTGTTCGGGCGTATGGTCGCCGAACCGAATGCTTTGAACGTCGATGCTGCATGCCAGGTTGCCCACGCGATTGGTGTCGGCGCTGTTGAGCGCGAGTACGACTACTACACGGCCGTCGACGACGCGAAGAAGCGCAACGACGAGGCCGACGAGGGTGCGGGAATGATCGGCACGATCGAGTTCGCGTCCGCGACGGTGTACCGCTACGCGACGATTAACGTCGACCTGCTGCGCGAAAACCTGGGCGACGATGCGGTTGCGGATCGAGCCGTCGAACTCTTCGTGGATAGCTTCGTCCGCTCGATGCCGACCGGAAAGGTCACGACTTTCGCGAATCGCACGCTGCCGGAGGCCGTTCTGGTTCAGGTCCGTGATGACCAGCCGATCAACATGAGTGGCGCTTTTGAGGAACCGATTATCGCCGGTCAGCACGGCTTCGCCGAGCCTGCCATTGCGCGATTCGTTGAGTTTGAGTCGCAGCTGCGTGAGCTCACGGGTCTGGAGGCTGTCGAGTCTCTCGTGTCGTGGACGACGCCTCGTGGCGAGAGTTTCTCGGAGCTTGGCAAGCAGGTGCGCCTGGCGTCTCTCGGTGAAACCGCAGCGGAAGCGGTGCGAGGCACGCGATGAGTGCGGTGCTCGTCTTGAGGCTGGCGGGTCCCATGCAATCGTGGGGCGCGGACAGCCGATTCACGCGAAGGTCGACGGAGGCTTTTCCCACGAAAAGTGCGCTGGTCGGTCTGCTCGGTGCGGCACAGGGGCGCAGGCGCAGTGATCCGATCGAGGACCTCGCTGAGCTGAGCGTTGCCGTCCGAGTTGATCAACCGGGGCAGTTGCTCCACGACTTCCATACGGCGCACAGGGGCGATACGTCGATGCCCTTGTCCCACCGTTTCTACCGGGCGGATGCTGCGTTCGGAGCCTTCATCGAGGGGCCCGACGACATGATTGATGCGCTTGCGCAGGCAATTGTTCGCCCAGTGTTCCCGCTGTACCTCGGCAGACGTTCGTGCCCTCCGACCTTGCCGCTACGTCTCGCTGTCCGGGAGGGCAGCGCGTGGGATGCCGTGCGCGAAACTCCGTGGATGGCCTCGACCTACTACCAGAAGAAGCAGCGTCACGATCATTTCGTTCGGATGCGAGTCGTCGCGGATCTGGGAATTATTCCTCCCGAGGTGGAGAAAGTCGCCCAGCAGACGCTTCAGGATATGCCGATCAGTTTCGACTCGGAGAATCGCAAATACACCCTGCGTACCGTCGAGGAGACATATATCGACCTGGAGAATCCGCAGTACGTGGAGACGAAGCTGCAGGCCCACCCCGGCCTCGTGCATGATCCGATGGAGGTGCTCTGATGTATCTGACACGCATCTACCTCAACCCGCACCGTCGTGGGGCGAAGCAGCTTATGCGCAGCCGGCAGACGCTGCACGCGGCTGTGCTGAATTGCTTCCCTCCGAGCGTGCTGGATGATCCCGGCGCACCGCGGGTTCTCTGGCGGCTGGACCGTCCGCCGGCCGTTCGGGGAGCTGCTCCTCGTCAGGGGAGTCCCTCGTGTTCTCTCTACATCTCGAGCCCGGTTGCTCCGGATCCCTCGCATATCGTCGAGGAGGCCGGTTACGCGACCGAGGGCGGGGTAGTCATCCGCGACATGAGTAGTTTCCTTGAGGGGCTGTGGGCTGGGCAGCGGTGGGGTTTCCGCCTCTGCGTCAATCCGACGTTCCGGGAGGGCAGCCAGGTCAATGCACGGGGACGCAAGAAGGTTCTCGCACACGTCACGCAGGATCAGCAGACGCAGTGGGTCCTCGAACGCGCTGAGAAATGCGGGTTCAGGGTGCTCACCTCCGCTGAGCTTGGTGGCGAACTACCGGTTCTCGAGGACAGCGACGGGCAACGCGTCGACGGAGCGAATCTGCTGATCAACGGTGTTGAACGCAGTATCGCTGAGTTTAAGCGCGGGGAGCGTCGCGTGACCCTCGGGGTCGCCACCTTCGAGGGTGTCCTTGAGGTGACAGACCCTGATGCTATGCGCAGAGTCCTTACGCACGGAATCGGCCGAGGGAAGGCCTACGGCTGCGGCTTGATGACTTTGGCTCGGCCATGAGACCGATCCCCGGGGCGAAGCCGCCAGAACCGAAGGATCTGGTCCGTGTTCGAGACCGGTTGACGTTCCTCTACGTCGAGCGGTGCACGATCAATCGTGACTCGAACGCGATCACTGTGGCTGATGGTCATGGAATCGCCCACGTCCCAGCGGCAGCGCTGTCGGTGCTGCTGCTGGGACCCGGGGTTCGGATCACTCACTCGGCGGTGTCTGTCCTCTCCGAGAGCGGATCGACCATCGTGTGGGTTGGCGAGAATGGGGTGCGCTACTACGCGCACGGCTCACCGCCCTCGCGTTCCTCGAGGTTGTTGGAGGCGCAGGCTCGCGCGGTGAGTGATCCGTCGATGCGGCTGACTGTCGCGCGCAACATGTACTTGATGCGCTTCGCAGGTGAGGACGTGTCGAAACTGAGTCTTCAGCAGTTGAGGGGACGCGAGGGTGCTCGGGTGCGTCGCTTGTACCGGGAACACTCGCAGCGTACGGGGGTGCCCTGGGATCGGCGCGAGTATGATCCCGAGAACTATGAGGATGGTACGGTTGTGAACCAGGCTCTCTCGGCTGCGAATTCGGCGATCTACGGGATCGTTCACGCGGTGATCGTTGCACTAGGATGTAGTCCTGGGCTGGGTTTCGTCCACAATGGGACTTATAGATCGTTTGTGTACGACATCGCCGACCTGTACAAGGCTGATCTCACTATTCCGATCGCTTTTGATGTCGCGGCTTCTCCGACTGACGAGGCCGTGGGCAGTGCCGCTCGTAAGGCCGTCCGCGATGCTGTGCGAGAGTTTCGTTTGCTCGAGCGGTGTGTTGCGGACATCAAGGGGCTGCTGTTGGTGTCGGGTGCCTTGAGTGTTGAGGATGATGACGATCTGATTGTCGCTGATCTGCGGTTGTGGGATGACCGCGAGGGCGCGGTCGCTGCTGGCGTGTCGTATGAGGAGAGTGGATCCTGGTGATCGTCCTTGTGCTGTCCGCAGTGCCTGAAGGTTTGCGAGGGCACGTGACTCGGTGGTTGATGGAAATCTCCCCGGGGGTATTCGTGGGGACGCTGTCCGCACGGGTTCGTGAACGCTTGTGGGTTATTGTCACTGAGAACATGAAGACTGGGCGTGCCGTCATGGTCTATCGGGCGCGCAACGAACAGGGCCTGGAGTTCTTGACGTGGGGAGACCCCTGGAAGCCCGTCGACTTCGATGGGCTGACGCTCATGATGCGTCCCTACTACTCCGAGGGACGAGGCCAATACTCCGAACCTGATCCTGCGGCGCGCCAGTTGCGTAAGCGTCCTGCGATGAGTAACTTTCAGAAGAGGCGCAAAGCTCAAGGCTTTCCAAGATCTGACCGATCTGCGCGATAAAAACGCAGGTCAGAAAGTGTTTTCCCCGCGTGAGCGGGGATGAGCCGGCGGCTGCCGCCCTGGACCGAAGCCTCAACGGGTTTTCCCCGCGTGAGCGGGGATGAGCCGATCTGCGCGGCAGCCTCGGACGCGCCCCTGGTGTTTTCCCCGCGTGAGCGGGGATGAGCCGTTCTGGTGCCATGAGAATGTTCCTTTCGTGATGTTTTCCCCGCGTGAGCGGGGATGAGCCGATTGGTTCGGTCCATCGCCGCAAACGGCCCCGGTTTTCCCCGCGTGAGCGGGGATGAGCCCTGCCTTAGGGCGCATGTTCTACCAGCTCGCAGGTTTTCCCCGCGTGAGCGGGGATGAGCCCCAGTGGAGGCGCTGGTTTGCGGTGAGCCATACGTTTTCCCCGCGTGAGCGGGGATGAGCCGAGCACCAGGAGAACGCGCCCCAGGCCACCCGCGTTTTCCCCGCGTGAGCGGGGATGAGCCGGCGCAGTGCCCGGCTCGGCTGACGCCGACGCCGTTTTCCCCGCGTGAGCGGGGATGAGCCTGAACACCTGCAGGCGTTGCGGCGACGAACTGCGTTTTCCCCGCGTGAGCGGGGATGAGCCGCCGTCGCCGCAACCGACGCAACGTTCGGACCAGTTTTCCCCGCGTGAGCGGGGATGAGCCGTCGTAGATGTAGGGGATGATGCTAGATGTCATGTTTTCCCCGCGTGAGCGGGGATGAGCCTGCCCTGGGAGGACAACTGACATGACATACTTCGTTTTCCCCGCGTGAGCGGGGATGAGCCCCTCAACAAGCGCGGCTCCTTCTGGGTCGTCGAGTTTTCCCCGCGTGAGCGGGGATGAGCCCCACCAAGGAGGACCGATGACGCGCGAATATCTGTTTTCCCCGCGTGAGCGGGGATGAGCCGGCCACCAAGGCCGGCCTGTGGGGACAGCGCGGGTTTTCCCCGCGTGAGCGGGGATGAGCCAATGAGAGGAAGGCCTGGAGGACAGGCGGCGCAGTTTTCCCCGCGTGAGCGGGGATGAGCCGCCGTCTCCATGGCCGCCGACCTGGAACAGTCCGTTTTCCCCGCGTGAGCGGGGATGAGCCCAAGCTGAAGCAGCTACCCGGCTGGTTTGGCCCGTTTTCCCCGCGTGAGCGGGGATGAGCCGGACCAAGAACTGATGAGCACCAAGACCGCCGCGTTTTCCCCGCGTGAGCGGGGATGAGCCGTTCCCTAATAACCAGCACCCAAAACGGGTGTAGTTTTCCCCGCGTGAGCGGGGATGAGCCGTGCGCCGGGCCGGTGCAGTCATTGCTGCACGCGGTTTTCCCCGCGTGAGCGGGGATGAGCCGCGAAGCTCGACGCGCTCGCGGAAGTGGTCGAAGTTTTCCCCGCGTGAGCGGGGATGAGCCGTAGCGGCGGCGGTAGCCGGTGATCGTGCGCCCGTTTTCCCCGCGTGAGCGGGGATGAGCCCCGCCGCGCGGTGAAGAAGCTGCGCGCCCGCTGGTTTTCCCCGCGTGAGCGGGGATGAGCCGGTCACGCCCTTGTTGCCGTTCGTGTTGTAGCAGTTTTCCCCGCGTGAGCGGGGATGAGCCGGCCTGGAGTGGGACGGCGTGAGCCGAATCGAAGTTTTCCCCGCGTGAGCGGGGATGAGCCGGACAGGCGACCGTCCCTCGATGCCCGCACCTGGTTTTCCCCGCGTGAGCGGGGATGAGCCGGTTCCCTCCTCATCGAGGCCATGCAGACGGCCGTTTTCCCCGCGTGAGCGGGGATGAGCCCGGGGTGTCCTCGGGGGACACCGCGAAAAGCTCGTTTTCCCCGCGTGAGCGGGGATGAGCCTTGGTCATACGCGGGTCGCCTCGCCTTTCCACTGTTTTCCCCGCGTGAGCGGGGATGAGCCGGCCGCGCGTCTTGCGAGGCGTGGTGTTGTCGGGTTTTCCCCGCGTGAGCGGGGATGAGCCGTTCCAGGACGACCTGAACCAGCTCCGCGAGGCGTTTTCCCCGCGTGAGCGGGGATGAGCCGCGCAGCCTGGAGCTACTGAACCGTCTTCTCCGTTTTCCCCGCGTGAGCGGGGATGAGCCTGGTGATGAGGACGCTCAGCTCGCCCTCCTCGAGTTTTCCCCGCGTGAGCGGGGATGAGCCGGACAGACGACCGTCCCGAGATGCGCGCACCTGGTTTTCCCCGCGTGAGCGGGGATGAGGGGAGGTCAGACTTGCCCACCAGCTTCTCCAGCTGGTTTTCCCCGCGTGAGCGGGGATGAGCCCATGCTGAGTGCCCGCCCGTATGCCGGGTCGCTGTTTTCCCCGCGTGAGCGGGGATGAGCCCCGTCTTCTCCGAAACGCCTGGGAGCTGTACAAGTTTTCCCCGCGTGAGCGGGGATGAGCCCGAGGACCTGCGTCCGGCACCCCTTGTTCATGCGTTTTCCCCGCGTGAGCGGGGATGAGCCGCCGTTGAGGAGCGATTCACGGTCGGAGATGTCGTTTTCCCCGCGTGAGCGGGGATGAGCCTACACGCCCGACGGGACGAGGCAGTGGGCTTCGGTTTTCCCCGCGTGAGCGGGGATGAGCCCCCTTGATTCCAGCGGTAGAAGCGTCCAGCGAGGTTTTCCCCGCGTGAGCGGGGATGAGCCCGACCAGGTCAGCGGGAGAGGCTGCGGATCGCTGTTTTCCCCGCGTGAGCGGGGATGAGCCCTTCTCCCAGCCCTCCGAGACCGTGACCTGCTCGTTTTCCCCGCGTGAGCGGGGATGAGCCGGCCGCGTCGCGCTCGCGTGTCGCGTGCTGGTAGTTTTCCCCGCGTGAGCGGGGATGAGCCGACGACCTCATCTGAGGACCAGCGGAACCCCGCGTTTTCCCCGCGTGAGCGGGGATGAGCCGCAGAAGCCCTTCTATATAGCTCATAGGATGGGGTTTTCCCCGCGTGAGCGGGGATGAGCCCACGCGGTTCTGCTCGGCCTCGCTCATACGGTCGTTTTCCCCGCGTGAGCGGGGATGAGCCCCCCAGTATGGGCCGGGCCGTGCAAGGTCCAGAGTTTTCCCCGCGTGAGCGGGGATGAGCCCAGGAGGCCCGCGCCCTGGCCGTCGCCACCCGTGTTTTCCCCGCGTGAGCGGGGATGAGCCGCGCAGGCCTAGCCCGTACATGGCAGCGACGAAGTTTTCCCCGCGTGAGCGGGGATGAGCCGCCAGCGGGAGAGTTCGCCGGGCATCCTGGTCGGTTTTCCCCGCGTGAGCGGGGATGAGCCCAGTCCACCGGCGCTATCGAGGCTGTCTTCAAGGTTTTCCCCGCGTGAGCGGGGATGAGCCGGGCCAGGCAGGGCACCCGCGCACACCTCAGCAGTTTTCCCCGCGTGAGCGGGGATGAGCCCCTTACTACGACTACCCGTGGGACTGCGTGCTCGTTTTCCCCGCGTGAGCGGGGATGAGCCCGGGGGCCTGGAGATCGACGGCATTCCGGGTCCGTTTTCCCCGCGTGAGCGGGGATGAGCCCGAGGCCCGGAGGACTCGCCCCAGTGAGTCCCGGTTTTCCCCGCGTGAGCGGGGATGAGCCGGCATGTGGGTGGTGTAGTAAATTGCGACGCTGGTTTTCCCCGCGTGAGCGGGGATGAGCCTCTCCCCGACAAATGACGGTGAAGTTCGACTACGTTTTCCCCGCGTGAGCGGGGATGAGCCCTGTTGCAGAAGTGCGCAAGTACACCGACCTTAGTTTTCCCCGCGTGAGCGGGGATGAGCCTGGCATCTCCGCCGTGGTCAGGGTGTGGGTCTCGTTTTCCCCGCGTGAGCGGGGATGAGCCTTCGCTAGGCTCGCCGTTTGGTCCCTTCGCGGAGTTTTCCCCGCGTGAGCGGGGATGAGCCCGCGGCGGCTCGCGCGCACTCCTCCTACATCCCCGTTTTCCCCGCGTGAGCGGGGATGAGCCCGGCGTGTCCCTGATTGACTGGGCGGGCGCCCTGTTTTCCCCGCGTGAGCGGGGATGAGCCCTCCGTGACCAGGGTTCGGCGTCCGTTGATCGTCGTTTTCCCCGCGTGAGCGGGGATGAGCCCTGCGCGCTGGATTCCCGTGATGTCCGTGTAGCGTTTTCCCCGCGTGAGCGGGGATGAGCCAGACAGCGGGATGGTGAGGAGGGCGGTCAGTCCGTTTTCCCCGCGTGAGCGGGGATGAGCCGGCGGCGCACCCCGGCGCGTCCACCATGAGGGGGTTTTCCCCGCGTGAGCGGGGATGAGCCAGATCCTCAACCTCACGCGCGACCTATCCGTCTAGTTTTCCCCGCGTGAGCGGGGATGAGCCGTGGCGGGACAGGGGGTTAGCGTCTGTGATGATGTTTTCCCCGCGTGAGCGGGGATGAGCCCCACGATCTCGATCGACACAACCCTCGCCGGAGGTTTTCCCCGCGTGAGCGGGGATGAGCCGCCACGATTGGGATCGACGCCGTCACGAGCGCCGTTTTCCCCGCGTGAGCGGGGATGAGCCTGCGTATTCGGCCATGTCCTAGACCTCGAGGGAGTTTTCCCCGCGTGAGCGGGGATGAGCCGCGCGCGCCACAAAGTAACCCACCCCGGCGCCGGTTTTCCCCGCGTGAGCGGGGATGAGCCTCGCATCTGGAATTGCCCTCGAATAGGGGGCTAGTTTTCCCCGCGTGAGCGGGGATGAGCCCCCTAGGCGCAACCATTCAGGCAGTCAGTCAAAGTTTTCCCCGCGTGAGCGGGGATGAGCCCACGCCGGCCTGTGCGATGAGCAGCCGCCAGGTGTTTTCCCCGCGTGAGCGGGGATGAGCCGCCGGGCTTTATGGTCGGGGGCGGGCTGCGCGTGTTTTCCCCGCGTGAGCGGGGATGAGCCCTCGGTCGCGTCCCCGAGGGACTTCGTGAGCGGGTTTTCCCCGCGTGAGCGGGGATGAGCCTTGGACACAGCAGCAGAAGTCACTATGGCTGTGGTTTTCCCCGCGTGAGCGGGGATGAGCCGGCCGTGGTCCGCACTGGTTTCGAGTCAAAGCGGTTTTCCCCGCGTGAGCGGGGATGAGCCGGTCCGCCGATGGGTCGCCAAACCGTCATCGTGGTTTTCCCCGCGTGAGCGGGGATGAGCCCGCCGCGCACCACGCGCAAGCAGCCGCGATCGAGTTTTCCCCGCGTGAGCGGGGATGAGCCCCGGGTATCGGCACGTCATGAAGCTGTGCGGGAGTTTTCCCCGCGTGAGCGGGGATGAGCCGCAGCCAGAGCAACGATCGCGGCCGCGAACTGAGTTTTCCCCGCGTGAGCGGGGATGAGCCTCGGGCTGGGCGGAATCGTCTGTGGCAACCTCAGTTTTCCCCGCGTGAGCGGGGATGAGCCGGGGGTGGGGATGGATCACAGACCCCTACGACCGTTTTCCCCGCGTGAGCGGGGATGAGCCGGGGGTGGGGATGGATCACAGACCCCTACGACCGTTTTCCCCGCGTGAGCGGGGATGAGCCCCCGGCGTCTCCGCCCCCGTCTGCCTCGCAAATGTTTTCCCCGCGTGAGCGGGGATGAGCCTCTACCGAATTGGAAGGAACCATGACCGCAAAGGTTTTCCCCGCGTGAGCGGGGATGAGCCGCCTAAAGCGCCCAAACATGTGCGGCGGGGACAGTTTTCCCCGCGTGAGCGGGGATGAGCCGGGTACGACGCTGCTGCAGCGCACGGCGGACTTGTTTTCCCCGCGTGAGCGGGGATGAGCCCGGCTGCCCCAGCTTCGAACGCGCCGCCGACGTGTTTTCCCCGCGTGAGCGGGGATGAGCCTAGCCCAGATGTTGCGACCTAGCAAGGTGTTGCGTTTTCCCCGCGTGAGCGGGGATGAGCCGAGCACGCAAGGTACTCAGGTGCGCCGCTGCGAGTTTTCCCCGCGTGAGCGGGGATGAGCCCCAGTTGGCCGACGCGATTCCCGGCGCGTCTGGGTTTTCCCCGCGTGAGCGGGGATGAGCCGTGGATGCAGGCCATGGACCGCTCCGGTACCCGGTTTTCCCCGCGTGAGCGGGGATGAGCCTGGGTGTGGGGCGATATTGTGGGCGGGCCACCCGTTTTCCCCGCGTGAGCGGGGATGAGCCGTTTCCCCTCCCACCTGGTAGGCGGTGGGCACGCGTTTTCCCCGCGTGAGCGGGGATGAGCCGCCCATCACGTAGGAACGGCGGAAACGGTGGCGTTTTTCCCCGCGTGAGTGGGGATGAGCCCTCCTGCCGATCGGTCAAACATCGCGGACAGATGTTTTCCCCGCGTGGGCGGGGATGAGCCGGCGATTGAGACTGTCTGGGTCGTGTCGGACCAGTTTTCCCCGCGTGAGCGGGGATGAGCCGGCGCGCTGAACATCAAACGCGCCATGCAGCAAGTTTTCCCCGCGTGAGCGGGGATGAGCCCTATCAGACTGTGCTGCTCGCAAGGAGGGTTGCGTTTTCCCCGCGTGAGCGGGGATGAGCCGTGGCCTACACCGCGTGCCTGATGATCACCGAGGTTTTCCCCGCGTGAGCGGGGATGAGCCTTGTGCGCCCACGCGGCATGGGCGGGGCCAACAGTTTTCCCCGCGTGAGCGGGGATGAGCCCCGCTGGTTCGTCGGCACCACCGGCGAAACCCCGTTTTCCCCGCGTGAGCGGGGATGAGCCGCCGTGGGCAATGGTGTGGGACTCGACCCCATGGTTTTCCCCGCGTGAGCGGGGATGAGCCGTATTTTCTGGACCTCGGGTTGACATCGAATCGGTTTTCCCCGCGTGAGCGGGCATGAGCCGGTCGGGATTTGGAGCCAGCCAGACGGCCCCGCGTTTTCCCCGCGTGAGCGGGGATGAGCCGTCCCACTCGACGACGCGGGCCTAGCCCAGGAGGTTTTCCCCGCGTGAGCGGGGATGAGTCGGCAACGCGGGGGAGGTGGATGTGGTCGTCGTCGTTTTCCCCGCGTGAGCGGGGATGAGCCCATGCGCGACGCCGCCGCCTGGTGGCTTGGATGGTTTTCCCCGCGTGAGCGGGGATGAGCCCGTGTGCGCGGCTGTTTGCGCCTGCCCGAGCACGTTTTCCCCGCGTGAGCGGGGATGAGCCGCCGTGGGCAATGGTGTGGGACTCGACCCCATGGTTTTCCCCGCGTGAGCGGGGATGAGGCCCCCATGGTCTCCGTCTTGCCCTTCAACCAGTGGTTTTCCCCGCGTGAGCTGGGATGAGCCCTACCGCGAACCCGCCGAAAAGGGAGCCTGAAAGTTTTCCCCGCGTGAGCGGGGATGAGCCGGCCAGGCTCGAAATCGCCGTCCGCATGGGGCTGTTTTCCCCGCGTGAGCGGGGATGAGCCGCACTTGCGCGGTTCGCGCGCGCACGCTGGGCAGTTTTCCCCGCGTGAGCGGGGATGAGGTCTTGCCACGCCGCCCCTGCAGTGGTGCCCACACGTTTTCCCCGTGTGAGCGGGGATGAGCCCGTGAGCATTGCGCTGGTCACTCTGTGGATCTAGTTTTCCCCGCGTGAGTGGGGATGAGCCTGCGAAACTGTACACGGGCGGTGTGAACATCCCGTTTTCCCCGTGTGAGTGGGGATGAGGCCCTACAGGAAGCCGCATAACGGCTACCATTTATAGCGTCCAAGTTTCGGAGCGCAGTTCAATACGAGGCCGGGGCTCAGTGCGTCCGATGCGTATCCTCACGCGGAGGCCGGGACGGCCAGGCTCCGCGTCTGCGAGTCGCCACCGCCAGTGCACCCAGCAGGCTCAGCATGCCGACGTCAGCGAGGATGCCAGCCATGTCTGCATCGGTGCGAGCCAGTTGCTTCGGCTTGGGAGTTGGAGGCGCGGGAGTCGAAGGCATTGCTGTGGCCGGGGGAGTGGCCGAGCTCGGTGTCGAAGGAGTCGGCGTGACTGGCGGGGTAGCCGTCGGGGATATCACTACATGAAGCCTTCTGGCGGCGTGTCATCGGCGTGTCGGATCCCCGTGTCGTGCAATTCCCCCGATTGGTAGTGGTGAGGTCGCGCCATAGGGCTACGGGGTCTCGGGTCTCCAGAAGTTTCGCACGTAATTCCATCGAGGGTATTCCAAGCTTTGAAGGAAGGTCGTTGGAATCGCAACGTTATCTGGCGTGCTTGAAAAATGACCGTTGGATATTATGTGCGAAATTTGTCGAGCGCGTCCTCCCTGTCGCCTAGGGGCCTTACTGGCGTTACTCGCAGGCGACCCCGTCGTTGTCACGGTCCAGCTTCGGGTTGTAGCCGGGGTCTCCGCGGTAGAGGGGAGCTGCACCCGCTTCGCGGGCCTGCTTGCAGCTCGAGAAGTGGACGTGCACCGGCGTCGGCTCGGGTGCGGGGGCTGGAGCAGCTGGCTCTTCCGCGGGTTCTTCGGTAGGCACCTCCGGGGCCGGTTCAGGCTCTTCGGTGGCCGGCTCGGGGTCTGGGCTCGGCTCGTCCGAGGCGCTGGAAGGAGTCTCGGTCGGCGTAGGTACTAGTGCTGCGATTTCGCTCTTGGTGACTGTTAGGGTAATTGTCTGTGTCGTGGGGATATCGCTGCCCTGTGCGTCCTGCTCCGTGACCTTGTAGCCGTCCTCGTAGTGCGACTCGGTGATCGACATTCCGTGGTCGTCGACGACCGCGAGTTCCCTGTATCCGGAATTCTGTAGACGCTCGACCGCCTTCGGGAGAGCGTCGCCGACTATGTTGGGTACGTATGGGTCGCAGGCGCTCAGCGCACCCATCATGACGAATGTGCCGACGAGCATGGCGATGAGGCGCTTCCATAGCGACATTGGTACCCCTCCTATTGGGCGAGATAATGTGTGTGACAACACGCATCGTTAGTCGGTATCCTATAGGAGTTGTGGGATTGGTGGGTAATTATGGGTGTGAGTGTTATTGACCTGCGAGCCCGAGGGGTTATGTGCCTGAGGGTGTGATCTGCATTCGCGGCAGCCTTGTCGCGGGCAAAACAAAAACCCCGAAGCTTACGCTTCGGGGACTTGCTGGTGGCTCCGACCGGCGTCGATCCGGTGACCTTTCGATTTTCAGTCGAACGCTCTACCAACTGAGCTACAGAGCCAAGACCTGAACCAAAAGGTCTGGTCGGCGACCCCGACGGGACTTGAACCCGCGACCTCCGCCGTGACAGGGCGGCGCGCTAACCAACTGCGCTACGGGGCCTTACAACAGGTAAGACCTATTGAATTGTTCCAATCACGATTGCGACCGGTGGTACCCCCAACGGGATTCGAACCCGTGTCGCCGCCGTGAAAGGGCGGTGTCCTAGGCCGCTAGACGATGGGGGCCTGCTTGGCCGTCGAACTGGCGTCCGAAGACGGGAGATAGTTTAGGCAGAACGCGCGCGGCACGTCAAAACGAAATTAAGTGACAGCTAACACATTACCGAAAAACGTTGCAATTGTGCGGAATTCCCAGGATTTCATCAGCTGTCCGACCTAGGCTTGATGCATGACTATGACACCAGCACTCGGTGCCCTCGCCCAGGCCTCGGACGCCCTCGCGCGGGCGGCCGCAGACGCGCAATCAGGAGCGGAGGCCGCCGTAACCACGACCATCGACCTCACCCTCCTGATTCTCGGCCCGATTATCGGTGCCTTCGTGGGTGTCGTCGTCTCGGTCCTCCTCTCCGCCCTCTTGCGTAAGGCCCTCGCAAAGGCAGCCACGGCCTCGTCGATCCTGGCACGTGTGCGCCGCCCGGGCCACTTCACGTTCGCGGCCTGGGGAGCGTGGGCGGGACTCGGCATCGCCCTGGTCAACCCCCACCTGTCCGACTGGAACGGCACGTCGATCACGACGTTCCTCATGCACGTGCTGCTCATCGTCGCCCTCGCCTGCCTGACCTGGATGGCGTATGCCGCCGCGTGGGTCTTCGAGGACGCCGCCGAGGCCCGCCAGGATTCTGACCAGGGACGCTCGCGCCGCTTCGAGACCCAGGCCCAGGTGCTGCGCCGCCTCACCCAGTCGATCGTCGTCGTCGTGGGCGTGGTCGCCATCATCAGCACCTTCGAGGTCGCCCGCCACGCCATGACCACCGTCCTGGCCTCCGCCGGCGTGATCTCGGTGATCTTCGGTCTCGCCGCCCAGCAGACCCTCGGCAACGTGTTCGCTGGCCTGCAGCTAGCCTTCACCGATGCGATCCGCGTGGGCGACGTCGTCGTCGCCGGCGAGAAGAAGGAAACCGGCTCCGTCGAGGAAATCACGCTCTCCTACGTGGTCGTGCGCATCTGGGACGAACGCCGCCTCATCATCCCGTCGCGCTACTTCACGCAGACGCCCTTCGAGAACTGGACGCGCCGCGCCGCCGCCCAGCTCGGCACCGTCGAGCTCAAGCTCGACTGGTCCGCGCCCATGACCCTCATCCGCGCCAAGGTCGAGCAGCTCCTGACCGCCACCGACCTATGGGACGGTCGTACGTGGGGCGTGCAGATCACGGACTCCGACGAGTACACGGTCACCGTGCGCGTCCTCGTCTCCGCGAAGAACTCCGGTCACCTCTCCGACCTACGCGCCTACATGCGCGAGCAGCTCATCTCGTGGATCGTCACCGAAGAGCCGTGGGCGCGCCCCGCCCAGCGCATCGAGCCGCGCCAGACCGTCACCGTCGAGCAGGACATGAGTCGCGAACGCATCGCGCGCCTGGCCGCCGAGCTCGCCGGGATCTCCGGCACGAACGAGGCCGTGGCCGCCACGGGCACGTCGGCTTCCCACGCGGGTACGCCCGAGTCGGCCGGCGAGCAGTCCGGCGCCGCGACAGGTGGCGCCGCCTCCGCGATCTCCGCGTCCGCCGCCACGGCTGCCGCCCCCAAGGACCCCGCCCACGCCGCGCGCATGGTCGCCGCCCGCCGCAAGGCCAAGCGCGCCCGCCGCCGCGCCATGGCCGACCGCCAGCGCGAACTCGCCGAGGGTGGCCCCAGCGCCTCCCGCGACGAAACCCAGGTGATCTCCAAGAGCGCGCTCCGCAAGATCATCGAGGCCGCCGGCAACGCGAACCCGCAGCTCACTCAGACCCTCACCACGACCTCCATCGGCCGAGGCGAACGCTTCTTCTCAGGCTCCGCCGAGGCCGAGGAACGCGCCGCCGCCCTCACGGGCCCGGGTGAAGAGGTCTACGCCGAGCGAGAGGCCGAGGCCCGCCGCGCCCAGGAGCGCCGCGAAGCCCACAAGCGCCGCGAAGCCGAGGCCCTCGACCCCGCGGCAACCCTTGCCCTGGCGGCCGTCGGCGTTGAGCCGGTGGTTGCTGGCAATGAGGCGCCCGACAACGAGGAGCCCGAGGCTGCTCAGGATGTGGCCGCTAATTATGCGGCCGCCGATTCTGCGGAGGTTGCGGGTGTCGTCGCCGAGCGCGCGGACGATGCGACCGTGAAGGAGGTCGCGGCTGACTCTGTCGCGGCGCCCGAGGGTGCCATTGCGGCCGATTCTGCGCCAGACGATTCCGTCGACAAGCAGCCTGAATCTGCTGCCGCTGGATCCGACATCGCTGATGACCAGACCGAGGGCGTAAAGCGTGAGGCCGACGCGCAGTACGCCGATGGCGCTTCCGCTGAGGAACAGGCCGCCGACGTGCAAGCTGCCCCCGCGCAGGGTGAGGCCCCCGCCGACGCGGCCACCGATGCTGGCGCATCCGCCGATTCCGGCGTCTCGCGCGCCGCCGATTCGCAGGAGGGCAGCGCCCCCGTCGAGGACGCTGAACCTGAGGGCGCACCCGCCCCCGACGCACCCGAGGAAACGGGCGACGAGGAGGAGGTCCAGGCCTCGTCGGACGTCGAACTGTCCCCGGACGAGCAGGAGACCACGCCGATCCCCGCGCGTGAAACATCCGTGAAACATCCCGTGCAGGTGCCCCCGCCCGTGCGCACGGGCCGACCCGTCATGACCGACACAGTCCAGGCGATCGCGCCGGCGCTCGTGCCGCCGCCCGCGCCGACCCCCGCCGAGATGGCCGCATCGCGCGCGCCCGAGGACGAGGCCGACGAGCCCGCCGTCCACCCCGGCTGGTACGCGGTCGCCGAAGAGGCCCGCCTCGACGCGGAAACCCGCCCCACGCCCACGGTGAAGCACGCGCGCGTGTCCATCATGGACTTCTTCCCCGCCGTCGCCCACACCGGCGCCGAGGCTGACGTCCTGCGCGCCGTCACCGGCCAGATCCCGGCCGTCGAGCCCCGGGAACCCAAGCCCGAGAACGCCGAGTCTGCGGTGGTCGAAAAGGCCACGTTCGACGATGCCGCGGCGCCCGAGAGCGAGCCCGCGGAGGACGTGGCCCCCGAGGTTGAGGCGCGCGAGGCCAAGGCTGCGGAGAAGGACGCCGCCGACGAACCCACTGCCGACGAGACCGCCGTCATGGATCCCGTGGAGGCAGCAGAGGCTGGCGCGCTCGACTCGGACGCCACGCAGGTCCTGCCCTCGGTCGACGAGCCCTTGGACGAGACCCTCGTGATGCCCGCTGCGGCCATCGCCGAGCCGGCTTCTGAGGCCGCGAAGGCTGCGGAGGCCGCCGCGACAGACGTCTCTGCGGCGGAAGAGGAAGCCCCGACGAAGAAGGAGCCCGCCAAGAAGACAGCCTCCACCAAGGCCGGCGCGAAGAAGGCTCCCACGAAGAAGGCCACCTCGAAGAAGCCCGTCGCCAAGAAGGGTGCCGCCAAGAAGGCGGCTCCCAAGAAGGCAGCAGCAAAGAAGACCTCCAACGCAGGGCCCTCCACCAATGAGTGATGGGGATAGGTGAACGGGCCCCGGCCTCGTCAATGAGGCCAGCGCGAGGAAAACGGACCGCCCGGGCCCGTGCACATATGTGCGTGGGCGCGGGCGGTCCGTGACAATAGAGGCATGACCGCTCCTGATCCCACCGTCCACAGCGAGACGCCGGGCCCGCAGGCTGCGCTTGACGCACAGACTGTGCCTGGCTACCAGGCCGCCCTCGACCCGCAGGATTCTCCTGGAGGGCGCGTTGTCGGTGCCGACCATGCTGCCCTCGCTGCCAGGCTCGTTCTTCCGATCATCGGTATTGCTCTGGCCGGAACGATCCTGGGTGTCGCAACTCCCATCACCATTGCGTGGATGATCCTGGTCCCTGCGGCGATCGTCCTCCTCGTATGGAAACGGCCCTGGCGTCAGCGCCTCGACCTGCGTGGGCTGGGCATTGCCGCGCTCGTTGGGCTCCTGGAAGTCGGCTACGCCAGCCTCGTCTTCTCGGCGATGAACCATCTGCTCGTAGGTACCGTTGCGGTGTTCTTGATGACCATCATCATTCCTGTTGGTGTGGTCCACGGGCGGGGGAAGCTTCGCTTCCTCAGCTTGGCTCTCGCCCTGGCGGGGCTGGTCGCGTTCGTGAGCCAGGCACCCCCGAGCACCGTTAACGGCAATGTGCAGCAGGCGAGCATGATGGCGAGTATCTTTGCTGGTCTCTCCCTGTTGCTCCTAACGGCGGTGCAGGCTGCCGTACCGCGCCTCGGCTACGACCGCGGCACGATCCGCGGGGTGGGACTCACGATCGCCGCCGCGGGATTTGGTGTGTGGGACGCCGTCTCCGGTGTAATGCCCGCCCTGACCGGGTCTTTTATCGCGGTCATCGTTGCGGTAAGCCTCCTGATGTTCATCATTCCCGCCGTGCTGCTTCGCGTCGGCGATCAAGGGGCATATACGCGAACTGCAGCCCGCTACAACGCCTTCTACCCCGCAGTTGCGATGGTTGTCGGTGGCATCGTGCTCGGACAGGTTCCGAGCCTCCTTGACCTCCTCGGTCTCGCGCTCTTCACCGGCGCGCTCTGGACCATGTCGAGCGTGACGATCGTTCCGCGGCGCCTCTTCGGCAAGCGCGGGTCCGGAGCGGTGGCCGCGGACTGAGCCCCCGCCTCGTCGATCGAGGTGCGCAAGGAAAGCGGCCGCACGCGTGCGAGGGCGCGGGCGGCGCGGGACAATAGAACCATGAACGCTACTGATCCCGCTGCCCGCACCGACGCCGAGTGGAAGAAACTCCTGAGCCCTATGCGCTACCACGTGCTGCGCGAAGCCGGCACCGAGCGCCCCTTCACCGGTGAGCTCCTCGACGAGGCGCGCGTCGGCACCTACTCGTGCGCGGCCTGCGGATCCAAGCTCTTCGACTCCGACGCGAAATTTGACTCCTCCTGCGGGTGGCCCTCCTTCTTCCAGGCCCACGACGGCGCGACCGTCGAGAGCGTCGACACCAGCCACGGCATGATCCGTACCGAGGTGCGCTGCGCGACCTGCGACTCCCACCTCGGCCACGTCTTCCCCGACGCGCCCGACCAGCCCACCGGCATGCGCTACTGCATGAACTCGGCGGCCCTCACCTTCGCGCCCGCCCAGTGAACGCGCCCGCGCAGCGCCCCTTCACCGACCGCATCCCGCCCCAGCTCTACATCGTCGGCTCCGGCCTCATCCAGTACGTGGGCGCGGCTCTCGCGGTTATTGCCTTCGCGTCCGTCGAACCCGCCTCCGTCGCCTGGTGGCGCGTCCTGACCGGCGCGATCGTTCTCCTCGCCTGGAAGCGCCCGTGGCGCGGCGGCCTCACGCGCTCCGACCTGGCTATTTCCGCGCTCTTTGGCGTCATCATCCTGACGATGAACTCCTCGTTCTACGAGTCGATCGCGCGGATCCCTCTGGGGACCGCCGTGTCTATCGAGTTCATCGGCCCGGTTGCCGTCGCCGTCATACGAGGCCGTGGCTGGCGGCCGCGCATTGCCGCTGTCCTCGCGTTCGCGGGGGTGGCGTGCATCGGCGGGCTCGCCCTCGACCTCAGCGTGCCGAGCGTGCGCGTAGGCGTCGCCTGGATTCTCCTTGCGGCCCTCGCCTGGTCGGCTTACATCGTCGTCGGGCAGAAGGCCTCGACCACGCGCGACGGGGTCACGAACCTGGCGCTCGGATGCGCGTGGGGCACCCTGTTTTTCGCGCCCATCCTCGGGCCGGGCGCGATGGCACCCCTAGCCTCGTGGAAGCTGGTCGCCATCGTCGTCGGGGTGGGCCTCCTGTCCACCGCGATTCCCTACACCTTCGAGGCGCTCGCGATGCGGCGCCTGGCGGCGTCGACCTTCGCGCTGTTTGCCGCGATCCTGCCGGCCACCTCCGCCCTGGTCGGGGCCGTCATGCTCCGTCAGATTCCCGGCGTCTTCGAGCTGATCGGTCTGGTCCTGGTGTCGGTCGCGGTCTGGCTGGCCTCGCGCGATTAAGGGTTTTCGGCGGGGCACTTTCCCGGTTTTCTGTGCCGGTGTGTCCGCGCCATCCCTCAGGTGCGCATCAGTGCGGCCTGACGCCTGCCGATGTGCCGGCGGTCGGATGCGCGCACGTTGCGATGTTACAAACGTCGTCAAACCACCCCGTTTTTCAAGGGGGTTTAGCGCTCCTTGTTACAAACGTCGTCAATCCAAGCCCGAAATCGGCTTTTTCTGGCGTTTTAGCCTGCGGATTGACGACGTTTGTAACATGCGGGGTCGGAGACGCGTTGAAAATGCTGCGGATTGACGACGTTTGTAACAACAGCCGGGCGCGTCGGCCTTTCGAGGGGTTCCTATGGGTTTTGTCCGGGGGTGTTGAAGCCCCTCAGTCGAGGCTGAGGTGGCGAGGCGTGTGCTTGCCACCGCGGGCGATCACCCAGAACGCGAACCACGCGCCCACCGAGCCGACGATCATGACGAGCACCATCGGCACGGCGCTGTCGCCGCCCGAGGTCGCCAGGGGAGCGGCGATGCCGTTCGCGATCGACTGGAACACGCCCATGACGGATGAGGCCGTGCCTGCGTGCTCGCGCGCCTCACTCATGGCTTGCGCGCCCGAGTTACCGAAAATGAACGCGGTCGCCGTCATGATGAGGGCGAAGCCCACGCACGTGAGGATCAGCGGTAGGTCAAGGACGAACGTCGAGATCGCGAGTGTCACCACGCCGGTCGCGGCGATCGTGAGGCCCGTGATGATGAGCGTGCGCGGCGTGAAGTGCGAGATCAGGCGCACGTTGACCAGCGCGAAGCCCGTCGACAGCAGCGCATTAAACGCGAACACCCACGCGAAAGCCATGGGGGACAGGCCCAGCGGTCCCTGCAGCACGTACGTGGCGTTCGAGATGTAGCCGAACATGCAGAAGCTCGAGAAGGCGTTGGTCAGCATGAAGCCCACGAAGGGGCGGATGCGCACGACCTGAACGAGGCCGGAGAAGAACCGGGGGATACCGCCGGGGTGGCGGCGCTCCTCGGGCAGGGACTCGGGCACGACGAACCACGCGAGGGCCGCCATGAGCAGCGTGAAGCCGGCGAGCGCCCAGAAGACGACCCTCCACGTCGCGTGCGTGATGATGAACGCGCCGAGGACAGGGGCGAGCATCGGCGCGAAGCCCACGATCGCCTGGAGGAGGCTCATCGCGCGAGCCAGCGTCTTGCCGTGCGCGACGTCGACGAGGATCGCGCGCGCCACCGAGGAGGCGACGCCGCCGCCGAGGCCTTGGAAGACTCGGCCAACGAGGAGTACCCAGATGTTGGGCGTGAACACGCAGATCATGGAGCCGACGAGGGCGATGATGCCGCCTGCGATGATGGGGCGGCGGCGGCCGATCTGGTCCGAGATGGCGCCGCCCAGGACCTGGCCGGACGCGTAGCCCACGAAGAAGGTTGTGAGCGTGAACCCGAGCATCGTCGAGTTCGTCGCCAGGTCCGCCGTGATCTGCGGGAACGCGGCTGAGTACATGTCGGTCGCCATCGGGGGCACGGCGTTCTGTACGGCCAGCGTGATCAGCAGGGCAACCGTGAGCGCCCCGCCGACGATCCCGCCGCGGTCCTGGGTGTCGTGATTCGTCATGATGTGATTGTGCACCCACGGGGGCGCAAAATAGACGACTCGATTGAATATTCAACGCATCTCGCACGCCGCGGGCGCTGACGTGCGTACATGTGCGCAGGCGTGCAGTGCTCCCGCTCAGCGAACACCTCGACCGCGCTCACTCCTCGTCGTTGCTCGTCTCCAGCGCGTCCGCCGCGGCCTCGATCTCCTCGCGCGTGGGGCACGAGGCCGGGCCGACGACTGTCGTCGACAGCGCGCCCGCGCAATTGGCGAGGAGCAGAGCCCGCTCCAGGGGAATACCCAGGGCGAGGGAGGCTGCCAGGGTGCCGGAGTGTGCGTCGCCTGCGCCGTTCGTATCGATCGCCTCGACCTGAGGCGTCGGGATGTGGGCCGCATCCTCATTGCCGGCATTCGGCGCTGTCCCGGCGGGGCGCACAAAGTATGCGCCCTCGGCTCCTGCGCGCACGAGAACGGGGCGATCCAGCACAGCGCGCACCCCTTGAGCCACTTCGTAAGGCTGGTCGCATCGGTTGCGAACGCTCGCATGGCCTCTCTGGTGAACGATCTCCTGAGCCTCCCTGCGGTTCATCGACACGATGACGTCGTCGGAGGGCAGCTCTCCCGGGATCCCGATGACTGGGGAGACATCCAAGACGACGTGTACGCCCTCGGGGAGGGCGCGCAGCGCCGCCTCCGCGGCCTCGCGGTTCGCGGGATGGTCCATGAGGTAGCCGTCGACGTAGAGCACGTCGCCCGGGTGCATCGTGCGCACGAAGTCAGCCCATGCGCTCGCGGGTGCCATCGTCTCGGCACCCTTTGTGGAGATGAAGGTGCGCTCGCCCGTGCGGTCCGTGAACGCGATGCAGAACCCGTTGTCAATGCCCACGACGCGAGGCCCGAGGTCCACGATCCCCTCGCGCGCGAGTGCCGCCTGAATGAGCGAGGAGTAGGGGCCCTCGCCGATAGGGCTGAGGGAGACGGCCTCGACACCCATGCGCCGCGCCGCCACGAGGGCGTTGAAGCCGCCGCCCACGTGCATTCCCTCGTCGATGGCCCACACGTCGCCGCCGGGGGAGGGGAGGGCCTCGCCGCGCACGGCGAGGTCCACGAGGATCTGCCCCATGAGGACGACCCGGCCCGCGGGGGAGGCTGGCGACGAGGTGGGGGCTGGCGCCTCCGGAGACGCGACGCCGTGCGAAACCTCGGGCCTGGCGTCCGAAGAGGCATCCGTTGCAGCGTCCTCCGGGCGCCCGACAATCGCCTGATCGCGTAGCGCCAGGAGATCTCCGGCGACGGTGGACAGGCCGAGGTGGGAAACCTCCTCGATCATCGAGAGGCTGTCTGTGGGGAGAACCTCGACGCCGAGGGCCGCGCCCAGGATCGCGCCCGCGATCGCGCCGATCGTGTCGGTGTCCCCGCCGATGTTGGCGGCATCCATCAGAGCCTGCGGGGAGGGATCTCGCGCGAGCAGCGCGAAGGCCATGGGGATCGCGTGCGCCGAGGCCACGGATGTTCCCACCTGTTTGACGAGGCATTCCAGGGATGATGAGGCGGGGTTGACGGCCAGCTGCATGGCCCTGCGCGTCGCGGCGATGACGTCTGGGTCTGGGGTCCACGCGCCGCGATCGGGGAGGGAATCGACGTAGGTGACGGCCTTCCACAGCAGGCCCCTCAGATCCAGGGAAGGTGAGCGCGCCGCGTCAATACCCATGGATACGGCTGCCGCCACGAGGGCAGCCGACTGGAAGCCCTGTCGCGTCGCGTGCGTGACCCGGCACGACGACCACACGGCCTCGGCGAAGGCCTCCGGATCCTCCGTCGAGACCGCAATACCGATCGGGGTGACGCGCATCGCCGCGCCGTTTGTGGTGCCCTCGCCGCCTACGGTCAGCGGGTCCTCGCCCGCGCGCACGCGCTCGAGTGCCGCCTTCGTTGAGGGGCCAAGCAGGTCGAGTGACCCGCGCTCGATCATTGAATCCTCCCAGGCCAACAGGGCGTGGGCGAACTCGACCGCATTGAGGGAAACGCGACCCGAGGACGAGCCCTGGCCTCGTATTAAGAGGGACGCGACCAGCAGCGCCTGTTCCGTGTCGTCCGTGACCGACCCCGCCGGCATCCCCGGCGCGTAGGGCTGGGAGGCGTCGCCGTCGACGAGGCCGGTGATGCGCCCGTACACCGCGCGGATCTGCGCAGGTGACATCTCCTGCGTCGGCATGCCCAGCGCGTCTCCGAGAGCCAGGCCCGCCAGGGCGCCATGCGCGTGAGAAAGACGAGGATCCATGCTGCACCTCCAGCGCGGGCGCGCGCCCGCAGATAGCGTGAACGCCCCGGAAAATCCCGAGGCGACCAGTAGGCCCAGGGGGACTCGAACCCCCAACCTACGGATTAAAAGTCCGCTGCTCTACCATTGAGCTATAGGCCCAGCAGCCCCATTGTAGGAGGAAGTAGTCCCCATGGCCCAATCGAAGATGCCGCGACGCCCCGCCATGCTTGACGCCGCCAGGGCTGACGCCATCATCGGCGACGAAGACCCCGCGGCCAGCGCCGCCGTCGCCCACACCGCCGCCTGGGCCCTCATGGGCGTGGGCGACGAGACCTTCACCGATGCCGACGTGGCTCGCCTGCGCGAGACCGTGCGTACTAGCGGGGTCGACACGATCGCGCACGTGTGGTCGCGCAGCCCAGAGTTCACCCTCCCCGGCGCGCTGTGGCGCGTCTACCTGCTGCACGAGTGGTACCACCGCGACCCTCTCCTGGTGGCCGAGCGCTACGCCGAGGGCTCGCGCGCGCCCATCATCCAGGGCCTCGAAGCCCCCGTTGAGCTGCGTCCCCTGAGCCTCATCATGGAGGAAGTCGACTCGCTGCTGCGCGGCGACCTGACCGACGACGACCTGGACTACGTGCTGGGCGAGGCCTCGCGCGCCATGCGCGTGCTCGCCGCCGGCGAGGCCGGGGCCCTGTGGATCGAAGACCCCGCCGACCCGCTCGCCCACCGCGTCACCATGCGTCACTCCGCGCTGCTGGTCACTGCCGACGAACTCGATGTCGCCGCGCGCGAGGCGGCCGTCGGCACCCTCGACTGAGCCCGCGTTCGCAGCGTCGTTGCTGATCTCGGCGTACCCTGGACGGCCTCGTGGAAGGCCCGAACCGGGGTGACGTGGCGCGCCCACCAGGGCACGGGCGCGCGCGGGCGACTACCCTTGTCCCTATGCGTCCGATGCCAGCCCCCCGCCCCCAGCGACTCGTTCGCTCTGCGGGCGCGCTTGTCTGGCGCTTCACGGACCCCGAGCGCGTCGCTGTCCCCGGCGAGTCCATCGACCCAGCAGACATCGAAGTCCTCATGGTTCATCGGCCGCGCTACCACGACTGGTCCTGGCCCAAGGGCAAGACCGAAAACGGTGAATCCCTCGTCGCCGCCGCCGTGCGTGAAGTCGAGGAGGAAACCGGCCAGATCATCACGCTCGGCGCGCCTCTGACGACCCAGCGCTACCGCCTGGGTGGCGGACAGACCAAGGAAGTCCACTACTGGGTGGGCACCCCCGTCCCCGCCGGTCACGCGTCCGAGCGCCTGCGAGCCCCCGTCGCGCGCGCCCCGCGCACCGAAATCGACCAGACTGCGTGGACCTCGCCCGACCGTGCCGCCGACATGCTCACGCGCCGAGGCGACCGCCGCCTCCTCGCCGACATCGTCGCCCGCGCCCGCGAGGGCCGCCTCGTGACAACCACGCTCCTCGTCCTGCGTCCGGGGCAGGGCCTTACTCCGCGCCTCGACGAGGCCGGGGGCGCCCGCGCGACCGCCTCTCCTTCCGCTTCTTCCGGCGGTTCCGCGACACCTGCTGAGGCAGCGGCTCCTTCCAAGCCTCGCCCCGCGCCGACCCCAGCGATGGTGGCGTCGGCCGCGGCCAGGAGGGCCGCCCAGGTGGAGCAGGGCTCGGCGAAGAAGGTTGAGACCGCGCCGGAACCCGTCGACCCGCCGCTCAGCCGATTCGGCGTGCGCCAGGCTTTCGACCTCATCGACCTGCTCTCGAGCTTCGGCGTGGCCCGCGCCTTCGCGTCGCCGGCAGCCCGCTCGCGCCAGAGCCTCACCCCGTGGGCGTCGATGGGCGGGGGCGCGGTGACGCTCGTCGAGTCCCTCGACTTGGCCGTCTCCGGTCCGGACGCACGGATTGACGGCGAGGCGCGCCTCGGACGCGTCCGCGCCTTCGCGGCCGAGCGCCTGCGCGAGCACGCGTCCCCCACGGTCCTGTCGGTCGCGGGAACGGCTCGCGACGCCATCATCGAGGAAATCCGCGCCTACGCGTCGGCTCCCGTCGCCGGCGGCGAGGCGCCGTGCCTGAGGCACGGCCAGGTCCTCGTCGCCCACGTCGAACACGCCGGTGATTCCCTGACGGTCGCCGCCCTCGAAACGCACGGCGTCACCACGAAGGACCCCGCCGTCCGCGCGCGCAAGGCCTCCAAGAAGCACTGAGGCGGCCCGGCATAAGCCGAGCCGCCTCCTCTCCATCCGCGAGGCAGCGGTGTGGAAGAGCGGCCTTCGATAAAGAGTGATCCGCATCGGTCGCATTCGCAGTAGATAGAAGGTAAAAGTATCGGGTGGTGTGCGCCCTAAGGTCACACACCACCCGATGACGTTCGGAGGGTCGACGGACCCTACAGGCCCGACTCCTTCACCGACGAGGTGAGCTTCGAATGATCCAACGGACGCGCCAGGCACACGATCGATCGATCGTTTTGCGCCCACGAATCCTTCGTCGGGATCATCCACGTCGCGTCGAGCGACGAGGTCAGGTAATCCGACCCCACGTACGCGTCGAACGCGGAAATGCACTCGGTCTCGGCCTGCCGGTTGAGCGCCTCGGCGCCCGGGAAATCCCCGTCCGGTGCGGACGCCAAGGCGAAGACCTCAGCGTCGTGCTCGCGCGTGCAGCTGGTCTTATCGATCGTCGTCGCTGTGGTCGCGCTCTTATCCTCCGGCAGGAGGATGCACTGCCCGACTCGCATGTGCATGACGGACGAATCCGAGCATGCCGCGAGCGGGGCGGCGGCAAGAGCCACTACCGCAGCTGTCACGACGAAGCGACCACGCATCAGTGAACTCCCAGAGGCAGCGCCACGACGAGGTACACGATGCCCGACACCAGGGCGGCGGCCGGCAGGGTGAGGAACCACGCGATGACGATGTTGCCCGCGACGCCCCAGCGAACCGCCGAGAAACGCTTCGTGCAACCCACACCCATGATCGCCGTCGACACGACCTGCGTCGTCGAGATGGGGGCGTGAATGACGTAGGAGCACAGGTACAGGATCGAGGAGGACACGGCCTCGGCCGTGAAGCCGCGAGCCGGATCCAGGTCGATGATCTTACGGCCGATCGTACGCATGATGCGTCCGCCGCCGGCCATCGTGCCCAGCGAAATCGCCAGAGCGCCCGACACCTTGACCCACAGCGGCACGTTCATCTCGCCCGTGATGGGATCGAGGATGTTGTGGTGCTCGCCGTAGCCGCCGGCCAGCAGCGCCATGACGATGATGCCCATCGTCTTCTGCGCGTCCTGGATGCCGTGGCCCAGAGCCATGGCCGCCGAGGAGAAACGCTGAGCGGCGCGGAAGCGGCGCATCGTGCGGTGATACTGCGCCTTGCGCAGCGCCCACAGCACGATCTTCATGGCGATGTAGCCGATGACGAAACCGATGATGGGGGAGGCGAACATCGGGATCACGACGTGGCTCATGATGCCCCACCAGTGCACGACAGTGCCGCTCATGAGGCCCGCGCCCACCATGCCGCCGATGAGGGCGTGCGAAGAGGACGAGGGGAGTCCGAACCACCAGGTGATCAGGTTCCAGATACAGGCGCCCAGCAGGGCGGCCAGGATGATGACCAGGCCCTTTTGCTGCATCTCCTGCATGGGAGACTCGGCATAGTCGCTGATCGAAATAATGCCTTTGCCGACCGTCTTTGCGACGGCCGTGCCCATCATGGCGCCGATGACGTTCATCGCTGCGGCCATGAGGAGTGCCGCGCGAGGAGTCCACGCGCGCGTCGACACGGAGGTCGCGATCGCGTTCGCCGCGTCGTGGAAGCCGTTGGTGTAGCTGAAGAACAGCGCGACGGCGATGACGACGCAGACGAGGATCAGATTCAGATCCACGGTTCAGGATTCCTTCAGTGCGAGGGACTCGATGACGTTGGCCAGCTCCTCGAACGCGTCGGCGCAGGACTCGAGGCCCTGGACGATGTCCTTGAGCTTGATGATCGTGATCGGGTCGAGGCCCGAGTCGAACAGGGCCGTGAGGGTGCGGCGGTAGGCCAGGTCGCCCTCGTTCTCGAGGCGGTTGACCTCGATCCAGTAGTCGCGCATGTCCACGGGCGACTTGAGCTTGGGCATGTTCTCGGCGGTCAGGTCCGCGCAGTGCTTGATGACCGCGATCTGCTCGTTGAGCAGGGAGACCAGGGAGGAGGGGATGTCGGCAATGCCGTAGACGACCAGGAGGTCGCCGGCCTCGTCGATGAAGTCGAGGCAGTCGTCCAGGTGCGACGCCAGCGACTGCAGATCCTCGCGGTCGAAAGGCGTGATGAACGAGGAGTTAATGCGCTGAACGATCGCATGGTTCAGTTCGTCGCCGCGGTGCTCGACCTCGTGGAGCTGATCGCGCAGGGCGATGCGCTCCTCGGGGGAGGCGGCGTAGATGTGCGTCAGGAATTCGACGGCCTGCACGAGCTGGCGGGCCTGGGAGGTGAAGTCTTCAAAAAAGTCAGGGCCTTGGGTCTTGTTTCGGAATCCCATGGTGTATTCGGTCCTTCCAATGGTGAGCAGCACTGTTGTGCTACCTGTAATCGTCGGTCATGGGGCGGTGAGACTTCAAGTTCAGAAATGGAATTGCGCCCCCATATTCGGTGTTCTATCTCACGACGATGGGTGAATGGACGACTTCCGTCGCATTCGCGAGGTCGGGGCGGGGTGGGGCGTTCATCAAGACCCTTGTGGGTGGGTTGAAGGTCCCTATCGGTCGGGCGGTGTGTGACGTGTTCGACTACGATTGAGGTGTGACCGGGACCAAGCGCCCGTAAGCGCGGGCGAGGGGTCCGGCATGATTGATTATGTCAATCGGGGACGCAGACGCGGCCCCGACAATCCGAAATGCCTCAGGAGGCAAAATGTCCGTGACTGAACAGGACGTGCGTGCAGCCGCTCCGGCGAACGCTCCCGAAGATGTCATCAAGTGGGTTGCTGAAATTGCTGAGCTGACCACCCCTGACGCCATTGAGTTCTGCGACGGCTCCCAGGAGGAGTGGGATCGCCTGACCTCTCAGATGGTCGAGAGTGGCATGTTCACCAAGCTCAACGAGGAGAAGCGCCCCAACTCGTTCCTGGCTCGCTCCAAGCCGTCCGACGTTGCGCGTGTTGAGTCCCGTACCTTCATCTGCTGTGAGAAGGAAGAGGACGCCGGCCCGACGAACCACTGGGCCGACCCCAAGGAAATGAAGGCCATCCTGCGTGAGAAGTTCACGGGCTCCATGAAGGGCCGCACCATGTACGTGGTGCCCTTCTCCATGGGCCCCCTGGGCGGCCCCATCTCCCAGCTCGGTATTGAGATCACCGACTCCCCCTACGTTGTCGTCAACATGCGCATCATGACCCGCATGGGTGCTGCTGCCATGGACCTCATCAACGAGGGCCGCGTGTGGGTTCCCGCCGTTCACTCGGTCGGCGCTCCCCTTGAGCCCGGTCAGGAAGACGACACCTGGCCCTGCAACGACGAGAAGTACATCACCCACTTCCCCGAGACCAACGAGATCTGGTCCTTCGGTTCGGGCTACGGCGGCAACGCCCTGCTCGGCAAGAAGTGCTTCGCGCTGCGTATCGCCTCGACGATGGCGCGCCGCGACGGCTGGATGGCCGAGCACATGCTCGTCCTGCGCCTGACGCGGGAGTCCACGGGCCAGCAGTTCCACGTCACCGCCGCCTTCCCGAGCGCCTGCGGCAAGACCAACCTCGCCATGCTCCAGCCCACGATCCCCGGCTACAAGGTCGAGACCGTCGGCGACGACATCGCGTGGATGCGCCCCGGCCCGGATGGCCGCCTGCGCGCCATCAACCCCGAGGCGGGCTTCTTCGGCGTCGCCCCCGGCACCTCCTACAAGACCAACCCCATGGCCATGGAGACCGGCAAGGCGAACTCCATCTTCACGAACGTCGCCCTGACCGACGACGGCGACGTGTGGTGGGAAGGCATCGACGGCGAGGTCCCGGCGCACCTGATCGACTGGCATGGCAACGACTGGACGCCTGAGTCCGGCGAGAAGGCTGCTCACCCGAACAGCCGCTTCACCGTTCCGGCCTCGCAGTGCCCGATCATCTGCCCCGACTGGGAAGCCCCCGAGGGCGTTGCGGTTGACGCCATCCTCTTCGGCGGCCGTCGCGCCACCAACGTCCCGCTGGTCGCCGAGCAGTACGAGCCCGCCCACGGCGTGTTCATCGGCGCCTCCGTGGCCTCCGAGGTCACCGCGGCCGCGACCGACGTCAAGGCCGGTTCGCTGCGTCACGACCCCTTCGCCATGCTCCCCTTCTGTGGCTACAACATGGCCGACTACTGGGGTCACTGGCTGGAGATGCAGGACAAGCTGGGCGACAAGTTCCCGCGCGTCTACCAGGTCAACTGGTTCCGCAAGGACGAGGACGGCAACTTCATGTGGCCGGGCTACGGCGACAACGCCCGCGTCCTGGACTGGATCGTTCGTCGCGCGGCCGGTGAGGTCGAGGCGATCGACGGCGTGACCGGCCGCTACCCGAAGTTCGAGGACTTCAACCTCGACGGCCTGGACATCGACGAGGCCGTGTGGGCCAAGCTCTTCGCGATCGATCCCGACGCGTGGGCCGCCGAGATGGACGACACGGAGGAGTACTTCTCGCAGTTCGGCGATAAGCTCCCCGCCGCCATCACCGAGCAGCTGGCGAAGTTCCGCGAGCGCATCGCCGCCGCGAAGGCCTGAGTCGCAGCATCGTCCGCTTCAAGCGGCGCAGCGGGGGATCCGACCGAGAGGTCGGGTCCCCCGCTGCTTGTCCCCACCGTCCCCGGTAGCGTCCAAGACACTGGACGAGGGGAGCGGGCGCGCCCGTCCCACGGGTTCCCGAAAACGTAGTGAGCGCACTAAACTAACCACAGCACCACTTTTCCCGTGCCCACTAGGAGACTTCGTGGCCGAATACCTGACAGATGCGGAACTCGCCCAGGCGAAGGACATGCTCAACCGCATAACCATGATCTACCAGGCGAAAGTTGTCGGGCAGGAGGATCTGCGGACGGCGCTGACGGCATGCCTGCTGGCAGGCGGTCACGTCCTGGTCGAGTCGGTGCCCGGTCTGGCCAAGACCACCGCAGCCCAGACTTTGGCCTCGGCGGTGTCGGGAACGTTCCACCGGATCCAGTGCACTCCGGACCTCATGCCCAACGACATCGTTGGATCTCAAATCTGGAACCAGGCTTCGGGTGAGATGGTCACCCAGCTGGGACCCGTCCATGCGAACCTGGTCCTGATGGACGAGATCAACCGTTCCAGCGCGAAGACTCAGTCCGCGATGCTGGAAGCAATGCAGGAAGGGCAGACGACGATCGGCGGAGTCAACCACCGCCTTCCCCGCCCGTTCATGGTGATGGCCACCCAGAACCCCATCGAAGAGGAGGGAACGTACGTCCTCCCCGAGGCGCAGATGGACCGTTTCCTGCTCAAGGAGATCATCACCTACCCGGCCCCCGTCGACGAGCTTGAGGTCCTTGAACGCATCGACTCGGGAGTGATGAGCCTGCCCACCTCCTCCGAGCCCGTGTCCATCACGGACGTGCTGCTGCTCCAAGATCTGACGCGACGCATCTACGTGCACAGCACGCTCAAGGCGTACATCGTCGACATCATCAACACCACGAGGGGCGCCGGACCCAATCCGCTGCCGGGTTGGACCAAGCACGTGCGTGTGGGCGCCTCGCCGCGAGGCGCCATCGCACTCATGCAGATATCCCAGGCGCTGGCCCTCATGGACGGGCGCAACTACGTGGTTCCCGACGACATCAAGAAGCTGCGCTACGGCATCCTGCGGCACCGTATCATTCGTACCTTCGATGCCCTCGCCGACAACGTGTCGGTGGAGGGGCTCATCGACGCGGTGTTCAACGCGGTTCCGGTGCCGTGACGGGGGCGCTCGTGGACCGGCGATCACCAGGAGAACCAGCATGCCAGTGAGGTCGCGTGAGATCCACGCACTGTCGACGCGCATCCAGTTGCCCGTCCTACGCAAGCTGCTGTCCGTCATGGACGGGCAGCACTCGGCGCTGAGGTGGGGCCGTGGCTGGGAGTTCATGGACCTGGCGCCCTACCAGCCCGGTGACGACGTTCGCGAAATCGACTGGGCGGCGACGGCACGCACCGGTTCGCCGGTCATCAAGAGACACGAGGCCACGGCGAACCTGCAGGTTATGCTCGTCGTCGACACGGGCCGCGAAATGGGCGCTCTCGCCCCGTCGGGTGAGACCAAGGAAGAGGTCGCCCTCACCGCATGCGAGGCGATCGCATGGCTGAGCGTGGCGCGCGGAGACCAGATCGGCCTCGTCGCCGGTGACGCCGAGCGCGTGCGCTTCATGCCCGCCCGATCCGGCAACGCCCACGCCGAAACCATCATGCGCCGCATCGAGGAGGACATCACGCTGTCTTCCCCGCACTCGGACGTGCCCAAGCTCCTGGCGCGCGCGCGGACGGTGACCCGACGCCGCAGCCTCATCGTCATCGTCACAGACGCAACCCAGCCCGAGCCGACGCGTCTGTCCGATGACCTCATCAAGTCCCTGTCCGTGCGCCACCAGGTTATCCAGGTGTCGGTGGCCGACATGAATCCGGCGGATATTGACCAGGATAAAACCGTTATCGACGTCAACGAGGGGCCCCTTCCAGACTTTCTGCGCAGGGATGAACAGCTGGCCCGCGAGGCGAGCATGGTTGTTGAGCAAAGGCGTGCCGCTGTCGCGCACATGCTTGACATGCGCGGCGTCGTCCAGGTGAGCGTGGGCTCCTCGGAGGAGGTTCCGCGGGCGCTGCTCAGGGCGCTGCAGCGCTCGGGAGCCCGTAGATAAACAGGGGTTGGTCCCCCGCGGCCATCGAACCTCTCTCTACCGAGTGGTAGTTAACTGAGACCTAACGCACAGAATTGCCGGTATTTTACATAAGGCCGTGAGATAGCATTCAAATTTCCCGGTAATTATAGTTTTCTCGGGTCATCTCCCATATATTTGTTGCTGAACCATCCATCCCGTCACACATAGTGCGGAAGTTATGAGAGGAAGACCAGTGAGCAGGAAGTACGCGCCCCTCGGGCGGCGAATGATCGCCGCCGCGGGTGCTCTCAGCCTCGGCGTCGCCGGGGTCGTTGCGACCAGCGTCGCCACCTTCGCCGAGGATCCGGCCTACGGCACGATCAACCAGAACGCTACGGGTTCGATCGTCGTCCACAAGCACCTGAAGAACGCCACGGGCACCATGGGCAAGGTTGACGGCACCGCCGACTCCGGCGGCGACGGCGTCGACGGCGTCACCTTCAAGGCCTACAAGGTCTCGGGCCTGGACCTGTCCAAGCCCACCGACTGGGACAAGCTCGCCGCCCTGGCCGACAACATCCCGTCCAATGCCTGCACGGATCCCGCCCACCCGACCCTGGGTGACAATGCGCCCGCCGTCGATGCTCAGGCTGCCGCTGAGGGGACGACCGCAGGCGGTGGCAAGACCACCCTGGCGGGCCTGTCCGTCGCGGCGTACCTGGTCTGTGAGACCGAGGCTCCCGCCGACATCGTCGAGAAGGCCAAGCCCTTCGTCGTCACGATCCCCTTCCCCAACACCACCAACGGTGGCGAGGGCAAGTGGCTCTACGACGTGCACGCCTACCCCAAGAACCAGAAGATCGAGATCGACAAGACCATCTCCGATCAGACCGTGAACGGCGTGGGCCTCGGCTCGCGCGTGCAGTTCCCCGTCTCCACGACGATCCCCAGCCTCGACACTGATACGAACTTCACCTACTTCTACCTGCGCGACCAGCTGGACGACCGCCTCTCCGACGGCAAGGTGGACAAGGTCACCCTGGGCGCCGATACGCTGGCCGAAAATACCGACTACGTGCAGTCCAACACGGGCGGCCTGGTCGTCGTCTCCTTCACGCGCGCCGGCCTGGCGAAGCTGAAGGCGAACCCCAACAAGAAGCTTGAGGCGATCTTCTCCGGCACGGTCTCTGCCATCGGCGACGGCACCATCAAGAACAAGGCCAACCTGGTCCAGGACACGCACTACGGTGCCATTCCTCCGAACGAGCCGCCGTCGACTCCTCCGACCGAGCCGAACAACCCGCCGACCTCCCCCGAGGTCTCCACCGACTGGGGCAACGCCCAGCTCCTGAAGTTCGACGCTAACTCCGGCGCCGCCAAGACCGGCATCAAGGGCGCGAAGTTCAAGGTCTACAACGCCGCCGAGCCCTACGCCGCCGACTGCTCCGCCGCCACCAAGGCCGGCGACGCGATCACGGTGAACAACAAGACCGAGTTCGTCTCCGATGACGCGGGCCTCGTGGCAATCGACGGCCTCTACGTCGGCGACTCCGTCGGCTCCGCCGGCCAGGGGTCCCAGGGTGCGACCAAGCGCTGCTACGTCGTCGAAGAGGTCGAGGCCCCCGCGGGCTACGTCCTGCCGCAGAAGACCACGACCGGCATCTCGGTCTCCAAGGGCGCCCTCGCCGCTGCCACGTACAGCGCGGAGATCGCCAACAACAAGCAGCCCGTTCCCCAGCTGCCCCTCACGGGTGCCAACGGTCAGCTGCTCATGACCATCGGCGGCATCTCTCTGGGACTCATCGCCGTTGGTTCCACCATGGTGATCCGCTCGCGCAAGCGCAGCGAAGCCTGATACCCCGGTTCTTCAGCGGTTCCTTCCGCTGAAGAACCGGGCCCCGCGCGGGTCGGCGCGGCCGCGAGAATGGCTCTCGGGTCGTGCCGACCAGTGGCACGTCCCAGTCAATACTTGTGCGAAAACGATTTACGTCGAACTAATCATTGGAGTTGAAGTGACCCAGCACGCCCGAACACAGCGCCGCGCCACGCGGTTCTCACGCTTCGCGGTCGCGTTCGCGGTCTGCGCGGCTGTCACCGCCGCGCCGATCCTGCCCAACGCGGCCCAGCCTGCCCAGGCTGCGGCCGAGGGAGTTCCCAGCGGGTCTCTGCCCGCGACCTTCGCCACGGGAGGCATGGGACGCTTCAAGGACTCCATCCAGTGGCTCCAGTGGGCTGACTACGACAAGGACTTCAAGGGCAAAGACAAGCCCAACGTCCCCGTCCTCGGCGTGGGCGAGGGGCCGAAGGAGTTCATCAACCACCGCGACCTGGGCGACGCGGGCTCCCTGGTGACCACCTGCACCCTGTCCAACCTCACCCACGACACCCCCGCGCCCGGCACGTCCAAGCAGCAGACCGAGGGGCCCCTGGTCGCCACCATCCCGGGCGCCTGGGCGGGCGACGCCCTGGACAACCTCTACAACGTCGGAGGCCCGGGCTCGTGGAAGGACGGCTCCGAGGTGTGGCACTCCGGGCTGACCTACCCCCAGGACTACGTCAACAAGAACCAGATGGTGATCGGCCTGGCCAACGGCTACGCCTACAACGGGGCCAACGCCTGGGACGGCAAGCCCTGGGATCAGAGCACCGACCACCGACCCACGGGCTACAACGCCCGGGTGAGCGTTGACTACAGCTGCAAGGCCGAGATCTACGGCAGCGACGGCTCGATCACCAACGTGCCGATCCAAGGCCTCGTCTTCGCCGACGCCGAGGCCTCCTCCAGGCGCTTCGGCATCAAGAGCTGGGCCACCAGCGACCGCCAGGATGAATGGGTCCAGGCCACCGTGAAGAAGACCGACGGCAACAAGCCCCCGCGCTGGAGGGTCCTGGACACCATGCGCTCGCAGAAGTGCATCAGCAAGAACACCGGCAAGCAGGTCACCACCGACGGCATCGTCTCCGACGGTGGGCGTACCCTGCGCCTCATGCCCTCCGACGAGGAATGCGTCTACCAGTCGGGCGGCAGCTACTCCAAGCCGAACGGCTACGGCGGCCCCGACGCCGTCATGTTCATGGAGGGCGCCACCTCCGCCACCGTCACCATGCAGGGCGCGGGCTACTCCGCCGTCGCGCTCGGCCTCGTGGTCGCCACCGACTACGGCGACGCCCCCGACTCCTACGGCATCGCCTCCTCCGTCTTCCAGCCCACCTGGGAGGGCGGCGAGGTTCGCTCGACCACCGACCTCTTCCGGGTCTCTCCCCAGGCCAGAATGAACATGGACAGGGTGTCCCCCCGCCTCGGCGCCTACATCGATGCCGAGCCCAACCAGCCCTTCAGCGACGACGCCAAGGGCGACGATACAGACGATGCGACGAACGACGAAGACTCCGTGACCCTACCTGCCGACGGTATCCGCACCGAGCCCGGCGCCACCTACAACCTGTCCCCCACGTGCGCGGGCACGGGCAAGGTGGCCGGCTGGATCGACTGGAACCACAACGGCACCTTTGATGCCGGTGAGAAGTCCAACGAGGCCCCCTGTGCCTCCGGCAAGGCGCAACTGTCGTGGACGGTCCCCGCAGACGTCGTGCGTTCCGTCGACGGCGAGGACGGAGTCGGCAGCGCCACCTACATGCGCCTACGCATCACCGCCGACAAGAACGGCAACGGCCAAAAGCCCGTCGGCGGCACCGCCACCGGCGAGGTTGAGGACTACCGCGTCGCAGTGCGCGTTCCCACCCTGCAGCTGGTTAAGAACGTCGACAACAAGTACGCCACCGCCGAGGTCGCGGGCCTGGGCGCCGACCAGTGGACACTCACCGGCGGCGCGGGCGCCTACACCGCGACGGGCAACGGCACTACGGGAGGCCCCACCGTCGTGCGCACCGGCAACAACGACCTCTCCGAGACCACCGCCAACCCCGCCGGCGCGGGATACGAGATGGGCCAGTGGAGCTGCGAGCAGACCCCCGGAACCGTGGGCGAAAACTACTCCTCGTCCCTCAGTGGCGCCACGACGGACGGACGGGCGCAGCTCCAGGTGCGCGGCACCGACCGCGTCCTGTGCACGATCACGAACACCGCGAAGCCAGGCTCCCTGACCTGGAATAAGGTCGACTCCGACGGAATCACACCCCTGGCGGGTACCACCTGGACCCTGACCGGGCCGAGTGTGCCCCGCAACGCCACGGTCGAGGACTGCACCGCCGGCCCGTGCCCCGCCCAGCCCTACAAGGACCAGGATCCGGCCCCCGGATCCTTCGCGATCAAGGACCTCAAGTGGGGGACCTACACCGTGCGTGAGACCAGCGCCCCCGTCGGCTACCAGGTGAACCTGCAGGCATACACCTTCCCGCAGATCGCCCCCGCTTCCCTCGAGGCAACCCTGAATGCCGCCGTCGTCAACGAACGCAAGACCGGATCACTCACCTGGAAGAAGGTCGACGCGTCGAACACGGCTACCGCGCTGGAAGGCTCGGAGTGGACCATCAGCGGTGGAACCCTGCCGGGCGCCGTCACCATCACGGACTGCAAGGCCGCCTCGGCTGCCCAGTGCCCCAAGCCGGCGGGCGCGACCTACTACGACTCCGACCCGGCCGCGGGTTCCTTCGCGGTGACGGGCCTGCCCTGGAGTGACACTGCGTATACTCTGACGGAGAAGAAGGCCCCGGCCGGCTACCGCCTCGACGCGACGCCGCGACCCTTCACCATCACTAAGGACGCGCTCGACTACGCCTTCGCGCCCATCACCAACGACAAGCAGGGTGTTCCCGCCATCCCGCTTACCGGTGGATTTGGCGCTGACGCCTACGTGATCGGCGGCATCGTCGCTGGCCTAGGCGCCACCGGCGCGGCCGCGGCCATCAGGCGCCGTAAGGCCCGCACGGCATGATGCGCCCCGGGGGACCCGAGAGACGGGTCCCCCGGCGCACGCGCGCTATGGCTCCAGATCCCGACACTGCACCGGCAACGCCGAGTGCCTCCGCAACCTCCTCGACCGCTCCCCGCGACGCGCGGCGGTGGAGGTTCTCCGTGATCTCCCTGATTCCCTCCCTCCTCGCCCTGGCGGGAATGCTCCTCTTCCTCTACCCGTCGATCTCCGCGTGGATCGTTCAGTACAACCAATCCCAGATCATCGCCCAGTACGAGGACTCCGTGAGCAAGGCCGATCCCTCCGCCGCGGAGCAGCTCGCCCTCGCCCACCGCTACAACGACGCCCTGAGCTCGGGGGCCGTCCTCCAGGCCAACTCGAACGTGCCCACCGGCGACGGGACAAGCGGGGACGCGAGCCTGGACTACAACGCGATCCTCGCCGCCGACAGCTCCGGGCTCATGGGCAGGCTCAAGGTTCCCGCCGCCGACATCGACCTGCCCATCTACCACGGGACCGACGATGAGACGCTCCTGCGCGGCCTCGGACACCTGGAGGGAACGTCGCTCCCCGTCGGCGGGCAGGGGCAGCGCACCGTCGTCACCGGACACCGTGGGCTGGCCGAGGCGCGCATGTTTACCGACCTCGACAAGGTGCAGGTCGGAGACACCTTCACCTTCGAAGTGTTCGGGGAGGTTCTCACCTACCGGGTCTTCGACAAGAAGGTCGTCAACCCCGAGGAGACCGAAGCCCTGCGCTCCGAACCCGGCCGAGACCTCGCCACGCTCGTGACGTGTACCCCCCTGGGCATCAACACGCACCGCATCCTCGTCACCGGGGAGCGCGTCTACCCCACGCCGCAACGCGACATTGACGCTGCGGGTGCCGCCCCCGACATCCCCGGCTTCCCCTGGTGGGCGCTCGGCCTCCTGGGGGGAGTCTCACTGATCGGTCTGTACATCTGGCGATCCGGTTACCCGCCGCGCCCCAAGAGGCGTCCAACACTGAACAAATGAGAGAAAATATCGCCGATGAGGCCCCGTGGTGGCGCTCGCGCCGCAGGGTGACGCCGAGCCGGGCATTAGCACTATCGCGCCCGGCGTGGCACAATCAGGTGAACGCGGCGTCGGTGTGACCGCAATATGCACGGTCGACCGACGCCCCGATGGCGACGGGGAAGAGGGTGCAATGACACGACGAGCGACGGCGGTGCCTCGCACCGATCGCGCCCGGACCGTCCCGCTCCCGCGCCCAGGCGAAAGGTACGGCAATGTCCGGTAACCTCATTGAAGGCCTTCAAGAACCCGTCATATACCCCCACTGGATGTGGATCTTGGGGGTCGCACTGCTCCTCGCCGTCCTCGGCTGGGTAGCGTACAGTCTGTGGGCCTGGTGGCACTCACGCGAGGGGAGCGTCGCTCACCTGCAGACCATCTCCCAGGCCAGGCGGGCCCGATACCACGACTACGTCAACCAGATCGCCCAGCGCCGCGCCTGCGGAGAACTTGACGAGCGCGGAACCCACCTGGCGGTGGCCGGCCTCATGCGCGCCCTCGGTACCGAGCGCTCCGGCCGCGACCTCGAGGTGGCTACCGTCGCGGAGATCCGCGCCCTCGTCCCCACCTGGCCCCAGCTGGCCCTCGTCCTGGAGGCCTGCGAGACGCCGAGCTTCGTCGGCGAACGCGCCGACGGCGCCACTGGGGGACCCTCCCTGCCCGGCGGCGCACAGGGGGCGGGCGGCACCGACATCCTGATCCTTGCCTCGCAGGCGGTAGATGCATGAGATTCACCTGGCTCATCTTCGTCGTCCTCGGTGTCGTGCTCGCCGCGACCTGCGCCGGCTGGCTGCTCGCCCGTCGAGCCGGCGTGCGTTCGGGCAAGAAGGGGTGGGTGGCCAACACGGGCTACCTGCGCGGCCTGCCGAAGTACAAGGCGCTCGTGCGTCGCACGCGCGCCTCGCTGGCCATGGCCTTCGTCTGCTTCCTAATCGCCGTCATCGCCACCTCCGTGTCGGCGGGCGCGCCCGTCGACCGCTACGTCAAGCACGATAAGTCCGCGAGCCGCGACATCGTCCTGTGCTTGGATGCCTCCGGATCGATGCTGCCCTACGACTCGAAGATCGGCGCGGCTTTCCGAGAGATCATCTCCCACTTCGAGGGTGAGAGGATCTCGCTGCAGCTGTGGGACGCATACTCGATGACGATGTTCCCGCTCACCGACGACTACGACATGGCCACCGACGTTCTCCAGGACATGTCGGACACGATCGACACCGGCCTGACGCGCATTGGCGGCAGGTTGAGCGCGACGCAGGAACTCTTCGACTACCTTGCGCCCGTCATGGATGAGAACCAGGAAGTCTCCTCGATCGTCGGCGATGGCCTGGCCTCGTGCGTCATGGGTTTCGACCACAACGACAAGCAACGTTCCCGCACCATCCTGCTGGCCACCGACAACGAGGTGTACGGCGACGGCGTCTACAACCTGAGCGAGGCGATCCAATTCGCGAAGAGCCAGGGCGTGACGGTCACCGCGCTGTACCCGGGATCGGATATCACCCTGAGCTCCGAGGCCCTGCAGCTGCGTGACGAGGTCCGAAAGACCGGCGGCGACTTCTACGATGCCTCGTCCCCGTCGTCCGTGGATCGTGTGGTGAAGCAGATCGAGGCCGAACAGAAAGAAGAACTCGGCTCCGCTGGCAAGATGCTGGAGACGGACCGCCCCGGCGCCGCCCTCGGGTGGACACTCTTCGGCGTCGTGTCCCTGCTCGGTCTGCTGGCGTTCGGGAGGCTCTGACATGATTTTTCGCCCCGTCTTTCACCTGGCTGTCCTGGGCATCATCGCCGTGCTCGGCGCGCTCTTCGTGTTCCTGTCGGCCAAGCGCGTCACCCGCCGCCACGTCATGGATGTTCTGCGTCGCTTCCTCATCGTCGTCACAGTCATCATCATGGGCGCAGGCCCGTCGATCCCCGGCGAGGCCCAGGAAGTGACCTCGACCCTCGAGGTCTACTTCGTCATTGACCGCACCGGCTCCATGGCCGCCGAGGACTGGGACGGCAGCAAGCCCCGCATCGACGGCGTGCGCAACGACATCTCGATCATGATGAACATCCTCACCGGCTCACGCTTCTCCATCATGTCCTGGGATTCGAGAGCCCACACGGACCTGCCGTTGACCTCCGACGCCTCCGCGGTCATCTCGTACATGGATTCCTTCGACCGCGAGCTCTCCAGTTCCTCCCAGGGATCGTCGGTGAACCGACCCGCCAAAGACCTCGCCAAGCTCCTGAAGAAGAACAAGGAACGCCACCCCCAGAACGTGCGCGCCCTCTTCGTCTTCTCCGACGGCGAGACCTCCAACCAGAACCACTGGACCAGCGCACCCTCAGGTGAGGCCAGTGACTGGGATGCTGTCAAGGAGTACATCGATGGTGGCCTCGTCCTCGGCTACGGCACCGAGGAAGGTGGCCCCATGAAGGTACTGCGCCTGGGCGACAGAGGCTCCCAGAGCGGCGGTGAACCCGAGTACATCCACGACTCCTCGCAGCCTGATAACCCGATCGCCATTTCGAAGATCGACGAGGCCGCCCTGAAGGATGTCGCCTCGCGCGTAGGCGTCGACTACGTGCACTCGCCCGACAAGTCGGCGATCGAATCGCACGCTCGTTCCGTGCTCGACAAGGCGACGACGCTCGCCGAGTCGCGCAACCTGAAAGACACGTATCGCTACATCATCTGGCCCTTCGCGCTCCTTCTCGGGGCTCTCCTCGCGTGGGAGGGTGCCACGCTGGCGCTGCGCGCCCAACAGTTGAGGAATTCCCATGCCATCTGAGAACTCGCAGCCTGAAGCAGACCTCCTCCCCTTTGGCGCGCCCCAGGTCGATCCTGTCGATGCGTCCGTTCGTGCGAAGCTCACCAAAGCCTCGTCGGGCAAACAGAAGATCCAGCGCAACCCCCGTGCGCTGCGCCCTCTGTGGTACTCCATCCCGATCCTCGTCATCGTGCTGAGCGTCGCCGCGTACCTGATCGGCCTCTCGCTCTGGTCGCGCTCGTCCCTGAGCCACTGGAAGGCACAGGAATACGACATCGCCCAGACGGGCTATGAAGGCCAGATGGCGTGGACGAAGATCGGCATCGAGCGCTGGGTCGCGCACTACAATCGCGGCACCACTCTCGTGCGTCAGGGACAGACCGACGAGGGCGTGACGGACCTGCGTACCGCCTTCGACCTCGTCCCCAAGGCCACCGAGGTCAAGCCGGGCCGACTCGAGCCCTTCTCCTACGAATGCCGCGTTCGCGTGAACCTCGCGATCGGCATCGAGATTCAGGGCGACGTGCAGGATGCCGCCGGCGCGTACGCAAATGCCGCGACTATCTACCAGGAAGCCGAAGAGACCGTAGCTCCCTGTCAGACCGCCTCCAACTCCAGTCAGAACCAGTCTGACGACCAGAACCAGTCCGATAACAAGGACCAGTCGAGTAACCAGAACCAGTCCGGCAAGCAGGGCCAGTCCGGTGACCAGCAGCAGTCTGGCAACCAGTCCGATAACCCCGCCGACCAGAACAAGGAACGCGTCGAGGACAAGAAGCAGAAGGCTGAGGAGCAGTCCCAGGAGCAGGGCGACCAGCAGCAGGACCAGCAGCAGGACCAGCAGGACAAGGGATCGAAGGATCAGCAGACGAACCCGAGTCCCAGCCCGAGCCCCTCGCCGAACCCCTACGAGGGCGAGACCCCGGAAGAGAAGCAGCGCCGTGAGGAGCTGCAGCACAAGAACGATCAGCGTAACAAGGACCAGCGCGACAAGAAGGATGACCGCCGCAGCGGTAACCCGAACGGCGCCTGGTGAGGGCCGCAAGCCCGTCTCACTTTCGCTGTGACGTGCACCCATAAAACACCACGGTGGCCCGGAAGGCCACCAAACACCGATAGGCTTGAATCGTGAAGGTTCTTCTCGTTGGTAACGGGGGTCGCGAGCACGCGATCGCCCGTGCGCTTGTACGAACGTCCACCCCCGAGCATCCTGTTGAGCTCGTCGTCCAGGCGGGTAACCCCGCGCTGGAGCAGCTGGGTCGCTCTCTGACAATGGATCCCCTGGATCCGAAGGACGTCGTCCGTCGCGCCACGTCTGAGAACGTCGACCTCGTGGTCGTCGGCCCCGAGGCGCCGCTCGTCGCGGGCGTCGCGGATGCGGTCCTGGACTACGGAATCCCCGTTTTTGGCCCGACGAAGGACGCGGCGCGTCTCGAGGCCTCCAAGTCTTTCGCGAAACAGGTCATGACCGATGCCGGCGTGGCGACGGCTCGCGCCTTCACGTGCACCACGATGGACGAGGTTGAGGCCGCGTTCGACGATCTGGGTGCCCCCTACGTCGTGAAGGATGACGCGCTTGCCGCCGGCAAGGGCGTCGTCGTGACCACCGACCGCGCCCAGGCCTCGGAGCATGCGCGCGCCTGCCTGTCGCGCGACGGGGGAGCGGTCGTCATCGAGGACTACCTCGACGGCCCCGAGGTCTCCCTCTTCTGTTTCGCCGACGGTGCTACCGTCGTGCCGCTGCAGCCCGCGCAGGACTTCAAGCGCGTGGGCGACGGCAACGAGGGCCCGAACACGGGCGGCATGGGCGCCTACAGCCCCCTGCCGTGGCTCCCCGAAGAGGCCACGCAGCGCATTGTCGACGAGGTGGCCCAGCCCGTCATCACCGAGATGGCGCGTCGCGGCACCCCCTTCCGCGGCCTCCTGTACTGCGGCCTCGCGATGACCTCGAAGGGCATCCGCGTCGTCGAATTCAACGTGCGTTTCGGCGACCCGGAGACCCAGGCGGTCCTCGAGCGCCTCGACTCCCCGCTGGCCCCCATCCTGTACGCGGCCGCGACCGGCACTCTCGCCAAGGTCCCCGCCCCCGTGTGGAGCGAGGACGCGGCCGTCACGGTCGTCATGGCCTCGGGCGGCTACCCGGGCCCCACGGATACCGGACATGAGATCACGGGTATCGAAGCGGCCGAGGAGCTCGACGGCATCCACGTCATCCACGCCGGTACCTCTGAGGAGATCACCGACGACCCGACCGACGTCGCAGCCGGATGCTGCGGCTTCGAACCGACCTACGCACTGGTGAACTCCGGCGGCCGAGTTCTCGATGTCGTCGCCCGAGCGGCCACGCTCGACGAGGCGCGGGCGCTCGCCTATCGCGGCGTCGACCTCATTCACTTCGACGGGGAGCACCACCGCAGCGACATCGCGACGTGGCCCGCCGACCTGGTCGTTACCCTCGACTGAGAAACCCCTGAGGAACATCATGACCGCCACCCTCCACGGCTGGACCCCGCTGAGCGCGGGCAAGGTTCGCGACATCTACGCTCCCGACGAGGCCGTGGTCGGCCCCGCACCGCAGACCGCTACTCAGGCGGGCTGCCCGCGTCACGCGAAGGCTGGCCCGGAGGCGCTCCTCATGGTGACCTCGGACCGCATCAGCGCCTACGACTACGTGCTGCCCACGCTGATCCCCGGCAAGGGCGCGGTCCTCAACCAGCTCGCCATCTGGTGGATGGGTCAGCTGCGTCCCCTCGTGGAGAACCACCTGCTGGCCGTGGGTACGAAGGCTCCGGCCGAGGCCTCGCGCGCCCTGGAAGGCGCCCAGCCCACGCGCTTCACGGTGCCCGCCGAGGTCGATGGGCGCGCGGTCGTGTGCCGCAGCCTGCACATGATCCCCATCGAGTGTGTCGTGCGCGGCTACCTGACCGGCTCCGGCCTGGCCGAGTACCGCGAGTCCGGATCCGTGTGCGGCATCAAGCTGCCCGAGGGCCTGACCGAGGCCTCGCGCCTGGAGGAGCCGATCTTCACGCCCGCCGCGAAGGCCGAGCTGGGCGAGCACGACGAGAACATCACTTTCGAGCAGACCGTCGAGCGCATCGGCGAGGAGCTCGCGGTCGCCATCCGCGACCTGTCGATCGCCCTGTACCGGGCCGCCCGCGACATCGCCGCCGAGCGTGGCATCATCATTGCGGACACCAAGTTTGAGTTCGGCATCGACGTGACCACGGGCGCGCTCGTACTCGCGGACGAGATCCTCACGCCGGACTCCTCGCGATTCTGGCCCGCCGACCAGTGGGTGGAAGGCCAGGTCGCTCCCAGCTTCGACAAGCAGTACCTGCGCGACTGGCTGGTCTCCGAGCAGTCCGGCTGGGACCGTTCCTCGGGCGCCAACCCGCCCGCGCTGCCCGAATCCGTGGCCGCCGCGACCGCCGCGCGCTACGTCGAGGCATACCGCCGACTCACCGGGTCGGACCCCATCCTGTAAACAAACTTGCCCGCCGGGCAAGATGCACGGCGGGATCCTCACCAACAACACAAGGAGGAACGCCGTGGGGCGAATCATCGTGGAAGTGATGCCGAAGCCGGAGATCCTGGATCCCCAGGGTAAGGCTGTCGGTTCGGCGCTGCCCAGGCTCGGAATCACGAGCTTTGAGGCCGTGCGCCAGGGTAAGTGCTTCCACCTGAGCGTGGACGGTCCCGTCACCGACGAGCTCCTGGACCAGGCCCGCAAGGCAGCCGAAGAGGTCCTGTCCAACCCGATTATTGAGGACGTCGTGCGCGTCGAGGCCATCGACGAGGCCGACGCCCGTTACGCGGGAGGCGTGCAGTGACCCGCGTCGGAGTCGTCACCTTCCCCGGCACCCTCGACGACCGCGACGCGGCCCGCGCGGTTGAAATCGCTGGTGCGCAGGCTGTGTCCCTGTGGCACAAGGACGCCGACCTGCACGGCGTCGACGCGGTCGTCATCCCCGGCGGCTTCTCCTACGGCGACTACCTGCGCTGCGGTGCGATCGCGGCGACCGCTCCCGTCATGAGCGAAATCGTGCGCGAAGCCGGACGAGGCCTGCCCGTCCTGGGCATCTGCAATGGTTTCCAGGTCCTGTGCGAGTCGCATCTGCTCCCCGGCGCGCTCATCCGCAACGACCACCAGAAGTTCCTGTGCCGCGACCAGGTGCTGCGCATCGAAAACGCGGACACCGCGTGGACGCGCACCTACGGCGCCGGCGACACCATCACCGTCCCCCTCAAGAACGGCGAAGGCAACTTCCAGGCGGCCCCTGCCGAGCTCGAACGGCTCGAGGGTGAAGGCCGCGTCGTGTTCCGCTACGTCGACTTCAACCCCAACGGCTCTGCCAACGACATCGCGGGCGTCACCAACGCCGCGGGCAACGTCGTCGGCCTCATGCCCCACCCCGAGCACGCGACCGAGGCAGGCTTCGGCCCCCTCTCCCTCGGACCCGACGGCGCCAGCCACCACGGTGGCACCGACGGCCTGGGCATCTTCCGTTCCGTCCTCGCATCCCTCGTCGGCTGACGACGCCACCGAGCCCTCACCCGTGAGGGAGCCCCGGCCTCGTCCCAGACCTTTCGAATGGAAACACGAATGACCTCTGAAAACACCCGCGAGCTGCCCGACACCGTCGAGAACGCCGCCGCGACCCCCGGCCAGGACATGCCCTGGAAGGAACTCGGCCTCAAAGAGGACGAATACCAGCGCATCTGCGACATCCTCGGGCGCCGACCCACCAACGCCGAGCTCGCCATGTACTCCGTCATGTGGTCCGAGCACTGCTCCTACAAGTCCTCCAAGAAGCACCTCGGCGAGCAGTTCGGCGCGCGCACAACCGACGCCATGAGGAAGAACCTCCTCGTCGGCATGGGCCAGAACGCCGGCGTCGTCGACATCGGCGGCGGCTGGGCCGTCACCTTCAAGGTCGAGTCCCACAACCACCCGTCCTTCGTCGAGCCCTACCAGGGCGCGGCCACCGGCGTGGGCGGCATCGTCCGCGACATCATCTCTATGGGTGCCCGCCCGGTCGCCGTCATGGACCAGCTGCGCTTCGGCGCCGTCGACCACCCCGACACGGCGCGTGTCGTCCACGGCGTTGTCTCCGGCGTCGGCGGCTACGGCAACTGCCTGGGCCTGCCCAACATCGGCGGCGAAACCGAGTTTGACCCCTCCTACCAGGGCAACCCTCTCGTCAACGCGCTGTGCATCGGCAAGCTGCGCCACGACGACATCCACCTGGCTAACGCGACCGGCGAAGGCAACCTCGTCGTCCTCTTCGGCGCGCGCACCGGCGGCGACGGCATCGGCGGTGCCTCCATCCTTGCCTCCGAGACCTTCGAAGACGGTATGCCCGCCAAGCGCCCCTCCGTCCAGGTGGGCGACCCCTTCATGGAGAAGGTCCTCATCGAGTGCTGCCTCGACCTGTTCGAGGCCGGCGTGGTCCAGGGCATCCAGGACCTCGGCGCCGCGGGCATCTCGTGTGCGACCTCCGAGCTGGCCTCCAACGGCGACTCCGGCATGCACGTCGACCTCGAGAACGTGCTCCTGCGCGACCCCACGCTTACCGCGGGCGAGATCCTCATGAGCGAGTCCCAGGAACGCATGATGGCGATCGTGACCCCCGAGGATCGCGAGCGTTTCTTCGAGATCATCGACAAGTGGGACGTCGAGGCAGCGGTCATCGGCCACCTGACCGGCGACGGCCGCCTCACGATCGATCACCACGGCCACCGCATTGTCGACGTCGACCCGAAGACCGTCGCCCACGAGGGCCCCGTCTACGACCGCCCCTACGCGCGCCCCGCGTGGCAGGACGACCTGCAGGCAGCCACCTCGGAGGATCTCTCGCGTCCCGCTACGCGCGAGGAGCTGATCGCCGACGTGCGCGCAGTCCTCTCCGACATCAACCAGGCCTCCAAGGCGTGGGTCACCGACCAGTACGACCGCTACGTGCAGGGCAACACCGCCCTCGCCCAGCCCGACGACGCGGGCGTCATCCGCATCGACGAGGAAAGCGGCCTCGGTGTCGCCCTGTCGACCGACGCCAACGGCTGGTACACGAAGCTCGACCCGGCAGCTGGAGCCCGCCAGGCCCTCGCCGAGTCGTACCGTAACGTCGCCGTCGTCGGCGCCGAGCCCGTTGCCATCACGGACTGCCTGAACTTCGGCAACCCCGAAGACACGGACGCCATGTGGCAGCTGGTGACCGCCATGACCGCGCTCGCGGACGGCTGCATCGAGCTCGAGATCCCCGTGACCGGCGGCAACGTGTCGCTGTACAACTCGTCCGGCACCGAGAAGGGCCTGCCGAACTCGTCGATCAACCCGACGCCCGTCATCGGCATGCTCGGCATCCTCCCCGACGTCACGCGCGCCAACCCCTCCGGCTTCACCGAAGAGGGCCTCGCCGTCATCCTCCTGGGCACCACCCGCGAGGAGTTCGACGGGTCCGCGTGGGCGCGCATCGCCCGCTCGCACCTCGGTGGCCTGCCGCCCGAGGTCGACCTGAAGGCCGAGGTCGCCCTCGGTAACGTCGTGCGCGCGCTGAGCGCCGCCGATGGCCCGGACGGACGACCCCTCGTGCGCGCCGCACACGACCTGTCCAACGGCGGCCTCGTGCAGTCCCTCGTGGACTCTGCGCTGCGCTTCGGCATCGGCGGCGTCTTCGACGTGGCCGGGGCCGCCCGCCGCGACTGCGTCGGCGACCACGAGATGCTCCTGTCCGAGTCCCAGGCTCGCGCCTTCGTCGCGGTGCCCGAGGCGGCCGTCAAGGCCGTGTTCGTGGCCGCCGAGGCCGAGGGCGTGGACGCCGTGCGTATCGGCACGACGGGCGGCGACATGCTAGCGATCAGCGGCGTGGACCTGCTCGCCGCCGAAGGCGAGGGCTGCGGCTGGATCGCCTCGATCGACGAGCTGCGCGAGCTGAGCGACGCCGGACGCACGTACTTCTGAGCGTTCGCGTCTGAGTTGTAGCGCCAAGGGGCGCGGGCCTGCGGGCCCGCGCCCCTGTGCTGTGTTGGTGCTTGATCTGTGGCTCTGCTTATGTTGCTTGTAGCGCTGCTGGTGTTCCGGGCGCTGTCGGGCCCGGCCGCTGTGTGTGCCGGTGGGTGGCGGCCCGCCCGCTGGCCGTCCGCGCCGCGAGCTTCGCTCGGCGCGTCGTCCTTCCTGCGTGTGTTGCTTGTGGCTCCACGGGTGTTCCGGGCGCCGGAGGGCCCGGCCGCCCGCGAGACTAGGCGACTTCGCTTCGCTCGGCGCCGCGTCTCGAAGCCCGCCCGTGCCCTCCGGTCCCTCCGGCGCCCTCCACGCCAGTGGGGCCGGGTCGCTGATTGGCGCGTCGTCTCGGAGCCCGGTCAGGCCCCGTCGTCACCGCACAGGTGTCGCGTCCACACCTCGCTTGCCGCATTGCTTGCCTTTTCGGTGCAACGCGTTGCCAGGCTGAAACCGCTGTCACCTTTGTGGCCCGGTCTTTGTGCGTGGGTGAAACCGCTGTCACCTTTGTGACCCGGTCTTTGTGCGTGGGTGAAACCGCCATTACCTTTGCTCGCTCGAAATGTGTGTTTTTGCGGCATTGTGGGCGAGCAAAGGTGTCGCTGGTTTCATGCGTACCCGTGAACGAGCGAGCAAAGGCGGTGGCGGTTTCATTTGGGCGCGAAATAGTTCTCCCTGCGGCGCTGTGTCATCGCGAAAGCGCGAAATAGTTCGCCCTGCGCGCTCACAACACCCCAAATTTGGCGTTTTTGTGCTCGCTGGGCGAGTTTTTCGCGGAAGAGCCGCTGGAGGGGCTGTGCTGGGCGAGTTTTTTCGTGCGACCGAGTGGTCATAGCTGGTGCTGGGCTAATTTTGTCTCGCCGTGGCACGGTCCTTCTGCACTGTTCCCCGGCTTCTATCGTCTGTGGGAACCACAGCCAGGCCCCGCAGGTTTCGGGACGGCCTCCAGACCTGTGGCGGTGGGGGGTTTTGCAGCATTAGAAGCTGGCGGGCGCTGTATGCCCGGCGTGTCGCAGCTCTAATGATGCAATTGCCCCCGTCTCACATCGGTGAGTTGGTTGTTTGAGGTGGTGTAACGCCCGAAGAGCAGACCACCCCGCCCACAACGGCCCGTTACATTGTTTTCGCCGAGGTGGTCTGCGATTTGGGCACAACGATGCCGGGCGTGGCGTGTTGTTCGCGCCTAAGCCCTTGAACACTCGTGTTAACCCCTTGATACGCACGCTAACCCCTTGATACGCACGTAAACCACTAGACATACATGTGGGCGGCGCCGCCCACATGCAAACCATCGGGCCCACGTGCAGGTCATCGGGCCTGCGTGCGTATTCGCGGGTGTGCATGTGGCTCAGCTGCTTCGTGAGAGCTTCTCGTGCCGCGGTGAGAGCGATCGTGCAGGCAGTGATGGCAGCTGGGCCCATCTACTGGCAGTGTTAACCCTTCAATGCGCAGCTAAACCCAGCTACTGGCAGCTGGACGCAGCCGCCCACACTCCACCAGGTGGGTTAACGTGCGCATCAAAGGGCCGAGGCGGCCACCTGCTCGACCCGAGCGCACGGAAGTGAGCTGGCACGCCCCCGCGCATACGCCCAGGTACTCCAGCCACCAACGAGTACCGGTACGAAGCGTCATGAAGCAATGTCACGGTGAACAGAAGCAGCGTCCACCGTGTTCTGTGAGAACGCCCCGAACGCGTGCCATTTGGTCGAAGTGCTACCAAAAGCCCACCAATCTTTGGCATACTGAGGGGCGGAAACTATCCGCCATCACAGGAGCTGTCCGTGCCTGAGCAAAACGTCCCCACTACAACTGAGCAGGCCCAGGCCTCGTCTGAGAGTGCCAGCAAACCCAGCCTGGGCCGCTTGATTGCCGCCTGGGCGGTGCACGCGTTCACGATCTCCGGGCTCGTGTGGGCGACGCTCGCGCTGTTCGCGATTCTCGACAACAACATCCCCATGATGTGGCTGTGGTTCGTCATCGCCCTGATCGTTGACGGTGTTGACGGCACGCTGGCCCGTAAGGTCGGAGTCCGTCAGGTCATTCCCTGGTTCGATGGCGGCGTCGTCGACAACCTCGTTGACTACCTGACGTGGACCTTCCTGCCGGCGCTCTTTATGGCGATGTATCTGCCGTTTGGGCCCAAGCCGCTTCCGGTCATCATGATGGTTGTCATCATCGTCTCCTCTGTATTCTGCTACGCGAACGACGGAGAGAAGTCGAACGATAACTACTTCGTGGGTTTCCCGGCGGCGTGGAACTGCGTTGCGATTGTCATGTACGTGCTTCAGACTCCTGCGTGGGTCAATAGCGCCGCGACGATTTTCCTGGCGATCATGACGCTGGTCCCGCTGCACTACACGCACCCGGCGCGTGTGAAGCGTTTCCAGATCCCGAACATCATCGGTGCGGCCGCGTGGATCGTCGCGTGCGCGTACCTGGTGGTCGTGTACCCGGTCCAGCCCCTGTGGACTCTGATCCTGTTCTGGGTTGGCGGCGGCTGGTTCATGATCGCTGGCTTCATCCGCACTGCGACCGGCGAGGACAAGTAATCTCGCGCGCCGCGAACGAATACGAACGTCCCCCGGGCATTGCGCTCGGGGGACGTCGTCATGCAAGGTCGATGAACGGGTGCGCACTGATGCCACGAGAGGATAGGGCGGGTCTCAGAGGAACGAGGCCGGGGCGGGCTTCGACACGCGGCGCCGAACGTAGTGAGGCTGCCAAGTCTCGCGGGCGGCCGAGGCCTCCGGCACCCGGAGCGCCAGCTGGACGCAGCCGCATCGGCGTGCCTACAGCTGCTCTGTGAGGCCCTTCTTGACGGCGCGGTCGCGCTGGTAGCGGAAGACTTCGAGGAAGATACCTCCGAAGAAGATCAGCGCGATGGCAGTCCACACGCCGGGGGGAGCGTGGCGCCCGTACATGAGGAAGTACACGTAGGGCGCGATGAAGGTGATGGCGGCGGTGATCGCGCCGACGACGCGGTGCCAGAGCTTCTGCCCGGCGACCATTTCGATGAGGCCCCACGTGTAGGGGATGGCGGTGATCATGTCGATGGCCCACAGGATGCGCCAGTCGCCGTGGAAGTGGGGGACGTATATGACGGGCAGGGCTCGCGCCACCGAATACACGAGGACGACGACGTAGGCGATGAATTTCGGGTTGCGGCACAGCCGGAGGAACGCGGAGCGCTCAATGATGGATGCCCCGACGGCGCGCGAGGCGTGGGTGGCGTGTGACGAGGTCGTGAGCGTGTCGAGTCCGGCCATGGCGACGCGCATGAATTCGCGTTGCTCGTCGGTGCCGGCCGCCCAGTGCTCCAGCAGCTCGAGGGGAGACAGGGCGATGGGGGTGTAGCCGTCGCGTGGCTGGCCGGCCTCGTGGATGACGTCGTCGCCGAGGGCTTCGCGCAGGCGGGCAAGCTGTTCGGTGGGAATTTCAGCGATCCACAGGCGGACGCGGCGTTGGATGGCGTCGTGGAGTTCGTGGGAGAGCGCGTGTCCTGCGGCGGAGTGGGGGGAGAAGCCTTCGGCGGCGATGTCTGCGAGGGCTCCGGGATATTCGACGATCCGGGTCGTAAGGTCGCCGGCGCGGTCAACGCCGGAGACGTTGATGATGGTGGCCGCGTCCCACTGGTAGCTGCGTGCGATCTCGATGTCGAGGATCGAACGTAGCGTAATCAGGGAAGCTATGTCGGTCACGGGTGGCCTCTCGTCGGAAGTGATGTATCCATTGTGCCTGACAAGGCGGTCGGAATGCACGCCCGGGGACGGGGTGACAGCGCCGCGTAGAATCGGGGTATGGCGAAACGACGGATTGACCCCGGTGAGGGGATGGTGGCGCTGCGTTCGTGGCGCGATGCTGTGGAGCGCGGCGAGGAGCCTGCGCGTGCGGTCGTATTGACGGCGGTGCGCTTCACCCTCGAAGAGCTTGGTATCTCGCATCCTGGCCGAGCGGTCGAGGTGCGCGTGCCTCCCGCCGGCGCGGTGCAGATCCTGCCGGGGACGACGCACCGGCGCGGTACGCCGCCCGCCGTCGTGGAGACCGACGCGCGCACGTGGCTGTCGCTCGCGTGCGGCCTTCTCTCGTGGGACGAGGCCGTGGCTGCCTCCCGCGTCAGCGCGTCGGGCGAGCGTACGGACCTGGGGCCCCTCCTGCCGGTCGTGTGAACGCAGGGGAGGGGCGTCGGTCTGCGGGGCTCAGGCCTCAAGCTGGGGCACGCCGAAGCGCGCCTCGAGCTTAGGGGCAAGCCACTTCTGCGAGCCCTTGTACGCGTAGCGCTGAGCGACGGCCGCGATGGCGGCAGAGGTGGCCGCGAAGAGGACCAGCGAAGCGATGGTGACGTCGTCGGAGTCTTCGGCGGGAATGGGGCGTCCGGTGGCGACCTTCCAGCCGGCTTCGAAGACCTTGGAGGCGGCGAAGGCCGCTCCGGCGATGACGGCGGTAGTGGCGAGCTTTTCGATGGTGGCTGAATCCATGGTTGCCTCCTGGTGTGCGGGTGGTTGTCCCTGTGCGCGTGCGCACGCTTCCATGATGCCCCACGCGGCGCTCTTGCGCGAGGCCCACAGGTACCCTGTCTTATGCTTGGACGGTAGTGTTCCCGGCTGAAGGATTCCTTATGGCTCGCGCCCGCTCTGTTTTTGCGTTGTCTGCCCTCCTTGTTGCGGCGACGACGGTGGCGGCTTGTACGCCGTCCGTGTCCTCGAGTGCGCCTCGGGATCCGTTTGCGTCGCCGATCGTTCCTGGCCAGAGCGCGCGCGCCTCGTCGAGCACGGCGGGGCATGGGACGATCGACGCTCCGACTCCTCGTAGTGGCTCGGGCACGCTGACCGTCGCCCTGGTGGGTGGCGCGCAGCTGCCGATGGAGACCGCGCAGGAGTTCACGAAGGCGACGGGCTTCACGGTTGCGGCGGTGCCGGTGGATGGTGTGGATGCGCTGTCGAAGGCGGGCGTGGACGTGGTGCTCGGCCTGGATGGAGCGGACGCCCTGCAGGCGACTGCGGCGGGCACGATCGCCGCTTCGGCGCCTCAGGATACTGCGACGCTTGCCGGCACGGTCGTGGACGGTGCCGCTGCGGCGATCGCCTACGGCCGCGACGACGTGTGTGTCATCGCCGACAAGTCGTGGATGAGTGCGAACGGCCGCCCGCTGCCGACTTCGTTCGGCGATCTGACCTCGCCGCGTATCCGCGCGCTGCTGACGGTCCCGGACCCGGCCTCGTCGTCGGTGGGCCGCGCCTTCGTGCAGGAGGCAGCCGCGCAGACAGGCGAGGGACTGGGTTCTTTCGCGCAGTCCCTCAACCCGCGTGTGGATTCCTCCCTGGGTGGTGCCATCGCCGCGTGGACGGCCGGCGCGCACGTGTCCGAGGGCTACCTGTCCGAGGTCGTGGGTGCCTCCGCGGGTTCTTCCGGCGCGTATCCGCTGATCGTGGCCCCGCGTTCGCTGGCGGCCGCTGCAGCGACGAATACGGGCGCCGATTCCTACGGCACTGCGATCTCCTCGACGTGTATCGCTCGCATCATGTACGCGGCCCCCACGTCCTCGCCCGCGTCGGACGGCGCAGAATCCCTGATCGCGTGGCTGCAGGGTGAAACCGCGCAGCGCTCCCTGGCCACGACGGGTGCCGTCTACCCGATCGATGGTGTGCTCGCCGCCGACACGAAGGCCGGCTGGCTGATGGGCATCACCGGCGACCCGATCGTCGCCGACGAGACCGTCGGTTCCCTCGACGCGATGAGCGCATGGCTGGCCACGTGGACCTCGGCGCTGGCCTCCCCGGCGCCGGCCGCGCCGAGTACTCCCGATCCCGTGACGGATCCGGGCACGCAAGACGTCGAACCGGAGCCGGCTCCCGCGGATAACCCCGCGGCCGACACGGGATATGAGGATTCGAGCGACGATGAGGAGTAATCCCCGCCGGACGCATTCCTTTGGAGTCAGCCTCGCAGCATTGCGGGGCTGACTTTGCATTCCTCTCCGATGCGCATGGGGGCGATGAGGCCGGCTTCACGCAGCTTGAGGAGGCGCGGTACGGTGCGCTCGACGACCTTCCACGGGTCGATCGTGTTGAGGTAGATGCGCGTGCCACCCTCGAAACCCGCGAGTGTCGAGATGCGCCACTTGAGCAGGATTCGCCAGCGCATGGGCGTGGACACGGTGGGTGGGCGGTGGTACCACTCCTCGTTGGCGGGCACCTCCACGCCCGTCGCGGCGTGTGCGGCGTGCAGGATATCGGAGATCCCCCGCATGGCCTCGGGGCTGACCTCCCACGGGTTTTTCGGCTCGTCCAGGGGCCAGATTGCGATGCCGGGGAAGCGATGCCCGAAGCCAGCCAAGGCGACGGCGTGCTCGTTCTGGGCGATGAGGAGCTTGCGCGTGGCTGCGACCGTGAAGATCTGGTCGTAGATGTCGGGCTGGGCGCGCAGGCGCTCCAGCTCGGCCTCGGTCTGTACGGACATGTCGTCGATCGCGACGAGCTGCTTGTGCAGGTGGTCGAAGGACGCGCCCGCGGGGCGCAGCCAGTTCTGGAATGTCGCTACGTAGCGGACCGCGGGATCCAGGTCGTACAGGTCGCGCATCGAGCGGGCTGTGTAGGCGGTGTACTGCTCATGTTCGTCGGGGGTGAGGGTGCCGGACCCGGCCAGCTGGTGGGCCTCGGTGGCGCCGTCGACGAAGTGGCGCCTGCCGATGATCAGGTCGTGCCCGCCGGAGAAAAAGCCGTTGGCGGATTGTAGGCGCGCGGTCTCGCTGGTGGCCGCGAACTCGCCTTCGCTCATGCCCGAGGCCAACATGCGCGAGCGGACGACGTTCATGACGTGCTCGTAGCCCGCGTCCGAGGCCAGGTAGTGGGCCATGCGGCGACGGTCGTCCTCGGAGGGGACGTGCCCGTGGTTGAGATGCCAGTAGTTGTAGGAGACGATCTCGAACAGGTTAGGAATGCGTCGGAATTCTGCGACCGTGTCGCCGAGCTGATCCGCGCCGAGGGCGTCCAGCTGCTCCCAGGACCCGTCCTCGTGGCGCACCAGGCGCGACTTTTCGGGCGGGGTTTCGAGGTATCGGCCGGAACAGAACGCGCAGTGGTGTCCGTCGGCCTCGTGGTCGATGGGGTTGTGATCCGTGTGCGGTGCGGTGAGGGGCCGGTTGCCGCGGCCCGGAACGGTCCACACCTCTGTGCCCGTGAGGAGGTTCTGCTGTTTAACGGTACCGTCGGCCAGTCGAACGATGGCGCGGTCGGCGCGCGTGAGCTTGGAAGCCATACTTGTATCGTACCCGTCCTCAGAGTCGGTCCATGGTGGCCGGATGTGACCCCATGCGACCGGACTCGCCCGCGTCGAGAGCGTCGATGCGTGCGGTCTGTTCGGGATCCAGCGAGAAGGAGAACACGTCGAAGTTGGCGGCCATGCGCTCACGACTCAGGGTCTTGGGGAAGACGACGTGGCCGCGATCCAGCGCCCAACGCAGCGTGACCTGCGTTGGTCCCACGCCGAGCTCAGCGCCGATCTCGACGAGCGTCGGGTCGGTGACCGCGCGTCCGCGCGCCAAGGGGGACCATGCCTCGAACACCATGCCGAGCCCCTGTGCGTAGGCGCGCAGGTCGGCGTTGGGGAAGAAGGGGTGGGATTCAACTTGGAGGACGTGCGGGGCGACCGTCGCGACCTCGCGGACTGCCTCGACGTGCTCGCGCTCGTAGTTCGACAGGCCGATCGCGCGTGCGCCGCCTGCGTTGAAGGCGTCCTCGAGGGCGGGCCAGGGCAGGGCGACGTCGCCTCCGTAGAGTGTGGGCAGCGGCCAGTGCACGAGGAGGAGGTCCACGTAGTCGGTGCGCAGGTCCTCGAGGGAGCGCCGGATGGATGCGGCTGCCCGATCGGGCTCGTGGTTCGAGTTGTCGACCTTCGTCGTGATGAACAGGTCCTCGCGCGCGATGCCCGATGCCTCGAGCGCCGCCCCGACTTCGGCCTCGTTGCCGTACATCTGAGCGGTGTCGATATGACGGTACCCGACCTCGAGGGCGCGGCTCACCGCGTCGTACGTGTCCTCGGGCGCGACCTTGTAGGTGCCGAAACCGAGCACGGGGATGGGTGATCCCGTCGGGAGCATAAAGGTTGGAATCGGGGACGAGGCCGGGGCGTTCTCGGCGGGAAGCGGGGTGTTCATCGGTGAATCCTCCTAGTCGTTCCCAGTGTAGCCTCCCGCACGCGCTGCGGTCGCCGTCGTCTTCGATATGAGCGGGCTGGAGTGCGAGGTGCTGCGCTCATATGCCGACGGACTCCTGGCTGATCCCGAGCATCCGTTCGTTGAGCTGCTGCGCGGCCAAGGCCTCGTCGTTGGTGATACTTCCGTCCCGCACCTCGCCGCTCTCCTTCAGGCGTTCTCGCAGGCAATGAAGGTGCTGACCTCCTGGGTCGTCGATGCGGCGGAGTATCCGAGCCTGGAAGGCGAGAGCTGGCGATTGCTCGCCACCAGCGAGGAGGTCTGCGAGGTACGGGCCGGTGTTGAATTCACTGACCTGCACCCCGACGAAATGCCCCTGCTGGCGAGCGCAGATGGTGAGTTCTGGGCGGTTACTGCGCCTTCATCGCCGGGGGTGCTCTGGGAAGATATCGAGGATGTTCTCTCCGAGTAGTCCAACTCCTGAACCGCAGATCTCACAGTCTGAGAACGTCGGGTGACAAATTATTTCTGTCCTGGCGGTCAGTCGGCCTGTGTGTGGCGTTTTCCTGGTTGTGGACGCTCGCGGTCCTCTCTTGTGAGGGGTCTGACCGTGTGAGTAGAGAAGCGCTGAAATGTCGCTGAAAAACCCTTGAATGGCGTCTGCAATGTGGTTGATAATTAAATTCGTATAACGGTCAATATCTGTGATATGCCGCGAAAATTCGGGGACTCCTGTTTAATCAGGCGGTAGGCTTTATGTTAGGTAACCCTCCGTCAGTTCCCCGCTCTCAGTGCAAAATTCGCGTACGATAGATACTGTTCAACCACGATCGTCTACACGTCCAGACAACGAACGGAGAGTTATGTCGGTTCGCAATGCCCTGCTGGCGCTTGTTGCGCAGCAGCCCGCCGGGGTCTACCGCCTGAAGCAGATGTTCGAGGAGCAGACGTGCGGAGCATGGCCGCTGAATATCGGCCAGGTCTACCAGACGATGCAGCGCCTTGAGCGCGACGGCCAGGTTGTGTCTCACGCCGAGACCAACGCCGGCCGTGATTCCGAGGTCTTTGAGCTGACCGATGCTGGTCGCGATGTCCTCAACGCCTGGTGGTCCACCCCCGTTCCTCGCGAACACCCTGAACGCGATGAGCTCGTCATGAAGCTCGCCGTGGCCGCCGCCGACCCCACGGTCGACGTCGAGGCCATGATCCAGACCCAGCGTCGCTCGACCCTGGGCTCCCTGCGTGATGTCACCCGCCTGAAGGCGTCGGCCGATGAGGGCGAGCTCGCGTGGAAGCTCATCCTGGAGCGTCACATCTTCGACCTTGAGGCCGAGCTCAACTGGCTCGATCACATCGAGTCCGGTGCTGTTTCCGAGGCCGCTCGTCGCGCTGCCTTCGCTGCCGCGAAGGGCCGCTCGATGAACTGGGCTCAGGTAGAAGCTGGCATTTCGGAGCATGCCGGGGTGCGATGAGCCAGCCTGTGCCGCTACCGATCAGGATGGCGGGTGTCGGACATGAATTCGGCGCCGACGGCGTCCGAGTGAGAGCGCTCGACGGGATCGACCTTGAGGTCGCCCCCGGCGAGCTTCTCGCTGTTATGGGCCCTTCTGGATCCGGCAAGTCGACCCTGCTGTCGATCGCTGGCGGACTGGAGCGTCCGACGCGCGGAAGTGTCTTCATCAACGGCGTCGATATGGCAACGATGGATGCGGCTCACCGTGCTGAGGTGCGTCGCCGTTCCATCGGTTACGTCTTCCAGGACTACAACCTGATCCCGTCCCTGTCGGCCCTCGAAAACGTTGAGATGCCGCTGCAGCTGGACGGCGTCAGCCCGTCGAAGGTGCGCGAGGCCGCCATGGCTGCCCTCGAAGAGGTCGGCGTCGCCGAGCTTGCGGATCGCTTCCCCGAGCGTCTTTCGGGTGGTCAGCGTCAGCGCATCGCCATCGCCCGAGGCCTCGTGGGTAGCCGCTCGGTCATTCTTGCGGATGAGCCGACGGGTGCGCTGGACTCGCGCACCAGTGACCAGATCATGTTGGTGTTGCGTGACCATATTGATGCGGGTGCAGCCGGTATCCTCGTTACTCATGAGGCCCGAATGGCCGCATGGGCGGATCGCACAGTCTTCCTCCGCGACGGTCGCATCGTCGACCGCTCGCGCGGAGACTCACTGAGGGATCTGCTGGCTGACACTGCACCAAGGATCTGATGAGTCGACTCAACACACGAATGAGGCGATGGGGAGTAGTACTCCGCATCGCCTCTCGTGATGCGCGCCAAAGCCTGGGGCGCACGCTGACGGCGGTTTTTCTCATCTCGCTGCCGATCATTATCGCGATCGGCTCGATCACGTTCTGGGACGTGACGACCTCTCAGCGCTACCAGGCAGCGTCGTGGCTCGGCCACCGTTCCGACGTTCAGGCGGTCACTTTGCGCCGCTCGTCGACAGCCATCGAGCAAGACATCACCGCTGACTTCCTGTCGAAGACGGCCTCTGATGAGGAAGTGACGGTCACTCAGAGCACCCTCACCAACTGGGTACCGGCTGGGGACCAACTGATCGCCGTCGACACCCTCTACCAGCTCCACCTCACGACGCAGGACGGAACAGGGTACACGGTTGACTCAGGTACCCAGACGGCAACGCTGGATGCCCCACGCGTGAATGCGAGTGGAAAGAGCGGTGCGCTCGCTGCGAACCACGCCGTCATTTCGGATGACGTCGCGCGGGCACTCAAGGCCGAGGTGGGCGATACGCTCACGCTGTCGCTGACTGTCGCCAAGGATCGCACCACTCAGGACCTCACGGGAAGCATCGTCATTGACGAGATCATTCCCGGTACGAATCGGGCGATCATCGGTGAGGGCACGCTCGAGATTGACCGTCTTGCGGTGGCAGGACGCACGCAGACGGCGTGGTTTGTCACCGGCGCGACTCCGGTGACCTGGGATAATGTCCGCCAGATCAACCAGTCGGGATTCTCTGTCGTGTCGCGACAGGTACTCGCCGATCCGCCGGACGCTTCGGCTCTGCCTGCCCAGTTCGCTCAGTACGAGGTCGACCAAAACAATCGGGCTACTAATCCCTGGCAGTACCTTCTGCTGGTCGCAAGCATCCTCCTCATCCTCACCGAGATGATCCTGCTCATCTCGCCGCTCTACACCGTCGCACAGCGATCGGTCATGCGCACGGCAGCCATGATCGTCGCCAACGGCGGCGACCAGTCCGACGGTCGTCGCCTGACGATCGCCCATGGCCTCGTCATCGGCCTGTATTCGGGGCTTGTCTCCGTCGCGCTGTCCGCGTGCGGCATGGTGGGTATCGGTATCTGGTCGGGCCTCGGCATCGGCATCGTGCCGTGGTGGCCGCTGGCCCTGTCGGTGCTCCTGCCGATCCTGCTGTCCCTCATGGCGTCCGTGTCGCCGGCGCACACCTCGTCGCACATCAACACGTCCGCGGTCATCGGCGGGCGCGTGTGGGAGCCCTCCCGCCTCGTGCGTCGTCGCATGATCTACCCCCTGGCGCTGCTGGCCGGACTCCCGCTGCTGGGTATCGCCGCCTGGCGCGGGTGGGTGCTCGCCCTCGTCGTTGGTGTCGGTCTGCTCGAGGCCGGCCTCATCGGGTCGATCCCCTACATCTTCACCCGCTGGCGAGTGCCCAATCGTCGCGCGTCGATGAGCATGCGCCTGGCGCTTCGCGACGCCGTGCGTAACGGCCACCGCACGTTCCCCGCCATGGCCTCGATCCTGACGACCGTGTTCGTCGCCTGCGGCCTGCTCATCACCCTGTCCTCGTCGAACGAGGCCGGCTGGAACTCGCGCCCGCATGCCGGACAGCGTGGGCAGGTCTTCCTCTCGACGGTCGATAAGACTGACTCGGTGACGCGCACCCGTCACCTGCTTCAGTCGGCCCAGCAGGTCGTCGATGCGGAGCGCACGGTCACCTCGAGCGCCATCATGAACGGCATGGCGTGGAACAGCGGCCCGGGCGGCCCGGAGACCATGGTCGAGGCCGTGAACCCCATCGACAAGTCGACGCTCACGATGCGCAACGACATGGGAACGATGGCGGAGATCGATGTCGCCTACATCGTCGATGACGGCACCTACCTGCGCGAGGCCGGCTACCTGAACGAGGACGACATGGTCCGAGCGATCGCAACCCTGAACGCCGGGGGCGTCCTCGTGCCCGACCCGAAGCTGATTAACGGCGCCGGCCAGGCCGACCTACGCAGCCTCGACATGTCGGCGATTGCTGCCGCCAAGGCCGCCGGCGCCTCCGATGATGACCTGCCGGACGCTCTCGTGCAAAGGACGATGACCTTCCCGGCCTCGCCCCTCACGCGTATCAACGTCATGGTCCTATCCCCGCAGGCCTCCGAGGCCCTCGGCCTGCGCGCCGTGCCGCTCGGTGAGCTCCTCACCGTCGAGAAGCCGGTGAATCCGGTGGACGCGCCTACCTTCCAGACGACGATTGCACGCCAGGTCCCCGGTGCCTCCGCCCAGGTGATCGCCCCGACGATGCGGTCGCTGGTTCTGCCGTACGTTGCCGCCCTGATTGCTGTCGTCGCGGCTGCGGCAACGGTTGCCCTCGTGGTGGCACTGTCTTCCTCGGATATGCGCCCGGACCTCGACACCCTCGATGCGATCGGTGCTGTTCCCTCGATGCGCCGCCACGTCACCACGTGGCAGGGTGTGGTGCTTGCGCTCAACGCGATTCCGACGGCTGTGCTCTCCGGCCTCGTTGTGGGCGTGCTGGCCGTCATCACCTTCGCGAATTCGGGGATATTCCCGACGCTGACGACGACGCTGCGCCCCATCGTTCCTTGGGGAGCCCTGCTGGGCATGCTGATCGGCATGCCGATCCTGTGCGCCCTCGTTGCAATTGTCTTGACGCCCCGCCACCAGAAGCGCATCCGCCGCATCAACTAGGCGGTTGCGATGAGTGAGATCCCCGAAGAAGTCGTTATCCCCGCGGGTGCCCTCGCCTCGTCGGCCGTGCGCGTCGATACGTGGCTGTGGGCGACCCGCCAACTGAAGTCCCGATCGCAGGCGACGGCCGCCGTGCGCGCCGGGCATGTGCGCGTCAACGGCGAGCCCGTCAAGGCCGCCTACAAGGTGCGCGTCGGCGACGAGGTGCGCCTGCGCATTGAGGGCTTCGACCGCATCCTGGGGGTCAATCTGCTGCTGAACAAGCGCGTTTCCTACCCGCAGGCGCGCATAGCCTACGACGATCGCACGCCTGAGCGCCCGCGCGTGCACATTCCCGTCGCCATGCGCGAGAAGGGGAGCGGGCGCCCCACCAAGAAGGAACGGCGAGAGCTGGATCGGCTGCGCGGATACGACTCACACGAGCACTACTAAGCACCCGAGCGAGTCCGAGGTAGGCGTACGTCGCGATGTGGACCGCGCGCCTGCCTCTGGTGAATACGCGTGGTCCCGCCGCCCGGAATGGGGCGACGGGACCTGTGCGTTCGATGAGAGTGCCTGGCTCACATGTTCGGGAAGTACTTCGCGACCTCGACCTTGTAGTGGGAGCCCCAGCTCGTGTCGAAGGGAAGCGTGAATTCGACGCTCACCTTCTCGCCCTTCGTCATCGTCGCAGTCGCGACGTCGTCGACGACGTGATTCGGGGTGCCGAGAACAAACTGCGACTCGTCAAACCAGATCTTCAGCGTCAGGTCGGTCGTCTGGAAAGCTTCAAGCTTGGTCTTCATCGTGTCGCTGGCGGGGGAGACGTCCACGGAGCAGTGCAGAGTCGTCTGAGCGTCGTCCAGCTCGCAGGTAGAATCAATCGTGAACGCGTTTTCCGCGTCGTTGAACTTCAGCAACTGGACGGCGTCAACCCGATCCTTGCATTCCTTCTTCACCGCTTCCTGAGCGGCCGAGGACATCCTGTCGTACTTGGAGTACAGCTCGTCGACCTTGTCGGTGTTGTCCGGGGTCACCTGCGCGCACCAGGCCGGGGCAGCGAGGGCATCCTTCTGCTCAGTGAGCGTCTGGATCTCATCCTGCATATCCTTCTGTGCCTTCGTCTTCTGGACGGCGAAGGTGAACAGGGTAGTCGTCGCGATGACAAGGACGAGGAGGAGGACGAGCGCGACGCGGTTGTAGATCGACAGTCCCTTGCTCTTAGGGGCCTTGGTTGCGACTGTCACGGGAGCCGGGGTGGTTGCCGCGGGCGTGGGGATGTTGTTGTCACTCACTTGGCGGCCTCCTGCGCTTCCTGAAGCTCCTGCTGGACGGTGCTGAGCTCTTCCTGGGTCTCGGTGAGGTCCTTGCTCTTCATGGAGTAGATGCCAGCGGCCATGAGGGTCGTAATGGCGAAGAGGACGACGAGGACCGACGTGATGATGGCAATCGCGATCTGCCCGCCAGTCGCGCGCGGGCGCGGGGCAGTCAGCGGGGTGAACGTCGGCGTGGGGGCCGCGACCGCGGGGCTCGGCGCAGTCGGCACCTGACCGGCGGGGGGAACGGGGATGCCGGTCGGTTCTTGAGGCAGGCTGGGGGGTGGGGTGCTCACGGGGAAACTCCTTTCACTGTGTCCCCCCAATTCTATGGGAGTCGAAAAAATTGGATTTGGTGCGGTGACGGGATTCACCGTGCATCACAGGTTGGAGGGCCACCAGCTGGTCATCGTCGCGCCGCACTCGGTTTTATCGGTCATCGCGGGATCGTAGGGAACCGACAGCGTGAAAGTGGCGGGCGAGCCGGGCGTCAGAGTGATCGTCGTCGTGCCCTGGTACGGTGAGCCGGGGCTGGGGTTCTTCCCCTTGTCCGCGGTAAACCCGTTGATCTCCACATCGAGTGTGCCCAGCGACGCGATCAGGGAAGAGTCCTTGAGCGTGAGCGTGCCATTGACCGTGGTTGTCACCTGGTCGGTTGTGCATTCGCCCACCGCGATGGTGAAATCAGCGTCCTTGTTGGTGCGGTAGACCTGTGCGAGAGTCTCCTTGGCCGCGCACTGTTCGTGGATCGCGTCCTTGGTGGCCTGGGTCGCCGAATCGTAGGTCTTGAGCGAGTCTCGGATCGACGCGGCGGATTCGCGCGTGATCGAGTCACACCAGCTCTCAGCATCCTTGCGCACGGTGGCGGCATCCAGCGCGGCCTTTGCCTCCGTGATCTGCTGATCGACCGCGGCCTTGTCGGACTGGGCCTGCTCAGCCTGTGCCTCGTACGTGGATGCAGAATGTGTGCGCCACGCGTTGATGCCCCCGACAATGGCGGAGAGGACGATGAACGCCGTGGCGAGGATGGCCCCCGCGACGGTCGCGGCACGCAGGGGTGCGGGAGCGCTCACTTGGTGGCCTCCTGGAGCTGCTGGTTGATGGACTCGAGCGTGGAGCGGGCCGTGTCGAGCTCACTCTGGGCGGTCTCGGCGCGGCTCTTTGCGTTCTCCTGGATGCGGCCGCTGGCCCCCAGGTGCGACCAGACGATGACGAGCACGGTAATGAACACCGCGACGAGCACCCACGATGCTGCGCATGCGAGAACCCACTTGAGCGTTCCGCTCTTCTCGGGTGCATCCGTCTCGTTGCTGTCTTTTTCATCGACGGGGGAGCCGGGCATCGGAATCGGTGCGACCGGTGCCTCCGCTACCGACGAGGCCGGGGTGACCTCCTGCGGGAGGGAGGCCTCGGGCATGGGGATGGGTGTACCGGCGGAAGTGACGGCCCGCTCCTCGGGGGACGAAGCCGGGAAGGCCTCGTCCACCGCCGGAACTGCGACCTCAACGTCCTCAGGAGAGGGCGCCGGTGCCTCGTACGGCTCGACGTAGTCTGTCCACGCGTGGCCGTCCCACCAGCGCAGCTGGTTTGTGCCGCTGGGGTCGGCGTACCAGCCTTCCGCAGGCTCACTCATCGTGATTCCTTCTCTCGTGTCAGGAGACAGCTGTGAATACGGCGCTCACAGACCGGTGGGCCAGATGCGTACCGGCTTGAGGGCGCAGTCGGTCTCATTGCCGGAGCCCGGTAGGGTCACGGACAGGGGCCCTGTTCCGCTCGAGGACACAGACACGACTGTCGAGCCGATCGATGTGTCGGAATCAGTGATTGGGTGATCAGCGGCAAAAGCCTCAACGGTAACATCCATGTCGCCAAGCGCGAGGACCGAGGGTGCATCAATCTTGATGGTCGCGTTAAACGTCATGGTATTGCCGTCGATCAGGCACTGCATGCTCTCGGGACCGATCATTCCTTTTTTGGCGTCTTTTGCGAAAGCTTCAGCGAAGGACTTCTTTTCGGGGCACAGTTTTTGGACAGCTTCGCGCGTGGGCTGCTTCATCGACTTGAGAGCGTTACCTTGCGAGCGGAGCTTGTCGAGCTCGGCATTCTCGCGGGTGACGTCATCGCACCACTCCTGACCATCCTTCTTCGCCTTGGCCGCGGCGATCTGCTCGTTAGTGGACGTGATCTCGCTGTCGATTTCCACGGTCTTAGCGTCCGCGGACTGGATCTCGGCCCGCATATCCTCAATCTCCTGCGCCTTCGAGCGAGCGCTGACGTACATGGTGGCGCTGACAAGGAGGAAGATGACGGCAAGAACCGAGCAGATGATCGTCAGGATCCTAGGAAGGCTGGAGGGCTTCTTCGCCGGGGGCTGGACTCCGTAGCTCACTTCTGTGCCTCCTCGAGTTCTTTCTTCACCTTGTCGAGTTCATCCTGCTTGTGGTCGAGGCTGATCTTTGTGGAGTTGCGCTGGTCCTGCACGTCGCGCCACTCGACGTTCTGAGCGCGCAGCTGTATGCCCGCGTACACCATCGTGCCGAAGAAAACGACCATGAGGAGGACGGAGACAATAGCGCCGATGACCCATCCGCGACCGGTCTTCGGAGCGGCGTCTCCCGCCTGCGGGCCCATTCCAGCGGTGCCCAGCTGCGGGGCGACGCCCGAAGGATTGTAGGGGGCGGAGGAAACGGTCGGGGCCTGCGACTGGACGGGCATGTACTGCCCCGCCGTCTGGTCTGCGGGCATTTGCTGCGCGACAGGCGCTCCCAGCTGCGGCATATCGTGGAATTGTTCGGTCCACTCGCCGCCACTCCACCAGCGAAGGCGCTGGCTTCCTGCGGGGTCGGGGTACCATCCGGGTGCTGGTTGAGACATGATCGTCCTTTCAGTTTCTGGCACCAGTGTAACCAATCCGTGAGGTCCATAACGCAGGCAATATGACAGTCGTGGGGAACGTCGGACGCGCGACAGGTACTCTGAAAGCTATGGCCTCTCTTTTCGCGTCTTCACCCCTGCTCGCACTGTTTGTCGTCGTTGCGTTGGGTGCGGCGATTGGGGCCATCCGGATCGGCCCGCTGCGCTTCGGAGCGGCCGGCGCCCTCTTCGTGGGACTGACCGTTTCGGCCCTGCATCCCGAGGTTGTCAGCACCCACATGTCGATCGTCCAGCCGATGGGCTTGGCGTTCTTCGTCTATTGCGTCGGTATTTCCGCTGGCGCCACGTTCTTCCAGGATCTGCGTAAGCAGACGAACCTCCTCGCTCTCACGATAATCGTGTGTGTCGTGGGCGCGCTCATCGCCCTCGTCGGTGGTCGCCTCCTCGGCCTGTCTTCGGGCCTTACCTCGGGCCTGTTTACGGGTGCTCTGACGGCTGCGCCCGCCCTCGATACAGCTACCCGCCTCACGGGAGATCCCAATGCTGCGGTCGGCTATGCCTTCGGCTATCCGGTGGGCGTCATCGGCGGCATTCTCATTGTGACGATCACCGTGACGAGGAAGTGGGTCGGCCCCAAGGACACGCCTTCCCTCGCGGGGTCGTCCCTGGAAGCCGTCAGTATTCATGTCTCCAAGCACATCAACACGCGCGACATCGAGGCGTGGCGCGACCAGCGCGTGCGCCTGTCCTACCTGCGTCGTGACGGGCGCACTCGCGTCACCGCTCCCGGCGAGGATCTGCTGCCCGGCGATCACGTCGTCATGGTCGGTGATCCCGCGTCGATCAAGGAGGCGGCACCCCTCGTCGGCGAGATCCTCGACCACAATCTCGAGGACGACCGTTCCGACCTCGCCTTCGAGCGCATCGTTGTGTCCAACCCCGACGTCGCCGGCCGCAGCGTCTCCGAGCTGAACGTGACCAAGCGCTTCGGTGCTGTCATCACGCGCGTGCGCCGAGGCGACCTGGACCTTCTGGCTCGCGACGACCTTGACCTGCAGCTTGGCGATCACGTTGCCGTCGTCGTTCCCACGGACGAGCTCGACGACATCGCCGAGTGGCTCGGCGACTCCGAGCGCCGCGTCGCCGAGGTTGATGGCATGGCTTTCGGTATCGGCCTCGTCCTCGGCCTGCTCCTGGGTATCGTCTCCTTCCCGCTGCCCGGCGGCCAGGGCTTCCAGCTGGGCGCCGCAGCCGGCCCCCTGATCGTCGGTATGCTGCTCGGCGCACTGCGTCGCACCGGACCCCTCGTGTGGACCCTGCCCGCCGCCGCAAACCTGACGATCCGACAGATCGGCCTCATGCTCTTCCTTGCCGCCCTCGGCCTGAATGCCGGCCCGCAGTTCGCGAGCCTGCTCGGCAGCCCTGAGGGCTGGCGCGCCGCACTCCTCGCCGCCGTCATGGTCGTCGTCTGCTGCGTTATCCAGGCTCTCGGCGCGAAGTTCATCGGCCTGTCCTCCGCGCGCGCCGCCGGCGGCATCGCGGGATTCCTTGGCCAGCCGGCAGTCCTGCAGGCTGCCAATGCCCGCGTCACCGACGAGCGCATTGAGGCCGCCTACGCGACCCTCTTCGCCTTCGCGATTATCGTCAAGATCCTGCTCCTGCCGCTCATCACCTCCTTCCTGTGAGCGCCGTAGACTGGGGCTATGGCTACCCCTGACTTCGTCCTCGAACTGCGCCGTCATGTCGGTCATGCGCCCCTGTGGATGCCCGGCACGACCGTCGTTATCCTGCGTCCCGCCCCCGGTCGGGCGGCGATCGACTGGGAGCACCCCCTTGCTCCCGAGGCGGTCGAGATCCTGTGCGTGCGCCGCTCAGATAACGGCGCCTGGACCCCCGTGACCGGCATCGTCGACCCGGGTGAGGAGCCCGCGATCGCCGCCGCGCGCGAGGCCTTGGAGGAAGCCGACGTTCGCATTGAGGTGCGCCGCCTTCTCTCCGTCGAGGTCGTCGGTCCCGTCACCTACTACAACGGAGACGTCACCACCTACCTGGACGTCGCTTTCGCCGCGCAGTGGGTGAGCGGCGAGCCGAGCCCCGCCGACGGCGAAAACAGCGAGACCACGTTCTTCCGCGGCGACCAGCTCCCTCCCATGAACGACCGCTTCCGCCGCGCCGTCGCCAAGGCGCTGAGCGCCCGCCCCGACGCGGACTTCCTCACCGCCTGACCTCGCGTGAGTGGAGGGGCACGTCCCTGCCTCGTCGAGGTGAGCGCGATAACGCTTGTATTTTTGTCAAACCCCTTGCGGGACTGAAGTCCTAGTGGTGAAATAGGGTCATGGATACACCTAACGAGATCGTTTACGCCGTCACCGCCGACTCCACCGGTGGTCGCGCCGGCACCTCCTCCGTCCCCGCGCTCGGCATCAGCCACGTTATGCGCGCCCCCAAGGAACTGGGCGGCCCCGGCGACGGCCCCAACCCCGAAGCCCTCTTCGCCATGGGCTACGGCGCCTGCTTCCAGGGCGCCATGGGCCTGGCCGCCAAAGAACTCGGCATCGACACCAAGGACTCCGTCGTGCGCACCACGATCGGCCTCGGCCCCGAGGGCGACTCCTTCGCCCTCACCGCCGACATCAAGGTCTTCATCCCCGGCGTCGAGCTCGACCGTGCCCAGGCCCTCGTCGACCGCGCCCACCAGCTGTGCCCCTACTCCAAGGCCACGCGCGGCAACGTGCCCGTCACCGTCACCGCGGTCGCCGCTCTCTGAGCGCGCCCGAGCCACTCGCTCGTCATTAGTATCCCCGGCCTCGTCCATGACCGACGAGGCCGGGGATACTTCGTGCGCTCAGGCACCCCGGGCGTCAGGCGCCCTGCTGCGGGTGCCGCGCGCACGGCTTCACCCTTCGGGCTCGCCGCGCGCGGGCGTCAGGCGCCCTGCCAGTACGCCTCGAGGACCCGGGCGAGGTCGAGGAGATCATCTACATGGCTCATCTCGCGCGCCGAGTGCATCGACAGCAGGCCCACGCCCACGTCCACCGTCAGGATCCCTAGACGGGTCGCCGTGATCGGGCCGATCGTCGTCCCGCACGGCATCGCGTTGTTACCCACGAAGTTCTGCGAAGAAACACCCGCCGCCGCGCACGCACGATTCCACAGGGCGATGCCCTCCGCGTCCGTCGCGTAACGCTGCTTCGAGTTGATCTTGATGACCGGGCCGCGGCCCATCATCGGACGGTTATCCGGATCGTGGTGCCCCGCATAGTTCGGGTGCACCGAATGCGCCGCGTCCGCGCTCACGCACGACGAGGCCGCGAGCATCCGCTCGAAACCGTCCTCGTCGCGGCCCAGCGCCTTCGCCGTGCGGCGCAACACCGTCTCCAGGATCGGGCCAGCCGCACCCGTGCGAGACTCCGAGCCCACCTCCTCGTGATCGAAGCACATGAACACCGTGACATCGCCGCCCGCGGGTGTACCCTGCGCGGCCAGGCGCTCCAAGGCCACCAGACCCGGGTGCACGCTCGACAGGTTGTCCTGGCGCGAGGCCGCGATGAACTGGCCCTTATCACCAAAGAAACCCGGTCCCTGGCTGGGCGTGAGGATCAGGTCGAACGCCGCAACCTGCGACGCGTCATCCAGGCCTGCCGTGCGCGCCACGTACTCCAGCACGTTGCCGTACGGGTTATCCACCGTCCATACCGGGTGCAGGTGCTTCTGCGGATCCAGCTTCAGCCCGCCCGGATTTACGTCGCGATCCAGGTGAATCGCCAGCTGCGGGATGCGCGCAATCGGGCCCGTGCGAGCCAAGACGACCTCGCCGCTATTCAACACCAGGCGGCCCGCCAGCGTCAGCTCACGATCCAGCCACGAGTTCCACATCATGCCGCCGTACACCTCGACGTCAATCTGGCCCCAGCCGTCCGGCGTCGTCGACTGTACCGATGGCTTCACCGAGAACGCCGGTGAATCCGTGTGCGCGCCCACGATGCGAAAGCCCGCGTCGTCGTCAACTGTCTCGGGCACGAACCACGCGGCGACCGCGCCACCGCGTACCATCACATGACCGCCCGGGGACGCGTCCCACGCGCCCTTCTCGTCGACGCGCGTAAAGCCGGCGTCCACCAGGCGCTGTGCCACGACCTCGGCCGCGTGATAGGGAGAAGGAGAATCAAGGAGGAAATGCTGATAGTCCACCGCGTTCGCGTGGACCTCGTCCAGTTCAAGCTGTGCCATACCTCCCATGGTAGAACGCCGCGCGGGGCGAGGCCTACGATTGACACATGAGTGAGATCCCCGCATACACCCTGAACGATGGCCTGGACGTTCCCGCGATCGCGCTGGGGACCTACAACCTACGTGGTGCCTCGGGCGTGTCCTCAATGGTCTCGGGCATCGAGGCCGGGTATCGCATGCTCGATAGCGCCTTCAACTATGAGAACGAGGGCGCCCTCGGTGCTGCCGTGCGCCGCTGCGGCATCCCCCGCGAGGAACTGCGCCTGGTCTCCAAACTCCCCGGACGCCACCAGCGCTACGACGAGGCCGTCTACACGCTCGAAGAATCCCTCATGCGCGCGGGCCTGGACTATTGGGACATGTACCTGATCCACTGGCCCAACCCCAAGCACGGCCTCTACGTCGAGGCCTTCCAGGCCCTGCTGGAGGCCCGCGACCGCGGCCTCATTCGATCCGTCGGCGTCTGCAACTTCCTGCCCGAGCACCTTGAGCGCGTGCACGCCGAGACCGGCGAATACCCGAGCGTCAACCAGATCGAGCTGCACCCCTACTTCCCGCAGGCCGCCGCGCTGGAGTATCACGCGCAGGTCGGCGTGCTCACCGAATCATGGAGTCCCCTGGGCCGCAAGTGGCGTATCGTCGAAGACCCCGCGATCGTCGCCCTGGCATCCGGGGTAGGTGTGTCCCCGTCGCGTCTCATCCTGCGCTGGCACTACCAGCTCGGCACGATGCCCCTGCCCAAGTCCGGTAACCCTGAGCGCCAGCGCGAAAACCTCGATATCTTCTCATTCTCTTTGTCATCCGAGCAGATGGCGGCGATCAGTGCGCTTGGCCGCCCCGACGGCCGCCAGGCCGACCAGAACCCGGAGTACTACGAGGAGTTCTGAGGCTTCTCCGTTCGGCGGTGCTTGTGGCCCCGCCAGATCTCCGGCCGCCGCGTGGCCTGCCCGCCCGCGAGGCTAGGCGACCTCACTTCGTTCGGCGCCGCGCCTCGAAGCCCGGCCAGGCCCCGCAGGCCCCGCGGCGGCCTCCAATCGGGCGGGGCTTGTCGCTGTGCGTGGCTTGCCCGTGCCCTCCGGACCCTCCGGCGCCCTCCACACCGGCGGCGCCTGCAGTGCTGTGCGGTGATGCGCCGTCTCGAGGCCCGGCCAGGCCCCGCGTATCGATGCTGGGGTCCGTCCCCTCATTTCTGGGTCCACAATCAATGTCGCATGCAATTCCCCGGACTGTATTTCAGATCCTGTAATCGAATCGTTGAGATTCTGCGGTTTTTGGGCGGGTGTTGATTCTTGCACTGGGGGAATTGCATGCGAAATTTGTGAGTCCGAGGTCTTCCTAACGTCCGTTGGCCTCCGCGTCGGTGGGACCGTTGCTGGGCGGCCGCTGTGCATCGTTACGGCGAGACAAAACTCGCCCGGCGCAGCTGGTTTATCGCGTGCGCGAGAGAAAAATCGCCCAGCGAGCGCAAAACACCCCAAATCAGGCGCTTTTGTGTCAGCAGGGCGAATCTTGTCTCGCACAAGGCCACAGCGGCCTCGTGCTGGGCGAAGAATGTCTCGCCCACGCGTGCCGCAGCTAGGCTCGCAGACCATGCGGCGACCTCCACGCCAGCCGCGTTCGGTTGCTAGTGAGTGCTTGCCCTCAGTAATTTCGCACGTAATTCCCTGGCGGCTACTTCAAACTATGAGTTCACGTCGTTGCAATTGCAACGTTTGTGGATGGTCTCCAAAAGTGACCGTGGGAAATGACGTGCGATTTTTGTCTGGCTTGGCTTTGCCGCTGCCTGTGGGCGTTACGAGCGCCTTCTGCGCCTCCGTATGCGCGAAAGTGCTTGTTGCCCTGAGGTGTGCACCCGATCGGGAAGATTCAACCCCTTCTGATCGGGTTGAATCTTTCCGATCAGGTTGAACGTTACCGATGTGGCCTGGTCTGGTTTTGTGGGCCGGGTGTTTTGAGGGTTGTTGGTTGTTATTGGTGGTGTTGTGCCCATTGGTGCACGTATTGGTTGGGTGAGAGCCAGCCCAGCGCACTGTGGGGGTGTTCTTCATTGTAGCGGTGGGACCAGGCGCCGATGAGGGCGCGCGCGTGGTTGAGGTCTTCGAACATGTTGTCTTCCAGGAGTTCATCGCGCATGCGGTTGTGTAAGGACTCTACGAACCCGTTATGCCACGGCTGGCCCGGTGGGATGAATGCTTGGAGCGTGTCGTGCTCGCTGGCCCAGCGCCCCATGGCTGCGGCGATGAATTCAGGCCCGTTATCGGCGCGCAGCACCTGGGGTGCTCCATGGGTTAGGGCAGCCAGGTCAAGCATTTCGATCACGTCGGCCGCTCCCATGCGCCGCTCGACGCGGAAAGCCAGGTGCTGGCGCGTGAACTCATCGATGAGGTTACAGACCTTGAACACGCGTCCCTTCCAGTCCGAATCGAACTGGAAATCAATGGCCCACACCTGCCCAGGGGCGCTGGCCTTGACCAGGCGCTGTAGGCGCGGCGCAGTGCGGGGCTTGTGGGCTTTGCGCGGGCGCACGCGCAGCCCTTCGGCGCGCCACAAGCGCCGGAACGTATCACGCCCCACGATGATGCCCTCGCTCTTGGCCCGCGCCCAGGCGCGTTTATAGCCCCAGCGTCGATGCGTGGTGGCAAAATCGTTCATCCACTGGCGCACAGGCCCATGATCACGCAGCGTTTTCGCCCCGCCCGCCGCGCGGGTCCGGCAATACGCTGACCGCGACAGCCCGGCAACGCGGCATGCAAGACGCTGAGAAAACCCCTGACCAACCAGGTGGCTGACAGCGTCGTGCCTGCGCGCCGGGCTTAGAAGTTTCCCTCCGCCAACTCTCGCAGTGCTGCCTTCTCCAGCTCTGCTTGGCCCAGCAACTGTTTGAGGCGCGCGTTTTGCTCGCGCAACTCACGCAGTTCCTTGGCCTCACTACGATTCATTGACCCATAACGCTGGCGCCACCGGCACAACGTCGCCTCGCTGATACCCAGCACGCGGCAGGCCTGGGCCGTACTCATGCCCTCACCTCGCAATGCTTCGGCCTTCTCCAGCTTCACGACAATCTGCTCAGGCGTGTGCTTCGAGAACTTCCTCATGGTCATCCATTCTGCCCGGCCACAAGCAGCCGGGACTACTCAGAACAACCCTCTCAAAACAAACGGTCCGAAAAACCCAGACCCCTCCACGCGACTCCAAGCAAAGCCTGGAATTTCAACGATGACAGGCTGACACATGAAGTCTCTTCGGGGGAATTGCATGCGAATGTGTGTTGTCCGGCCCCGTCATGGCCCTCGAGTATCGGAAAACTCTCGCGTGAAACCGCCATCGCCTTTGCTCGCTCGTATGTGCCTGGGGTTGAAACCGCCAGCGCCTTTGCGGGTGAGAAACGGGCGTTTTTGGCGTGTTTTTCGGTTGCAGAGGTGATGGTGGTTTCAATGGTTGCTGTTCTGGGGTGAGCATTGGTGATGGTGGTTTCATGCTGGCCTGCATCAGTGGCTGCAGAGGCGTCATTGGTTTCAACGTCGCCATGTCGCAGCATCCTGTGCGCGAAAGAGTTCGCCCTGTTTGGCCCAGGCCGGTTACGCCCTCAGGGCCCAAACGAAGCGCCCGCCCACGCATCATGCGCGGGCGGGCGGCAAGGCAAAGACTGCTTGGAGCTCAAGCGCTGCACGCAACGTGTGGAAGGTACGTAGCCACAAGCAGTGCAAACAGCACTACGGCCGCAAGCAACTCAAGCGTCGCGTCCTCACTTCTTCTCGAGCGTCACGCGGTACACGTTGGTCTCGCGCAGCTGGAAGCCGGCGCGCTGGTACAGGCGGTTCGCGGCCTCGCGCGAGGGGCGCGAGGTGAGGTCGACGGTACGGGCGCCGATCTTCTGGGCGTGCTCGATCGCGGCGACCACGAGGGACTGGCCGGCGCCCTGACCGCGGGCGGCCTCGTCAACGACGACGTCTTCAATCCACGCGCGCACGCCCGTGGGAATCTCGAAGGTGGCCAGCGACAGCATGCCGAGGATCGGGTGGTTGCCCTCCGCGTCAGCTGCGTCGGGGCGGAACACGAAGAGATGCACGCTGGACTGGGAGAGGAAGCGTTGCACGTCGGCTTCGCTCATCGGCGCGGCGGAGCGGGACAGCTGGGGGATCAGGCGGCCCATGGCCTCGTGGATTTCGGGTGTGGCGGCGGTGATAAGTTCGACGGTCATGTTTCTCCTAACGTTAGGTCCAATTGTAACGGTCCGAGGCCGGGGTGGGCCGCGCGATCGGAGCTACTTACGCGCGCTCGAGGAGGAGGGCGGCCTCCACGTGGGGCGTGTGTGGGAACATGTCGAAGACCCTGCCTTCGACGGGGAACAGCGTGGGCATCGACGTCAGATCCTTGGCAAGCGACGCGGGATTGCACGAGGAGTAGATGACGCGGGGCGCGTCGCACTCGTTCAGGTAGGCGGCCAGGTCGGCACCGATGCCTCGACGTGGAGGGTTGATGACGATCACGTCGGGCACATCCTCGGGCGACTGGGCGCGAGCCCACGCGGTCGCGTCGTCTGCGATGAAGGTGGCGGCGCCTCGGGACAGACCCGCGTGTCGGGCGGCACTGATCGCAGAAGAAATCGCGCCGGGGGAGACTTCGACGCCGGTGACGCGCGGAAACCCGGAGCGAGCGCACGCCAGCGCGAAGCCGCCGACTCCGCAGTACAGATCCCACAGGCTTTCGGGCAGCCGCCCGTCGGTGAAGGGCCGCGACGCCCACACCGAGGCCTGCTCGTACAGGGTGGAAGCGACGTGTGCGTTGGTCTGTGCGAAAGAGCGAGGCCCCAACTCGAGGCCCTCGACGCTGAGCGGTAGCGTGCGGGTCCGCGTCAGGATGATCTCGTCGGGCCCCTCCACGATGGCCTCGTGCGTGGGGTGAATGTTCGCTGTGACGACGTGCGCGGCGGGCACGAGATCGCGTAGGAGCGGCAGTGCCGAGCGGATGTCAGAGACTCGCTCGCGCGTGCGTAGCACGAAGCGAATCATGAGGCGCTCCTCCGCCCCCACGGTGACGAGGATGTTCTTGAGTTCTCCGCGCTTGGTGGGCACGTCGTAGGGGGTGAGGTCCAGTGCGCGGATGAAGCGCTTGAGGCCGGGCGTCGCGCGATTGATCGCGGGGTGCTGGATGGGGCAGCCGGGTAGGTCGACGCCGCGCCGGTCGGGCCCCAGGATGCCGAGGGTGGGGCGGCGGCGACTGCCTCCGACCACGAGCTTGACGCTCGTGCGGAATCCCTCTTCGGGGGACGAGGCTGGGCTTAGCCACCGGATCTCCTGGGATCCCGGGACGTGGGCCAAAGCTGCCACGACTGCGTCGACCTTCTCCGCGAGCTGTCGCTCGTAGGGCTGGGGGAGGAGCGAACAGGAGTGGCAGGTGCCGGCGTCAAAGTGGTCGCAGCGCATCTGTTAAGTGTAAGTGTGGGCGGGGCGTACCGTCAGGTACGCCCCGCCCACTTGAGTGGTGGTTATGCCCACGCGGCGCTTAGGCCTTGGCCAGGCGCGAGCGGCGGATGAACGCGGTGCCGACACCGGCGGCGATCAGTGCGCCAGCGACGACGATCAGCGCGTTGGTACCGGTTCGGGCCAGGCCTCCCTTGCCGCCCTGCTCGGGGGCGGGTGCCGGGGCTGCGGAGGGCTGGACGCTCGGAGATGCGCTCGGCTCCGCGGAGGGAACGGCTGGCGCGGTCACCGTCAGCGGTGCGGATGCCGTAACTGCTGGCGAAGTGGACTCCGCGACGACCGTGTGGTCCCCGGCCTCGGTGTTGGCGGGAACCGTTACCTCTGCGGAGAAAGCCCCGTTCTCGTCAGCGGTGGCGGTGCCGACCTCAACGGGCTCGGAGTGCAGCGTGAGGGTCACGGCGGACTCGGGAGCGAAGCCCGTGCCCTTCACAGTGATCGTCTTTCCTGCCTCGACGGTCGAGGGATCGACGGTCACGGTGGGGGTGGAGAGATTCTCGGCCTTGACGGTGACCGACTTGACGGTCGTGTCCTTGCCGAAGCCCTTGAGGGCGTACGCCGGGTTGTCGTATTCCAGGGTCACGCGAGCGGTCTGGTTTGCTCCGATCGCGAAGGGGCCGACGCCTTCCTTGAGCTCGGCGACTGTCAGGCCCTTGATGACCTGTCCGTCGACGCTGACCTTGTACTTCGCGTAGGCGTCCGTGAAGCCCTCGGTGTCGAAGGAGACGCTCACGCCCGAGGCGACCTTGTCTCCGGAGGTGATGGAGGCCGTGAAGCTGGTTTCGCCGGTCTTGGGGGTGGGGGCCTTGAACTTTTCGAGGCCGGAGGCGGGGATTGTGGTCGCCTCGGTGCCGATGGTGGTCAGGCCGGTGGGCACGTAGTTGGGTGCGCCGTTCGTGGTGACCGTGACGACGGGGAGGATCTCGTCGGGCTGCGCGGGCAGCGTGATGACGAGGTCGTTGCCCTCGACCTTGTAGGTCAGAGCCGCGTCGGAGCCGTCCAGCTTCACCGAGGAGATGTCGTTGGCGCCGGCACCGCGTAGGGTAATCACGCCGTCAGCGGGCCACTTCTCGATGCCCATGTAGATGTGGGAGTCATCGACCATGGTCTTGCCCCAGGCTTCGATCGGGAAGTGGGTCGGGCGCGAGTTGTTGAGGATGCCGGGGTGTGCGCGGTTCCAGTCGCCGATTCCCTTGAGGACGGAGGCATCCCACGGGTCGTAGGAGCCGTCGAACTTCGGGCCGACGTTGAAGAGGAACTGGCCTCCCAGGGCGACGGTCGAGAACATGTTGCCCACGATCTCGGTGGTCTTCTTGTGGGCGCCGCCGGGCGCTTTACGCAGCGCCGTCGTGTTGTCCACGTCTCTCATGTGGTCCCAGTCTTCCTCGGAGTAGTCCGGGTAGCCGGTGTCCTTGTACTTGGGAGCTGCATCGTCCCAGTTCGCGTAGCCCCAGGTCTTGTGGAAGATCGAGACGGCCGACTCCCAGGGGCCCTGGGTCTGCTCGGACTGCATCTCGTTGTCCCAGCCGACTTCAAAGTCCGCGCGGTCGTTGCCCACGCGCGAGTTGATCATGATGTTCGGCTGGAGTTCGTGCGCCCACTGGCGCAGCTGGTCAGACTGGGCAGGGTTGGGTTTTCCCATGTCGTACCAGAGCTCGGCGATCTCGCCGTACTTACCGCCGAGGAGTTCCTTGAGTTGGGCATGGATGTATTCCATGTAGCCCTCTTCGTCGAGCGTGTTGGCGTTTTGCCAGGGGTTCTCGGGCTGCTTCTCCCAGTCGATGTTGGAGAAGTAGAGGCCGAACTTAATGCCGACCTGCTTGCAGGCCTGGGACAGCTCGAGGAGCGGGTCGCGGTGGGATGGCGACTGCTTGGTGAAGTTGTAGTCGGTTGTTGCCGTGTCCCACATGGCGAAGCCGTCGTGGTGTTTGGAGGTGATGAGCAGCATCTTCATGCCGGTGTCTTTGGCCTGCTGGCACCACGCGGTGGCATCGAAGTTGGGGGCCTCGAATGTTTGGGCGGTGGCCAGGTACTCTTCGCGCGGGATGCCCTGCAGCGGGATACGGGAATCCCAGGTCTGCTGGTGGCCCCATGCCTTGATCTGCTCGGGGTAGCCCACTTCCTGCTTCTGGCCCTTGTACCAGCCTGCGTAGGAGGAGTAGACGCCCCAGTGGATGAACATGGCGTACTTCATGTCCTGCCACTCGGATACCTTCGCCTCGCTCGAGGCTGCGATGGCTGCGGGGATCGCGTAGCGCGCGTCGTAGGTGGCCTGAGGGACGGGGGTGCCGGACTGGGTACCGTCGGCTGTCGGCGTGTCGGCCAAGGCGGGACCTGCCATTCCTAGTGTTAGGAGGCCGGCGAGGAGGGTACCAGCCACTCGTTTCGTGATGTGCATCAAGTCTCCGTTGATTGATGAGAAACTCCGGTTTGGAGGCGGTCACAGTCTAGCGAAGGAAAGTGATGAACGCCATTTGCTGCCACATTGCTACGGCGTGTCGTGCCGGTTGTGATCAAGTGCATATTTGAAATGCTGACTGGTTGGAAAGTTGTTGCCGGCGTCTGCTGTTGGCTCTGTGGGTGCGTGGAACCTGGTGGTTGAGCTAATTTCCAGAGGGTGGTCAGGGTTTGTTGAGCTTTGGGGCTTATGGGTCATTCCGATCACACGTAGTATGTCTGGTAACCGTCGTGGTCACCACTATGTCCAGGCCGCACGGATTGAAATGAACCCTACGGAGGATGAATTGATGACGATGTTCCGCGCTAAGTGGGCGCGGGTGGCAGCTAGCGCCTCGGCGCTTGTTCTTGCCGCAACCGGGATAGGCATCTTTGGCGTCTTCTCGGCCGCGCCCGCCGAGGCTGCCGTCAACCCCAACATCAAGGTTGCGATCAAGCCCCTCGTTCTGTCTGACCAGGACGGAGTGGAGATCCCCGGGGCGGGTGCCCAGGTTGAGGATCCGGTGAGGATGTACGTTGAGTGGGATGCCAGCGATGCCAATCCGCAGCCGGGCGACTCTTTCACGGTTGGGCTGCCGACCACTGGGGCCGCACTGCCTGACATTACGCACTACTACCGTTTCCGCGAGGTTGGGCGTAGCGATCCGCTGATGTTTGACGGCCTGCAGGTCGGCGAGTGTGTGACCGCCGCCGATGTCATGACCTGTACCTTCAATCAAGCTGTCGCGGCCCAAAGCAACGTCAAGGGCAAGATGAATCAGATGCTCATGGCTCAGAAGGAAACTCCTCTGACCAAGCTTCCTTTCAATGCCAACGGTGTTGAGACTCAGGTTCCCAACCCGAACGATGAGCCCATCACCCAGCGCCTGTGGACCGAGAAGAACGTCGGCAAGTACGCGAACTCCCTGAAGCGCGACTCGACCCAGATCAACTGGCACATTACTGGTTCCGGCCGCCGCCTCTCGGAGCGTTCTGGAATGCCTGCGGGAACCTATGCGAACAAGGTCGTCTTCAACGATGTCCTCGGTGCTGACGGTCAGACGCTGCTGCCTGATGATTCCACCTGGTACGTTCGAGTGGACCCCAAGAGTGCGCCGAACCAGTACCCGACGGTCGCGCGAGTCGGGCAGCCCGGCATCAACACGACCTACGGCAACTACACGCTGGAGCGTACGATCTCCGCAGACGGCAAGTCTGCGACGGTGACGCTTACTCGTACCGACGGCAACTTTGACCCGTCGATCAACTACGAGATCGTCTACTCCTCGAAGATCGACGGTAACGTCATCCCTGAGAAGCAGTACACGAACAGCGCAACGCTGGTGGGTGACAAGGAAGGCCCGATCACCTCGGCGATCAGCTACCGCGACCCGATCACCTACACCATTGAGATGAAGCCCGGCTACGGTGCCTTCGGCGTGAAGAAGTACGTCCTCGGAGCGCAGGTCGGTGCCGACGCGGGACAGATCCCCGCCGCCACGGCCGTCACGGTTAACGTCAAGTACGAACTCCCCGCTGGCTGGGACCCGGCTCTCCACCCCGAGTGGACCGCTCCCGAGGGTGGAGCCAACCCCTACACGATGAAGGTTCCCGTTGAGCAGGGTGTGGCCGGTGTGGCCTTCCCCAAGGGCACCAAGGTGACGCTCACGGAGTCCCTCGACTCCGCACAGCTGCCTGCTGCACTGCGTTGGCAGGGGGAGCCCTCCTTCTCCGTCGGATCCACGAGCGCCGTGAACGAGGTCTCCTTCACCATCGCTGAGAACAACGTCTCTGCGGTCACGCTGACCAACACCGCAGCCCCGGCTCCCGGCAAGATTGCTGTGACCAAGAAGGTTGTTGGTGACATTCCGGCGGGTAAGACCTTCGCTTTCGATTACGTGTGTGACGATGCTGCGAAGACCTCTGGTTCGATCACGGATGTTGTTGCCGGTCAGGCGAAGGAGTCTGCTGAGATTCCCGCTGGTGCGACTTGCACCGTGACCGAGCGCGATGCCTCCGTCGACGGAAATACTCTGGTGACCTCCACGATTGATCCTGTGACGGTCAAGGCTGGCGAGGTCGCTGCCCTCGAGGTGACCAACACCTACACCCCGGTTCCGGGCAAGATTGCTGTGACCAAGAAGGTTGTTGGTGACATTCCGGCGGGTAAGACCTTCGCTTTCGATTACGTGTGTGACGATGCTGCGAAGACCTCCGGTTCGATCACGGATGTTGTTGCCGGTCAGGCGAAGGAGTCTGCTGAGATTCCCGCTGGTGCGACTTGCACCGTGACTGAGCGTGATGCGTCGGTTGATGGCTTCACCCTCCAGACCTCCACGATTGATCCTGTGATGGTTAAGTCCGGTGAGGTGGCCTCCTTCGAGGTGACCAACACCTACACCCCGGTTCCGGGCAAGATTGCTGTGACCAAGAAGGTTGTTGGTGATATTCCGGCGGGTAAGACCTTCGCTTTCGATTACGTGTGTGACGATGCTGCGAAGACCTCCGGTTCGATCACGGATGTTGTTGCCGGTCAGGCGAAGGAGTCTGCTGAGATTCCCGCTGGTGCGACTTGCACCGTGACTGAGCGTGATGCGTCGGTTGATGGCTTCACCCTCCAGACCTCCACGATTGATCCTGTGATGGTTAAGTCCGGTGAGGTTGCTGCCCTTGAGGTGACCAACACCTACACCCCCAAGGTCGGCAAGATCTCGGTGACGAAGGAAGTTGTTGGCGACATTCCTGCTGGCAAGACCTTCTCCTTCGACTACGTGTGCAACGATCCGGCGAAGACCTCCGGTTCGATCCTGAATGTCGCCGCTGGCGAGACCAAGGAATCGGGTGACATTCCGGATGGTGCCGAGTGTCTCGTGACCGAGCGTGAGGCTGAGGCCGCCGTTGACGGTTTCATCCTCGAGTGCTCTGCGGTTGATCCGGTTCCTGTCAAGGCTGGAGAGGTTGCTGCGGTTCTGATTACCAACACCTACACCCCGGCTCCCGGCAATATTGCCGTGACCAAGAAGGTTGTTGGTGACATTCCTGCCGACAAGACGTTCTCCTTCGACTACGTCTGTGACGATCCGGCCAAGACCTCCGGTTCGATTACGGATGTCGCTGCCGGTGACACGAAGGTTTCCCGCGATATTCCTGCCGGTGCGACCTGCACGGTGACGGAGAAGGACGCCTCGGTTGATGGTTTCACTCTCCAGACCTCCGCAATTGATCCCGTCGTGATCAAGGCGGGCGAGGTTGCCACTCTTGAGGTGACCAACACCTACACCCCGGTTCCGTCGCCGACCCCGACGCCGAGTGAGACCCCCGGTGGCAACGGCGGTGGGGACCGTCCCAGCCTTGCCAGGACCGGTGCCGACGTGCTCGGTGGGTCCCTCGCGACCCTGACCCTGCTGGGAGTGGGTGGAGGACTCCTCGCCCTGCGCCGCGCGCGTCGCTGATGCGCTCAATGATTGAGTGAGCGCTCTGAGCGCTCTGAGCGCCGAGCTCCGAACCCCCGGGCCCGTTGGGCCCGGGGGTTCGCCGTATCATCCGGGAGAGTTGTTCGGCCATAGCTGGGCAAATAACGCCCATTGTGAAACCTGAGCATATGTGACTCAAGTTCTGTCTCTTCAGGTTGCGGAATAAAAGGTCTGCTCGTAAAGTTGAGTACATCAGACTCAAGGGTCTGTCGGGATCATCCCGGCACGAGACAGCAATGCGAGCCGCTCCGGTGAGACGGAGTCGGCCTCGCCGATGAAAGGAACACACACTATGGCACGTGCAGTCGGCATCGACCTCGGCACCACCAACTCCGCTATCGCCGTCCTCGAAGGCGGCGAACCCACCATCATTCCGAACGCTGAAGGCGCTCGCACGACCCCCTCGGTCGTCGCCTTCTCCAAGACCGGCGAGGTTCTCGTCGGTGAGATCGCCAAGCGTCAGGCGGTCACGAACGTTGATCGCACCATCTCCTCCGTCAAGCGCCACATGGGCACCGACTGGACCACGGAGATCGACGGTAAGAAGTACACCGCGCAGGAAATCTCCGCGCGCATCCTCATGAAGCTGAAGGCTGACGCCGAGGCCTACCTGGGCGAGCCTGTCACCGAGGCTGTCATCACCGTCCCTGCCTACTTCAACGACGCTCAGCGCCAGGCCACCAAGGACGCCGGTCAGATCGCCGGCCTGAAGGTCGAGCGCATCGTCAACGAGCCCACCGCCGCGGCCCTGGCCTACGGCCTCGAAAAGGGCAAGGAAGACGAACTCATCCTGGTCTTCGACCTCGGTGGTGGCACGTTCGACGTGTCCCTCCTCGAGGTGGGTAAGGACGATGACGGCTTCTCCACCATTCAGGTGCGCGCCACCTCCGGCGACAACCACCTGGGCGGCGACGACTGGGATCAGCGCATCGTCGACTGGCTGATCGGCCAGGTCAAGGCGAAGACCGGCGCCGACCTGTCGAAGGATCCCGTTGCTCTCCAGCGCCTCAAGGAAGCCGCTGAGCAGGCGAAGAAGGAGCTGTCCTCCGCGACCTCCACGAACATCTCGCTGCAGTACCTGTCCATGACCGCCGATGGCCCCATCCACCTGGATGAGTCCCTCACGCGCGCCAAGTTCGAGGAGCTCACCTCCGACCTGCTTGAGCGCACCAAGAAGCCCTTCCGCGATGTCATGGCTGAGGCTGGCGTGACCGTCTCCGAAATCGACCACGTCGTGCTCGTCGGCGGCTCCACCCGTATGCCCGCCGTCACCGAGGTCGTCAAGGAGCTGACCGGTGGTCGCGAGCCCAACAAGGGCGTCAACCCCGATGAGGTCGTCGCCGTGGGCGCCGCCCTGCAGGCCGGTGTCATCCAGGGTGACCGTAAGGATGTCCTGCTCATCGACGTGACCCCGCTGTCGCTCGGTATCGAGACCAAGGGTGGCGTCATGACCAAGCTCATCGATCGCAACACGGCCATCCCGACCAAGGCCTCGGAGATCTTCTCCACCGCCGAGGACGGCCAGCCCTCCGTGCTTATCCAGGTCTACCAGGGCGAGCGTGAGTTCGCCCGTGACAACAAGCTGCTCGGCACCTTCGAGCTGTCCGGCATCGCCCCGGCCCCCCGTGGCGTGCCGCAGATCGAGGTCACCTTCGACATCGACGCGAACGGCATCGTTCACGTCTCCGCGAAGGATCGTGGCACCGGCAAGGAGCAGTCGGTGACGATCACCGGTGGTTCGTCCCTGTCCAAGGAGGAGATCGACCGCATGGTGAGCGAGGCCGAGGAGCACGCCGCCGAGGATAAGAAGCGCCGCGAAGAGGCCGACATCCGCAACCAGGCTGAGCAGGCCGTCTACGCGACGGAGAAGCTGCTCAAGGACGAGGCCGACAAGATCTCTGAGGAGACTCGCGAGGCCGTCCAGAAGGACGTCGACGCCGTCAAGGAAGCCCTCAAGGGTGACGACATCGAGGCCGTGAAGACCGCCACGGCGACCCTGTCCGAGTCCGGTATGAAGATCGGCCAGGAGATCTACGCCAAGCAGCAGGCCGACGAGGCCGGCGCCCAGTCCGCGCCCGCGCAGGACGACGTCGTGGACGCCGAGATCGTTGACGAGGACAACAAGTGAGCACCGAAGAAACCAACGGTTTCTCGGCGCCCAACGAAGACGCCAACGTCGCCGGGGCCGACTCCTTCGAGTCGGCCCCGGCCGGCCAGGCGGCCGAGAACAACGAGACCGCACTCGGCGCGGATGACGCTGCCCAGGCCTCGTCCGAGGGCTCGGCCGACGACATGAGCGCCTTCGAGGAGCAGATCGAGGACTCCGACCTCGCCAAGGCCCTCGAGCGCATCGCGAGCGTCGAGGACCAGCTGGCCCGCGCCAACGCGGAGCTGTATAACCAGGGCCAGGAGTACGCCAACTATGTGCGCCGCTCCAAGGAAGCCATCCCCGGCTACAAGACCGCGGGCCAGGACGAGGTCATCGAGTCGCTCATCAGCGTCCTCGACGACATCGCCGCCGCCCGCGCGCATGGCGACCTGGAGGATGGCCCCTTCGCGTCGATCGCCACGAAGCTCGAGGAGACGCTCAAGACGCGTTTCGAGCTGGAGCGCTACGGCGCCCCGGGCGACGACTTCGATCCCGCCCTGCACGACGCCCTTATGGCGACCACCAGCCCGGACGTCGACCATCCCGTCATCGGGCAGGTCCTCACGAGCGGCTATCGCCGTGGCGAACGCGTCGTGCGCGCCGCGAAGGTGCTGGTGAACAACCCTGAATGACATCGACACGCTCGCAACTGAAAGAGAGGTGACACGCGCGTGAGTGAACAGGAATGGTTCTCCAAGGACTTCTACAAGGTCCTCGGAGTTGACAAGACAGCGGATAAGAAGGCCATCACCAAGGCCTACCGCAAGCTGGCTCGGCAGTGGCACCCGGATCAGAACCCGGGCGACAAGGCCGCTGAGGCTAAGTTCAAGGAAATCGGCGAGGCCTACGCCGTCCTGTCCAATGACGAGGATCGCAAGCGCTATGACGCGATCCGCGCGATGGCTAGCGGCGGGGCACGCTTCTCCGCCGGATCGGGCGGCGCGGGCGGCTTCGAGGACCTCTTCGGTGCTTTCGGCGGTGCCGGCGGCTTCGGAGGCGGCGGTCATAACGTGCGCTTCCAGACCTCCGGCATGCCCGGCGGTGGTGGCTTCGAAGACATCCTCTCCGGCCTCTTCGGTGGTGGCGGCGGTGGCGCGCGTTTTGGGGGCGACCCCTACGGTTCGCCCTTCGGCGCCGCTGGTCACGCCCAGCAGGCGGCACCCACCCCTGAAAAGGGCGGGACCGTGCGCGCAAAGCTGGCCATTTCCTTCCGTCAGGCCCTGAATGGTGCGACCCTGACCATCAAGGTCGGCGGCTCTCCGATCAAGGTTCGCATCCCCGCGGGCATTAAGGACGGCCAGAAGGTCCGCGTCAAGGGCCACGGCAAGCCCGGTACGCATGGCGGTCCCGCGGGCGACCTTGAGGTTGTTGTGACGGTCAAGCCGCATCCCGTGTTCTCGCGCGAGGGTGACGACCTGGTTCTCACCCTGCCCGTGACCGTGTCCGAGGCCATCCTTGGCACCGTCGTTGACGTGCCGATGATCGACGGCAACACGGCCACGGTCAAGGTGCCTGCAGGTTCCTCCTCGGGCTCCGAGATCCGCGTGCGCGGCGGGGGAGTGAAGACCTCCAAGGCGACGGGTGACCTGATTGCCCGCGTGGCCATCCAGGTTCCCGCCAAGCCGAGCCGCGACCTCAAGAAGCTCGCGAAGGAGATGGCGAAGGCCGAGGGTGACCTCGACGTCCGCGCCTCCCTGTTCGAGGCCGTGGAGGAGTAAGCCATGGCGAAGACGGGATCGGACGATGCGATCACGTTTGTCATCTCGGTTGCGGCTGAGCTGGCGGGCATGCATCCGCAGACCCTGCGCCAGTACGACCGTCTCGGCCTGGTGACCCCCGCCCGTACTAAGGGGCGGGGTCGCCGCTATACGAAGCGGGACGTGCAGCGTCTGCGCGACGTGCAGCGGATGAGCCAGGAAGAGGGTATCAACCTGGCGGGCATCCGACGCATCCTCGAGCTCGAGCGCCGCGTCGAGGCCTTGGAAGAGGAACGGGACGCTCTGCGTGGGGCGGTCGCCGCGGCCGAAGCTAAGCGCAACCGTGTGTTCGCTGCGTCTGCGGACGGTCAGGTCATGCCGATGCGACGAGGCCAGCGCCCGTGGGATAGCTCCTCGAGGTCTGAGGGCCGCTCCGGCGGCTCTCTCACCGTGTGGAATCCGGTGCGGGCGCTCGCGGCGCTCGCCTCCTCCCAGGCCCCGGCGCGTTCGGCCCTTCCGGCTGCGCCGCGATCGAAGGCACGCGCGGTGATTGAGGGGACGATCGTCCCTCGCCACTAGGACATCGGGACATAAAGGACTGCGGGACCCATCCAGTGGATGGGTCCCGCAGCGTAATTCGATCGAAGATCCGGGGGCACACAGGATCCTCGACCGAAGCCTGGAACAGGCAACAGGCTTGCACCTGCTGAACATAGTTTTACCAGGTCACGACCTGTTTCGATAGTTGATTGTTGGGGTGTGGACCGCTTGGCGCAAACGTGCAGGGGCTGCGTGAAATGTGTGCGTCAGATTCGCTACTATTTTTTGGAAATGTCCTCTGACCTGCAAGTTTGTTGGTGGGTACGCCTTTTCCTTGAAAATGCTCATGTTGTGGGCCGGTAGGACGATGCTCGTGGGTGGCTCATCGGTCGGTATTGACCGTTAGGAAATATCGATGCCATCACACAGAGATGGCGTGGATAACGTCGGTATGCAATATGTAACTATCTGTGCAGGTCAGATGAGTATCAGCGTGTTGCGCGAGGAAGGCGGTCTGAGAGGTGTCCCTCGTCTGTGTCCTGATAGAAAGGATCGAGATGCGTCAGCGGTGCGACCGATGCCCCGCATGCGTTAACGTGGACGCATGACGAAATCTTCGCATCACCTGTCGGTGCGCTCGCGCGTGGCCAAAGCGGCCGGCGGTGCCGCCCGCTTCGCCTCCCGGGCCCTCGGGCGCGGCTCCGGCGGCATGATTGGCGGTGAGGTTGCCATGCGCATCTCGCCGACGTTCCTTTCGGAGCTGGCAGCCCCCTACTCTTCCGTCATCGTGACCGGTACGAACGGAAAGTCGACGACGACGCGTATGGTGCGGGCGGCCCTCGAAAGCGCCGGACCCGTCGCTTCGAACATCAATGGTGACAACATGACCTCGGGCGTGATTACGGCCCTCATGCAGGGTAAGGGGGCGACGCGAGCGGCCCTCGAGGTCGACGAGATGCACGTGCCCGCCGTCGCCGCCGACGTGAAGCCGGCGGTCTTCGTGTACCTGAATCTCTCGCGTGATCAGCTTGACCGCGTCGGCGAAATTGGCTCCGTCGAGCGTCGCCTGCGTGACGGGGCCTCGGCCCACCCGGGCGCCGTCGTCGTCGCCAACTGCGACGACCCGTTGATCGTGTCCGCCGCCGCCGACAATCCGAACGTCGTGTGGGTGGCCGCAGGCGCCGGTTGGGGAGGAGACTCCGCCGCATACCCGCGCGGTGGCCGCGTCGTCCGCTCCGGTGAGGACTGGCACCTGATCCCCGCCTTCGACGGCGAGGAACTCCCTGAGCTCAGCAGCCGTCCTCAGCCTCAGTGGTGGCTCGAGGACATCGAGCTGGCCCCCGAGGGGCCGCGCGCGACGCTGCGTGGACCCGACGGCGTCAGCGTCCCCCTCAAGCTGAAGCTTCCCGGGCGCGCCAACCTTGGCAATGCCGCGCAGGCTGTCGCCGCCGCCGTCGCGATGGGCATTGACCCCGCTGCTGCCGCCGCGGCCGTCAGCAGCGTCACCGAAGTCGCGGGACGCTACTCCGTCCACGATGTCAACGGACGCAGTGCGCGCCTCATGCTCGCCAAGAACCCCGCCGGATGGCAGGAAGCCATGACGATGATCGACCCGCGCGTCGACCAAGTTGTCATCGGCGTCAACGGCCAGGTGCCCGACGGCCAGGACCTCTCCTGGCTGTGGGACGTCGACTTTTCCGCCGTCAAGCAGCCCGGCCGCCGCGTTGTGGCCTGCGGTGAGCGCGGCGCCGACCTGGCCGTGCGCCTCGAATATGCGGGCGTCCACTGTGACCTCGTTCCGCTGCCCATCGACGCCCTCGCCGCGTGCGAGCCCGGCCGCGTTGAGATGCTCCTCAACTACACGGCCATGCGCGACTTCAAGGTCCTGCTTGATCGAAAGGAAGGCACGCGATGAGTGTCTCCACGCTGCGAATCGGCGTCCTCATGCCCGAGGTCCTGGGCACCTACGGCGACAGCGGTAATGCGGTGATCCTCGCCGAGCGCGCCCGCAGGCGCGGCATCGACGCCGAGGTCGTCCACGTCGGCTTGACCGAGGAGATCCCGGACAGCCTAGACATTTACACTCTCGGAGGTGGCGAGGATACCGCCCAGGCGCTCGCGGCCGACAAGTTCCGCGGCACCTCCGGTCTCGCCCGCGCCCTCCACGCGGGGCGCCCGCTCCTCGCGATCTGCGCCTCCCTGCAGGTTCTCGGCCACTGGTACGAGGATGCGCGGGGCGTGCGCGTTCCCGGTATGGGCGTCCTCGATATTACGACGCGCCCACAGGGGCACCGAGCGATCGGTGAGCTCGTCTGTGAGCCCGTTCTCGACGGCCTTACGCAGACTCTGACGGGCTTTGAAAATCACGGGGGCGGCACCGTTCTCGGCCCCGACGCCTCCCCGCTGGGACGCGTCATCTCGGGCGTCGGAAACGGCACACCCCAGGGAGAGGAAGCGCCCGAGGTGCGCTATGACGGCGCCGTTCAGGGGTCCGTCATCGCCACCTACATGCATGGCCCCGCTCTCGCCCGTAACCCCGAGCTGGCGGACCTGCTGCTGGAGCGTGCCACGGGCGCAACGCTGGAACCACTCGACGTGCCGGGTGTCGACGAGCTACGCAAGGAACGGCTGGCCGGCATTCAGCTGTCCTGACCTCGCCTCAGCCTCATTCATCCGTCGCCGATTCCCGGCGGGGATCGGCGACGCACAATCTGGTTCTGTCGCGCTCTGGTTGCGGGACTCTAGTATTCTGAGCTCGATCTTCCATCAGAAAGGCATAGACATGTCGAATCCCTCCTACGGCCCCGCGGACCAGCAGAACGCGGTGCCTATGAACGGCACTTCCTACCCGGGTGCCGCAGCCCCGCAGGGCTACGGTGCTCCCGCGCCCGTGGTCATGTCGAAGCTGCCCGGTCGAGGCGGCGCCATCACCACGCTCGTTCTCGGCGTGGTACTCATGGTTTTCATCGCGCCGATTGTCTTCTTTGCCACGATGATCGCCGGTGTGGCTGGCACCGATGGCAACGCGGTCAAGGGTGGCACCACCGCCAACGGCAGCGTCGTCACTGTGACCGCGGATGGCATCTTCATGGTGCGGGCCGACGCGCACAAGGATCCCTCCTGCTCGCTGATTGGCGCAGATGACAAGAGCTACGAGCTGGAACCCTACGCTGGCAGCGAGGACGTGTACCTGGCAGAGAACCTGCCCGCGGGCTCGTACGTGCTGCAGTGTGACGGCATCGCCAGCGGCGCGAACATCACCGCATTCAACGCATCGCCTGAGGTCGTGACAAAGGTCTTCGCCATGCCCTTCGTGTGGGGCACCGTCGTCGGTGTTGTCGGCCTGATTCTCCTGATCGTCGGCATCGTTCTCCTGGTGAAGGTGAACGGCAAGCGCCGCCGCATTACGCAGGAATCCATGCTGAGCGCCGTGCGCTGACTCAAGCTCCGCGAAAGGGGGCGAGGCTGGGGGTTTATCCCGGGCCCCGTCCCCTTTGTGGTTCCCTCTGGCGTTTTCCTCCACGGCAGGAAACAGCGTACGATCGAGGGTTATCTGAGCGTTCCAATCGCGTCGGCGCACTGTTCAGTCTGCCTGCCGCATTGTTATGCTTAAGCAAAGTTTTCTTCAGGAAGGCACGCACATGTCGAATCCCCCCTACGGTGTCCCCGGCGATCAGGGCACACCCTGGCCCCAGTACGGTGACAACGGAGCGGGAGCTCCGATGCAGGGTATGCCGATGCAGGGTATGCCGATGCAGGGAGGGCCTCAGAACTTCCAGGGTTACGGTGGTCCGGCCCCGATGCCGATCGTGAAGGGCCCCAGCAAGGCCCCCGGCACCATTCTCATCGTCCTGGGCGTCCTCGCGTCTTTTGTCGCCGCTCCCATCCTTTTCTTTGTCCTGTGGTTCCAGGGCGTCACGGATATGGCTGGCGCTCTGGCTCAAGGTGCCACCTTCTCGAATGGCGGCACCGTTGAGGTCGGCGGAGCCGGCAGCTACATGCTCCAGATCTCGGGCGGCGAGGCAACTACGTGCAAGATGATTGACTCGGGCAACAACGTGTACGACATGTCCCCGTTCCAGAGCGACAAGTCGCTCTACTACATCGACGGCCTGAACAATGGCACCTACACGGTCCGCTGCGAAGGTGTCGACCAGAAGGCGTCCATGACGGGCATGAGCGTGAGCCCCAATGACTTTACGAACACGGTCGGCTTCGCATTCCTGTGGAGCACCGCGGTTGGCGTCACCGGCGTCGTCCTGCTGATCGTCGGTATCGTCCTCGTGGTTCGAGCCGGCAGTAAGACCAAAGAGCTTCAGCAGCAGGCCATGATGTCAGCGATGTACTGACCCATGTAACGCGATCAGGGGCGAGGCCCGGACAGACTCTCCGGCCTCGCCCCTTTGCCGCACCGACAGCACCACGAGGAAGGACGCCATGCATACCCTGTCTTTCACGGGAGAACGCCAGCTTCGATACCCGGCCCCCGACGTCGCGCGCGGCTTTATGCTCGCGCTCATTGCGCTGGCAAACGTCCCCTTTTGGCTCAGATACTTCCCGGAGGCGCCTCACGCCGGGCGTGCGGCGCTTGCGGCGATGGGGAGCGCCGACCAGTGGTGGTACCTGGCGCGGACCCTGTTCGTTGACCGCAGGGCCTACCCACTCTTCTCGATCCTGTTCGGTTTCGGCATGGCGATCATGGCCTCGCGCACGATGGAGCGTGAGCGCCGGGCCGTCATGGAGACCTTCACTGCCGAGGAGGTTGCCGGCTGGCATCCCGTCCAACGACAGATTCTCGAGGAGAACGTCGAGCGTCACGTTCGCCGCATGGCCTCGCGTCTGATTCGCCGCCGCGGCTGGTGGATGCTGGCCTTCGGCCTGGTGCATGCTGTCTTCTTCGCGGGTGACATCATCGGGGCGTACGGCCTGGTTGCGGTGATTTTTGCTGAGGTGATCGTCATGACGCGCGCATGGTTGCGGGTGCTGGTTGGCGTACTCATTGGCTCCTTGAGCCTGCTGGGAATCTGGTCGATGGCGGCGTTCGTGGGCCGAGAACCGATGATGTTGGAATTCCACGATCCCACATCGCTGGACGCGGGGTATCCGCTGGTGTCTGTTGCCTCCTGGCTCATCGCGACGCCGATGACTGTCCTCACGGCTCTGGTGGTTCCCTGCGTCATGATCGGCGTGGGCGTGGCGCGCTGGGGCCTCCTCCAGGACCCGCGGGGGCGTGGTGCTTTGCTGTCCGAAATTGCGGCGTGCGGCCTGGGGATCGGCGCGCTCGGAGGATTGCCTTTCGCGCTCATGCAGCTGGATTGGGCATTCGCCGGCTCGGCCGCCTGGTCTTACCCGCTGTTCCACGCCTCGGGGGTCGCGGGTGCGTGCGGCTGGCTGGCGCTTCTGGCCCTCGTGGGCGGCGGCCCACGCGAAAAGCTGGGCACCGCGTGCGCCTTCCTCAGCGCGATCGGTCGCCGTTCGATGACCGCCTACCTGTCCCAGACGCTGCTCTTCATCCTCATCTGCGGGTTGTCAATCTCCTTCGGTGTGCGCTCGCTGGGCGTCGCCGTGTCCGGCCTGATTGCGCTCGTCGTGTGGGCGCTGATCGGCCTGGTCTGTGTCATTGCCGAGGCAATGGGATCTTCGCGCGGTCCCGCTGAGTGGGTGCTGCGCTGGCTGGTCGCGAAGAGTGCCAAGAAGAGGCCGATGCCGGTCTTCGTTCCCGTTCCCGTCGTTCGCTCGGACGTGTCCACAGGAGTCGCGCAGGCCTCGTCGCTCCCAGTGACTCCGGTCCCCGCATCGGGTGTCGAGCCCAATGGGAGTGTGCAGGGGAGTACGTGCGACAGCGAGTGAAATTTTCCTATTTAATAGAAATGAGCTCTGCGTGCAAGGGCTATGTAAAAATGTGAGAGACTGCACATTTGGCATGGGGGGATGTGAGCTCTGCCGGATGAGCTGCGACGACGGTGATGCGCCGTCGTATTGTGCATTCCCTCCGCGGGGCTGAATCTGTCAGGGGCGTTGGTTTTTCGCGGTTTCTGCGCTACTGTGAAGTTACCAAGACACGTGCTGGTAACACGATGAGGTGAGCTGGGGAGGCGCCAATGGGTATGCATGTGAAGACCGCTGTCAGGGGTGATCGGCGCGCTCTCGCCCCATTGGTAGCGACGCAGTGGCGCGTCACCAATTATCGGCACGACTAGGGGTGCATCATGGGCTGGCTATGGCGGGCGGATGTCGACGGGGGGACCGATGGTGAGGAGACTCCTCGCCGCCGCGAACTGCCGGACGATATCGCCCCTGATATGGAACAATGGGGAGGTAGCAATGCAGCACCTCCGGAAGGAATTGTCACGGGTAATTCGGAGTTTGAAGCCAATCGTTTCGATATGGTTCGTCCCATCACGCAGGAGCGCTTAGGTCTCCTTTTTGATTCCGAGGGGTGGGCGTGGCGTATCGATAGCGATGGAGACCTCTGCGGTTTTTGGGAGGGGCATCTGTTCTGCTTCCGCTTCCTCGGAGACTCGCGCGAGGTGCTGTCGATCGTTGCCTTCATGAAGAGCCTCGTTCCCATTGAATGTGGTGAGGATCTGCGGGACTTCCTGCAGGCGTGGCACGGCGAGTTCCTGTGGCCCAAGGCCTACGTTGCTGATCAGGACGAGGGAGACCGTGTCGTCGCCGAGGTGAATGCCGATTACGAGTATGGCGCGACGGATGCGCAGCTCGTGCAGCAGGTGATGTGTGCGCTGGCGACAACCCTTCAGCTTTTCCGCGCGCTCGAGGAGCGCTATGGCCTCGATGATGATGAAGGGCACGGTCCTGCCGGCGGTCATCAGCGCGGGTTTGATGGCCCTGCCTGGCTTCCCGAGAGCTGACTCACATCCCCCTCAAAATTGAAGTTGAGTGGAATAGACTCAATTTCAGCTTCGTTGTGTCTGTCAGAAGGCGTTGACTGTCTCGACGCCACCAGACAAACCATTTGGAGGAGTGATTTCATGGCACGTGAAATGACGACAAAGGCGCAGGAGGCCGTCTCCTCTGCGCTTCAGGCTGCCGGTGCAGCCGGCAACCCGCAGGTGGAGCCCATCCACCTGCTGGAAGCACTGATCGAACAGCGCGAAGGCATCGCGCTCTCCCTGCTCGAGGCCGTTGGGGCCGACGTTCGCGCGATCGGCGCACGCACTCGCAATGCCCTCGTGGCGCTCCCGAGTGCGCAGGGCGCATCCGCCGGAAGTGCCCAGCCCTCGAACGCTCTGCTCGCGGTCGTTCGCGACGCCGGCGAGCGGGCCGAGGCTGGCGGCGACCAGTACATCTCGACCGAGCATCTGCTCATCGCGCTGGCTGCGTCGCAGACCGAGGCCGGTCGCATCCTCGCCCAGGGCGGCGTCGAGGCCGACGCGCTGACTCAGGCTCTCGCGCAGCTGCGCCCCGATCCGATCACCTCGGCGGACCCCGAGGGGTCCTTCGAGGCCCTGTCCAAGTACGGGCGTGACCTCACGGAGGTGGCGCGCGAAGGCAAGCTCGATCCGGTTATCGGCCGTGACAACGAGATTCGCCGCGTCGTGCAGGTCCTGTCCCGTCGTACTAAGAACAATCCTGTTCTGATCGGCGAGCCCGGCGTCGGCAAGACGGCCGTCGTTGAAGGCCTCGCCCAGCGCATCGTCGCGGGCGACGTCCCGGAGTCCCTGCGCGACAAGCGCCTCGTCTCCCTCGACGTTGCGTCGATGGTCGCCGGCGCGAAGTACCGCGGTGAGTTCGAGGAGCGCCTGAAGGCGGTTCTGTCCGAGATTTCTCGCTCAGACGGGCAGATCATCACCTTCATCGACGAGCTGCACACCGTCGTTGGTGCGGGCGGCGGCTCCGAGGGTGCGATGGACGCGGGCAATATGCTCAAGCCCATGCTCGCCCGCGGCGAGCTGCGCATGGTCGGCGCGACGACTCTCGATGAGTACCGCGAGAACATCGAAAAGGATCCGGCGCTGGAGCGTCGTTTCCAGCAGGTGTTCGTCGGCGAGCCCTCGGTTGAGGACACCGTTGCGATCCTGCGCGGTATCGCGCCGAAGTACGAGGCTCACCACAAGGTGACCATCTCCGATGGTGCGCTCGTTGCTGCGGCGACCCTGTCGAACCGCTACATCACGGGGCGCCAGCTGCCCGACAAGGCGATCGACCTGATCGATGAGGCGGCCTCGCGCCTGCGCATGGAGCTGGACTCCTCGCCCGTCGAGATCGACGAGCTGCGCCGCAGTGTGGATCGCCTCCGCATGGAGGAGTCCTACCTGACCGAATCCGATCCGGAGGGCCTGGATGAGGCTACCCAGGAGCGGCTGAGCAAGCTGCGCGCTGACCTCGCTGACCGCGAGGAGAGCCTGCGTGCTCTGACGGCTCGCTGGGAGGCTGAGAAGGCTGGTCACAACCGTGTTGGTGAGCTGCGCGTCCAGCTCGACTCGCTGCGTACCCAGCTGGACCTGGCCGTGCGCGAGGGGCGTTGGGAGGAAGCCGGGCGCCTGCAGAACGGTGAAATCCCGGCAGTCGAGCGTCAGATCGCCGAGGCTGAAGCGCAGGCTGAGGAGCAGGATGCCCGTAGCGACGACGAGCCGATGATCGCCGAGAAGGTCGGCCCTGCAGAGATCGCCGATGTCATCGAGGCGTGGACCGGAATTCCGACGGGTAAGCTCCTGCAAACGGAGACGGACAAGCTCCTGCACATGGAGGATGAGCTCGGAAAGCGCCTGATCGGTCAGAAAGATGCCGTGCGTGCGGTGTCCGATGCGGTCCGTCGCTCCCGCGCAGGCCTGTCCGACCCGAATCGTCCGACCGGTTCGTTCCTTTTCCTCGGCCCGACGGGCGTGGGTAAGACGGAGCTGGCCAAGGCGCTCGCGGAGTTCCTCTTCGACGACGAGCGTGCGATGGTGCGTATCGACATGTCCGAGTACTCCGAAAAGCACTCGGTGGCGCGCCTCGTCGGCGCCCCTCCGGGGTACGTGGGCTACGAGCAGGGCGGTCAACTGACCGAGGCGGTGCGCCGTCGTCCCTATTCCGTGATTCTGCTGGACGAAGTCGAGAAGGCCGATCCTGAGATTTTCGACATTCTTTTGCAGGTTCTGGATGATGGACGTCTCACTGACGGACAGGGGCGGACGGTCGACTTCCGCAACACCATTCTGATCCTCACCTCGAACCTCGGATCGCAGTTCCTGGCGGACCCGGACTTGACACCCGAAGAAAAGCGGGAGTCTGTCATGTCTGTCGTATCGGCGGCCTTCCGTCCGGAGTTTCTCAATAGGCTGGATGAGACGGTCATGTTTGACGCTCTTACCCGTGAAAATCTGGGCGAGATCGTCGATTTGCTCGTCGCGTCGCTGGAGTCTCGTCTGCGCGAGCGTCGTATCGGATTGACAGTAACCGAACCGGCCCGTGGATGGCTCGCTCGAGTCGGCTATGATCCGGCCTTCGGAGCGCGCCCGCTGCGCCGCTTGATTCAGCGCGAGATTGGCGATCGACTGGCCAAGCTGCTGCTCAGTGGAGACGTTCAAGATGGTCAGAATGTGACAGTTGACATCAACGATTCCATTGACGGGCTTGTCATGAATGTTGATAAACCCTGAGATTGCGCGGTACACTGACTACCAGTGTGTATTTCGGGCGCTCGGTATGTGGTGCCCGCAACAGCAGGAGATGATATGACAACCCAGAGGAAGGCCCGTGGCGCCTACTCCGTAGGACAGGCGACGCGTGAATCCATCCTCTCAGCAGCGATGGTTCTGATTGCAGAGCGAGGCTATAACGGCTTTTCCCTGCGTGACCTTGGTCGCCGAGTCGGCATTTCGCACCCCGCGGTGGTCTATCACTTCCCCTCGAAGGAAGCCATCCTGCGCAGCGCGATTCAGCGTCACGAGGAGATGAACGCACTCTTCGACGTTTCCATTAACGATGAGACCGAAGGCGGGTTCGACGAGGGCGGTATCACCGTGGGCTCGTTTGTTGACTGGGCAGTCGGGGAAATGCGCTTCGCCATAAAGCCCGGCGCCGATGCGGCCATCGCACTGGACTGTGTCCTGTGGGCGGAGTCCTCCTCTGAGGCGCACCCTGCACACGCACACTACAAGTACCGCACCCAGCAGATGGAGGAAACCCTCACTGCGATGATCCAGACCTTCGTGGACGAGGAGGGTGCCGCAATTGGTACGACTCCTCGTACGCTTGCGAGGATCCTCATTCGCTACTGGTACGGCTCCGTCGTCTCGGCTCGTTACAACGACGAGCCGATCGACGCTCGTGAGTTCGTCGCGGACTTCCTCGCTGTGTGTGTGCAGCTCCTGCGTCTGCCTGCGCACTACGTGCTGCAGCTCGGGGCCTCGGTCCCCGAGGAGGTCGCAGAAGTTTACGCGCGCACCCTGCGTAAGATCAGTGAAAAGACCACAGCAGCCGCCGAGGCAGGTGTGGCTCCGGCTCCGGAGGCCACCGCGTGATCGGCCCACTGCCATCCTTTGATGTCGCCCTCGTCCTTCGTGTCGGGGGCGACGTCGTCTATACGTACGGAGACGTCGATCGTGTTTTCCCGCTCGCGTCGGTAACCAAGCCGATCGTCGCGTGGTCGGTGTTGGTCGCGGTCGAACGAGGCCTGGTTTCCCTCGATGATCCCGCGGGTCCTGAGGGTTCGACGGTCCGGCACCTGCTGGCTCACGCCTCGGGCCTGCCGTTCGAGGGGCGTCGCCCCGTCGCTGCTCCGGAGAAGCGACGGATCTACTCGAACGAGGGCTTCGACGTCCTCGGCGAGGTGATCGAGGCTGCGACCGGCGTCGGCATTGCGCAGTGGGTGCGCGAGACGGTCTTTGAGCCGCTCGGCATGGCGACGGCCGATATTCCCGGTAGCCCCGCTCATGCGGGGGTCGCCAGTGCGTCCGACGTCAGCCTCTTCGGTGCCGAGCTCGCACGCCCAACGTTGCTGAGTGGACCGTTGGCTGCGCTTGCCGCTCTGTCGCAGTTTCCTGCGCTCGCTGGCGTTGTGCCTGGCTACGGGCGTTTCAATCCCTGCCCGTGGGGCCTCGGCCTCGAGATTCGCGGTGAGAAGTCGCCGCACTGGACCGCGCCCGACGCCTCCCCGCGCACGATCGGGCACTTCGGACAATCCGGCTCGTTCGTGTGGGCGGACCGTGACCTTCGTGCCAGCGCCGCCTTTGTTGGCGCGGAGCATTTCGGGCTGTGGCATCACGACAACTGGTCAGCCCTCAATGCAGAGTTGCTGCGCCTCGCGCGCGAGCACGCCTAATCGATACGGAACGAGGCCTGGGCGCGCGCCCAGGCCTCGACCCATATCGGCCGGCTGAGTTCCGGCCTCGTTCGCCTCTTAGTCGACGTCGACGATGACGGGCACGTGGTCGGACGCACCCTTGCCCTTGCGCTCGTCGCGGTCGATCTGTGCGCCGCTCACGCGCGCAGCGAGGGCCGGCGAGCAGTAGGCGAAGTCGATGCGCATGCCCTCGTTCTTGGGGAAGCGCAGCTTCTGGTAGTCCCAGTAGGTGTAGTTTGTGACGCGCTCGCGCGTGACCTCAACCCAGCCGTCCGCGGCGAAAGCGGCGAAGGCCTCGCGCTCGGGCGCCGACACGTGCGTGGCTCCCTCGAAGGCGCTCATGTCCCATACGTCCTCGTCCATGGGGGCGACGTTCCAGTCGCCGACGAGGGCAATCAGGGCGCTCGGGTCGGTGAGCCAGCCGCGGCCCTGCTCGGCGAGGTTCGCGAGCCACTCCAGCTTGTAGGCGTAGTGCGCGTGCGTGAGCTCGCGGCCGTTGGGCACGTACAGGCTCCAGATCGTCATCGACGAGGCCTGCCTATCCTCGGAGGGGAGTGTGTCAGTCGTGTCGATGGTGACGCCGAGCGCGCGAGCTTCGACCACGGGCGGTTCGCCAAAGGCGGGCTGGGTGGGGAAGTGGTCCTGCACATCCAGGATGGGCAGACGGGAAGCGACAGCGACGCCGTTCCACTGGTTGAGACCGTGGATGGCGACGTGGTAACCGGCCTCCTCAAAGGCTTCCGTCGGGAACTGGTCGGGGCGGCACTTAATTTCCTGCATGGCCAGCACGTCCGTACCAGAGCGCTCGAGGAAAGCAATAACGCGGTCGACGCGCGTGCGGATGGAGTTGACATTCCAGGTCGCAAATCTCATGGGGTCGAGCCTATCTGCGGGGAAGAGAGGAGGCCGCGTGAAACACGCGTGAAACAAGCCTGATCGGTGTGAGTTGTGTGTGAGCTTATTTAGAGTGATAATGATTCTCACCTACAACATAGCTAGAAAAGGCACTCGAATGTCACACCTGCGACGCATCAGCACGGCTGCGCTCGCCCTCTTCCTGGCATTGACCCCCGCCGCCGCGTGGGCCGGTCCCGACCAGGACAAGGAATGGATCGTTACCGGACAGCACGTTGATGCACCCATCCCCGTCTGGCATGACGACACCAACAGCTTCTCCCTGAACACCATCAACATGCCGATGGAGAAGACCGCTCTGTGGATCCCCAAGGCGTGGACCGGCACCGGCGAAAAAGACGAGGCGAAGTCGCAGCTCGTCATCCCGGCGAAGCGCCCCGACCTGGCCTTCCTGGGTGCCGAGGGTACCGTCCTGAACGCTGCGCCCCAGAATCCTGGCCCCGGTAACACGCCCATCTGGGCAGGCCTCGGAGCCGGCGAAATCGGAGACACCGACAAGTTCGAGGGCGAGACCTACACGCTCGACCTCATCAGCGTCGACGGCCCGGGTCGCATGGAGATGTTCATCGACAACGGCGACAGCGTGAACCGCTTCCTCTCCAGTCACGACACCGCATACCGAAGCGTCTACAACCCGCGCCACACGCACCTGTACACGACCTTCACGCAGCCGGGTCGCTACGTCGCGAACTATAAGATGACCGCTCGCAGTGCCGACGGCACCGCTATCTACTCCTCGCCGATCACGCCTCTGGTCTGGCAGGTCGGCGGCGCGAACCCCACCGAAGGCACTATCAAGGACATCGAATCCGCGTACAACGCGGCGCGCGCTGAACGCACCGACGGCAACGCGGCTACCCCGACGCTCACCCTGTCCCACCACGCCGAACGCGAGCACCCCGGCGACAATCACCTGACCGACATTACGATCGACACGGGTGTCACCACCGACAAGGGCCGCGCGTGGATCACCGTCAATGGCTACTTCCTGACCGAGGTTCCCGTTGACGGTGGCCGAGCGACGGTCTCCGAGCTGCTGGGCGCCGATGCTGCTGCCGTCCAGGCGATTTACATTCCCGGCGACTCTGCCTCGGCTCGCTGGATCTCGCAGACCGTTCAGTACTCCCAGAAGGACACCGAACCCGTTACCGTCGGTGGCACCGACACGATCCTCGGCCCCTCCAACCCGGACCCTGCACCCGTCTGGAACCCCGACCACCTGCCGATCTCCTCGCGCCGCGTCGAGGTCTCCTACGACCTCATTCCCGGCTCGACCGACCAGTACACCGCCACGGTGCGCGCCAACGACCCGACCCTGCGCGCCACCTACAAGATCGAGTTCCTCGAATCCAAGTGGGATTTCAGCCCCTGGTGCTCCATGGAAGGCACCCTGGGTGCGGGCGGCATGGACACGAAGACCCAGGACCTCGGTGTGTGCCAGTCCGACCCCATGTACATGCGCGTCATCCTGCGCCCCCACCCCCTCTCCGACGCGGTCATGACCGTCGCTGACGCCGCCGACGTCACCGTCGGCCCGCACGTCGGACTCACCGCGATGCTCAAGATGCGCGACGGTATCGCCGCCCCCGAAGAGCCCGAACCCGCTCCGAACCCGACGCCCGCCCCTGCTCCCGCCCCCGATAACGGCGGAAACGACGCAACACCGGACCCGGCCTCGTCCCTGCTGAGCGACCCCGTGGAGATCGCGCGTGGACACCTGGACGTGCGCCTCACCCAGGCGAGCGGCGAGGGCGGACTCACCTACGGCCTGGCCGTCAAGGATGACTCCCTGACCAACGCGCGCACCTCCGTGCTGCGCACTGTCGGCTCCACGACCCTCACGGTCGCACCCAACGCGCGCTTCGTGCGCCCCGCCTCCCTGTCGGATGCGAGCTACGACGTGCTCGGACCGGTGGGCACCGCCACGTACGTGCTGCCCGAGACGCAGAACAGCGACATCGTGTGGCCCGGCCTGTCCACTGAGGGCATCGACTACGCGGCCCTGCCCGAGGGAGCCGACCTGACCCTGCACCTCGCGCAGGCCCCCGAAGGCGCCCGCGTCGCATTCTTCCAGGGCGGCACCTTCGGTGCGGGCGCGAAGGTCCACTTCGACTCGTCCAAGGGCGACGGCCTCGTCCACACGACCGAAGCGACGCACATGCACGGCAACTGGGTCTTCAGTGCGCCCGGCACCTACCGCATCGAGGTGGGCGCACGCAGCGGCGAACGCAGCCTCGTCGAGCCCCAGTCCTTCACGGTGATCGTCCGATCCGGACACCACAATGAGCGGCCCGCACCGGTCGAGGAAGAGCCCGTTCCGACGCCGTCGCCCGGGCCCTCCCCGGTGCCTGAGCCGGTCCCCACCCCGGCACCCAAGCCGACGCCCGCCCCCGCGCCGACCGCAGATCCTGCACCCGCTCCGGCTCCGAGCGTGGACCCCGCTCCGGTTCCGGCCCCGACGATGGACCCGGCTCCGGCTCCCGCACCGACGACGGACCCGGCTCCGGCTCCCGCACCGACGACGGACCCGGCTCCGGCTCCCGCACCGACGATGGACCCGGCTCCGGCGCCGACCGCGGATCCTGCACCGATGCCGCACCCCTTCCCGTCTCCCGCTCCCACTGGCGGCCCGGTTCGAGTGCCCGCAGCGTCCGCGACAAACGCAGGAACCCCGGCCTCGTCCGGCGCGACCCGTACCGCAGCCCCCGCTGCGACCGGTGGTAGCGCGACCGGCGCTCCGGCTGCTCGCAGCAACGGAGCGGCAAGTGGAACGACCGGTGCGGCCAGCTCGGCACCCGTGACCGCCCCGAAGGCGGCTCCCGCGGCCACCCCGTCCGCGAGCCCCTCGGCTGCGCCCCAGGGCGGTGCGCAGAGCGGTGAAGTCGCGCAGAGCGGTGGCGTGGCTGCCCCCGAGAACGGGACGGCCGACGCATCGGGCGCCGTACCGATCGCTGCGGCCGCCGAGACCGGCCGATCGGGTGGATGGAGCCCCTACTGGCTCGTCCTGCTCGTCATTCCGGCGGCCCTCGCCGGCGGTGGAGCCGGATACCTGATCCGGACCCGATGACACAGTAAGCCGGGGTGGGACGCACGCGCGTTCCCGCCCCGGCTTCGTGCTGCGCGCACCATGCGGCGCTAGACTTCCCCCATGGGAACAGCGCTGGTCACCGGAGCAACCTCCGGCATTGGTGAAGAATTCTGTTGGCAACTGGCCGCCGCGGGCCACGACCTGGTGCTCGTCGCGCGCAGCGAAGACGCCCTGTGCGCGCTCGCGGACTCGCTCGCGAATGTCGCCGGCGTGCGCGCCGAGGTGATCGCCGCCGACCTGTCCACCGACTCCGGCTGCGGACGCGTCGCCGCCCGCCTTGACGTGGGAGGACCCGAAGACCGCGACAAGCCTGACCTGGCTCCCGTGGACCTCCTCGTCAATAACGCCGGCTTTGGATTGGGAACAGAGTTCCTGGACAACAGCCTTGAGAACGAAATCAAGGGCCTGAACGTCATGGTCCGCGCCGTCATGACCCTGGCCCACCACGCCGGCATCTCCATGCGCTCGCGCGGACGCGGCGCCATCCTCAACGTCGGCTCTGTCGCCTCGCGCACGGGCGCGGGCACCTACTCCGCCCACAAGGCCTGGGTCGTCGCCTTCACCGAGGGCCTCGCCGCCGAGCTCAAGGGATCTGGAATCACGGCCACAGTCGTGTGCCCCGGCCCTGTCGACACACCGTTCTTCGAGCGCGCGGGCGTCGACATGCGTGCAACCCCCTCCTGGCTCATGGCCAGCCCCGAGCAGGTCGTCACGGAGGCCCTCGACGCCGTGCGTGCGGGCCGCGTTCAGGTCACCCCCACCATCCCCTACAAGGTCGCGATGGGCGCCATGAAGCTGGCCCCGCGTTGGGTGACCGCGTGCGCCATGCGCTCCGTCCCCCACATGTGAGGGCGCTCGCACAGATACGAGGCCGGGGCCGGGTTCACGCAGAACCCGGCCCCGACCTCGTCAATGCATGCGGAGAATCAGGCCAGGCCGATGTCCTCCAGGCCCAGCGCGTAGAAGTACGGGAAGCCCTCGGCCTCGATACGCTCCTTCGCGCCCGTCGCGCGGTCGACGATGACGGCGACGGCGACGACGTTCGCGCCGGCCTCGCGCAGTGTGAGCGCGGCCTCCAGCGGGGAGCCGCCGGTCGTGGACGTGTCCTCGAGGACGACGACGTTCTTACCCACGACGTCCGGGCCCTCGATGCGGCGCTTCATGCCGTGATCCTTCGCGGCCTTACGCACGACGAATGCGTCCAGGTCCAGGCCGCGCGACGCGGCGGCGTGCATCATCGCGGTCGCAACGGGGTCAGCGCCCATCGTCAGACCGCCGACGGCCACGTACTCCTCGCCGACCGCGAAGCCGGACTCCTCCAGGAGGTCCAGCATGACGTGGCCGATGAGGGGGGCCGCCTCGTGGTGGAGGGTCGATCGGCGCATGTCGACGTAGAAGTCGGACTCGCGCCCCGACGCCAGGGTGACCTTCTCGTGGATGACGGAGAGTTCCTGGACGAGGGTGGCCAGGCGCGCCTTGTGGGAATCGTTGGTCATGGGTGTTCCTTCCGGATCGGTGTGAGTCAGTGCGCCGCCTCGACGAGCTCGATGAGATCGCCGATGCCCTCGTGGATGCCGAAGGGGCGGAACGGGAAAATGTTGATGTCCTCGCGGGCCGTGGAACCTGACAGGACCAGGTGGGTGCGCAGGCCGGCCTCGACGCCAGCGCGCACGTCCGTGTCCATGCGGTCGCCGACCATTGCGGCGCTCTCGGAGTGCGCGCCGATCTTGTTCAGGCCAGCGCGGATCATGACGGGGTTCGGCTTGCCGACGAAGTAGGGTTTCTGCCCGGTCGCCGCCGTGATCATCGCCGCGATGGCGCCGCAGGCGGGGAGGGTGCCCTCGTCGGAGGGGCCAGACACGTCGGGGTTGGTCGCGATGAACTTCGCGCCGCCCTCAATGAGGCGGATCGCGTGAGTCAGCGCATGGAAGTCGTAGGAACGCACCTCGCCGAGCACCACGAACTCGGGATCGATCTCAGTCATGACGTATCCCGCGGAGTGGATCGCGGTGGTCAGGCCGGCCTCTCCGATGACGTACGCGGTTGAGCCGGGCGACTGCTGGTGCAGGAACGCGGCCGTCGCGTTCGCGGAGGTCCAGATGTTCTCTTCGGGGATGTCCAGGCCGGAGTTCGCCAGGCGTGCGGACAGGTCGCGGTTCGTGAACACCGAATTGTTGGTGAGGACCAGGAAGGGGATATTCTTCCCGCGCAGAGCGGCGAGGAACTCGTTCGCGCCCGGAAGCGCCCGATTCTCCTTGACCAGGACGCCGTCCATGTCGGAGAGCCACGCGGTGACGGGAGGCAGATCGGTTAGGGGTGTCGGTTCGTGCGTCAGGGCAGTCATGCCTCCATTCTACGGTGCCGCTAGGGTGGGATCCGTGAACGAGTTCGAAAACGGGTGTGACATCGCGCGTGATGGCGCGTGCGGGAACGACGAGGCCTGGGCTGCGCAGTCCGGGCAGGTCGGGGTCGGTCCGTGGCCGGGTGGGGAGGCCGCCTGGCCGGTCGGCGAGTACTACGATCGGGAGCTCCTGAAGGCGGGGGATCGGCGCAACGTCGAAGACCGCTACCGCTACTGGACGATGGACGCGATTCGAGCGGACATTGCTGCCCGCTCGCTGCCCTTCGAGGTGGCAGTGGAGAATCTCGATCACGACTTCAACATCGGGTCGATTGTGCGAACGGCGAATGCCATGGGTGCGCGCCGCGTGCACGTCGTGGGGCGCAAGCGGTGGAACCGACGCGGCGCGATGGTCACCGACCGCTACCTGCCGGTGGATCACCGTCCCGAAGTGCGTGAACTCGTGGAGCATTGCTCGAAGGAAGGCTTGACACTCGTCGGCGTCGACAATGTTGAGGGGTCCGTCGCGCTCGAAGGCGCGGTGCTGCCGGAGCGCGCGTGCCTCGTTTTTGGATCCGAGGCTTCCGGATTAAGCGAGGAGATGATCCGGGCGTGCGATAGTGTCGTCGCCATTACTCAGCGCGGTTCGACTCGGTCCATGAATGTTGGTCATGCTGCCGCGATCGTTATGTGGGCGCACGCGTCGCGTCTGGAGGGCGCGGAAACCTCCTGACTTGTAGGCGAAGTATCAAACTGAAATCCCTTAATTAACCCGGTTGGCCGATATTCTCGCTGACCCACCGATCTTTTACCGTTTCTATTGTTTTCATCCTCCGATCTTTGATGCTATTTGCAAGCCAAAAAGTAGTCGGAATGGACAATGAGCATCCTTTTTCATTCGGGCTTTGGACAGTTTGCGTGGAAGCAAAACGTTGAGCAGGAGAACTAATGCCTCAGTCATCGCCAAGCCATGCGCGGGCGCCGCGGCTTGCGCGCACCCGAGCGAAAGTCGCGCTCATCCTCACGATCAACGCGTCCCGCACCGACCTCGGTGATGAGGGCTACCAGCTGACCGTCAACGCAAACGGAGCCCAGGTCGTGGCTGCCAACCGCTCCGGCCTCCTGTGGGGTGCCCGCACCATCGAAAAGGCGGTGCGCACCGGCCAGGGAACCGTGCCCGCCGGTAGCATCACCGACATCCCGCGCTTCGCCGACCGTGGCGCCACCCTGTGCGCCTGCGGCACCCACATCACCCCGGACTGGATCACCCGACAGATCGACCGCATGCCCGACCTGAAGATGAACTACCTGTCCCTCGAGCTGCGCATCAAGTCCGACAAGTACCCCGTCGCCCAGCAGTTCCCCTTCGACCGCATCGACGAGTACATGGAAGCCTTCGGGTCCACCGAATGGCACATGGGCGCCGACGAGTTCATCTTCAAGCAGGGCCCCGGCGACGTCAAGACGTACCTCGCACAGATTCGCAGTCACTACGGCGCCCAGATGTTCTGGAACACCAAGACCCCCAAGACTGATGGAAACGCTGAGGCTTTCAAGGCGCGCATCAAGGCCCTGGGTGAACCATCCACCTACGTCGACCCCACGCGCGAGACCCTCGCCCCCGGCCAGTACACGATCGCGCTGTCTGACGGACGAGCACTCAGCGTGTCGGGTGGCACCCCGACCGCGGGCACCGCCTCCGATAACTGGGAGCTGGCCGCCACCCCCGACGGCTACTACCAGATCTGCTCGGTCAACGCGAACCGTTGCCTCGCCGTCTACTCAGAGGAAACACCGAACTCTGAGACCCACGTGTCGACGACCCCCGGACACCCGGTAACCGCCTACGCGTGCGCTGACATGAGCCAGGAGTTCACCCCCACGTTCCAGGGCGACTACGCGACGCGCAACCCCCAGAAGTGGGTCGCGGAAACCGCCGGCGACGGCTTCCGCCTGCGCAACGCCATGACCAACCAGTACCTGAGCGTCATCGACTCCGGCTACCTGTCGCGCCGCCCCAACGGTGGTGAGAAGACCGTGGCCAGCGAAGGCCTGATCGGCGTGTGCGGCCCCCGCATCAAGGCCGAGGCCGCGGCAGCCGACTCCGTCGAAACCCGCTGGGAGCGCGGCAAGGAATCCATGGCCACCGACGGTGACCCCGCGACCTACTGGCACTCCCAGTACATCGACGCCAACAAGGCCAAGCTGCCCGGCGCCGACAACGCCCGCAAGTAGCCCAACTGGATCGACCTGACGATCGGCGACGGCGCCACTGGATACGACGTCTGCGCCGTCTCCTACACGCCGCGTGCCGGCAACGGCCCCAAGGCCTCGGGCCGTGCCAAGGACGTCCAGATCTACCTCGCCGGCTCCGCCGACGGCCTCAAGGGACAGGGCGACAACAAGGGCAACCCGAGCGCACAGGGCAACCCCGTCCTCGCGACTTCCCTGGCGAACGTCCCCGGCACCGTGGACATCCCGGTTGCGGGCAACGGCTCCTACCTCCGATTCCGCGGTACTTCGACCCAGGCCGACGTTGCTAAGGACCTGACGGACGTCATGTCCGTCGCCGAACTCGGAGTCCGCATCGGCCGCTCCAACTGACGCATACCAGTCGGGGAGGGGTTGGAAGAAAACCGTCCAAACGGGACTTCCTTCCCCTCCCCGCTCGTGCAAAATGTGAGAGAATCTATCACGACAAAACTGTCACTCGATTAGGAGGCTCCAAGTGCCTATCGCAACCCCTGAGGTCTACGCAGAGATGCTGAATCGCGCACGGGATGGCAAGTTCGCCTACCCTGCGATCAACGTGACCTCGTCCCAGACCATCACCGCCGCCCTCCAGGGCTTCGCCGAGGCCGAGTCTGACGGCATCATCCAGGTGTCCGTTGGCGGCGCCGAGTACGGCTCCGGCTCCACCATCAAGAACCGCGTCACCGGCTCGCTGGCCCTCGCCGCCTACGCCTACGAGGTTGCCAAGAACTACGGCATCACCGTGGCTCTGCACACCGACCACTGCGCCAAGCAGAACATCGACTCCTGGGTCCGCCCCCTCCTCGAGATCGAGGCCGGCCAGGTCGCCGAAGGCAAGCTGCCCACCTTCCAGTCCCACATGTGGGACGGTTCCGCGATTCCGCTCGACGAGAACCTCGAGATCGCCAAGGAACTGCTCGCCCTGTCCGTCAAGGCCAACACGATCCTCGAGATCGAGGTCGGCGCGGTCGGCGGCGAGGAAGACGGCGTCGTTGGTGAAATCAATGAGAAGCTCTACACTTCCACCGCGGACGGCATCAAGACCGTTGAGGCCCTGGGCCTGGGCGAGAAGGGCCGCTACATCACGGCCCTGACCTTCGGCAACGTGCACGGCGCCTACAAGCCCGGCCACGTGAAGCTGCGTCCCGAGCTGCTCGGCACCATCCAGAAGGAGGTCGCTGAGCACTTCGGCCTCGACCACCGCCCCTTCGACCTGGTCATGCACGGCGGCTCCGGCTCCACCGCCGAGGAGATCGCCACCGCTGTCGCCAACGGCGTCATCAAGATGAACGTCGACACCGACACGCAGTACGCGTTCACCCGCCCGGTCGTCGACCACATGATGCGCAACTACGACGGTGTCCTCAAGATCGACGGCGAGGTCGGCGTGAAGAAGCAGTACGACCCGCGCACGTGGGGCAAGTCGGCCGAGGCCGGCATGGCCGCCCGCGTCGTCGAGGCCTGCGAGCGCCTGGGTTCTGCCGGCACGCAGATGCGCTGAAACAATCGCTGAGAGCCGCCTAGCGGCCTGATGCGTGAGCCGCCCGGCCCCCTGTGGGGTCGGGCGGCTTCGTTGTGTTTGCTGGGCCGGGCCGCTGTGTGTGCCGGTGGGCGGCGGCCCGCCCACGGGTGCCGCAGACTGGCCGTGCAGGACAGACAGCATGGTTGTCTGATACCGCCATTGCCTTTGTTCGTGCGTGCCTGCGTGGGATTGGAACCGCGATCGCCTTTGCGGACGAGAAACGGGCGTTTTTGGTGCAGTTATCGGGTGCAAAGGTGTCGCTGGTTTCAATGGTTGCTGTTCAGTGGTGAGCATTGGTGTTGTCGTTTTCAAAGTCGCCACGTCGCTTCGCCCCGTGCGCGATACTTTCCGCCCTGCTCGGCCTGATGTGGGCGCGAGCGCGAAAAAGCTCACCCAGTGCGCTCGAAATGGCGCACAATCGGCTATTTATGGCGTGCTGGGCGAATTATCTCGCGGAAATGGCGTTGGAGGGGGTGTGCTGGGCGAGTTGTGTCGCGCCACCAACACTGTGCCCACCGAAACCGCGGTCCTGAGCCCTCTTCCGCCCACCGGGGCGTCGGCCAGGCCCGGCGGCCACCCCCCGGTGCCCGCTGGTAGACCACCACGCATCCCATTGGCCTAATGTGGACCCTTGAAACATGGCGATGAGGGGCCGTATGATGGGGTAACTGCGAAAGGATACGCGGCGATCATCGCCCAACGACGGGCATAGGACAGGGAAAGCGGAAGCGCAATGAACACAGGCCCGATGCATTGAGGAGTGAGCCCCCTACCGCTCACTCGTTTTCGCGCAGGTGTGGTCTCATTCTTTACCGCGAGAGGCTAGCAGTAGACACCTCAAAAACATGCAGGAGCTGCGTACCAGGTAAGTGCCGGCACAGTGATACAAATTCTCGTCACTGACCGTGCGGCCGAGCGAAAATGCGATCCGCACGACACAATGGAACTATAGAGTGGTGAGACCATCTCACCACGGACAGGAAGGTAGCGACATGGCCCAGGAATGGACTCGCATTGAAGGCATGATCATCGGCCACGATCTGGATCCCAGCGTGGTCGCCGGCGAGCTGAAGGAGCGTTCGATCCTCGCCCAGCTCGAGTGGTTCCCCTCCTCGCCCCAGCTGTTTGGCCTGAACGTTGCCGTCGACAACGAACGCGTTGCGACTGTCCCCGCCGGCTCGACCGAGGTTGTTCCCGGCCCGACTCCCGCGGAACTGGCCAACGAGCTCGCCATCCTGTTCGACGCAGAGGTGCGCATCGGTAACGCGACGGCCGATCACCTGCCCGAGGGTGAGTCGCCGCTCGGCAAGGTCTGGCCCTCCGATGAGGAGGAGGCCGCCGCCGTCGAACCTACCCCGACTCGCATCGTCGAGATTGGCCGCACCCCTGCCTCGTCCGTGCCGCTCCTCGCGGCCCTTGAGGGTGTGGATCTCGGAGACCTCGAGCTCGCCGATGATAACCGCGCACTTCTCGCTGAGCTGCCCGCCGAGAAGGAGGGCTGGAACTTCGGTGATCTGCCGCTCGTGACTCTCTCCGTGACGGACGGTGAGTTCCAGGTCTTCCTGGTCACCGACGATCACCTCGAGCACATCATCTCTCACAACTGGGGCATGGATGCTGCGATCGTCCCCGGTGGACACGACCGCACGTCGGAACTGCCTGGCGAGGTCATCGATCTCGTGGGCGACCGTCTCGACCTCCTGGAGATCGCCGAGGCCGTCCCGGGCTCCGACGCCGACGCCCTGTGGGCCTCTGTGGCCACGACCGGCGAGGAATCGGTGTGGAAGGTCGTGCGCGCCCTCGGCCTGCACGGCTCCGTCGCCGGCTTCCTCCTGGGCACCACTGACCTCGAGGACGTTGAGGGCGTCTCCGTGCACCTGGCTCGCGGTATCTCCAACGCGATTGGTCGCAGCGTCGACATCATGATGGGTCAGCCGCAGTCGGTCGTGAAGCCCCTGTGGAACTCCTACGAGTCCGTGGCCGTTGAGCGTCCGTGGATCATCCACGCCGCCGTCGCCGCTGAGGCCATCGTCGGTACCGGCATGCTTGTGGCCGCGGTGCGCGCCTCCTCGCCGCGTTCGGGTTGGATGCGCTTCGCGGGCATCGTGGGCGGCCTGATGGTTGTCGACTCGATCGCCGAGCTGTCCCTGGCCAAGCACGTCTCCAAGCGCTTCACGCGCCGCGCGGGCGAGGCGTAAGGAGCCTTCCGTCGCATACCTAAGAGGCAGCCGGGGCCGCGTGAGCGACCCCGGCTGCCTTGTCTGTCGGTGCTGGCGCGGGCGCAGGCCGCGCTCGTGTTTCGTTAGGGATCCAGGGTGCTGACCCGGAAGCACCCGCACCCGTCAGGCCTTCAGGGCCTCGGCGGGGAAGTCCTGCGGACGATCCGTGAAGATGCCGGTGACGCCCCACGAGGCCAGCTCGCGAGCCTGCTCGATGTCGTTGACGGTCCACACGTTGACCTCGAAGCCCGCGTCGCGCATCGCGCGCACGTCAGACTCGGTGAGGCCCTCAACGCCCGGATGAATCGCTGTCGCACCCAGGGCGGCCGCGCCCTCGCGCCACTCCTCGGAGGCGCGCTCGATCAGCCAGCCGAGCGCAACCGTCGGGCAGGCCTCGTGGAAGGAAGCGAGGAGGTCGTGGTCGAAGGAGGAGACGATGAGTCGGGAGGGAACCTTGTCCCCTGCCAGCGTGACGGCCAGGGCTTCGATCAGGCGTTCGCGCAGCCGATCCCCGCCCGCGCAGGGCTTGATCTCCAGGTTCGCGCCCATCTGCTGGGCGTGCGCGAACGCGAGGGCATCCGCGGCCTCGGGAATGCGCTCGAAGCGGTACGTGTCCGAGAACCAACGGCCCGCGTCGAGTCGGCGGATATCCGCGAATCCGAGCTGGTAGTAGGAGCCGGACCCCGTCGTCGTACGGTCCAGCGTGTCGTCGTGGATGACGATGAGAGAGCCGTCGCCGGCGATATCCACGTCGAACTCGAACCAGCGGGCACCGACCTCCATCGCCTTGGAGAACGCGGCAATCGTGTTCTCCGGCGCGAGCGAGGAAGCGCCTCTGTGGGCAAAGATGCGGGGGAATTCAGACATAGGTGCTCCTAGCGTGAACGGGACGGGGCGTTGTGCCCTCACCACAGGTCGGGGTTCGCCTCGGCGCTGAGCATAGAGGCGCGGCCAGGCCCGGGTTCGATGAGGACGGCCTCGTCGCGCTTGGACGGCAAGATGTTCTCGATGTAGGAGGCGACGGCCTCCTCACCGGGAATGTCGTGACCGGCCTGCTGGGCCATGTACCAGCGGTGTTCGAGGTACTCGTGATACAGCTGAGCCGGCTCGAGCTTGCCGGCGAGCTCGCGCGGAATCGCGCGCACGACGGGGGCGAACACGTCGGTGAGCCACTGGTGGGCGGCCTGCTCAAGGGGAATGTCCTGCAGCCCACTTGTCGCGCGCCACACGTCAATGTCTGCGAGGAGGCGGGCGGCCTGGTGTTCGCCGACGTCCATCCCGGTCAGGCGCATGAACTTACGGTTGTGGTGCCCGGCGTCGACCACCTTGGGCTGGATGACCAGATGCTCGCCCGACGAATCCGATGCCATATGCAGCTCGGCGACATCGAACCCGAGGTCGTTGAGGCGGCGAATGCGCTCGCTGACGAGGTACTGGCGCTGCTCGTTGGGAATGGACTCCTCGGCGGTTACTTCGTTCCACAGCAGGTCGTACTGGGTGCGGATGCGGTCGCCGACGTCGATGGGGTCGGCGTCTTCGGGGAAGAAACCGCCGGCCTGGAGATCCATGAGTTCGCCGATGATGTTCGTGCGGGCCAGGTCGACGTCGTACTCGCGCTGGCCGGGGGTGAGCTTTGGGTGCAGTTCGCCGGTTTCGGCGTCGACCAGGTAGGCGGCGAACTCGCCTGCGTCGCGGCGGAACAGCGTGTTCGACAGGGAGACGTCGCCCCAGTAGAAGCCCAAGAGGTGGAGGCGAACGAGGAGGAGGGCGAGCGCGTCGATGAGGCGCGTCGCGGTGTCCTCGCGCATCGACAGGGAGAAGAGTGCGCGGTAGGGGAGGGAGAACTGCAGGTGCTCGGTGATGAGTACGGCGTTGAGTTCTTCGCCCTCGGGGCTTTCGCGTCCGGTGATGACGGCGACCGGTTGGACGGACGGGGCGTCCAGGCGCGTCAGGTCACGCAGGCAGTCGTATTCGTGATGGGCGACGGTCGGACCGATCTCCTTGACCGCGAGCACGCGGCCAGACAGGTTCACGAAGCGCACGATGTGGCGGGAAATACCGCGGGGAAGTGCCGCGAGTAAGTTGGATGGCCACTCCTCGAGGGGAACGTCCCACGGGAGGTCCAAAAGGGCGGGGTCAATTGCGGCCGCCGTAATGTCCAGAGCCATGGTTCCCATTATCTCATCTCGAGCGCCGTGCGCATAGTTCCGACTCGGCACCTGCGCTAGTCGCGGCCAAGAACACATGCGGGTATAGCGAAACCCCGGCCTCGTCCTGGAGGTACGAGTGGACGAGGCCGGGGCCGATTATCGCTGTGCGTGAGCGCTATGCGTCACTCGGGCAGGCGAACGCCCGTTGCAGCGGAGAAGTTGTGCTGCTGACCCTCGCGGATGCGCACGTGCAGGACACCGCCGCGCGCGGGGGCGGTACGCGGGGGAACGCGCACGATCAGCTGCTTGCCGGTGCCCTCAGAGCCGGAGCCCAGGGTCTCGCCCTCGGCGGCGCCGGCCAGGTGGCCGTACACGTAGGCGTCCGAGCCGAGTTCCTCGACGAAGTCAACCTCGACGGGGATGGAGCCCTCGGAGCCGTCGGCAACGACATCCAGGCCCTCGGGACGGAAGCCAATCTTGATCTTTCCGCCATCCTCAGCGGTCATCGCGGCGCGGGCGGCCTCGGAGACACGCACGCGTGCGGGGCCGAGCTTGGCCCACTCGCCCTCGACCGTGAAGGTGCCCAGGTTCATGGCGGGGGAGCCGATGAAGCCAGCGACGAACTCGTTGGCGGGACGCTCGTACATCTCCTGCGGGGTGCCGCACTGCTGGAGGAGGCCGCCGGCAAGAACCGCGATGCGGTCGCCCATCGTCAGAGCCTCGGTCTGGTCGTGGGTGACGTACACGGTGGTGACGCCGAGCTCACGCTGCAGGGAGGCAATCTGCGTACGGGTCTGGACACGCAGCTTCGCGTCCAGGTTCGACAGGGGTTCGTCCATGAGGAACACCTGGGGCTTACGGACGATCGCGCGGCCCATGGCGACACGCTGACGCTGGCCGCCGGACAGAGCCTTGGGCTTGCGGTCCAGGTAGGGCTCCAGGTCGAGGATCTTAGCGGCCTCTTCGACGCGCTTGTTGATCTCTTCCTTCGGGGTGCCGGCGATCTTCAGGGCGAAGCCCATGTTCTCGCGCACCGACATGTGGGGGTAGAGAGCGTAGTTCTGGAAGACCATCGCGATGTCGCGGTTCTTCGGCGGAACGTCTGTGACGTCCTTGTCGCCGATGAGGATGCGGCCGGAGTTCACGTCCTCCAGGCCGGCGAGCATACGCAGCGAGGTCGACTTGCCGCAGCCGGAGGGGCCGACGAGAACGAGGAATTCGCCGTCCTTGATCTCGAGGTCGAGCTGGTCGACGGCGGGCTTGTCGGAACCCGGGTAGACGCGGGTGGCCTTGTCAAAGGTAACGGTTGCCATGGAGTTTTCCTTCCCACCGGCAGGTACGTGCCGGACGATCCGTAGTGGGGTGACCGTGGAGCGTCTTCGCCCACAGAGTGCGAACGCGGATCGTTCCGCGCGCGCGACTAAATGCGAAGTTAGCATGCTTGCTCACGGCTGTACAGTTCGGGCCACATGGTGGATTGACAGCGTGTGTTTGCTCGTCAGATTCAGGGACGAGGCCGGGGCCACCCCGCGCGGGTGGCCGCAGATGGGGGAGGGGACAGGTAGGCTGAGGGCGTGGAAGAAGGCGAGGAACTGGGCGGCTACAGGCTGATCCGTCGGCTCGGTACGGGCGGGGCTGGGACGGTCTGGCTCGCCGAAGACGGGGGCGGCACGCGTGTCGCCCTCAAAGCTATGCATCCGGCGATGGCCGCCTCGGAGGAGTCGCGCCAGCGGCTGGAGCGCGAGACGCGCACGGTGAACTCCGTGCGCTCGCCGTTCGTCGCGCACATCGTCGATGCGGAAACCGAGGCCTCCCAGCCTTTCGTTGTCTCGGAGTACGTGGAGGGTCCCACGCTCGCGGAAATCCTCGTCTCCGGGCCGGTGCCGCTGCGTGGTGTCGCCGCCCTCTCCTACCACTTGGCGTCCACGATCGCGGCCGTTCATCACGCCAACATCATCCACCGCGACATCAAGCCGTCTAACATCATCTGTTCGCCGCGCGGCCCGGTCCTCATCGACTTCGGTATTGCGATGGCGACCTCCGATCAGCACCTGACCAGCACCGGCCTCGTGTCGGGGACGGCCGGGTACACCGCGCCTGAACTCCTGCAGGGCCACGGTGCCACGAAGGAGTCGGACTGGTGGGCGTGGTGTGCCACCCTGCTGTCCTGCGCCACCGGGCGCCCGCCGTTCGGCAAGGGCGACGTGTCCGCCACGATGCTGCGCGTCCTCGGAGGAGACCCCGACCTCGCCGGACTGCACCCCATGGTCGCCGACGCGCTCGCGGGTGGACTTGCTCCCGACCCCGATGAGCGTCCCTCGCCCTCCCTGATCGTCGCCGACCTGATGAGCGCAGTCGGGTGGGCTCCCGGCGAGCTTGACTACGTGACCGTGAACTGGGCGCAGCTGCTCGATACGGGCATGCGTACGCAGATGGTCAATTCCGATCCCCAGGAGATCGCCGCGCCTCCCGAGTGGGAGGATGCGGGGCAACGTCCGGGTGTCGCCGGTGCACGCGCCGTCGCATACCCGCAGCACCCGCGCCGCGACGCCTCGGAGTTCACCGCGGCAAACGATCATACGGAGGTCGTGAATACCGCCTCAGTGGCGGAAGGCTACGGTGACTGGGAGGATGAATCCGCCGAGGTCGCCTGGCATGACGATGCGACCGACACGTGGCAGGCCGTCGATGATGCGGACCCCACCGAGGTGTTGGCACCCTATCCGCAAGCTCCCTACGCGCACCCGCAGGGTGCCTACGGTCCCGGGCCTGGCGTTGCCCCCGGTCCCGCGCAGCAGCCGTACCCTCAAGCGGGCTTCGTGACACCTCCGGTGGGCGCGGTTCCGCAGTGGAACCCGAGCCCTGCCGCAGGTGTCGTCGGCGCGCACGACGAGACGGCCTCGTCTCCGGAAAAGAAAAATGCCTGGATCTCCGGTGCCGCTGTGCTCGCGCTCCTGGCCTCCCTGCCCTTCGTCTTCGGTATGAGCGGCACCCTCATCGTCGGCATCGCCCTGACCGCCTTCGGGTTGGTTGGAGCGATGAGTCGGTGGGTCGAGCGGCGGCGCATCCTGCGCGGCCCTAAGCCATCGGATGGGGCAGCCGTTATCGCTATGTCCCCGATCCTGCTCGCGCGTTCGATCGTGACCACCGCCCTCGGCCTCGTTGTGGGGGGTCTTATCCCCTATCTCGTGTGGGCCGGCGTTTCGTATTCTTATGAGGGACGTGTCCTGTGGACCTGGCCAGTCGACGTAGCTACGTCAAGCGGCCTCGATCGCAGCGATTACTGGCTCAGTGACCCCCATGGGACGATCATCGTGTGGGCGCTTGCGGCGGCCACCATCTGGGCGGCCTGGCTGATGCCGTTCGCCGCAGATCTGCGTGTTGGAACGGCGACATCGCTGCGCGCGATCGTGCGTCCTGCCTGGGGACGTGCGCTCCTCACGGTAGGCTGTGGTGGGTTCCTGGCAGGTGCATGGCTGATCGTTACGGGTGGGCTGTCGCACTAAGCGCAGCCGCGCTGCGCCCGATATTCTTGCAACATTCAACTACTTTCGGAAGGTGAGTCCATGGCTCAGAAGAAGAAGCCGGCCGTCGATCCCGTGCGCGCGAAAGCCGCCCAGATGCGCCAGGCGCAGGAGCGTGCTGACCGCCGCACCCGCATTATCGTCATCTCCGCCGTCGCTGTCATCGTCCTCGCGGTCGTCGCAGCCGTCGGCGGCGTGATCTGGAAGCAGCAGGCGCAGGTCAACGCCGCCCGCAACGTCGACGCCTCGGACGTCCTCGGCGCCTACGCCGACGGACGCCCGATCATCGTCAACGCAAACGGCGTCGTCGCCGAGGCGGATCCGAACATGCCCACCCTCACCGAGTACTTCGACTACTCCTGCCACGCGTGCGCTGACCTCGACGCATACATGGGCAAGGACCTCACCACCTGGGCCGCCGAAGGTCACTACAACGTTGAGCTCCAGCCGGTCATCACCGTTAACATGGACTACCTGAAGCCCGCGGCCAGCGCATCGCTCGTCGTCGCGCAGAAGGCACCCGATAAGTGGGTGGACTTCCACCACGCACTGCTCGCATACTTCCGCACCCAGTACCAGGCCTCCAACGGCACCGTCGTCCAGAACCTCGACGCCTCCTGGAAGCAGGTCAAGGTGATTGCAGCCGAGGTCGGCGTCCCCTCCGACGTTATCGAGACCTTCCCTGTCAACGCCGTCGAGGACTACCTCAAGGCATCGACCACCGCCTGGCAGAACGCCGGCTACAACGGTCGTGGCGACGGCCTCGGAACTCCCGAGCTCATCAAGGACCGCTCCACTGTCATCCCGCTCGGAACCCAGCTGCCCGCGCTGCGCGAGACCATCGCGCAGGAATACGGCATCACCGATTCCGCGAGCCAGGGCACCTCACAGACCCCGGCTCCCGAGGCCACCGAGCCCTCGCAGAGCGGTGCCGACGAGGCCCAGAGCGCCGAGACGACCAACAGCTCCAACTGAGCCTTCAATCAGTGAGGGGCGGGACCGCACGGCGGTCCCGCCCCTCACTTCTTTGGCGCAAACGTCACATCCCTGCGGCTCATTGGAGGTCCTTGAGACGCGCGCCAGTTATCCACACTGCGCAATGGGGAATCGCGTTGCTGCGTGCTCATTGACCCCGATCTGGCCCGCCCGCGCGCGCGAGCCCCTACCTGTGGCACACTAGTGTCCGCCGCCGGCTTAGCTCAGTTGGTAGAGCAGCTGTCTTGTAAACAGCAGGTCATCGGTTCGAGTCCGATAGCCGGCTCCACGGAGTCCCTCACCGCGGCATCGCAGCCGCCCCCTACCGTCACCCGAACGGGTGGTGTGCCCCGGCCTCGTCAATGAGAAGCGCCCAGCGACCAATCCACGCCCGACGCGCCCTGTGCCTCCAACAGTTCATTTGCGCGCGAGAACGGCTTCGACCCGAAAAACCCTCGATACGCAGAGAGCGGCGACGGGTGGGCGGACGCAATAGTCGGCGTGTCACCCAGACGCGGTGTGAGCGACTGCGCGTCCTTGCCCCACAAAATCGCCACGAGGGGAGCGCGCGAGCCATCCGAACGCTTCCGGGACACCAGGGCGTCAATCGCGCACTGCGTCACCTCCTCCCAGCCGCGGCCTCGATGCGATGCGGGCGCACCCGGGCGCACCGTCAACACGCGGTTGAGCAGACACACGCCCTGCTCGCACCACGGCGTCAGGTCACCCGACGTCGGAGCGGGAACGCCCATATCCTCGCTCAGTTCGCGGAAAATGTTGATGAGCGACTTGGGCAAGGCCACCCCCGGGTGCACCGAAAACGACAGCCCCATCGCATGCCCCGGCGTCGGATACGGATCCTGCCCGACAATCAGTACCTTCACCTTGTCGAACGGGTACGTGAAGGCACGGAGAACATCCGTGCCCGCAGGCAGGTAGCCATGTCCCGCCTTGACCTCAGCGGCCAACATCGCGCCCAACTCGTGGACGCGCCCCTCCACCGGAGCCAGCGCCCGAGCCCAGCCCGGATCAATCAACTCGGCCAACGGACGCGGATTGTGTTCACCCATAGCACCAGCCTAATGCCGCACAGGCCACGCCACATTCCCCGCGCGCCACCCGCGCCCCACTCCCTCTTTTCCGATAGTCTGAACGCGTGAGTTCTCAGTACCCCAGGGATGAATTTGACCGCACCGGCGAAGACATGCCCGTCGGCATGCACCGCCCCAAGCCGTCCAAGTGGAAGAACGTCTGGCCTTTCCTGGCCATCCTCGTGATCGTTCCTGCCCTCGGATGGGCAGCGGCGACCGCACTGTCGCGCCAGCAGGCCACTGTCAGCAACGTGCCCAGCCCCGCCGCGACCACCCCGAGCGCCGCCGCTCCCTCCGCGTCACCCACGGCCGAGGCCACCGCGTCCGCTGAACCCACGCCTTCCGCCAGCTCCTCCTCACCGTCGGCTTCCTCTGAGCCCGACCACGGAGCTGTCATCCAGGTCCTCAACGGCACCGGAACCCAGGGATACGCCGGCCAGCAGGCTCAGATCCTGAACCAGGCCGGCTACGCGGGCACCTCCGCCGCGAACGCTGACGGCTGGGCCACGCAGACCTCCACCGTCTTCTACGAGGATCCCCGAATGGAGGGAACCGCGAAGGACGTTGCCGCCAAGCTGGGTATTTCCAACGTTCGCCAGGAGAGCGGCCTCGGAGACCCCGACATCATCGTGATCCTGCGATGAGCCTCTGATACTGACTAAGCCGCCCGGCCCCTGTGGGGCCGGGCGGCTTTGTTATGCCTAGGTTGCGTCTTGCTCCGCTGGTGTTCCGAGCGCCTGGTGTTCCGCGCGCCGTCGGGCCGGACTGCTTGGTGTGCCCACGGGCGGCGGCCCGCCCGTGAGCCGTCCGCGCCGCGAGCTTCGCTCGGCGCGTCGTCTCGAAGCCCGGCCAGGCCCCGCCGCCACCCACGGGCGCTGTAGCCAGGCCCCGCGGTCCTGCCCGGCCTCGTCGTGGATTGTTACGCCCTGAGCGCAGCGGGCTCAAGCCTCGTGACCTCGCCTTGCACTCTGGGATGGTGAGTGCCAAAATCGTAGTTAGCACTCCGACATGGAGAGTGATAAGACCACCGGTTCGATGAGGCCACCTCAAAAGCGTGGCCGTCCGTCGCGGGCATCGAACCCGATCCGCATCGCGGAAGGACACATTTTCAATGAGCAAGATCATCAAGTTCGATGAGGATGCCCGTCGTGGCATGGAGAACGGCCTCAACCTGCTGGCCGACACCGTCAAGGTGACGCTTGGCCCCAAGGGCCGCAACGTCGTGCTGGACAAGAAGTGGGGCGCCCCCACGATCACCAAGGATGGCGTCTCCGTCGCTAAGGAAATCGACCTCGACGATCCGTTCGAGCGCATCGGTGCCGAGCTGGTGAAGGAAGTCGCCAAGAAGACCGACGACGTCGCGGGTGACGGCACCACCACCGCGACCGTTCTGGCCCAGGCGCTGGTCCACGAGGGCCTGCGTAACGTCGCCGCCGGCTCCAACCCGATCGCCCTTAAGCGCGGCATCGACCAGGCCGTCGAGGCCATCGTTGAGCAGCTTCACGTGGACGCCAAGCCCGTCGAGACCACCGAGCAGATTGCGGCCACGGCCTCCATCTCCGCCAACGATCCCGCCATCGGCAAGCTCATCGCCGAGGCCTTCGAAAAGGTCGGCGCCGAGGGTGTCGTCACCGTCGAGGAGACCAACTCCTTCGACACCACCCTGGAGACCACCGAGGGTATGCGCTTCGACAAGGGCTACCTGTCGGCCTACTTCGTGACCGACCAGGAGCGCCAGGAAGCCGTCCTCGAGGACGCCTACGTCCTCCTCATGGACTCCAAGATCTCTAACGTCAAGGACATCGTCCCCGTCCTGGAGAAGGTCATGCAGACCGGCAAGCCCCTCGCGATCATCGCCGAGGACGTCGAGGGCGAAGCCCTCGCCACGCTGGTTGTCAACAAGATCCGCGGCACCTTCAAGTCCGTGGCTGTCAAGGCCCCCGGCTTCGGCGAGCGCCGCAAGGCGATGCTGCAGGACATGGCTATCCTGACGGGCGGCCAGGTCATCTCCGAGACCGTCGGCCTCTCCCTTGAGAACGCTGACCTTGAGCTGCTGGGCCGTGCCCGCAAGATCGTTGTCTCCAAGGACGAGACCACCATCGTCGAGGGCGCTGGCGACAAGGACATGCTGGATGCCCGCGTGCGCCAGATCCGCCAGGAGATCGAGAACACCGACTCCGACTACGACCGCGAGAAGCTGCAGGAGCGCCTCGCCAAGCTGGCTGGCGGCGTCGCCGTCATCAAGTCCGGCGCGGCCACCGAGGTTGAGCTCAAGGAGCGCAAGCACCGAATCGAGGACGCCGTTCGTAACGCTCGCGCGGCTTCCGAAGAGGGCCTGGTCGCCGGCGGCGGCGTCGCCCTGATCCAGGCTGCCACCGTGGCGCTGCCCAAGCTCGACGCCCTCACCGGCGACGAGGCGACCGGCGTCAACATCGTGCGCCTGGCCATCTCTGCCCCGCTCAAGCAGATCGCTGAGAACGCGGGCGTCGAGGGCGGCGTGGTTGCTGACCGCGTTGCGAACATGGAGCCCGGCCACGGCCTGAACGCCGCGACCGGCGAGTACACCGACCTCATGGCCGCCGGCATCTCTGACCCGGTCAAGGTCACCCGTTCTGCGCTGCAGAACGCTGCGTCGATCGCAGGCATGTTCCTGACGACCGAGGCCGTTGTCGCCGACAAGCCCGAGGCTCCGGCCGCCGGTGGCGACGACGCTGGCGCTGGCATGGGCGGCATGTACTGATCCGCTCGGTGTTAAGCTGATCCGCCTGGGGGCGGGACTCGTGAGGGTCCCGCCCCCAGGCGTTTCTGTCTGTCTGCGCCGGTGTGCCACACGGTCGTGGCGCCTCGCGAGGAAAGGGGCGTAGTGCGCGGTGTCAGACCCCCGCAAACAGGGAAGCGGAATGTGTCTCTGCGTCGGCGTAGGTGGAGGCTGCGACCTGCATCTGCGAGGAGATCGCATCCAGGGCGTCGTGTGTCTGCGCCTGGATGCCCTGCCACTGGGTGATAGTCGCCTGGAAGTTCACCTGCGCCCCGCCGGTCCACGTGTCCTGAAGGGCGAGCAGCTGGGCCATCATCGTGTCCACTTCGGTGCGGATGGTGGATGCGGTTGTGCAGGCCTGCGCGGAGGCAGCAGCAATTTGTTCGGCGTCGACGGCGTATGCGGTCATGATGTCACTCCTTTGTGGGACCCCGGGTGGGTCCGTCGACATCGACGCTACGCGCATGAAGAAGTGTGATCCAGGCAGAAACGAAACCTTGTGGATAACCGCCCGCGCCGAAAAGTGCCTGTGGATAGCCCAAGGTATACCCGTGCGACTCACGCGCGAGGTGCCGCCGACCACGGGCGCACTGAGCAGCCCGAGCAGGCAAAGACAGCCGCGGCCTCGTCAGTCGGACGTGGGAAGGTCCAGGGATTCGACGGCGGACTCAAGGGAGGAGGTGGCCTCCTCGTCCTCGTCCGAGTCGGTGTCTTCCTCGATCTTGCGGGGCAGGACGCCGGTGGACGTGGCCTCGTCGTCCGGGGAAGCAACGGGGATGCACTTCTTGATCGAACGGCGCTTGATGATCAGCGTGCCGGTTGTCGTCGTGGAGTCCTCCACGACCTCGTCGGTGTCGTCCGCATCCTCGGTGTCGTCCGTGTCCTCGGCCTGGGCGGCCTGGCACAGCTGGGCCTTCTCGCGCTCGAGGCGGGTGAGCTCAACCTCGAGGTTTGCGCGGGCGGTGTCCTCCCACGCGGAGCCGAGGGGGGACTGGTAGATCGTCTCGTAGCTCAGGAGCTTCTTGACGAGTGCCATACGAGCCTTGGTGAACTGCAGGTCGTTGAGCTCGCTGAGTTCGGCGCGTAGCGACGTGCGGAGTTTCTTGTAGTCCTGCGGGCTGCAGGCCAGGACCGCTAGGTCCGCGTCGACAAGCACCTGCGCGTCGAAGTCGGTGCGAGGCGCGCGGTGGCGCGTGAGGAACGCGATCAGCTCGTCGATGCGGGCGACGACTTCCTCGGGCACACCGAGGTTGGTGAGGCGGTTGTGCGCGTGATCGATGCAGCGGGTGGAGGCGAAGTTCGCTTGGAACCCGCCGAGCTTGATGTCGAGGGCCTTGTTGAGGAAGGCGCCGTGGTACCACGCGGCGACACGCAGGATGTCGGGATCGTGCGCGGACGACGAGATTTCATCGATATGGGTGAGCGTGTTCATGAGCCGACGCACGTTGTGCAATTGGCGTTCGGGCGCGCTCCAGCGCTCCGCGAGGTCGACGCTTTCGGTTTCGAGGTCTGACCGGGTCGCGGTTGCGCCGATTTGCTGCATGGCGTCAACGAAAGACGTCAGCAGCCACTGAGGTGCTTGAGCACCCATGGGCCACTCTCCTTGCTGAGGAATACCCGATCCATGCTAGTGCGCTTTTGAGCGAAGGTCACGTTCGTTGATAAAAAATCGGGGAAAATCCCGATGGATCTCGTGAAACTGTCAGGTGAGAAATGGCGAAAACTGAGCGAAAAAGCCGTGTGCGCTGATCGGTGCGTTACGTCGTTCACGCTGTGGGGAGTTCGATGCGAACGGTGAGGCCGCCGCCTTTCGTTTTGGTGAGCGATGCGTTGCCCTTGTGAGCTGTGAGGATGCCGGAGACGATTGCGAGGCCGAGGCCGGAGCCCCCGGACTTGCGGTTGCGCGATGTGTCCGCGCGGTAGAAGCGTTCGAAGACGCGTCCGCGGTCAGTTTCGTCGATGCCGGGCCCGTGGTCACGCAGTTCGACGATCGCGGTGTCGCCGCTGCGTCCGAGCGCGATTTCGACGGGGGAGCCTTCAGGGGTGTAGCGCACGATGTTGCCGATGAGGTTGGTGAAGACCTGCGAGAGGCGGTCGCGGTCACCGGGGACGATGAGGGTCATCGGGGGAGTGCGGCTGTTGATGCCGGTGAGGCCGACCGTGCGCGTGGGGTCGAGGGCTTGGAGGTCGAAGACGGCGTTATCGGCGAGCTTGACGAGGTCGATGTCGGTGATCTCGAGGGGGCGGCCTTCGTCGAGGCGGGCAAGGGTGAGGAGGTCTTCGACGAGGGTGGCCATGCGCGAGGATTCGGAAGCGATGCGCCCCATGACTTCCTCGATGCGCTCGGCGGGCACCCCGCCCATAGCGTAGAGCTCGCAGTAGCCGGAGATGGCTGCGAGGGGGGTGCGCAGCTCGTGGGAGGCGTCGGAGACGAATCGTTTGATCTTTTGTTCCGAGGCCTGGCGGGCTTCGAAGGATTGCTCGACCTGGGTGAGCATGGCGTTGAGCGAGAGTGAGAGTGAGCCGACCTCGGTCGTGGGAGGGTGCGGGGTGACGCGCTTGGTGAGGTCGCCGGCGGCGATCTTTCCGGCGGTGGATTCGATGGAACGCAGGGGGAGGAGGGCGCGGCGCACGAGGACGCGCCCGGTCCAGCCCCCGATGAGGACGATGATGATGCCGGCGACCGCGAAGTACGAGGCCGTGGTGCGCAGGGTGTGCTGCATGTCCGACAGGGGCAGGGCGATCGTCATGTATCCGGAGAACAGGCCGGAGTCCTGCTCGTACACGGGGACGACGAGGGCGCGCCAGCCGAGGCCGGCCTTGGAAGAGGAGACGGTGACCGGGAGGGTGCGGAAGGATGAGATGGGCGCGGAGCTCGTGTCGACGAGTTCGGGCAGGTTGGGCTTGCCCGAGGCCTTGAGGGTGTCCTCCGAGTAGAAGTACCGATCGCCCCCGGCGGTGTCGTGGATGTGAATGTAGTAGAGGGTGGGGATGCCGCCCTGGCCGTCGGCAGAGAAGGTTGCCGCCGATCCGGAGATCTGCATGGTGTGCGCGGTGGCGACGAGCTGGTCGTCGATCTGGGAGGTGAGGTGGCGCTGGAGGAGGCCGATCATGACCGTGCCGGACAGGGATAGTCCGATGGCCAGGAGCAGCGTGATGAGCGTGACGAGCTGCGCGGATAGCGGCTTGGAGTCCCACCACGCCTCGATGCGTTGGGCCAGGCTACGGTGCACGTCAGTCCTCAGCGCGCAGGATGTAGCCGACCCCACGCTTGGTGTGGATCAGCTCCCCGGAGGCCCCCTCGACGGCGAGTTTGCGCCGCAGGTAGGAGATGTAGGACTCGACGATGGCGACTTCGCCGTCCCAGTCGTATTCCCACACGTGGTCGAGGATCTGCATCTTGGAGACGACGCGCCCCGCGTTGATGACGAGGTAGCGCAGGAGCTTGAATTCGGTGGGGGACAGGTCGATGGGTACGCCGGCGCGCGTGACTTCGTGGGCGTCCTCGTCGATGACGAGGTCTCCGACGCGCAGGAACGCGTCGTCTTCTTCGGAGCCCATGGTGCGGCGCAGGATGGCGCGGATGCGGGCGACGACCTCTTCGAGGCCGAAGGGCTTAGTGACGTAGTCGTCGCCGCCGACGGTCAGGCCTTGGATCTTGTCGCGCATGTCGTCGCGCGCGGTGAGGAAGAGGACCGGGGTGGTGATGCCGGCGTCGCGCAGGCGCCTGGTGACGGTGAAGCCGTCCATGTCGGGGAGCATGACGTCGAGGACAATGAGGTCCGGGCGCGAGGCCTGGGCTTCGTGAAATGCGCCGCTGCCATCCTCGGCGGTGATGACGTCGAAGCCGGCGAAACGCAGGGAGGAGGCGAGGAGGTCGCGGATGTTGGGCTCGTCGTCGACAACGAGCAGTTTTGCTTCGGTTCCCGGGGTGCTCATGGAACTAGTGTCGCCCATGTGTCTGAATGTTTCCTGTGAGGTGGGTGGGAGTAGTGGGCGTTGCTTCTATTCGCTTCGTCACCTCGGTTGGTCGCGCAGAAATAAAGGACAAGAAAAGGCGCGGAAAAGATGTGCAAGAATTGAAGCATGTTATCCCAGAACTCAGCGGACGTCATGTCTCCCGACGGCGTCGAATTCCAGCACGTGTCCCCTAAACTCGCGACCCTGCGCCTCGGTAACGCCCTCGCGCTGTGCGGCGTCCTGTGCGGAGCGATTTCCGCGCTCGTCCTCATCGTCGATATTCCGGCGCTGTGGTGGCTCATGCTCGTGCCCGCCGCCATTGCACTCTTCTGCTTGTGGCTCGTGCCCGCCCAGGTGCGCGCCCTGCGCTACGCACTGGCTGACACGGACTTTGTGATCCGCCGCGGCGTCTTTAGTCGCTCGCTGACCCTCGTGCCCTACGGTCGCATCCAGTATGTCGACATCTACCAGGGCCCCGTGCTGCGCCTGCTTGGCATCTCGACGATCAAGCTGTCGACCGCGAGCGCGCAGACGGATGCGACGCTGAGCGGTGTGCCCGTCGCGGATGCAGCCCGTCTGCGTGACGTCCTGGCGGAGCGCGGCTCGGCGGAGCTGATGGGCCTATGAGCGCGGACCTCTCCTCCGACGGCATCGCTCCCGAGGACTGGCAGCCGCTTCACCCACTCACCTACGTTCCCCGCGTCGTGGGAAGTGTCACGGGTATCGTCGGTGCGGTGTCCCTAAGCAACGCCTCCGCGATCGGGCGCATGCTCAACGGTGAGACGCCGCAGTGGTTTGAAACCACCGGCATCTTCCTTGGTCTTCTGATGATTGCGGGCATCGTCCTCGCCATCGCGGGCGCCTACTGCTACCTGGCGTGGACGAAGACTCGCTACGCGGTGAGCAATACGGCGATCTGGTACCGCGCCGGCATCCTCAAGCGTACGCAGCGCCACGCGCGGCTGACGCGCATCCAGACGATCAACGTGTCCTACTCGCTCGTCGGTCGCCTCCTGCGCCTGGGGTATCTGGACATCGAGGTCGCCGGCGGCACTGACTCGAGCATCAAGCTGGGCCTGCTGCCCGCGCAGTGTCTCGAGGAGCTGCGCGCCCTCCTTCTCGCGCTCGCGTCGGGCGCGATCGACGAGGTCGTGGATCCTGCGGACGTTACCGGCGCTTCGGCCCGCGTGGCGACGGCGAAGACGCCGCTGGAGGCCCCGGAGCGTCCCGTTTTCACGGTCGGCTTCGTGAAGCTCCTGGCGTCCATGCTGGCGACCATCGACAATGCGATCGCGCTGTTCTTCGGCATCTTCCTCCTGGGGCTCAACGGCTTCCTCGTGGGTGTCGTCGGGGTGACGTCGATCATGAGTTTCCTGGGCATCCTGGCGGGCGCGTTCAGCCTCCTGGTGGGCGTCTGGGCGCGTTTTGATCGAGAGTTCGGCTTTACCGCGGCGATCGCTGCCGACGGCGTGCGTATCGACCGTGGCCTGACGGCTCGCCGTCACGTGACGATCCCTCCGGGGCGCATCCACGCCATCGAGGTGAGCCAGCCGCTGATCTGGCGACTGTTTGGCTGGTATCGCGTGGAGATCACGCAGGCTGGCAACGCGGCGCACACGACGGACGAGAAGAACAAGGGCATGCAGGTGGATGTGGCCTCCGACGTGCTGCTTCCCGTCGGCAGCCGCGTGGAGGCCATCCAGGCGATCGCGATGGCGATCCCCGACCTGGGGGTCGAGGACCCCGACAGCTTCCTCGAGTCCCTCCGCGCCGGCACGGGCGAGGACCGCTGGATGACACCGATCCCGCATAGCGCGAGGATCCTGGATCCTCTCGTGTACAAGCGCCGTGCCTTCGGCCTGACCGATGCCGTGTTCGCGATCCGCGACGGCTTCTTCAACCTGCGCTTCTCGATCATCCCGCTGACGCGCATCCAGTCTGTGTCCCTGCATCAGGGGCCCATTCAGCGCTGGCGCCGCGTCGCCTCCGTGCGCGCCGCGCTGGTCCCCGGACCGGTGGCATCCATGGCCGAGCACGTCGAGGTGGGCCGCTCGCTGGAGCTGTGGGCGCAGCTGTCGCAGGCCTCGAAGGTCCGCCGCGAGGCCGAGGCTCCCGAGCGCTGGCTCTCGCGCGTCACCGAGATCGTCGAGGCGACCTCGCAGCGTGCGGAGGGCGACAAGTAGCCCGGTGATCGGCGACAATGGAGCCATGAGTACCCCCGGACGCCTCGGAATCGGCATCATCGGCATGGGCCACGTCGGGCCCGTCATCGGCTCTGCGCTGCGCGCGGTCGGCCACCAGATCGTTGCCGTCTCCGCGTCCTCGAACGCCTCGCGCGAGCGCGCCGACGCGATGCTGCCCGGCGTGCCGATCGCCACGCCCGAGGAGGTCGTGCGACGCTCCGAGGTGGTCATCGTGGCCGTCCCTGACGACCAGATTGGCCCCCTTGTGAGCGGCCTGGCCGACCTGGGCGCCTGGCAGAGTGGGCACATCGTCATTCACCTGTCGGGTGCCTCCGGCGTGGGGCTGCTCGGCGCCGCCGCGGGCGCGGGAGCGATCCCGCTCGCCATCCACCCGGCGATGACCTTCACCGGTACCAGCGTCGACGTGGCGCGCCTCGTGGGCACGCCCTTCGCTGTGACGGCCGCGGCCCCCTTCCTGCCGATCGCCCAGGCTCTCGTCGTCGAAATGGGTGGCGAACCCGTCGTCGTCGCTGAGGAGGACCGACCCCTCTACCACGCGGGTCTCGCCCACGGTGCGAACTTCATCGCCGGAATCACCGTGCAGACAACGCGCATTTTGGCCGAGGCCGGCATTGAAAACCCCGCCCTCTACGTGCGCCCCCTCCTCGAGGCCGCCCTCGACCGTGCCCTCACCGAGGGGGTCGCGGGTATCTCCGGGCCCGCCGCCCGCGGGGACGCGGGAACGATCGCCGCACACGCGCGCTGCCTGGGGGCCCGGGAGGATCTCGCCGGGGAACGCGACACCTACGCGGACATGACCCGTGCCCTGACCCGCCTGCTGCGCGACGCACGTCTCCTCGACGAACGGGCCGCCACCAGCGTCGAGGCCGCCCTCCTCGACCCGGACGCCTGATCATCACACACCCAACGAGCCCAAAACGCGGGAGAGAGAACGCGCGCAACCCCGGCCTCGTCGCGAGAACGCGAGGCGTGAGGAAAGCGACTCGATGACGCACCGGCGGGCCGAAGTTGCAAGAATAGAACTATGACTCACCGTCCTGTCCTGACCCACACGCGTGCCGAGTTGGCCGATGCGCTGTCGCGCCTGCCTGGCACGAAGGCACTCGTGATGACCATGGGTGCTCTCCACTCCGGGCACCTGCAGCTCGTGCGCGAAGCCCGCGAACTGGCCGATCACGTGATCGTCACAATCTTCGTCAACCCGACGCAGTTCGCGCCCGGCGAGGACTTCGACGCCTACCCGCGCACCCTGGATGCGGACATGGAAGCCCTCGAGACGGTGGGTGCGGACCTTGTGTGGGCACCTGCGCCCCAGGACGTGTACCCCACGCCCGCGACCGTGACAATCGACCCGGGCCCCATCGCGCGCGTTCTCGAAGGTAAGACGCGCCCCACGCACTTCGCGGGTGTCGCGCTCGTGTGCACGAAGGTTGTCAACCTTGTGCGCCCCGACGTGGCCCTGTACGGACAGAAGGACGCCCAGCAGCTGGCCGTCCTGCGTACCGTTTTCTCCCAGCTGGATATCCCCGTGCGCGTTCACCCCGTGCCGATCGTGCGCGCCGAGGACGGGGTCGCCCTGTCCAGCCGTAACCAGTACCTGAGCGACGATGAGCGCATCCGCGCCCGTGCCCTCTCGCGCGCGCTTCGTCGCGGCGCCGAGGCCGCCGAGGCTGGAGCCAAGCCCGCGCAGATCGTCGCCGAGTGCCGCTCGGTTATCGACGCCGAGGGCGGCATTGACCTGGACTACATCGCGCTCGTGGACGCGGGGACTTTCGAGATTCTCGCGGGCACCGAGTCCGTGCCCGTCGGCGAGGGTACTGCCGCGCCCACGATCCTGTCGGACGGCTCGCGTGAGGGACGTATCCTCATCGCCGCCAAGGTGGGCACGACGCGCCTCATCGACAACATGGAGGTGCCGCTGCGCGACGCCTCCGGTTCCACCGGCCGTCTCGCCGAACGCGCGGGGGACCTCGCATGATGGAAATGACCCGCGAGATGGCTATCGGCAAGATCCATCGCGCCGTCGTCACCGGCGCCGACCTGCACTACGTCGGCTCGATCACGGTGGACGAGGACCTGCTGGACGCCGCGAACATCGTGCCCGGACAGAAGGTCGACATCGTCGACGTCAACAACGGTGAGCGCCTGTCGACCTACACGATCGCGGGTGAGCGAGGCGGCGGCACGATTCAGCTCAACGGCGCGGCCGCCCACAAGGTGAGCGTCGGTGACCTCGTCATCATCATGGCCTACGCCCAGGTGCCCGAATCCCTCGTGCGTACGATTAAGCCCTCCGTCGTCTTCGTCGACGGCTCCAACAAAATCGTGAGCGCCGGCGACCACGCGGGAAGCGTCCCCGAGGACTCACCCCGTGCCCGCGAGCTGGGGCTGAAAAGCTCCGGCGTCTGATTGACACGCCGGTAGGAGCGCCCACTCAGCTGAGTGGGCGCTCCCTTGTTTTGCCTCGTTTTGTGCACCTTTGCTCGTTTGACGGCATGCGATGTTCACAATTGTCCATACCTTGTCTTCGCCCGGCGCTGATGCGCCCGTCACACCTATCCTCGAAGAACCGAACGAAAGGAAGGTGGGGCATGAGCAAGCGAGCGTCTCGCACGCGCCACGCACTCGTCGGATACGCGTTCCTGTCGCCCGCCCTCATCGGCGTCCTCATCTTCATGGTTGTGCCCATCGGTGTCATCATGTGGGTGAGCCTGTACCGGTGGGACCTCATCGGGGATACGCGATACGTGGGCCTGGCCAACGTCACGAACGTACTGAGCGACCCGTCCTTCCTGTCGTCCCTGCGCACGACGATTCTCTTCGTCCTCCTCGTGGTCCCCATCCAGATCATCCTGGGCCTCCTCCTCGCGAACCTACTGACGAAGGGCGTGCGAGGAACCGTCGTCTATCGCACGCTCATCGTCATTCCGTGGATCGCGCCTCCGCTGGCCCTCGGCGTCGTCTGGTCGTGGATCTTCGCCCCCACCGGTGGTCTTCTTTCCGCGCTGGCGGGCACGCGACTAGAAATTCTCGTGTCGCCCACCTGGGCGCTGCCCGCGGCGGCTTTCGTCGTCGTCTGGTCGAACGTGGGGTACACGGCTCTCTTCTTCATCGCCGGATTGCTCGCGATCCCGCGTGAGCTCACCGAGGCCGCGACCGTGGACGGGGCATCCTCCTCGCAGGTGTTCTGGCACATCAAGATGCCTCTCCTGCGCCCGACCTTCTTCTTCGTCTCGGTCACCTCCGTGATCTCGGTCTTCAACGTTTTCGATCAGATCTACGCCCTCACCAAGGGAGGCCCATCCGGCTCCACCGAGGTCCTCGCCTACCTGATCTACAAGGAGGCCTTCGAGACCGGAAACGTCGGCCGCGCCGCAGTCATGGCGTGCGTGATGATGCTGCTCCTCATGGGACTGACGCTGGCCCAGAACCTGTACTTCCGGAAGAGGACCACGTATGAGCTCGTCTAAGTTGCACTCGCGTCGGCCCTGGTGGTCGACCCTGGGGATCTACGCGGGGCTCTCGCTGGCCGCGTTCATCATGGTCGTCCCGCTCCTCTTCAGCTTTGTCACGGCCTTTAAGTCGCCGCAGGACTTCGCCTCGCACTCGCCCTTCGCGCTGCCTTCCCCGCCCTCCCTGGCCTCGTTCCAGGCGATCCTCACGGGACGGGTCAACTTCGGCGACGCGATCATCACGACGCTTCTCATGGTCGTGGTGATGGTCGTCGGGCAGCTGGTGTCCTCCGTGCTGGCCGCCTACGCGTTCGCCCGCATTGAGTTCCCGGGGCGCGAGGTCATCTTCTGGCTCTTCCTGGGCACCATGATGATTCCGGCGTCGGTTCTCGTCATCCCGCTGTACCTCATGATGGCCAAGATGGGGCTCAACAACACCTTCTGGGGCATCGTCCTCCCCTTCGTGTTTGCGTCGCCCTACGCGGTGTTCCTGCTGCGTCAGTCGTTCCGCCAGATCCCCCAGGAAATCATCGACGCGGCGACCATGGACGGCGCCGGGCAGATGCGCATCCTCTTCTCCATCGTCGTTCCCGTGTCGAAGCCGATCATTTCGACGCTCGTGCTCATCACGGTTGTGAGCCAGTGGAACTCGTTCATGTGGCCGCGGATCATTGCCGCGACCAGGCCACGCGTCCTCACGGTTGCGACGGCCGCGCTACAGAGCCAGTACAACGCGAATTGGACGTACGTCATGGCGGCGACGACTATCGCGCTCGTGCCCCTGATCGCTCTGTTCATCGTCTTTCAACGTCACATCGTTGAATCGATTGCCCTGACGGGCATCAAGTAACAACACACCCCATCACAACTGGAGGTCTTCATGAAAAGGCGTTTTGTTACCGCTACCGCTCTGATTGGTGCCGCGTCGATGCTGATGGCCGCCTGCTCGCAGGGTGGCAGCGCGTCGAGCGAGGCGGGCACGTCCCTGACCCTGCGTCTGTGGGATGATCAGGCTGCCCAGGCGTACGAGGCGGCGCTCCCCGAGTTCACCGAGGAAACGGGGATCACGGTCAACGTCGAGGTCGTCCCGTGGTCGGACTACTTCACGGGCCTGCGTTCTGAGCTCGCCGCGGGCACCGGACCGGACGTCTTCTGGTCCAACACGAACAACTACACGGAGTACGCGCGCGGCGGCAAGATCGTCAACATCGACGAGGAATTCCCCGCCTCCGAGCGCGACGGCTGGCTTCAGGGCGCCATCGATCAGTACACGGTTGACGGAAAGCTCTACGGTGTCCCGGTCCTCACCGACCCGTCGATCGCGGTGTACTACAACAAGTCGCTGCTGGACGCGGCCGGCGTGAGCATCGAGGACCTGCAGAACCTGTCGTGGGACCCGAGCGCCTCCACCGACTCTCTGCGAGAGATCACCCGAAAGCTGACGCTGGACTCGTCGGGCCGCAACGCGGCTGACCCTGCATTCGACGCGGACCACATCGTCCAGTACGGATACAACGCCGCGCTGGATGGCCAGGCCATGCTCATTCCGTACCTGGGGTCGGCCGGTGCCACCCTGCAGGACGCGAGCGGTCGCTTTACGTTTGCGAGTCCCAAGGGCGACGCCGCGGTCGGCTACCTGGTGGACCTGATCAACAAGGAGCACGTGGCCCCCTCGGCGGCCGACACGAACGACAACGGCGACTTCAGCCGCGACCAGTTCCTGCAGGGCAAGATCGCTCTGTTCCAGTCCGGTTCCTACAACCTGGCGAATGTGGCCGAGGGCGCTTCCTTCGAGTGGGGCCTGGCTCCCCAGCCGAAGGGTCCCGCCGGTGCCGTGACGGTCGGTAACTCCGTCGTCGCCGCCGGTTCGACGGCGAGCGCGAACCCCGAGGCTCAGCACAAGCTGCTGGCGTGGCTGGCTGGCAAGGACGGAGGTGCCGCACTGGGCAAGACCGGCGCCGGCTTCCCCGCGAACGAGAATGCCCAGGCGACGTGGACCGCGTACTGGTCGGACAAGGGCGTCGACACTTCGGTGATGGCGAAGACTCCTTCGGGCACGATCATGGCTCCCTTCGGCGCGAAGCTGGGCGCGGCAATGGACGCGTACAACGGCGTGCTCAAGGAGGTCTTCCTGGGACGCACCGGCGTACATGAGGGCGTCCAGGCCGCTCAGGACGCCGCCAACGCGGCGATTGATCAGTAGCCGTCACAGACTCGGGACAGGCGCCGGCGGGACATGATCTCGCCGGCGCCTCGGTAAGGAGTACACGAATGGATACCGTGCTGGGCATTTACGCCCACCCCGATGATGCGGATGTGGACGCGGGCGGGACACTCGCTCGCTTCGCGCGCGAAGGGTCGAGAGTTGTCGTCGCAGTCGTCACGGACGGTGACGCGGGAGGCTCCGACCAGGATCTGCATCAGCAGATGGGGGAGTTGCGTCGCGATGAACAGCGCCGCGCGTGCGAGCAACTCGGCGTCACGGAGCTCGTCTTCTTCGACGGCTACCCCGACGGGATGGTGCCCCTGTCCCACGGCCTCGTGCGCGATATCGTCGCCCTCATTCGGCGAGTGAAGCCGAACCTGATCCTCACCCTCTCGCCCGAATACAACTGGTCGTCCATCTACGCCAATCACCCGGACCACCGGGCCGTGGGCGCCGCGGTCACGGATGCCGTCTACCCGGCCGCGCGCAACCCCTTCGCGTTCCCCGAGCTACTCGACGAGGGCCTGGACCCCCACGTGGTCGAAGAAGTGTGGTTCCAGGGGGGCCCGTTGACGAACCACGTCGTCGAGCTGGACCAGGCAGACGTCGAGGCCAAGGTCAGGGCGGTGCGCGAGCACGTCACCCAATTCGACGACCTCGACCGGATGGAGTCCTGGATCCGACAGGGCACCCGCGACGCGGGGAAGCCCCACGGCTACGCGGGGGGAGAAGAGTTCTTCCGCTGGGACACGCGCGGGTGATCTCCCGACACCCGGCGTGCCCCTGAGACTGTGCGTCGGCCTCGTCCGTACGAGGCAGGGGCACAGTGCGTTGATGGGCGGGGGGACGGCGCCCCTCAGTCGAAGGCAGCGGCGACCAGTGGGTTTGTGCGGATCGCCTGGTCGAGCACGTCGCGCGCGACGTTGACCGAGTCGACCAGGGGGTGCAGCGCCAGCGCCTGCCACGCGAGGCTGCGGTCGTGCTCGCGGGCGGCGTCGATGACGAGATTCTCGCAGGCCTTCACGGATTGGACGAGGCCGAGAGCGGCCCCTTCCAAGGGAGCGACCGGAATCGGATGGACGCCCGAGGCGTCGACGTCGCAGGGAACCTCGACGACGTCCGCGTCGCGCAGCGTCGGAATCGAGGAGAATCCACCATCGCCGTTACCGACGTTGAGGATCATGCGCGCCGGAGTATTCGTAGCGAGCGCCTTCATGAGGTCGAGGGCCACCTTTTGGTAGCCGCCGCCCGCAATGTCCTCGGCGCGCCTGCCGGAACGCTCGTCGACGTCGCGGGCCTCGGCCATGTAGGTCGCCTCGCGGTCGGCGAGGGCATCGATCCACGTCTGTCCCGCCTGCTCGGGGTCCGCGAGGACGGCGTTGTAGAAGGCTTCCTGCTGATCGCGCAGGTACTCGCCGCGGGTTTGGTCCTGGTGGATGCGGGCCATGGCTTCGCGATGACAGTAGTAGTAGAACAGGTATTCGTTGGGCAGGGCGCCCAGCGCGCGAATCCAGTCCGTGCCGATGGCGCGGGATTCTTCCATGGATCCTAGGGCCGCCTCGTCGGCGAAGAGACGCGGGAGGATGTCGCGGCCGTCGACTGAGAGGGAGCGTAGCCAGCCAAGATGGTTGAGACCGACGTAATCGAAGGACACGTCGGTGCGCTCCTCATCGGCAACGCCCAGGGCGTTCAGCGTGCGGTTGACGAGGCCAATGGGGGTGTCGCAGATGCCGACGACGCGCTCGCCGAGCACGGAACGCATCGCCTGGGTGATGATGCCGGCTGGGTTCGTGAAGTTGATGAGCCAGGCGCCCGGGCACAGGCGCTTGGCGGCGCGTGCCAGCTCGAGTGCCGGTCCGAGCGAGCGGAACGCGTAGCAGTAGCCGCCCACGCCGACGGTCTCCTGGCCGAGCAGCCCGTGATCGAGGCCGCAGTGCTCGTCGAGGACCCTTCCGCAGGTGCCGCCCACGCGCATCGCGGAGAAGACGAAGTCGGCTCCCGGAAGCGCCTCGTTGATGTCGGTCGTCGCACGAACGGTCGGGGAGTGCGGGAAGTCAAGTGAGGACAGCACGGCCATCATTGCGTCGAGCCTGCGCGCGTCGGTGTCGTACAGGATGACGCGGTCGACGTCGAGGGACGCGTAAGCTCCCTGACCCGACCGCGAACGTGCCAAGACGTCGATCATCGCGGGGACCCGGAAGCCCCCTCCTCCGACGATGGTGAGCTGCATGGCGGGCATCCTCTCTGGATACGTATAGTGGTGGCTCAGTGGCATATTGTAGTCGCGCTCACGTCTAGGAGGACCCGTGGCATCTCGAGTACCCGCCGCATCTCAGTTCGCGGTGTACGGTCCGACGTTCCTTGACGTCGTCATGGGGCCCCTCGACGGGCCTCCGGTTCCGGGTTGCGAGGCCTGGGTGGAGGGAGCTCTCATGTGCGCGGGCGGCGCGGCGAATCAGGCGATTGCGCTGGCTCGCCTGGGTGCGCCGGTACGCCTGCACAGCCGCGTGGGCGTCGATCAGATGGGCGTGTTCGTCGATGAGATGCTCGCGCGCGAGGGCGTGGACACCTCGTCGTGCGAGCGCGTGGGCGATCAAAACGTCACCGTCTCCCTGTCCTTCGACGGCGATCGCGCGATGACCACGCGCGGGACGACCGCGTTGCCCCGCTTGGGAGGCGACGCGCCGGGGTGCCTGCTCGCGGACGTGCGGGGGATCGGCGCGAACAGTGAGGTCGTGTCCTCCTGGCGCGCTCGCGGCACCTGGGTGCTGGCGGACACGGCATGGGACGAGGCCGGGGCCTGGGACGAGGCCGACCTGGAGGCCTTGCACCTGGCTGACGTGTGCACGCCCAACGAGGAGGAGGCGCTCGCCTACGCGCGCACCGACGCCGTGGAGGACGCCGCGCGGTGGTTCGCGTCCTTTGAGTGCGACTGCGTGGTCACCTGCGGCAAGAACGGCGTGATCGCGTGCGTCGACGGACAGATCCTGCGCGTGCCAGCACCCGCCGTGAACGCTGTGGATACGACGGGCGCGGGGGATGTCTTTTCGGCGGCGCTGGCCTGGGCGCGCCGAGCTCGCCGCATGCCGTGGCCCGAGGCGCTCGCCCTCGCCTGCGCGGCCGCCGCACACTCCACGCAGGGGATCGGCGGATCCTCCTCGGCCCCCTACGTGGCCGACCTCCCGGGTGCGTGAGCGGCCCGACCGGGCCCCTGCCTCGTCACGAGGCCAAATCCCGGTACGATAGGCGCATGACCGATTCTTCTTCCACGCCCACGCAAGCACCCGCAGACGACACCCCCGAGCAGGTCAAGGTTCGCGCGGCCAAGCGCGCGCGCCTCATGGAGGCCGGCATCCCCGCCTACCCCGTGCGCCTGCCGATCACGACCACCATCAAGGCGGTGCGTGAGAAGTACGCCCACCTCGAGGCCGGCGAAGAAACCGAGGACTACGTGGGCCTGGCGGGCCGCGTCATCCTCGCGCGCAACGGCGGCAAGCTCTGCTTCGCAACCCTCATGGACGGTGAGGGCAACAAGATCCAGGTCATGCTCTCGGCCGCCTCCGTCGGCGCCGAGTCCCTGGCCGCCTACAAGAACGACGTCGACCTGGGCGACCACCTCTTCGTCCACGGCCGCGTGATCTCCTCGCGCCGCGGCGAGCTGTCGATCTTCGCGACCCCCGCCGAAGTCACGCCCGAGGCCCAGGCCGAGTACGACGCCGCGCCCACCGCGCTGCCCGCCCCCGACGCCTCGTGGGCCATCGCCTCCAAGGCGATCCGCCCCCTGCCCAAGACCTGGACCACCGAGGACGGCGAAGAGATCACCCTGTCCGAGGATCAGCGCATCCGCCGCCGCGAGCTCGACCTGATCACGCGCCCCGCCGCGCGCGACATGGTCCGCATCCGCGCGGCCGTCAACCGCTCGATCCGCGAGAACTTCTTCCGCCGTGACTACATCGAGCTCGAGACGCCGATGCTGCAGATGATCCACGGTGGTGCGGCTGCCCGCCCCTTCACGACGCACATGAACGCGCTCGACACCGATCTCTACCTGCGCATCGCGACCGAGATCTACCTCAAGCGCGCGGTCGTCGGCGGCGTGGACCGCGTCTTCGAGATGAACCGCAACTTCCGCAACGAGGGCATGGACTCCTCGCACAGCCCCGAGTTCACCTCCCTGGAGGCCTACGAGGCCTACTCGGACTACAACGGCATGGCTGAGCTGACCCGCGACCTCATCCAGCAGGCCGCGCGCGACGCCTTCGACCTGTCCGAGGGCGAGGAAATCGTGCGTCTGGCCGACGGCACCGAGTACGACCTGTCGGGCGAGTGGGATCGCATCGACCTGTACGGCTCCACCTCCGAGGCCCTGGGTGAGGAGGTCACGGTGGAGACGCCGCGCGAGACCCTCGTCAAGTACGCGGAGCGCATCGGCCTGGAGGTCGACGACTACGCCGTGTCCGGCAAGATCGTCGAAGACATCTTCGAGGAGCTCGTCGCCTCCAAGCTGTGGGCGCCGACCTTCGTCTACGACTTCCCGGAGGACACCTCCCCGCTGACCCGCTACCACCGCTCGCGCCCCGGCCTCACCGAAAAGTGGGACCTGTACGTGCGCGGCTTCGAGACGGGCACCGCATACTCCGAGCTGGCCGACCCGGTCGTCCAGCGCGAGCGCTTCGAGGCGCAGGCCCTCGCGGCTGCCAACGGCGACCCCGAGGCCATGGTCATGGACGAGGACTTCCTCATCGCCATGGAGCAGGGCTTCCCGCCGTGCGGCGGCATGGGCATGGGCATCGACCGTCTGCTCATGGTCCTCACCGGCCAGGGCATCCGCGAGACGATCCCGTTCCCGCTGGTCAAGCGCCTGGGCTGATCTGAGTCGATGAAAGGGCCTCGGCCTCGTTCCCATCGTGGACGAGGCCGAGGCCCTTTCTTGCTCGTCGGTGTCTCCCCGGCTCAGATGTAGGAGCGGCGGCGAGTCATGCGCGTGTGAACGAGGTCGAGGAGCTCGTGCGCGGCCCCGTCGTCGAGGACGAGGTCGGTGGCGACCCCCGCGCGCAGGGCGCCGAGGAGCGGGAGGGCCTTCGAGGCGCCGGAGACGACGCAGAGGCGGCGTGGGATCTTCTTGAGCGTGGCCGGGCTCGGGCCCGAGGCGCGCTCGTTGAGGTGCATGTTCGTGGAGCCGTCCTCGCGGATGAGGACGGTGCACACATCGCCGACGACCCCGTCGTTCTGGGCCGCCGCGATCTCGTTGGGGTCGAGGAAGCCCCCCGAGTAGACGTGGGAGGGGAGGCGGGCAGACATGGAGCCGACGCCGAACAGGGCGACGTCTGCGCTGTCGATCGTGTTGAGGACCGACTGGACGGAGCGTTCGCGCCAGAGCGCCTCTTTGGTGTCCGCGTAGTCGAAGAATGCGGGCACGGGGAAGTTGACGATGCGCCCGCCGATGGCCTTCGCGGCGCGGGCGATGATGGCCTCGGCGTAGGGCATGCCCGACTCGGTGGCGGTGGCCGCTCCGTTGAGCTGGACGACGGTGGAACCCGCAAAAGACACGTGGGGCATGGCCCGCGTCACTTCGGCGGTGGTGTTTCCCCAGGCGATGCCGAGGGTGACGCCGGGGAAGAGCATGTCGATGAGGTGTTCCGCCGCGACGAGCGCAACGTTGTGCAGGCGGTTGACCTCGGTATGGACGTCGTGAACGGGAACGACAGAAACCTGGACGCCGAAGAGGTCGGCAATTTGTCCTGCGAGGGTGCCCTTGAGACCGGGGGAGGCAGACACCGAAATGCGCACCAGGCCGACCTCCCGCGCGTGGGCGAGAAGTCGCGAGACCGAGGAGCGTGATATCTGCAGGTGGCGGGCGATTGTCTCCATCGTCTGCCCCTGGAGGTAGTACATCGAGGCGGCCTCGTGCGCCTGTTCGTCACGTATTGTCACGTTTTCTAGTGTGCCATGCACAAGCGTTCAGATGTGTGACTTTGGGAATTAAAGGGTCTGAAGGGGCGACAAGTATAATGCGTGTCATATGGTCAGGGTCACACGCGAGGGCTTGCACGGATGTGCACTCAGTTTGGGCTAACGTGCATCAAGTGTCATACTGTGATGTGACCCGCGAAGCTTATCCGAGCGGATATTGTTCGACGGTACACAGTTGGCGGTGAAAGAACACCGGTGACCCGGCGCGAAGACGCGTCGGAGAAAGATAGGGAAACATGCTCACAACACTGCTCCCGGCAGCCGCTGATGCGGCTGTCCCCACCACGGGCCAGATTTTCTGGTCTGAGTTCCTCGGCACCACGATCCTGCTGCTCCTCGGTGGCGGCGTCGTTGCTACGAACCTGCTGCCCAAGTCCAAGGGCAAGGGCGGCGGCTGGCTGCTCATCAACTGGGGATGGGGCCTGGCGGTCTTCGCCGGCGTCTACGTTGCGTTCCGCACCGGTGGCCACCTGAACCCCGCGGTGACGATCGCCAAGGTCGTCGCCCACATGTTCGACTCCAACGTCACCCTGGCGGGTGACATTCCCGTCACCGGCACCAACGTCGCGGTCTACATCGTCGCCCAGTTCCTCGGTGCCTTCGCCGGCGCCGTCCTGTGCTGGCTGACCTTCAAGAAGCACTTCGATGAGGATTGCGACCCCGCCCTCAAGCTCGGCGTTTTCTCCACCGGCCCCGAGATCCGTTCCTACGGTTGGAACTGCCTCACTGAGGCCATCGGCACAGCTGTCCTGATCCTGTGGGTCTTCGTCTCCGGCTACACCGAGACCGCGGTCGGCCCCCTCGGCGTCGCGCTCATCATCGTCGTCATCGGTAACTCGCTCGGTGGCCCCACCGGTTACGCCATCAACCCGGCCCGTGACCTCGGCCCCCGTATCGCTCACGCGATCCTGCCGATCAAGGGCAAGGGTGGCTCCGACTGGGGTTACTCCTGGGTTCCCGTCGTCGGCCCGATCATCGGCGCCATCGTCGGCACCGTTCTCTACTACCTCATTCTCGCCTGAGAGTGAGTGCGCGGGCGAGGCCTCCGCGGCCTCGCCCGCGTCACACCCCGCCGCCGGGGTGACATTTTGTGGGACTGCGAAGTCCCGCCCGCCGCGCAGGTGGATCGACGCGGCATACACAACGACGTGATAACGCCTCCGAAAGGACACTCATGACCACCGAAAAGTTCGTTCTCGCCATCGATCAGGGCACCACCTCGACCCGTGCGATCATCTTCAACCACTCCGGTGAGATTATCTCCGTCGGACAGAAGGAGTTCACCCAGATCTTCCCGAACCCGGGCTGGGTGGAGCACAACCCCATTGAAATCTGGGAGACCACCCGCACCGTCGTCGCCGAGGCTCTGCAGAAGGCGGAGATCAACCGCCACAACCTCGCGGCCGTCGGTATCACCAACCAGCGTGAGACCACCGTCGTGTGGGACAAGAACACCGGCGAGCCCGTCTACAACGCGATCGTCTGGCAGGACATGCGTACCTCCGACATCGTCAAGGAGCTCGAGGGTGACGAGGGCCCGGACCGCTTCCGCCAGATCTGTGGCCTGGGTCTGTCCCCCTACTTCTCCGGTTCCAAGATCAAGTGGATCCTCGACAACGTTGAGGGTGCTCGGGAGCGCGCCGAGGCCGGCGACCTGCTCTTCGGCAACACCGACTGCTGGGTCCTGTGGAACCTGACGGGCGGCATCAACGGCGGCGTGCACTGCACCGACGTCACCAACGCCTCGCGCACCATGCTCATGGATATCCGCACCCTTCAGTGGCGTGAGGATGTCTGCGAGATCTTCGGCATCCCCATGTCGATGCTCCCCGAGATCAAGTCCTCCTCCGAGATCTACGGCTACGGACGCAAGAACGGTCTGCTCGTCGACACCCCGATCGCCGGTATCCTCGGCGACCAGCAGGCGGCCACCTTTGGTCAGGCCTGCTTCGAGAAGGGTATGGCGAAGAATACCTACGGTACCGGTTGCTTCATGCTCATGAACACCGGCACCGAGCCCGTCTTCTCCGACAACGGCCTGCTCACCACGGTGGCCTACAAGATCGGCGACCAGCCGGCCGTCTACGCCCTTGAGGGTTCGATCGCCGTCGCCGGTTCGCTGGTCCAGTGGCTGCGTGACAACCTGGGCATGATCGTCAAGTCCTCGGACATTGGCGAGCTGGCCAGCACGGTCGAGGACAATGGTGGGGTCTACTTCGTCCCCGCCTTCTCCGGTCTGTTCGCCCCCTACTGGCGTTCGGATGCTCGCGGCGCGATCGTGGGCCTGACCCGCTACGTCAACAAGGGCCACATCGCCCGCGCTGTCGAGGAGTCGACCGCGTTCCAGAGCGCCGAGGTCCTTGATGCGATGAACGCTGACTCCGGCGTGCCGCTCAAGGAGCTCAAGGTTGACGGCGGCATGACGCACGACGACCTGGTCATGCAGTTCCAGGCCGACCTGTGCGGCGTCGACGTCGTTCGCCCGAAGGTCATCGAGACGACCGCCCTGGGTGCGGCCTACGCCGCCGGTATGGCCGTGGGCTACTGGTCGGGCACTGAGGACGTCGTGGCCAACTGGCAGGAAGGCAAGCGCTGGACGCCGTCCATGGAGCCGGCCGAGCGCGACCGTACCTACCGCCTGTGGAAGAAGGCCGTCACGCGTACGCTCGACTGGGTTGACGACGACGTGAAGTGATTGTCGCCCCATAGAAATTGACGAGGCCGGGGCTGCGTTGAGCAGTCCCGGCCTCGCTCTCTGGTTAAACATAGGACTCAAGGCCGCATAGGTATGGACAATCGTCAGTTACTCTATTCCCATGGAAAACCCTAATAATCAAACAACATATCTCGTTGTAGACGGCGAAAATATCGATGCCACGCTGGGCCTTTCTGTCCTTGATCGTCGCCCGAACCCCGAGGAGCGCCCCCGCTGGGACCGCGTTCTCGAGTGCGCGCATGGCCGATGGGGGCAGAAGGCCAAGGGCCTGTTCTTCCTGAACGGCTCCTCCGGCTTCCTGCCGATGGGCTTCGTCCAGGCGCTCACGGCCATGGACTACTCGGTCATCCCCCTGTCGGGTCCGGCCGACATGAAAGTCGTCGACGTCGGCCTCCAGCGCACCATGGAAGCGATCGCGCAGCTCGGCAGCGGCGATGTCATCCTGGCGAGCCACGACGCCGACTTCCTGCCCCAGATTGAGACTCTCCTCGACCAGGGCCGCCGCGTCGCGGTCATGTGCTTCAAGGAGTTCCTCTCTTCCCAGCTCCACGAGCTGGAGGAGCGAGGCCTGGAGATCATTGACCTCGAATACGATGTGCATGCCTTCCAGGTGCGCCTGCCCAGGCTCCACATCATCGACATCGACGACTTCGATCCGATGTCCTTCCTGTAAACCCTGGCCCCGCGTCCGCGCGTGGATGCGTTGCCACCGACATGACGAACCGGGCGGCCCCTCGCGGGGCCGCCCGGCCTGTCTATGAGCGGCGTTGCCGCATCCGCTCACGCCTGGGTGTTGTTGCCCTTCAGGGCGGCCAGGCGAGCCTCGATCTCCACCTGCGAGGAGTCGGTCTGGAGCTCAGCGAACTGGGCGTCCAGCGAGGAAGCTGCCAGTTCCATCTTGCCCTGGGCGAGGGCCTCCTGCTGGCGCACGCGGTCCTCGAAGCGGCCGAGCTCGCTCGTGGGGTCCAGGATGTTGATCGAGCCGAGGGCCTCCGTCACCTGGGCCTGAGCCTTGGCAGTCTTCTCGCGGGCGATCAGCTGGTCGCGGCGGCTCTTGAGCTCGGAGAGCTTGTCCTTCATCTGAGCGAGGCCGTTCTTGAGGCGCTCGGCGACGTCGCGCTGAGTGGCGAGAGCGGGCTCCTCGGTCTTGATCTCGTTCTCGAACTGGATCTGCTTGCCGAGGGCAACCTTGGCCAGGTTGTCCCACTTGTCGGCTCCGGTCTCGTCGCCGGCGGTGCGCAGGGAGTCAGCCTTCGCGGAAGCGGCGGCGGCCTTCTGGCCCCAGTCAGCAGCGGCCTTGACGTCTTCCTCGTAGTCACGCTCGGCCATGCGCAGGTTGCCCAGGGTCTGAGCGATTGCGTTCTCGGCCTCGATGATCGAGTTGGTGTAGTCGCGGATGAGCTGGTCGATCATCTTCTGCGGATCCTCGGCTTTGTCGAGGAGGGCGTTGATGTTCGCCTTGGCGAGCTGAGCGATACGGCCCAGGATCGTCTGCTTTTCGGCCATGATGTTCTCCTTTGAGATGGTGCGCATCTGCGCGGTTTGGGTTGTTGCGCGTGCGCGCGGGTTGTGAGCGAGGAACGAGCCTCGCAGGTCTTGGAAGTGGATGGTGGACTAGAAGCTACCGGAAGCGGAGGACCAGCCGCCCGAACCCCAGTCGGAGCTGCTCGAGCTCGAGCCCCAGTCGGAGCCGCCGCCGGAAGCGAAGGACCAGCCGGATCCGGACGAGCTGGAACCGCTGTGGAAGGGATCGAAGTCGTCTCGGTGGTGCGAACCGGAATTCGAGAACAGCGTCGACCACAGGAGGAAGTCGCCCAGGGACGAGCCCGTGTAGGACCCGTTGCCCGTGGTGGGCTGCCCCCACGACCCGCCGAAGTTCTGGATGGGGGTCGCCATGACGCTGTCCGCGAGGGCGCGTGCGTTCATTGCGTGCGTTGACGCGGCCTCGGGATCGTCCTCGAGTGACCGGTGGGCGGTGCTCAGGGCGCTCTCAGCGTTGTTCAGGGTCGAACGCAGCTCCAGATCGATGGCTCCACGTCGGCCCTGCACGTAGCGCTGAGCCTGGGAGACTGCGGATTCAGCCAGCGAAATCTGCGCCTCAGCGGCCGCACGAGCCTTCTCGTAGGCCTCCTCCTTGGTGCGCAGCGGCTCGAGTGCCGCGTCCAGAGTGGCCTCGGACATGCGCAGGTGCTCGAGGGCTGCGAGCGGATCGCCCGTGTTCGCCAGGGCCGCCTGGGCCTCGGCGATGGCCGCGTGAGCGTCGGCCACCATCGGGTTAAACACAGCCGGATCCGTGTGCAATTCGTTGACATCGGTGATGTCCGAGGAAATCGAGCTGATCGCCGCGACGAGGCGATCGCGGATCGCGTCCAGGTCGGACTTCGCCGAGAAGATCGCGTCGGTCTGATGGTTGGCCATCGTCAGGGCGCGCAGGGCGGTGTCGAGGGCGCTCGCGGCGTGCGCACGGTCGGTGGACGCGGATGCTTCCGCGGTGTCGAGCGCGGTGCGCGCCGAGGTGAGGAGCGCCGAGGCCTGCTCCGGGTTGTCCTGAAGGGAGGCGAGCATCTGCGCAGGGTAGAGCGCCGAAATGCTGGCCAGCTCTGACTTCGCGCGCTCCAGATCCGTCAGCTCCTCCGCGAGGCGCTCGCGGGCCTCGGCGATTCGCTCGGGGAGCGAGGCCTGCTCGGCGCGCTTCGTTGCGAACGACGCCTGGATGGCGCTGAGCGGGTTCATGTTGGCGCCCAGATCCCGCATGATCGCGGTGGCCAGGCGGAGCTGTTCGGCGGGCAGGGTCGCGGAGTTCATCTGTCCCTGGGCGCTGAAGCCACGCGAGACCGCCGCCTTCCCGGCTTCGATGGCTCGGGCGAATTCGTCTGTGGAACTCAGGCCGAATTGCGCGCGCGCGTAGTTGAGTTCGTCCGTCGCGGTACGCACCTGCTCGTCTGCGGACAGGAGTTGTCGATTCGCTTCCTGAGCGGCACGCGCCGCGCTCTCGGCATCGACCTGTGCGGCCAGCTGGGCCGCGAGCCTGTTGCGACGCGACGAGTGTGCAACTCCGATGGCGACGGCAATGACGCCACCCACGAGCAGCAGGAACATGACGAACATGCCGAAAAGTGATCCGGTGTCGTCGTTGGTCGCGCCGGCGTTGCTCGAGTGACTCGAGCCCGTGGAACTGGAACCCGAACTGGACGTACCGCTCACGAGGGTATTGACGAATGCGTTGACACCGTTGGCGACCGCGGAAGAGGTCAGAGGATTGGGCGTCAACTGGGCCTCGGATGCGCGCACGGCGCTCTGGAGAGAGGAACTCGAGGGGCCGTTGTAGGAACACGCCGCGTCACGGCGCTGCGAGTATGCGATGACGTAGACGACGGTGCCGTTGGTCAGGGAGGAACGCTCGACGGTCTGCTTGCACCAGGAGTCTGCGTCCGTGCCCGAGAAGTTTGCGACCACGACGACCTTGACGGGTTTGCCCGAGGAGGCGGCCCTGCTCGTCGAGGACTCGATGGATGAGCGGTCGGCGCTGGAGAGCCAGCCGTCGGGATCGGTGACCGAATCGCTGATGGACATGGGCGACGCTGCGAGCGCGGGAAGGCCCAGCGCAAGCAGTATCGCTGTCAGAACAGCGATGAGGCTGAAACGGCGGATTCGTGTCACGGGGGCCTCCTGCGATGTGGCGAACCGGTCAACATACACCATGTACGCCGTGTGCGTCTAGCGTGTGACGCTCCGCGGCATCGGTGATTGTTTCCGTGGGGTCAGTCTACGTGAAAGCTCGGATGGAATGGGGGGCAGCGGTGCTGTTCGCTACAGGCGTCGGCCGCTTCCCCGCGCGCGGAGGAAGAGGCCCCTATGATAGGGAGAGCCCATAGGGGCTTTCAGACTATTGAGAGAAGGAGGGGACCATGCCCACCGGTAAAGTGAGGTTCTTCGACGCAGATCGCGGTTTTGGCTTCATTGCGGGAGATGACGGAGCTGATGTCTTCCTCCACTCGTCCGCGCTGCCGGCCGACCACGCCAACCCGCGAGTGGGCGCTCGCGTGGAGTATTCGGTGGCCGACGGACGAAAGGGACCGCAGGCTCTGAGCGTGCGTTTCCTCAAGGAGACAGCTTCCGTTGCCCGAGCCAAGCGCCGCAAGCCGCAGGCGATGGTGCCCGTCGTCGAGGACCTGATTAAGCTCCTCGACTCCTCGAGCGCCGCGCTGCGCCGCGGTTCCTACCCGGACAACGCGACCAAGATCGCGAAGGTGCTGCGCGCCGTCGCAGAGGAATTTGATGCCTAAGACTAATGCCCGCCTGCGGGCAGTGAAGAAGGACGCCGTCCTCGAGGCCGCCGTCGACGTCGCGCGCGCCGGTGCCGAGGCCGTCGCGCACCCGCGTCCCGTCGGCGAGCACGTCGGATTCGAGATGGTGTCGGAGCGCCTGGCTACCCACTACTTCGCGTCGACCGACGCGGGTTACGTGGGCTGGTGCTGGGCTGTGACCGTCGCCCGCGTGCCGCGCGGACGCGTCGCCACCGTGTGTGAAGTCGGTATGACCCCCCGTGAGGGCGCGCTTCTGGCCCCCGAGTGGGTTCCGTGGGAGGATCGCCTGCGTCCCTCGGATATTTCTCGCGACGACGTCCTGCCCTACAAGGCGGACGATGAGCGTCTTGTGCAGAGCTTCGAGGACACGAGCGTGGACCCGGACCTGCCGGTCGTGCGAGAGCTCGGCTTAGGGAGGGTGCGTGTCCTCTCGCCGGAAGGGCACAGCCAGGCCGCGAAGCGCTGGTACGAGTCGGAGCGCGGCCCGAAGTCCGGGCGTCGCCCGCGTAACACGTGTTCGACGTGCGGCTTCCTCGTGAAGATGGGCGGCGACATGCGCACGATGTTTGGCGTGTGTGCAAACGAGTGGGCGACCGACGACGGCGCTGTGGTCTCACTGGACCACACGTGCGGCTCCCACTCGGAGACCGACGTGACCAAGAACGGCACCGCATGGCCCGTGCGTCCCTCGCGCGTGAACGAGGGGGCACTCGACGCCGAGCCGATGCCGCGCGCATCGAACGAGGCGAAGAAGGATGAGGCCGTGGTCGCCGAAGTGACGTCCTCCCAGGCCGAGGCCCCGACGGGTGAAGAACAGGAAGGCTGACGTTTCCTTCCGCTACAAACTGACAGAAAGCACCCGGGACTGAGCCCCGGGTGCTTTCTCAGCAAGTGGGCAAATGGTGAGTTTGTTTGCATGCGGGCGGCCGAACAGGCACGATTATCCGGTGAGCACACAAGAAAAGACCGCCCCGTCCCACGGCGGCTTCGCACAGTCACTTGATTCGTTCTTCCAGATTTCCAAGCGCGGCTCGACTATTAGTCACGAAATCCGCGGTGGAATTGTCACCTTCTTCGCGATGGCATACATCCTGGTCGTCAACCCGGCGATCCTGGGCAATGCCGTGCCCGAAGACGGCTCCATCACGACCCAGGGCATCGCAGCCGGCACCGCGCTCGTCGCGGGCATCATGACGATCCTCATGGGCGTTGTCGCGAACTACCCCCTGGCGCTCGCCGCAGGCCTCGGCCTCAACGCGGTCGTCGCCTTCACCCTGGTCCTCGGTGCCGGCCTCAGCTATGGCGAGGCCATGGGCATCATCGCCTGGGAAGGTATCCTCATCTTCCTGCTCGTCCTCACGGGCTTCCGCGAGGCCGTTTTCCGTGCGGTTCCCGCCGCCCTCAAGACCGCCATCACGGTGGGTCTGGGCCTCTTCGTGGCCCTCATCGGCCTCGTGAACGCGGGCATCGTGCGCACCGGCGCGACCCCCGTCCAGTTCGGCATCTCGGGCTCGCTCGACGGCTGGCCGGCCTTCGTCTTCGTGTTCGGCCTGTTCCTCATGATGATCCTCTACGTGCGCAAGGTGAAGGGCGCGGTGCTGATCTCGATCATTGCCTCCACGATCCTCGCAGTCATCGTTCAGGCCTTCACCCACATCGACCGCATCTCCGACACCAACCCGACCGGCTGGGGCCAGACCGTCCCCGAGCTCAAGGGCTCCCCGATCGCGGTTCCCGTGTTCGACACGCTCGGCAAGGTGGATCTCTTCGGCGGCTTCGGCAAGCTCGGCGTCGTCTCCGTGATCCTGCTGGTCTTCTCGCTCATGCTCGCGGACTTCTTCGACACGATGGGCACCATGGTGGCCGTCGGCGCCGAGGGTAACCTGCTGGACAAGGACGGCAACCCGCCCAAGACCCGCCAGATCCTGATCGTCGACTCCCTGGCCGCGGTGGCGGGCGGCGTCGGCGGCGTCTCCTCGAACACCTCTTACGTCGAGTCCGCCTCGGGTGTTGCCGAGGGTGCTCGTACCGGCCTGGCCTCCGTAGTCACCGGCATCCTGTTCCTGCTGTCGACCTTCCTGGCACCCCTCGTTGAGCTGGTTCCGACCGAGGCCGCTTCCACGGCCCTCGTGTTCGTCGGCTTCCTCATGATGACCCAGGTGACCGGCATCGACTGGGATTCGCCGGAGGTTGCGATCCCCGCCTTCATGACGATCGCCTTCATGCCCTTCGGTTACTCCGTGTCCGTCGGCATCGGCGTGGGCTTCGTGACCTATGCGGTCATCCAGCTCGTCAAGGGCAAGCCCGCCAAGGTGCACCCGCTCATGTGGCTGGTCGCCGGTCTCTTCATCATCTACTTCCTGATGGGCCCGATTCAGCGCCTCCTCGGCGTCGGCTGATTCGTCACGCTTCACGCCCTTCCCGCCCCGCCGGAGCCTTCCTCCGGCGGGGCGGTCGTATCCTGGGAAGGTGCACCGATGGGGCCGGTCAGCGCCGCCAGCCCCTGCCTCGTCCAGTGCGCGAAGTGAGAGAGGGAGGAACGGCATGTCGGCAACGTTTGCATCCATGCGCTACGTGAACTACCGGTACTGGTTCGTCGCCTCCCTCATTGCGTCGACGGGCGTGTGGCTCCAGCGCGTCGCCCAGGATTGGTACGTCCTGACGGTCCTCACCGATCATGACGCGTCGCAGGTTGGCCTCGTGACGGCGCTTCAGTTCCTCCCCATCATCCTGTTCTCCGCGTGGGCGGGGGTCCTCGCGGATCGCATCCCGGGGCGCCGCCTCCTGCAGTGCACGCAGGTCGGCGTCGGCCTCGTGTCCCTCATCATCGGTATCGTCGTCCTGACGGGGACGGGTGAGCTCTGGCACCAGTACGTCCTCGCGTTCATCTCGGGGACGATCTCCGCCGTCGATACCCCGGCGCGTCAGGCCTTCGTGGGCGAGCTCGTGCCCCACGAGAAGATGGCGAACGCCGTTGCCCTGAACGCTACCGCCTTCCATACCGCCCGCCTGATTGGCCCGGCCTCTGCGGGCTTCTTCATCGACTGGTGGGGTATTGGTCCGGTCTTTCTGATCGATGCTGTCATGTTCATGGCCCCCGTCATCGCGCTAGCCCTCATGCGCGGAGACCAGCTCTATCCGCGCACCCTCGTGCCGCGCGCCCCGGGGCAGCTGCGCGAGTCCGTCGCGTACGTGCACAGCCGCACCGACATTCGCATCATCCTCGCGCTGATCTTCGTTGTGAGCGCGCTGGGTATGAACTTCCAGATGACGAGCGCCCTCATGGCGACGACGGTGTTCGGAAAGGCCGCCGGCTCTTTTGGCATCCTCTCAACGTTCATGGCGGTGGGGTCGATCCTCGGCTCCACGGGCGCCGCGCGCCGCGCTCCCCGCCTGCGCATCATCCTTATCGGCGCCGCCTTCTACGGGACCGCCGAGATTCTCCTGGCCCTGTCGCCCTCCTACTGGTGGTTCGCGCTCCTGTCGATCCCGACGGGTTTCGGCATGCTCACGATGAACACGAGCGCGAGCGCCCTCGTGCAGACGCGCACCGATCCCGACAAGCGCGGGCGCGTCATGGCCCTGTACTCCCTCGTGTTCCTCGGAGCGACGCCGATCGGGTCGCCGCTCATCGGATGGGTGGGCACGACGTTCGGCGCGCGCTGGTCCATCCTGGTCGGCGGCATCGCCTCCCTCGGCATCGCGCTTATCTGTGGAGCGTGGGCGATGATTCACTGGAAGGGGCGCGTCGTGCGCCGCCGCTCGTTGCCATGGGTGGGCATCGAGGCGGATTCCTCCGTGGACGCGCCGCGTCGTTTGGTCGACCCGACCTGAGGGGCGTCGAGGGCTTTAGAGCACGCGCTCCAGGCAGTAGTCGATGCACGCCAGGAGAGCCTCGACGTCGTCGACCTCCACGCTCGGCCACGTGCCGATGCGCAGCTGGTTGGTGCCCACGCCGCGGTAGGCACCGATGTCGACGATCCCCCGCGCGCGCAGGTGCGCGGCCAGCTCGGAGACGCTCGCGGCCTCGTTGATCTCGATCGTGGCGGTCACGGGGGAGCGCCACGCCGGGTTGTCCACGAAGGGGCGTGCGGCCAGATTCGCTTCGGCCCAGTCGTAGATGAGGGACGAGGCCTGGGCGCAGTGGGCGCTCACCGCGTCCATCCCGCCGCGCTCGAGGAGCCAGCGGACCTGGCGCTCCGCCATCACGATCGTTGCGAGCGCGGGAGTGTTGAGCGTCTGGTCCTTGCGCGAGTTGTCGATGGCTGCGGACAGGGAGAGGAACTGCGGGACCCATCGCCCGTCGGTGCTCTCCTCGACGCGGTGGGTGCGCTCGATGGCGGCGGGGGAGAGGACCGCGACCCATAGGCCGCCGTCGGACCCGAGGGCCTTTTGGAGGGAGAAATAGTAGGCGTCGACCTGGGTCAGGTCGACGGGTGCAGCCCCCGCGATCGACGTGCCGTCCACGAGGGTGAGCGCGTCGGGCGCCTCGACCCGGTAGACGGGGGAGGTGACGCCGGTGGAGGTCTCGTTGTGGGGGTAGGCGTAGACGTCGACGCCCTCTGAAGCCCGGCGCGGGGAGACGGTGACGAGAGATCCGTGTGCGGCCTCGTCAATGAGGGGGGCAGTGAGGTGAGGTGCGTGGGCGGCCTCGGAGGCGAACTTTGCGCCGAATGCGCCCCAGGAGCCGAACGTCGCGCGCGAAGAGATGAGGCACGCGCAGGCTGCGTCCCAGAATGCGGAGGCGCCGCCGTTGCCCAGGACGACCTCGTAGTCGCTGGGGACCGACAGAAGGGTGCGCAGCCCGTCCTTCAGCGAGGCAACCACGTCTCGCACGGGGGCTGCGCGGTGGGAGGTGCCCATGAGGAGAGGGGCGGAGAGCGCCTCAATCTGTGCGGTGCGCACCTTGGAGGGGCCGCAGCCGAAGCGTCCGTCAGCGGGGACGAGGGCCTGGGGGATGTCGGGGAAAGCCACCATGGCAACAGCCTAGTCTTCTCGGGCAGGGTATTTCCATCACGTTCATTAATCGAATTGTCGTGAGGGCGCCCACGCCGACACGCCTGTTTTTCCGCATCAACGTGTCGTTGCTCTTGCGGGGAGGAAGGTGACCCTATTCTGTGTTTACTACCTGCCTGATGAAGGAGGCCGACGTGGCAGACCTGATCGACACCACCGAGATGTACCTCAAGACCATCCTTGAGCTCGAGGAGGATGGGGTCACCCCCCTGCGTGCGCGCATCGTCGACCGCCTGGGGCACTCCGGCCCGACGGTCTCGCAGACGGTCGCGCGCATGGAGCGCGATGGGCTGCTGCATGTCATGGGCGATCGTCGCCTCGAGCTGACTGACACTGGCCGGGCGCGCGCCACCGAGGTGCTGCGTAAGCATCGCCTGGCCGAGCGTCTCCTCCTTGACGTGATTGGCATGGACTGGGCGCAGGTGCACGACGAGGCGTGCCGCTGGGAACACGTGATGAGCGACGCCGTCGAGGCACGCCTGGAGGAGCTGCTCAGCAATACGTGCGTGGACCCCTACGGCAACCCTATGCCTGGCTGTGCGCCGCCGGAGGGCGCCTATTCTGCCGAGCTGGCGGTGCGTTCGCTCGAGGCGGGGGCCCTCACGCTGGCGCGCATTGGCGAGCCGATTCAGGCGGACGCGGAGCTGCTTGGCTCCTTCGATGAGCTGGGCCTGCGTCCGGGTGCGCGAGTGGGCCTCTCTGCGCACGGTGACGTCGTGCGTGTCGCCGCTCTCGACGAGGCCGGCGAGGTTCGCGGTTACCTGACGATCCCGATGGCGCTGGCCGCGCACCTTTTCGTGCGGGATGAGTGAGCGCTGACGATTGACGAGGCCGGGGCGATAAGCCCCGGCTTTTGTCGTCTACGGGGTGTGTCTCGAATCTCGAAACGTGTGAGGGGGCGGGGTTTTTCCTGAGATTGCGGGACGCAAATGTCACGGAATGGTAACGATGAGGGTGGTCACTGTTACCAGAACGTGACATTGGCTGGGTGGTCAAGGTATAGTTGCTGTCGGTCATCAGACCGCCCGCCCATTCGGAACCCGAAGTGAGACGACGAATGGAGCGGAAAAATCGTCTCACGCGGGGAACCCAGATGTGGCTCCTTGAGCCTTGGGGTGAAGCTCGCACGCCGAGCCGGACCTCCCGTCCGAACCCGACAGCTAACCTCGCAGGGAAACAGGGAGAACATGAGTGAAGACTATTAAGCCTGCTCCGCGTCACCGCATGGCACGTCGCCCGCTGACCGATTCCGTGGTCGAGGGTGTGAACGTTTCCGGCGCCGCTCGTCCGATCGCTTTCGCGTCGGCCGCCGGTGTTGCGCTGACCGCGATTGCCGCCGGCGTTGCGAACGCCGCCCCGGCGACCCCCCAGTCTGAGCCGCAGAGCGCTGACCTCAACACGACGACCGTTGCCGTCGATGACGTGACCACCGTTGAGGTCCCGGACATTGAGTGGACCGCTGAAGAGGACGTCACCGCTTCTGCGACCGCTGAGGCCCCCGCGTCGGCCCCCGCCGCCGCGACCCCCGCCGCCGATCAGTCCGACTCGGCTGCTTCTCGCTCGGAGACCCGTTCCGACGCGACCTCCGATACCTCCGCCCGTCAGGCCAGCCTGAACGCGGCCGGCGGCGACATCGTCTCCGTAGCCCTCGGCCTGACCGGTATCCCCTACGTCTACGGTGGCGAGACCCTTGGTGGTCTTGACTGCTCCGGCCTGGTCAAGTACGCGTACGCGGCTGCTGGCATCAACCTGCCGCACTCCTCGTCCGCTCAGACCGCTGGTGGCACCATCGTGTCCGACCCGCAGCCCGGCGACATCGTGTCCTACCCCGGTCACGTCGCCATCTACATCGGCGGCGGTCAGATGGTTGAGGCCACGGTGCCCGGCAGTCTCTCCCGGGTTTCGCCGGTCCGCGCTGGCGCCACCTACGTGCGCTACTGAGCCTGCGATACATAGCTGATGATCCCCGCAGCCCCTACGGGCTGCGGGGATCGCTGTTTGTGCTCGGTTTGGGCTTTCGTGGATCGTTAAAATGCGGCACAATATAAGTGACTGCCACCACGAGGAGGACATCATGAGTTCTACCGAAGTCATTCTGGTCGGTGTCGATGGCTCGACGGAGAGCCTTGCCGCCGTCAAATGGGCCGCTGATCGCGGCGCGCGCACCGGAGCGCGTATCCATTGCCTGTGTACCTACGCGCTGGCCTCGTACTCTGCGGCCGCCCTGGACGGCGGATACGCCGTTCTCGACGATGAGGCCCTGAAGGCGGGCGCCGAACAGGTCGTCGAGGAGGCGAAGGCCCTGGCTCGCGAACGCGGAGCGACGCATGTCTCCGGTTCGACTGAGCCCGGAGACCCGGCGGGGGTGCTCATCGACTTCTCCGCTGAGGTGGACATGATCGTCGTCGGTTCCCGCGGCGGCGGCGGATTCGCCGATCGTCTCCTGGGGACGGTCTCCTCCGCTCTGCCCGCTCACTCGAAGTGCCCCGTCGTCGTCGTTCCCCGCCACACCTCGGGCAAGAAATTCACGCCCGTCGAGCGCGTCGTCGTCGGTATCGACGGCACCGATCAGCCCTCGTGCGCGCTCAAGCGCGCGATCGGCGAGGCCCGCCTGTGGGATGCGCGCCTGACCGCGGTGTCCGCCGTGCCGATCGCGGTGGGCCCGTCCGTCATGACGTGGACCCCCACGGGCGTCGATCACTCGGCCCTGCTCGCGCAGGTGCGCGAGGGAATGGACGCCGCGATCGCCGCCGCCCTGGACGGCGATGACATGCACGTCTCCCGCCACGCCCTCGACGGCTCAGCGGCATCGCTGCTCATCGAGTTCTCCACTGCGGTCGACCTGGTGGTCGTCGGCACCCGCGGGCGCGGAGGGCTGGCCGGTGTGCTCCTCGGTTCTACGTCGCAGACGGTGCTCGGTCACTCGACCTGCCCGATCATGATCGTTCCCTCCGCCCACCTCGGGGATGCGGGAACGGCCGTGCACACCGAATGGGAGCGCCGCTAATCGCATACGTTCACGAGGCCGGGGTCCGAAGCGTGGGTACCCCGGCCTCGTCCGTGTATGGAGACGAATGTTCGCCCGGGGTGAGGCTCCCCGCACGACGACGCAGGGCAGCGGTGCGCGCACTTTGCTACAGTGGGCGCGGACAACTTGTCACGCCCTCGTAGCTCAGGGGATAGAGCACCGCTCTCCTAAAGCGGGTGTCGGACGTTCGAATCGTCTCGGGGGCACAGTAGAAGGACGCCATGCGCAACGCCCTTGGGTCTCTCGTGACCGTCGTGGCCGCCCTGTGTTGGGGCGCCTCCGGCGTCTCCGCCGACTACCTCATGGAGCATCACGGCATCGAGCTGACCCTCATCAGTTTCTTCCGCATGTTCGTCTCGGGCATCCTCGCCCTCGTTTACGTTCTCGCGCGCTCGTGCGGGGTATCCGCTCGTCATCGAGAATTGGTGTCCTCATCTCGCAACTGGCGAGACCTTGTGATCTACGCGATATTTGGGCTCGCGGCCTGTCAGATCACCTACATGGGGGTGATTCGCGCCTCGAACGCGGGCACCGGCACCGTCCTTGAGTACCTGGGCCTCATCCTCATCGTCGTCTGGGTGTGTCTCACCCACAGGCGATGGCCGCGTGCCTCCGAGGTGATCGCCATCGTCCTCGCCGTGACCGGCACCTTCCTGCTGTGCACGAACGGGTCGCTGGACTCCCTCGTTATCACGCCCACCGCGCTCGCCTGGGGAGCCGTCGCTGCGCTCACGCGCGCGACATACACACTGCTGCCCGCTCGGCTTATTGCGGCCTATGGCGTGGACGTCGTCGTGGCATACGGCCTCCTGATCGCCGGTGCGTGCGTCGGCCTGGTCGGTCGAGTGTGGCGTTTCCACATCACCTGGACGCCCGACGTCGTGCTCGCTATGTTCAGCACCGTCGTCCTCGGCACCGCCGTCGCCTCCACCGCCTTCCTGTGGGGCGTGGACCGCATTGGGCCCGTCAAGGCCTCGCTCATCGGGAGCCTCGAGCCCATCGCCGCGACCGCCTTTTCCGCCCTCGTCATGGGAAGCTCCTACACGGGCATCGACATCGCCGGTATGGCCCTCATCGTCGGCGCCGTTGTGACCATTTCCGTTGTCGACCTCCTCCGGGCGCGCCGCGTCACACAATAGGGCGGTGCTGCCGTAGGGTTAAAACGTGGTTCCTAGTATCTTTTCGCGCCGTTCCGCCCCTGAGCCCGAGGCCCCCGAGGCTTCGTCCACCTCGACGCACCCGACCACCCTCGTCGGCTCTGCGCGCGAGAAGTGGCGCTCACGTCTCGACCAGGACATCGCCGCAGACTCCACGTCTCTGCCGACGCTGTCCCTGTCCGGCGCGCACCCCGGAGGTCTCGCCCAGCTCTACACGGAACACCCGGTACGCCTGAGCCTCCTCATCCGCGAACCCATCGCCCTGGGCCGCGCCCTCGAGCGCGCCCGGTCCATCATCGCACGCTCCGAGCAGCGTGCCTCCGCGCACGGCACAGGCCCCATCCACCTGGGAATCGGCACGGCCTCGTGGCGCAACGGAACCGACGCCGTCACCGTCCCCGCCCTGCTGCGCCCCGTGCGCCTCGTGCGTCGCGACGACGACGTGCTCATCGCGCTCGGACGCGGCGGCCTGCTCGCTCCCGAACTGGCCGAGGCACTGCGCAGCCACGGCCTCAACGTGGACGGGGACACGATCCTCGCCCAGGCCAGCGGAGCCCACGGGTTCTCCTCCTCGCAGGCGATGGCTGCCCTGCGTGATGCCTGCGCCGCCCTGCCGCGCTTCGAGGTCCGCGACGACCTCGTCATTGGCCTGTTCTGCCACCCGGCCAGCGCCCTCGCCGCCAGCCTGGCCGAGGACGTGACAGCCCTCGAGGACTCTCAGGTGATCCGCGCGCTCGCGGGCGACCAGGACGCGCGCAACGACCTGCGCTCCGAGGCTCCGGTCCCCAACCCCGCCGACCGTGACCCGTGGGCAGAAAAGGGCGTCGGCGACCTGATTCCCTCCCAGCAGGACGCGGTCGAGGCCGCCTCCGACGGTCGAAGCGTCTTCATCGACATCCCCGCGCACAGCGACGACGCCTCCGTCGTCGCGGCCATCCTCGCGGACGCGGCCGCCACCGGTCGGTCGGTCCTGCACGTGTCGACCTCCCCGTCACGTTCGATCGCCGCCTACACGCGCCTGGCTGATCTGGGCCTCGCCGACATCGTCGCTAACATCGACGGCTATTCCGACGCGCGTAAGAACCTCGCCGCGCGCGTGAGCGCCGCAATGGAGGACACCTCGCCCGTCGTCGACCAGGCAAGCGTTGACGAGATGCGTGCCCGCCTGCGTCAGGTGCGCGGCCAATTGGCCTCGTACGTGGCCGAGCTCCACCAGCCCTACGGCCGCTTTGGCGTGTGTGCGGCCGACGCGCTGCGTGCTCTCACGGACCTAACGAGCGGCGAGAATGCGCCCACGACCCGCGTGCGTCTGGACGAAAAGACCCTCTACGAGATTGCGGTCGATCAGGGTGAGAGCGCCCGCGCCCTGCTGCGTGAGGCCCTGGCGTCTGGGACCCTCAAGGGCTCCGCCTCCTCCGCGTGGGGCAACGCCGTCCTGACCTCTGACGAACAGGCCTCCGACGTGCTGCTGCGCGTCGACCGCCTCTCTAAGACCCTGCCCGAGCTGCGCGTGCGCATCGCGGCTGTCGCCGGCGAGGCCGGCATCAAGCCCGCCGGCACGCTCGCCCAGTGGGACCGCCAGCTCGCCATGTTCGACGGCATCGCCGACGTCCTCGACGTATTCCTGCCCCGCGTGTTCGAACGCAGCGCCGCCGACATGGTGATCGCAACCGCGCCCAAGCAGTGGCGCAAGGACCACGATATTTCGATGGGCCGCTCCGAGCGCAACCGCCTCGTCAAGCAGGCCCAGGACCTCGTGCGCCCGGGCGTGCACGTTCCCGACCTGCACCGTGCCCTCATTCGCGTCCAGGAGCGCCGCGACGCGTGGTGCGCGGTCTGCGGCGACGACTCGTGGCCCATCCTCCCCGCGAAGATCGGCGAGATTTCGGCCCTCACGGACGCCGTGCGTGATGACCTTGACGCCATCGCCCCCGTGTTCGCGGCAGAGGAGCCGGACCTGGTGGGCACCCACCTGCAGCGCCTGACGACCCTCATCGAACGCTGGGCCGGCGACACGTCCGCCGCTCGCGAGGTGCCCGCGCGCCTTCAGATGCGCGAGCGCCTGGCCGCTCACGGCCTCGACAAGCTCGCCCAGGACCTCGCCGATCGCGAGGTCGAAGACGCCGCGATCGACACCGAGCTCGATCTTGCGTGGTGGGCCTCGCTGCTGCGCGCCATGCTCGCCTCCCAGCCCGCGCTTGGCGGGGTGGACCCTGCCTCCCTCGAGGACCTGGCGCGTGAGGGCTGCGAGCTTGATGAGGCTCAGGTGGCTTCGCTCATCCCGCAGGTCATCACGGGCGTGCGCCGAATCCGCACGAACGCCCTGGCGGCCCGACCCAGCCAGTACGAGGAGCTGCACGACCTGCTCGTCGACGGAACGGCTCCCTCCGACCTGGACTTGCTCACGTCGTACCCGCTCGTGCGCCACCTGCTGCCCGTCCTCATGACGGTGCCTGCGATGGTTCCGGCCCTTGCGCCGACGGGACGTACCGTGGACGTCGTTGTCCTGGACGGCGCTGACGGCCTGCCGCTCGCCGAGCTGGCACCCATCATCGCGCGTGGCCACCAGCTGGTCGTGATCGACGATCTGACCGGCGCCTCGGAAAGCGGCGCGACCCGCGAGCTGGCGGGCGTCCTGCCGGTTGTGCGCGTCGAGCCCGGTCCGCGCCGCCTCAACGATCAGGTCGCCCTGCTGCTTGCCCGCTACGGCTACGAGCACGCCGGTATCCCCGTCCCGTGGACCGCCGCGAACGCGCCCGTGTCCGCCCGCTGGGTGGAGGCGACGGGCATGCCCGCGCCCGGTGCGCACGCGATCGAATCGACCGCCGCCGAGGTGCGCGCAGTTGTCGACGCCGTCATCGAACACGCGGTCGAGGCCCCGGAGCGTTCCCTCGCGGTCGTCGCTCTGTCCGAGCGGCACGCGCAGCGTATCCGCGAGGCCCTGGAGAGTGTGAAGGCCGACGAGCCCGGACTGGCCTCGTTCTTCGATCCCGCGACCCCGGAGCCCTTCGTTGTCGTCGGCCCCGATCAGGTGGCTGGCCTGACCCGCGAATCGCTCATCCTGTCCGTCGGGTTCGCGAAGACCCCGCACGGGCGGGTCATTCACGACTTCGGCGTCCTGTCGAGCGAGGAGGGTGCGGACGCGCTCGCCGAGGTCCTGCGCGTCGTGCGCGGCGACCTGACGCTTGTTTCCGCCCTGCACAGCGCGGAGATTGACCGTGACCGCCTGGGCCACGAGGGCTCGCGTATGCTCGTCGACCTCCTGGAGATTGCTGAAGGCCACGCGGGCGAGGGCATGGACGCCTGGCCCGTCCTGACCGGCGAACCGGATCGCCTGCTCGTCGACCTTGCCGAGCGCCTGTACTCGCGCGGCCTCGAGGTTGTCGCGAACGTCGGTATCCCCGGCGGCATGCGGATCCCGCTTGCGATCGGTCACCCGGAGTCTCCGGGGCGCCTGCTTCTCGCGGTGCTCACGGATGACGAGGAGTACCTGGCGGAACGCAGCCAGCGCGTGCGCGACCGCGCCCGTCCCCGCTGGCTCGAAGCCCAGGGCTGGGCGGTCTACACCGCCCTGTCGATGCCGCTGTTTATCGACCCCGACAAGGAGGCATCGCTCGTCGTCGATGCCGTCCTGGATGCGCTTGAGAAGCTGCGCGCCACCGACGATGAGCCCGTCGTCGAGGTCCCCGAACGCATCGCCGATGACGAGGCCGCGGACGAGCGCGTGGAAGAGCGCGTGGAAGAGGCTTCCTCCGGTGACGGTGACGAGGGGGCGGACGCGGCTGAGGACTCCTCGGACGCCTCGGCCCCGCGCATGCCGATGCTGGACGACGGCCTCGACGAGGAATCCAAGCGCCGCAAGAAGGCCGATGAGGACACCACCGGCATGCTGCTGGCGATCAAGCGCAAGGAGCGCGCCTCCGAGGAGAACCGTGGGCCTCGCCCCGCGATCGCCAAGGGCCTGCCGCTGGCCGCCTACTCCGACGACCAGCTCGACGAGATGGCCGCCTGGGTGCGTTCCGACGGCGTCGAGCGCACCGACCTGGAGACCGCCGAAGAGCTGCGCGAGGCCCTGGGTATCACCCGACGCGGCTTCCAGTCCGACGCGGTCCTAGGCAACGTCGTGCGCCGCACGAAGCCCGCGGCCAGCGCGCAGGAATCTGACGAGGCTTCGGCCTCCGATGACGCGCAGCTGGAGGAATCCTCCGATGAGTGAGACGACGCCGCGCAAGCGTCGCCGCGTCGCCCGCTACGTGTCCGACGTAGACCGCCGCCTTATCGAGGAGGGCCTGCCGCCCTCCTGGGAGGATCGTGTGCGACCCGAGGACACACGCCCCGGTTCCATGGCTGATACCCCCGACCGGGGCGACGGGGCCAACGACGTGCGGCTGCTCGAGAACGTGCCGCCGCACGCGCAGGTGCGGGCGTAGGGGTTGGTGCGTGAGCGCGAGTTTTCTTCGCTGGAGCGGCGCTCTCGTGTTGTGCTGATACAAAAAGGCGGGGCCGATGCGACAAGCATCGGCCCCGCATTCGTCCCTCACGAGGAGGGATCAGATGCTCAGTGGCGCGGCGTGCCCTGGGCGAGGGCGTCGCGGATCTCCGTGAGGAGCTTGACCTCGTCGCTCTCTTCCTTGTTGGCCTTGGCCTCGGCCTCATCGGCGGCGGCCTGCTTCTTCATGCGCTCGTTGAGGGCGTTCATCGGGACGATGATGCACAGGTAGAGCGCGATGGCCATGAGCAGGAAGTTGATGACCGCGGTGATCAGGACGCCGAACTTCACGTCGGTACCGTTCAGGGTGAGGATGAAGGCGTCGGAGAAGTCGGGCTTGCCGATGACAGCGGCGATGAGGGGGTTGATGATGCCGTCGACGAGGGCATCGACGATGTTCTTGAAGGCGGCACCGATGATGACACCGACGGCGAGCTCAACGACGTTACCGCGAGAGATGAATTCCTTGAATCCCTGAATCATGTTGTCTCCTGTGAGAGTGGCCGGGTGAGCCGGCAAGTCTGGAGTGCCGAAGTATTTCGGCGTGGCGGTCCGGTGCCGCCGGGGAGCGCGTTCCCTGCTGGCGCTCCTTCACAGACCCTCACCCTAGTGTGGACTAAGGTCGCACGACAGTGCTTAGGAGGTAATCTTCATCGCATTTCTTGCAACTCGGTCAGTGAGGTGCGGATTTAGGCCGAAAAGTCCGCCGTGAGAGGTATGTGACAAATGGGTGCTGGCGTTGTGCTTAATAGGAAAAACCCCGAAAAAGGCTTATCGGAGGTTGATTGCCATCGTCCGTGTCGGCGTCACAATTCCGTCGACGGGAACGTCGTGAGGCTCCGCAGGAATTATCTCGGCCTCCAGTACCTCGTCGTCGAAAATCACCGCAACGACCGGGGTGCCGGGGGAGCGGTGCGTGAGCGCGCGGTCGTACCAGCCTCCTCCCTGGCCGAGGCGAGTCCCGTCCGCGGACGCAGCGAGCGCCGGAATGACGATCAGATCCGCCTCCTTGAGCGACTCCGCGCCCAGCACCTCACCGCTCGGCTGAGCGGGTGGTCGCCCGAGCGTCACCAACGCCTGGCCCGGCTCCCACAGTCCCCAGCGCGGTGCGCCGAGGGGAGCCCCGGCCTCGTCGAGGAGGACCGGGAGGAGCGCACGTTCAAATAGCCCGAGCGCAAGGGACATGTCGGGCTCGAGGGGGGTGGGGATGAACAGTGCAGGCAGGGTGACTGCGCCCATTGACGAGGCCAGGGCGCGAATCTGGTGAGCGAGCCCTTCCGCTTCGGCCCGGTCGCGCACCGGGATTGGGGACTGGTTGAATTCTGGGGCTAACGGGGCCTCGATCGTGGACGTGCCCGCGCGCCGGGCGCGGCGCCTGATACGCACCTCCGCGCGGAGAGTTGTTTTTGTGGCCATCGTCTCCCTCTCGGGCGTTTTCTTCGCTACTCTGTGAAGTATGTCAGATAGAAACCAGCCAGTAGTGCACGCTGTCGTTCCCTCGGCCGGTCGCGGAACCCGCTTCCTGCCCATCACGAAGTCCGTGCCCAAGGAAATGTTGCCCGTCGTCGACCGTCCCTCGATCGAGTACATCGTGCGCGAGGCGACGGATGCCGGCATCGAGGACATCCTCTTCGTGACCCGCGCCGGCAAGCAGTCGATCGAAGACTACTTCGACGCCGAACCCGGCCTCGAGGCCGACTTGGAGAAGGCCGGCAAGGAGAAGGCCCTCGAATACGTCAACGAGTACAAGAAGTACGCGCGCGTCCACTCCGTGCGCCAGGGCCACCCCCTCGGACTCGGTCACGCGATCCTGCAGGCCAAGTCCCACGTGGGCGACGCCCCCTGCGCGGTCCTGCTGCCCGACGACCTCATGGAGCCCGGCTCGCAGCTGCTGCGCAAGATGATCCAGGTGCGCGCCGCCCTGGGCGGCACCGTCGTCGCCCTGCTGAAGGTCACCCCCGAGCAGGCCACCGCCTACGCGTCGACCGCCGTCGAGGTCCTGCCGATCCCCGAGGGCGTCGACCTCGAAGAAGGCCAGCTCATGCGCATTACCGACGTCACCGAGAAGCCCCCGCTCGAAGAGGTCAAGTCCGAGTACGCGGTCGTCGGTCGCTACCTGCTCGACCCGGCCGTGTTCGCGGCCCTCGAGAACATCGAACCGGGCGCCGGTGGTGAGTATCAGCTCACAGATGGGTACGCGCGCATGATCGACCTCCCCGAAGAAGAGGGTGGAGGGTTGTACGGTGTAGTCATCGACGAGCGACGCTTCGACACCGGGGACAAACTCGGCTACCTCGAAGCTAATGTCACGCTCGCCCTTGAGGACCCGGCGCTTGGAGCGGAACTCAAGGAGTTCCTGCGCTCCAAGCTTGAGGACTAACAACTATGCGAAGCGTTGCCGACTTCTACCAGGACTGCATGGCCGTTGCCCACGCGCTGCCGCCGCTCGACGTTCAGCTCGCTGACGCGGTCAGCTGCGTGCTCGCAGAGGACGTGCAGGCCCCCTTCAACCTCCCGGTCGCCGACCTGTCGGCGTGCGACGGATACGCCGTTCGCATCCGTGACTGTGAGGGAGCCACCCTGGAGTCGCCGGTGACGCTTCCCGTCACCGAGGAGATCCGCGCTGGCGCTGTCGATCCGGCTGCCCTCGTGCCCGGCACCGCGATCCGCATCGCGTCCGGCGCGCCCATGCCCTCCGGCGCCGAGGCCGTGGTTTCCCTCGAGTTCACGGATCACGGCATCGCCCAGGTCGCCCTGCGGACCGCCCCCGCCAATGGCGAGAACATTCGCCGCCGCGCTGAGGACGTTGCGCAGGGCGACACGGTGCTGCGCTCCGGCACGCGTATCGGTGCCCGCCAGATGGCCCTCCTCGCCGGCGTGGGCCGCGACCGTGTGCTGGTCCACCCGCGCCCGCGCGTCGTCATCATCTCAATCGGTGACGAGATCGTCGAGCCCGGCGGCGAGGCCCGCCCCGGCACGGTCTTTGATGCGAACGGTCATGCCCTGTCGACGGCCGTTGCTGATGCCGGCGCACAGACCTTCCGCGTCGCCGCCGTCCCGGATGAGCGCGCTCGCCTGCGCGAGACCATCGAGGATCAGCTGGTGCGCGCGGACCTGATCCTGACGACGGGTGGCATTTCCTACGGCAGCGGCGACACCGTCCGTGAGGTCCTCGGTGCGCTCGGAACGGTCCGCTTCGACAATGTCGCCGCCTGGCCCGGCCACATCATGGGTGTGGGTACCGTCGGCGCCGAGGACGGCCAGCCCGGCACGCCCATCGTCTGCCTTCCCGGCGACCCGGTCTCCGCCCAGGTCTGCTTCGAGGTGTTCGTCCGCCCCGCGCTGCGCCACATGCAGGGCTGGACCGCCGTCAACCGCCCCGTCGTGCGCGCCGCCATCGACCGCTCCTGGTACTCTCCGCGAGGCCGCCGCGAGTTCGTGCGCGTGCGCCTCACCGGCTCCCCCCGCTCCGGGTACAACGCCGCCGTCATGGGCACCCCGGCCTCGTTGTTGCTGTCCGCGCTCGCGGATTCCAACGCTCTCGCGGTCGTCCCCGAGGACGTGACGACGGTGCGCGCGGGTGACCGCCTGCAGTGCCTGGTCCTCGAATGAAATGTTTCCTCCGGCGTCGCCGGTGCGTGTGGGGCCGCGACATTGAGATGCTCACGCTGCGCGTGGCCGACCCGGTCGGCCGCGGCTTCCTGCGCAGCGGCACCGAGCCGAATCCGCGCCCGCGCGAGCTCGTCGTGCGTCCCGTGAGCGGCGAGGAGCACCGCGCCCTCGATACCGTGCGCCGCACCGACGGGCACTGGCTGCGCCCGTGGGAGGCGACCCTGCCCCCGGATACGCTCGAACACATTCCGACGTTTTCGCAGTACATGCGTCGTGCCGATCGAGACCATCGCGAGGGGACCGGCCTGATCTTCGGCGTGCAGATCGATGGGCGTTTCGTCGGCCAATTCTCCATCTCCAACGTGCACTGGGGTGCGATGTCGACGGGCATGCTTGGCTACTGGATCGTCTCCGAATGGTCGGGGCGAGGTCTGGGATCCCTGGTAGCGGCGCTCGTCCTTGACCTCGTCGTCGGCGAGCTTGGCCTGCACCGCGTCGAGGTGTGCGTGCGTCCCGAGAATGAGCGTTCCCTGGGCGTGTGCCGAGGCCTCGGCCTCGTGGAGGAAGGGCTGCGTCCGCGCTTCATGCACATCGGTGGGCAGTGGGCGGACCATATCGCGTTCTTTATTGATGCTGAGTCCCTGCCTGAGGGTGGCCTCGTGCGACGTCGGTGGGGGAGTTCGGCGATCGACTGAGTCAGCGGCTTTCTTTGCTTGCTGAACGGTGCATGTGGGGCAAATGGTACAGGTGTGACACCTGTGGTTACTTCTCTTTTTACCGAGAGGTTTGAGAGCCCGACACGCGCCCATCGCACAAAGCGCAGCGTCACAAACGCCCGTACTTTGTGAGGGTGGAGATTGGTGGACTCGTCATTGCAGCGATATTCGTCGCGCTCATCGCGACGGTACCGTCGCTCGTTGCACGCAGGACAGCAATCGTTCAGTCTCGAGAAATTGACCGTTTCTCTCCGAGGCTGCGCATGATCCACACGAATGAGCCAGAATTAGACACATGCGACCACGCCAGCGGAACCATCCTGGCGCGGGGCGCATTGACGAGCGGAGGCAGCATGCACCAGGGCACCACGGGGCGCACGCGTCCCGTTATCGACCGTCGCAACAACAAGGCGGTCCGTGAGATCGCGAAGCTGCGTGCCCGTCGCGCCGCCCGTCTCGCCGCCGAAAGCGCCGCCGGCCGCCGCCGCATGGTCGTCACTGGCGTCTGCGCGCTCGCGACCGTCGTGCTCGGCATCGTGATCGCAGCGACCTCCATCGCGTGGGTATGGATCGCCATCCCGGCAGCCGCGCTCGTCGCCTCCCTGGCTACGTCCCGTGTCGCCGCTGTGCGCTCCCAGCGCGCCTCCGAACGTGAACTTGAGCTGCTGACCAAGCTTCGCGGCGACGTACGCGGCGCTGGGCGTCCCACCGCTGCCGCTCCTGCGGATACTCAGGCTTCGTCTTCCACTTCGGAGGAGGTTTCCGAGGTAGTCGAGGCCACGGAACCCCAGACCGGCTCCGTTCCCTCCCTCGTCTTTAATGTCGAGGTGCCCGAGGTCGTCGAGGTCGCTGACACCCCGGCCCGCGCATGGACCGTCGCGCCGATCCCCGCTCCGACATACGCGTCGCGCGAGCGCGTGCGCGGACGCATTGTCCACGCCGACACCGACCTGCGCGGCATCCCGCGCATCGCCGCCGCCGTCCCGGCGCGCCCGATCGCACAGACCGCCCAGGTGGGCGCCCGCTCCACCGCCGAGGTCGTCGCCGATCAGGCCGTCGCCCTGGACCTGGATGCCGTCCTGGACGCGCGACGCGCCCAATAGGGGACCTCTCAGCTGCTGATGCCGCGCCGCGGGCCTTCGGGCTCGCGGCGCGCTCGCATGTGTGGGCTCCGTGTCATGTCGCACGCGTCGGTGGTCGGCTTGCGCGGCTGATTGTCATGGTGCTAAGCTGTCCGAGTCCTTGGGGCTATGGCGCAGTTGGTAGCGCGTCTCGTTCGCAATGAGAAGGTCGGGGGTTCGAATCCCCCTAGCTCCACCACAGGCCGACATCCGATCCGGATGTCGGTTTTTTGTATGCCTGGCGTGGTGTTGCGGTGCCTGGTTGTTGTGTTGCTTGTGGCGCCGCTGGTGTTTCGGGCGCCGCACGTGCTGTCCTGTGGGCCGGGCTGCTCGGTGTGCTCGTGGGCGGCGGCCTTCCTGCATTATGTTGCTTGAGGCCCCACGGGTGTTCCGGGCGCCGTCGGGCCCGGCCGCCCGCGAGATCGCCACACGCGAGCCTAAAGGCTCGGAGTGGTCGATCTCGAAGCCCGCCCGTACCCTCCGGCGCCCTCCACACCGGCGGCGCCTGCGGTGCTGTGTGCGGTGGCACGTTGTCTCCAGACCCGCCCTGGCCCTACCGCCGCCCACCGGCACCGCGGCTAGGCCCCACCGCCGCCCACCGGTGCGTTCGGGAACTCTCGTGAAACCGTCATCGCCTTTGCTGGCGCGTGCTCCGTCTCTGGTGAAACCGACGGCACCATTGCGAGCCAGATACACCCGTTTTCGGCGCTATTTCATCGAGCAAAGGCGTCGTGGGTTTCATGGAGGCGTCCTGAGGTCCCTGCATTGGTGTTGATGGTTTCATCTCACGGCGCGGTAAGCAGCGTGGGCGCGATAAAGTTCGCCCAGCGCGACCTGTCAATGCCGATAGCGCGACAATATTCGCCCAGCGCGGGCAACATGGCCCAAAAGGGGCGTTTTGTAGCCTGCCGGGCGAGTTTTTTCGCGGGTGTGGGCGGGAGGGGTGTCTGTTGGGCGAATTTTGTCGCAACCCCCGGCACCTTAATCAGGCCCCGAGCCCCTCCACCAGCACTGAGGTCAGGCTGTCCCGTCTGCCGCTGCCCTTCACGTCGACGAAACTGGCCACGTACGCGGATAGCTTATTGCGACATGGATAGGTTATGAGGATGTGGATAGCTTATTAACCTATCCGCGTATCGATAACCTATCCGCATCAGGACAACCTATCCACGTAGGCACAAGTGTGGCCTCGCGCGCTCGACGCGCCGGCGGAGGTGGGGATTTGCGCCACGTGAAGCCCTCTGGAGGCATGTCGCCGGCGTGTCGGAGCCTTGGATGGAGCCATTCCCCCCGCTGGGTGGCGTAGGGCCGTGGGCTGGAGCGTTGTTGTTGCCAACGTGCATACCCGTTGGGCGAAAAGCGCCCAACGACGACGGTTTTGGCTGAATGGGTCTGCGCTTTGGCGGATTCATTGTCTCGCGTGGTGTGTTGTGTGCACGTGGGCCCTTGAATATGCGTGTTAACCCTTTGATGCGCACGTTAACCCTTGAGTATGCACGTGGGCGGCGCTGCCCGCGCGCAGATCATCGGGTTCACGTGCGAGTCCTTGGGCCACAGTGTGCGCACAAGAGGGTGCCCAGATCCGGTTGCGTCTGACAACGGTTCTTTGTCTCTTGTCCCCGTTCCTAGCCCGGAGTGCGCAACGTAACCAGCAATTGTGTGGGGCTGCGAAGGTTTTCTGGTTGCCCTGGTGATGCAACATCTTGGAAAGCAATCATCGATTGGATGTTTCAATTGGCTTTGAGGAGTTAATCGAATGGATAGCATTGACAACCATGAACACAGTGTCCTGGGCCGAGTCTGTCGCTGCATGGTCGTCCTTTGCGACTGCCGTTTTTACTTTGGGGCTACTAGTTGCAGCGGTGTGGGCCGGCTTCACAGCTGTATCAGCTATGCGTGCCTCGAAGGCAGCGAGTAACGCAGCTGCGGAAGCCAATGAGCAGATGAAATTGGATAGCATCGCACAAACGCGTCCATACGTGTATGCCGATATTGTTCCGAGTTTGGCTGGACGTCGTCATTTTGATCTTCGGATCACGAATGTCGGTAAGACAGCTGCGAGAAACTTGCATATCCAATTCGACAACTGGCCGGAAAAGATCGATGACGTGGCTGAACACGTTAAGATCCTTTTTGAGACTGAACGAACTCTGCCTCCTGGCTGCTCGATTCGGACTTACTGGCGCCTCGAGGGCAATTTTTCAGATGGAACGACCGAAGCTGGGATGCCTAAAGAAGGAACGATCGAGTTGTTCTATGGCTCTGATGATCCAGCAGCGCCGCAGTACCAGGAACAATACGAGATTTTGATCTTCCGTTCGGGTCTATTTCCTGTAGCGGAGGATGGGCCGGAACCCGACAATCTGCATGGCACAGAGCGTAGCTTCTATCTTCTCGGTCAAGCCATCGCCCGCTCGATAGGGAACTTGAGTCGTTAGCGATCCACTCTCGAGCGGACGACCTGCAACTTTTCTGAGCGTTGGAGGAGTCCCGGATGCCTCGCATAACCCTTGATATCGTGGACTCGTCGCGTGCTGAAGCGCCAAGAGACGAGGGAGCGCCGCAGCTTCCACGCAGATAGGAGGTAACACACGGTGGACACCATCAGGAAGAGGGACAGCCGCCGTGGGCGGATCGCCTACGAGGTCGCGGGTCTTGCGTGGCTTGCGGAGGCCTCGGACCCCGGCGCAGCCGTCGTGCCCGTCCTCGAGCACGGCGCGACGTGGCTCGAGGAACCGCGTCTGGCGTCCGTCGCGCCAACCTCTCGGGCCGCAGAAGGATTCGGCCGCGCCCTCGCCCATACGCACGCCGCCGGAGCCAGCCACCTGGGCGCGCCGCCACCCGGATTCGAGGGGGATGGTTGGATGGGGGAGGCGCCCCTGTCGCTGCCTCGTGATGCCACGAAAGCCAGCAACCGCACCATGCATCGAACGGAGAGCAGCGTGCCCAGTGAGGCGTCCAATCCCCGCCGTCCCGCGCGCGGCGAAACAGCGCAAGACCGGGCCACAGCCTCATCCTGGGGTGCCTTCTACGCGCGCGAACGCATCGCCCCCTACCTGGACGCCCCGGTCTTCAGCGTGTCCGACAGGACTCTTATCGAGCGCCTGTGCGAGCGCCTCGAATCGGGTGCGCTCGACCACGACCAACCCCACCTGGTCTCCGACGTGATCGCCCGGCCCGGCCCGGTCGGCGCGGCCCGCACCCACGGCGACCTGTGGTCCGGCAACGTCATGTGGACCCCCGAGGGCGCCGTCCTCATCGACCCCGCCGCGCAGGGCGGCCACGCCGAGGAGGACCTGGCGGCCCTCGCGGTCTTCGGCTGCCCGCACTACGAACGCATACTCGCCGCCTATAACGAGGCCTCGCCCTTGGCGGACGGGTGGCGCGAGCGCGTCGCCCTGCATCAGATGCATATCATCATTGTCCACTGCGCGCTCTTTGGCCGCTCCTACGTGCCCGAGGCGGTCTCGATCGCCCGACGCTATAGCTAGAAGGGGATGCCTTCGCGCCGGGCCGGAGTGCATGGTGCGCTCCGACTGACTGCGATACGGCCGATTGTTGACCCCGTGCACGTGCATGCGCGGCGCAAGCAACCAACCCGACGACGGATGCGTGACGGTGACGTTTCGATGGGAGTGCTAGCCTGTGTGCATGTTGGTGGTACTGCGAAAGTATGACACAGCTATCGCATTCGTCTGTGGTGCCTTGATTGTCGCGTTCATTGCTGCAGCATTCACGGTGCCGAGCTTCTGGGACTGGCTATGGCAACGCCACCAGAACCAGCTGAGCTGGTATATTCGGCCGCTTTTCCTCATTCCATTGTGCTGGTTCGCCTACAAGCGCAGCGGCGCGGGGATTATGGCGACGGTGCTCCTCCTCCTCACCAGCATGGGATGGTTTCCCCCACCGCGTCAGGTGAGCCCGCGCGTGCAGCAGTTCCTCCAGTTTGAACAGCAGTACCTGCAGGGTGATTGGACGCCCGGTAAGGTCCTCTTCACGGTCATGGTTCCACTGTCGTTGGCGGCGCTAGCGGCAGCATTATGGCGGCGCAATCTCTGGCTCGGTCTAGCGGTCATGGCGCTGATCGCCATCGCAAAAACCCTGTGGAGCGTGGCGTTTGCGGGTGAGGCGGGGGCCTCCGTCATTGTCCCCGCAGCCCTTGGACTTCTCCTGTGCGGCGGGGGCTTGTGGTGCGTGGCCAAGCTCGTGCGTTCGCGGGCCGACACACGATCCTCACGTTAAACGTGCGTGAGGCTGGGGGCGGGTTGCGTGAACGACCCGACCCCAGCCTCGTCTTCGGGGGCGACGCACGACCTACAGCCGCGGGATGTTGCGCATGTTGGAGGTAGCCATTGAGAAAGCCTCAGCGATGCCGCGGTTGAGAACGATCTTGCTCATCGCGGTCGCGAAACCGACGACCTGGCCGCCCGTGATGGCCGGCGGAAGTGACAGCGCGTTCGGATCCGTGATGACCTCAACGAGGGCGGGGCCGGGCGCAGCGAATGCCTCGCGGTACGCGTCCTCCAGGCGAGAGGCGTCCTCGACGCGCTCCGCGTGGAAGCCAATTGCGCGGGCAATGTCCGCGTAATTCGTATCAGGGACATCTGTCTGGAAGTCAGGCAGGCCGTTGACCAGCATCTCCAGCTTCACCATGCCCAGCGTCGAATTGTTGAAGACGACCACCTTGACCGGCAGGTCGTACATCTTCGCGGTGATGAGCTCGCCGAGAAGCATCGAGAGCCCGCCGTCGCCCGACACTGACACGACCTGGCGATCCGGGTAGGCGACCTGAGCGCCCAGGGCCATCGGCAGGGCGTTCGCCATCGACCCGTGCAGCAGGGAGCCGATGAGACGGCGCGTGCCGAGCGGATCGATGTAGCGGGCGGTCCACACGTTGCACATGCCCGTGTCCGCGGTGAAAATCGCGTCCTTCGCGGCCGTCTCATTGAGGAGGTGGGCCGCGTACTCGGGGTGGATTGGGCGCATCTTCTCCACGTTGCGCGTGTATGCGCCGACGGGAGCGTGCATGATCTCCGAGTGCTTCTTGATCTTGGACTTTAGGAAGGAATCGGAGCGGTTCGCGCGCAGGTGGGGGAGGAGTGCCTCGATGAAGGGCTTGACCTGCGCGTGGATCGCGAGGCCGACGTCCGTGCGGCGGCCCAGCTTCTCCGCGTGCGTGTCCACCTGAATGGTCGGGGTGTCCGGCAGGAACTGGTCGTAGGGGAAGTCGGTACCCAGCAGGATCAGCACGTCAGCGTCGTTCATGCCCTCGGCGGCCGCGCCGTAGCCCAGCAGGCCCGTCATGCCCACGTCGAAGGGGTTGTCGTACTGGATGAAGTGCTTGCCGCGCAGCGAGTGGCCGATCGGTGCCTTGAGCGCATCCGCCAGGGCGATGACCTCGTCGTGAGCTCCCTCGACACCGGCGCCAGCGAAGATAGCGACCTTGTCGGCCTTGTTCAAGAGCGCTGCGGCCTCTTCAATATCGGTGGCGTTGGGAGCAAGCGTCGCGGGGCGCGCGGGCGCGTAGGTGGGAACGTGCTCAACGGCCTTGAGGTCAGAGACGTCGCCGGGCAATGTGATGACCGAGATGCCGCCCAAGCCGACCGCGTGGCGGATTGCTGAGTTCACCGTGCGCGGCGACTGTGCCGCGGAGGAAATGAGCTCGTTGTAGACCGAGCACTCCTCGAAGATACGGTCCGGGTGGGTCTCCTGAAAGTACATCGACCCGATTTGGACGCTCGGAATGTGCGAGGCAATGGCCAGGACCGGCGCACCCGTGCGGTTTGCGTCATACAGACCGTTGATGAGGTGAAGATTGCCCGGGCCGCACGAACCCGCACACACCGCGAGCTTGCCCGTCAACTGAGCCTCCGCAGACGCGGCAAACGCCGCAGCCTCCTCGTGGCGGACGTGAATCCAGTCGATGCCGCCCTTCTTTGAGCCGCCGGTCTTGCGCACTGCGTCAACGATTGGGTTCAGTGAATCGCCGACGATTCCATAGATCCGATGGACTCCCGCGTCAACGAGTTGAGCCACGATCTGCTCCGCGACGTTCATGCCATCTCCTTAATTTGTTTGGGTCAAACCTTGCAAAATCACAATAGGTATGACTAAGGTCCCGTGTCGCTACAGCGTGATCGACGGATCAGCGAGGGTGTCGGTGGAAGACTCTCGCCTTCCTCCGATAGGATGGCAGGGCCCCAATAGCTCAGTCGGTCAGAGCAGCGGACTCATAATCCGTCGGTCGTCGGTTCAAGCCCGACTTGGGGCACCATCTCCCAAGCCCGGGTTCTGCCAGCGTCGCGCCTGACGAGCAAACTGGCCGCGGCCTCGCCCGTGAAACCGTGCACATATCACACGCAGCCTTGACTCGCGATGCGACTCACGGTAGGCTGAGTAGTTGCGCCTTATCATGCCCGAGGTGACCCGTATCCAGCCGTCGTAACAGGCGCTTGACGGACCAGGACGCGTCAGATAATGGGTGATAAGGCAGCGTGCGCACCGTTAATGCAGGGAAGGATCCCCTTTGGCTGCCAACAGCACCGCCAAACAGCCCAAGCACCGCATCTCGTTCGCCAAGCTTCGTGAACCCCTCCAGGCCCCCAATCTGCTGGGCCTGCAGGTTGAAAGCTTCGACTGGCTGCTGGGTAACGACGCGTGGAAGGCCCGCGTCGAAGCCGCTCAGGCATCTGGCCACGGCGACGTCCCCGACGTCTCCGGCCTCGAAGAAATCTTCCACGAGATTTCCCCCATTGAGGACGTCGCAGGCACCATGAGCCTGTCGTTCCACGACCACCGCCTCGAATCCCCCAAGTACTCCATGGAGGAAGCCAAGGCGAAGGACTACACGTACTCCGCACCGATGTACGTGACCGCCGAGTTCATGAACTACGAAACCGGCGAAATCAAGTCCCAGACCGTGTTCATGGGCGACTTCCCGCTCATGACCCCGCGCGGTACCTTCATCATCAACGGCACCGAGCGTGTCGTCGTCTCCCAGCTCGTGCGTTCCCCCGGCGTGTACTTCGAGAAACTCTCGGACCGCTCGTCGGACAAGGAAACCTTCGGCGCGAAGGTCATCCCCTCGCGCGGCGCTTGGCTCGAGTTCGAGATCGACAAGCGCGACGCCGTCGGCGTGCGCATCGACCGCAAGCGTAAGCAGTCGGTGACCCACTTCCTCAAGGCCGTCGGCATGACCGAATCCGAGATTCGTGAAACCTTCGCCGCCTACCCCGTCCTGCTCGAAACCCTCGAGAAGGACACAGTCGCCACGCAGGAAGAAGCCCTGCTCGACATCTACCGCAAGCTGCGCCCCGGCGAGCCCGCGAACGTCGACGCCGCCCAGACCCTGCTCAACAACTTCTACTTCGACTCTCGTCGCTACGACCTCGCCAAGGTCGGCCGCTACAAGATCAACAAGAAGCTGGCCATCGAAGCCGACCCCAAGGCCTCGACCCTGTCCCTCGAGGACATCGTCGCGACCGTCAAGTACCTCCTCGCCCTGCACCAGGGCGACAAGACCTTCGCCGGCACCCGCAATGGCGAGCCCGTTGAGGTCCGCGTTGAGGTCGACGACATCGACAACTTCGCCAACCGTCGCATCCGCGCCGTCGGCGAGCTCATCCAGGGTCAGGTCCGCACCGGCCTCGCCCGCATGGAGCGTACCGTGCGCGAGCGCATGACCACCCAGGAGACGGACTCGATCACGCCCCAGACGCTGATCAACATCCGCCCCGTCGTCGCCGCGATCAAGGAGTTCTTCGGAACCTCCCAGCTCTCGCAGTTCATGGACCAGAACAACCCCCTCGCCGGTCTGACCCACAAGCGTCGTCTGTCGGCCCTGGGCCCCGGCGGTCTGTCGCGTGACCGCGCGGGCATGGAAGTTCGAGACGTCCACCCCTCGCACTACGGCCGTATGTGCCCGATCGAGTCCCCTGAAGGCCCGAACATCGGCCTCATCGGCTCGCTCGCGACCTTCGCGCGCATCAACCCCTTCGGCTTCATTGAGACGCCCTACCGCGTCGTCAAGGACGGTAAGGTCACCGACGAAATCCGCTACCTCACCGCGGACGACGAGAAGGGCCACTACATCGCCCAGGCCTCCTCGCCCCTCGAGGCCGACGGTTCCTTCGCCGAGCACGACGTCCTGTGCCGTGTTGCAGGCGACGACCCGACCCTGATCGCCCGCGATCGCGTGGACTACATGGACGTCTCCGCACGTCAGATGGTCTCCGTCGCCGCGGCGTTCATCCCCTTCCTCGAGCACGACGACGCTAACCGAGCCCTCATGGGCGCGAACATGCAGCGTCAGGCCGTGCCGCTGCTCACCACGGAAGCCCCGCTGGTTGGCACCGGCATGGAGATGCGCGCCGCGCACGACTCCGGCGAAATGATCCTTGCCGCGCACTCCGGCGTCGTCTCCGAGGTCTCCGCTGACCTGATCGTCGTCTCCACGGACGAGGGCGGCCGCGACTCCTACCGCCTCGAGAAGTTCGAGCGCTCCAACCCCGGAAACTGCACCAACCAGCGCGTTATCGTGGACGAGGGCGACCGCGTCGAGGCCGGCGACGTCCTGGCTGACGGCCCCGCCACCTCCAACGGTGAGGTCGCGCTCGGCAAGAACCTCCTCGTCGCCTACATGTCGTGGGAAGGCCTCAACTACGAGGACGCCATTATCCTGAGCCGTCGCGTCGTGGAAGAGGACATCCTCACCTCGATCCACATCGAGGAGTACGAGGTCGACGCCCGCGAGACCAAGCTCGGTGAGGAAGAGATCACCCGCGACATCCCCAACGTCTCCGAGGAATCCCTCGCTGACCTGGACGAGCGCGGCATCATCCGCATCGGTGCCGAGGTCACCGCCGGCGACATCCTCGTCGGTAAGGTCACCCCGAAGGGTGAGACCGAGCTGACCTCCGAAGAGCGCCTGCTGCGCGCCATCTTCGGTGAGAAGGCCCGCGAGGTGCGCGACACCTCCCTGCGCGTCCCCCACGGCGAAGAGGGCATCGTCATCGGCGTCCGCGAATTCAACGACGACGAGGACGACCTCAACCCAGGCGTCCGCCAGACCGTGCGCGTCTACGTCGCCCAGCGACGCAAGATCACGATCGGCGACAAGATGGCCGGCCGCCACGGTAACAAGGGCGTCGTGTCCAAGATCCTCCCGGTCGAGGACATGCCCTTCCTCGCCGACGGCACGCCCGTCGACATCATCCTCAACCCGCTGGGTGTCCCCGGCCGAATGAACGTCGGCCAGGTGCTCGAGTACCACCTCGGGTGGCTCGCCCACCAGGGCTGGGATGCCTCGGCCGCTGTTGAGGCCGGCGAAGAGTGGGCGGCGCACCTGCCCGCCGACGGCATCAAGACCGAGCCCGGCACGCCCGTTGCTACCCCCGTGTTCGACGGCCTTGAGGCCGACGAGCTCGCGGGCCTGCTGCGCAACGTGAACCCGAACCGCGACGGCGACGTCCTCACCAACTACGAGGGCAAGGCGCGTCTGTTCGACGGCCGCTCCGGCGAGCCGTTCCCGTACCCGATCTCGGTGGGCTACACCTACATGCTCAAGCTCCACCACCTGGTCGATGACAAGATCCACGCCCGCTCCACGGGCCCGTACTCGATGATCACGCAGCAGCCGCTGGGCGGTAAGGCCCAGTTCGGCGGCCAGCGCTTCGGCGAGATGGAGGTGTGGGCCCTGGAAGCTTACGGCGCCGCCTACGCCCTCCAGGAGCTGCTGACCATCAAGTCGGACGACACCACCGGCCGCGTCAAGGTGTACGAGGCCATCGTTAAGGGCGAGGACATCCCCGAGCCCGGCATCCCCGAGTCCTTCCGAGTCCTCATCCAGGAAATGCGCTCGCTGTGCCTGAACGTCGAAGCTCTCGACGCGGCTGGCAACGTCATTGACCTGCGTGAGCAGGACGAAGACTTCAATGCGCGTGAGGATCTGGGCATCACCCTTGAAGCCCGTCCGAACGCTGCGGCGACCATCGATGCGATCTGATAGGGAGAGATAACTTTGCTGGACGCCAAAACGTTCGACAGCCTGAAGATCACCCTGGCCACCGGCGACGACATCGCCGAGTGGAGCCACGGTGAGGTTAAGAAGCCGGAGACCATCAACTACCGTACGCTCAAGCCCGAGCGCGACGGCCTGTTCGGTGAGCAGATCTTCGGCCCCACCCGCGACTGGGAGTGCGCGTGTGGCAAGTACAAGCGCGTGCGCTACAAGGGCATCGTCTGCGAGAAGTGCGGTGTCGAGGTCACTCGCTCCCGCGTTCGTCGTGAGCGCATGGGTCACATCGACCTGGCCGCCCCCGTTACGCACATCTGGTACTTCAAGGGTGTTCCCTCGCGCCTGGGCTACGTGCTCAACCTCGCGCCCAAGGACCTCGAGAAGGTCATCTACTTCGCTGCCTACATGATCACCGAGGTCGACGAAAAGGGTCGCCACGAGGATCTGGCTGAACTGCGCGCCGAACTTGAGGTGCAGAAGAAGCAGATGGAGAACAACCGCGACGCGACGATCAACGACTTCGCGGAGCAGCTTGAGTCCGACATGGCCGCCCTGGAAAAGGACGGCGCCTCGCAGGCCGAGCGCGAGCGCGCCCGCAAGCAGGGCGAACGCGAGATGGCCAAGATTCGCCGCCGCTTCGACGGCGACATCGAAGGCCTCGAGGCCGTGTGGGAGCGCTTCAAGGACCTTAAGGTTGGCGACCTTGAGGGCGACGAGCGCCTCTACCGTGCGATGGTGGCCCGTTACGGCACCTACTTCAAGGGTGACATGGGCGCTGCCGCTATCCAGAAGCGCCTGGAGACCTTCGACCTGGAGGCCGAGGTCGCCGCGCTGCGTCAGACCATCGGCTCTGACTCCGGCCCGCGCAAGGCCCGTGCCATCAAGCGCCTGAAGGTCATCAACGCCTTCGTCGCGACCGGCAACTCGCCGGCTTCGATGGTCCTCACCAAGATCCCCGTGATCCCGCCGGACCTGCGCCCGATGGTTCAGCTGGACGGCGGCCGTTTCGCGACCTCCGACCTCAACGACCTGTACCGTCGTGTCATCAACCGCAACACCCGACTCAAGCGTCTGCTCGAGCTGGGCGCCCCCGAGATCATCGTCAACAACGAGAAGCGCATGCTTCAGGAGTCCGTTGACGCTCTCTTCGACAACGGCCGCCGTGGTCGCCCCGTCGCGGGCCCGGGCAACCGTCCGCTGAAGTCGATCTCGGACATGCTCAAGGGTAAGCAGGGGCGTTTCCGTCAGAACCTGCTCGGTAAGCGCGTCGACTACTCGGGTCGTTCTGTTATCGTCGTCGGCCCGCAGCTGCAGCTGCACCAGTGTGGTCTGCCCAAGCAGATGGCCCTGGAGCTGTTCAAGCCCTTCGTCATGAAGCGCCTGGTTGAGAAGAACTACGCGCAGAACGTCAAGGCCGCCAAGCGCAAGGTTGAGCGTCAGCGCCCCGAGGTGTGGGACGTCCTCGACGACGTCATCCGCGAGCACCCCGTGCTGCTGAACCGTGCACCTACGCTGCACCGCCTCGGCATCCAGGCGTTCGAGCCCCAGCTGATTGAGGGTAAGGCTATCCAGCTGCACCCCCTCGCCTGTGGCGCCTTCAACGCCGACTTTGACGGCGACCAGATGGCTGTCCACCTGCCGCTGGGCGCTGAGGCGCAGGCCGAGGCCCGCATCCTCATGCTGTCGACGAACAACATCCTCAAGCCCTCCGACGGTCGCCCCGTGGCCATGCCGTCGCAGGACATGATCATCGGTCTGTTCCACCTGACCTCGACGCCCGACCCGTCGGTGCCCGTCGAGAAGGACGAAGACGGAAACCCCGTGATTCCGTACTTCTCCAGCCAGGCGGAAGCCCAGATGGCGTACGACGCCGGCAACCTGCACCTGAACGCGACCGCGCGCATCCGCTTCGCCGACGGCACCGTGCCGCCCGAGGGCTGGGAAGCCCCCGAGGGCTGGGAGCCCGGCGACGAGCTGATCCTCGAGACCAGCCTCGGCCGCGCGATCTTCAACGAGCAGCTGCCCACCGACTACCCGTTCATCAACGAGGTCGTCGGCAAGAAGCAGCTCGGTAACATCGTGAACACGCTGACCCAGCGTTACCCGAACGTGCTCGTGGCGGACTGCCTCGACGCGCTGAAATCGGCCGGCTTCCACTGGTCGACCTGGTCGGGCATCACGATTGCGTTCTCCGACATTCAGGCCTCGCCGCGTAAGCGCGAGATCCTGGCCCGCTACGAGGCCAAGGCCGCCGAGATCGTTGAGCAGTTCGAGACGGGTATCATCCTCGAGGAGACCCGTTACGAGGAGCTCGTGAAGCTGTGGCTGCAGTGCACCGAAGAGGTCGCCGACGACATGCGCGCGAACTTCGACGAGCGCAACACCGTGTACCGCATGGTGAACTCCGGCGCCCGTGGTAACTGGTCTCAGGTTCAGCAGATCGCCGGTATGCGTGGCCTCGTGTCCGACCCGAAGCAGAAGCTGATCGAGCAGCCCATTAAGGCGAACTACCGCGAAGGCCTGACGGTTCTCGAGTACTTCATCGCCACGCACGGCGCCCGAAAGGGCCTGGTCGATACGGCTCTGCGTACCGCCGAGTCGGGCTACCTGACCCGTCGTCTGGTCGACGTCTCGCAGGACGTTATCGTCCGCGAGGGCGACTGTGGCACCCGCGCCGGCCTGAAGATCGACATCGCTCACAAGAACGAGTTCGGTGAGTGGGAGGCGTCCGAGACCATCGAGACGACCGCCTACGCCCGTAACCTCGCCCGTGACGCGGTGAACGAGGCCGGAGAGGTCGTCATGCCCGCGGGTACCGACCTGGGTGACGACCAGCTCGCCGAGCTCGTCGCAGCCGGCGTCGAGCAGATCGTCTGCCGTTCCGTCCTCACCTGTGAGTCGCAGGTCGGCACCTGTGCGGCCTGCTACGGTCGCTCGCTGGCCACCGGCAAGCAGGTCGACATCGGCGAGGCCGTCGGCATTATCGCCGCTCAGTCGATTGGCGAGCCCGGCACGCAGCTGACGATGCGTACGTTCCACACCGGTGGCGCCGCCTCCGCTGCGGATATTACGCAGGGTCTGCCCCGTGTCCAGGAACTCTTCGAGGCCCGCAGCCCGAAGGTCGAGGCGAAGATGAACGAGGCCGCCGGCCGCGTCCACATCGACGACGAAGACCCGAGCGCGCGTAAGGTCGTCATCACCCGTGACGACGGCAAGGAAGACCTGGTCATCGAGGTCTCGCGTCGCCAGAAGCTCCTCGTCTCCGAGGGCCAGCACATCGAGGCTGGCACCCCGCTGACCGAAGGCCAGCTGGATCCCAAGGAAATCCTGCGCATCATGGGCCGTAACGTGTCCCAGAAGATGCTCGTGGACGAAGTCCAGAAGGTGTACCGCGACCAGGGCGTGGGCATTCACGCCAAGCACATCGAGGTCATCGTCCGTCAGATGCTGCGCCGCGTCACCATCCTGGAGCCCGGCGACACGACGTTCATGCCCGGCGAGCTCGTCGACCGCATGGCGTACCTGACGCAGAACCGTCGCGTCGCAGCCGAGGGCGGCCAGCCCGCCTCCGGTCGCCAGATGCTGATGGGTATCACGAAGGCGTCGCTGGCCACGGATTCGTGGCTGTCGGCCGCGTCCTTCCAGGAGACCACCAAGGTCCTGACCGAGGCCGCCATGAACGGCAAGTCGGACTCCCTGGTGGGCCTCAAGGAGAACGTTATCCTCGGTAAGCTCATCCCGGCTGGCACCGGCCTATCGCGCTACAACGACGTTATCGTCGAGCCGACGGCTGAAGCCATGGCGAACTCGAACTACTCCGAAGCCGACTTCGGTGACGGCTCTGTGTCCGAGGACTTCCTCGACGCGCTGGGCGCCATCGACTTTGGCATGAACTTCCGCGAGTAATCCGGTTCGTGACCGCTTGGGGCCCCGGCCTCGTCCGTGAGAACGTGACGAGGCCGGGGCCTTTTTGCGTGCCCGGGAGCGGTTGGCGCGTGAGGTGGGGGAGTGTGGCTGGTGCCTGGGGACGCGAAGGCTTGCTTTCAGTTGTTCCAACAGGGGATCCCCGGACTCGTCGTGGCGCGCGTTGACCCACTGATGCGCACGTTAACCCCTAGATATGCGCGTGGGCCTCTTAATTCGCACGTTAACCCCTAGGTATGCGCGTGGGCGACCCTGCCCATGTGCAGGTTATCGGGTTTGCGTGCGTATGAAGGGGTTGCCGTGCAGGTTATCGGGTTTGCGTGCGTTAGGAACCTACTCGTCATGAAACGAACCAAGCCACAATGCCATTCTGGAAGTGGATGAGTTGCTGCCTGCACAGGAATGCTCGTGCTACGCGCGACAGGGTGAATCGTCCCGTGGCATCGATGTTGGGCGTCTACCGACAGACACATATCAGTACGGAACGGCTACTACCTGTGAGTTCTTTGTTTGCTGCGGGGTCCATGCGGTTGTCGAGGCTCTGCCCACAGGCGAAGTGACTGCTGCGTCATCGGCAGGTGCTCGATCTTCAGCTGTGCCGCGATTCCTGTTCGGAAGGCGACAAGATTCTCCGTATCCTGCCAGCGGACACGCACGACCCTCCATCCAGCGTTCGTCAGATCGTGTTGACGAGCGAGCCACTTGCCGGTGCTGTCGCGTACTTCCTGCTCGTTGTCGCCGAACTTCGTGCGGCCGTCAGGTTCGATGATGACCTTCAGATCCGGAAGAACAATATCCCCGAAATAGGTGTGGTCTTCGATGGTGATCGGGAACTGTGTGAGTACGCGACCCGAGTACAGGCTTTTGACGATCCACAGTACCGTGGCCTCGAAAACATTCTCGCAACCTCCATCTGCTGCTTCGACGACTGCCTGAGCACGCAGGTAACCGTGGTGGCCGGAGAAACGCAAGAGTTCATCGAGTATCGTTCTCCGAGTCTCCTCACACCTTTGTCGCGAGTCTTTGAGATTAAATCTGTCGAAATGTGCGAGGGAGCGCATCACCATGCATGCAGCAATGAATGCGTCACGGGGTTGCTCGTTGAGGGCGAGACGAACACTGGCATCAATGGGAGATTCTGCTTCGAGGCCGCCAATCTGGATGATGCTACGCGGTGGCATGCTCCGACTGATGACCGCAGTGCCCGGGACAACCGTTTGTTGGTGGTGTACTGCGGGGAACGGGCGAAGATGGAGAACCGTCTTGCTCGGCCATGCCTCGACGCAAGAATTCGTTGACCATGTTGGGATTCCGTGAAGCAATAGAGCGCTATGTCCCGTGAAAACCACACGCTGTGTGCACTGGTAATCGAGCGCGTAGAGCCGAGCGATGTTGATGCTCCGCCAGATTTCCCACGGTTGAGCATTGCGATCACCGTGCAGACGTACGCGGTAGCCACGACGAATCACCAGGATGTCCGGGTTATCGACGATGCTGGGACGACTGTGCCGGTGAGTTCTGAAGGTCTCGATAGTGATCATGTGCCCGGTGTATATCTCAGCAGAAGTAGAGTGCAAGCAGATTGTGGTTGCCTGTGGATAACCGTTGCGGTGCCACGTTGCCTGTGTACAGACGGTTTCACTGAATGACTCGGTGACCGTTGAAGATTCTATGTTCGCAATTGACACCCTGAGAACCGCACGTTAACCCCTGGATATGCGCGTGGGCCTCTAAATTCGCACGTTAACCCCTAGGTATGCGCGTGGGCGACCCTGCCCACGTGCAGGTTATCGGGTTTGCGTGCGTATGAAGGGGTTGCCGTGCAGGTTATCGGGTTTGCGTGCGAGTCGAAGTGATGCCTGGGTACGGCGCGAGTGCTTGCTGTGTGTTGGGCCATTGACGAGGCTGGGGTTCTTCAAGTGCGAACACTCGCCTCTGCGCATGAGACGTTGGTCTTCAACAGTGCTGGAGCAATGTGGTGGACCCGGTCGTGGGTGTTGTTAGCTCATGGACCGAGCATGCCTCAATCCGAGCGGTGTTTTGCCTGACGTGATGTGCTCGCAGCAACTGTGGCATCTGCCGGTGCGCGTCCAGGTCACCGAAGAATGAATGCGGACAGTGCCACTCCGTTGGCCAGACCCACCTCGCGACAGATTGTGCGCGCAATCCGACAGAACACACGAGGTCCCACCTCTAGGTGCCGACCGTACGGTTGAATAGGCGGTGGCGGTTCCCATCCGCCCTCTGGTCTGCGGTGACCCACGTCTATGGAGACACAAACGGGGATGGAAAGGGAGCTGATCTGGCTCTGGGATGCAGGGTTTCGGAACTGAAAGAGGACATCAACAATGCTTTCCATCAACTGGTCTGATGTGTGGAAGATGGTTGAGTCGATCAAGGTCCCCTTGATCGTCATCGGCGTGGCGCTGGCGCTCGCCATCATCGTCTCCCTTGCTGTTTTCAAGATGGGCAAGCCTGCCCGTAAGCTCACGCGCTCGACGGCCTGGGTCGCGGCGCTCATCGCCGTTGTCGTTGCTGTCGTGTCGATGATGTACGGCGGTTTCAAGACGGTGCTCGACCTGGCGGCTGGCACCGGCGCCCTCACGGACGCGTCGAAGGCCCAGGTTGAGGACCTGGGCAACGACATTTCTGACGAGGGCATGGTCCTCCTGAAGAACCAGGGAGGCGCCCTGCCTCTCGCTAAGGGCTCCGCGATCAACGTGTGGGGTTGGGGCTCGACGAACCCGATCTACGGCGGCACCGGCTCCGGCTCGCTGTCGAAGGACAACCCGACGACAACGCTGCTCGACGGCCTGCACAACGCTGGCTTCACCACGAACGATGAGCTGACGAACCTGTACACCTCCTACCGTGCTGAGCGCCCCGAGGTAGGTATGTTCAAGGCCGACTGGTCGCTGCCTGAGCCCACGCAGGATAAGTACTCTGACGACCTGCTCTCCAACGCCACCGCCTTCGGTGACACCGCGGTCGTGACGATCGCCCGCTCGGGCGGAGAGGGTTTCGACCTGCCCCGCGACGTCAACCAGGAGATGGCTGACAACCCGTACTTCAGCTACACGAACAACTCCGAGGACTACACGGACTTCGAAGATGGCCAGGGCTACCTCGAGCTGACGCGTCCCGAGAAGGACATGATCGAGCTGGCGAAGAAGACGTCGACGAAGACGATCGTCGTCATCAACGCTGCCAACGTCTTCCAGCTCGGCGACCTTCAGGACGACCCGGAGATCGACGCGATCGTGTGGGCAATCCCCGGCGGCCAGGTTGGATTCAACGCGCTGGGCCGCATCCTGGACGGCGAGGTCAACCCCTCGGCGAAGACCCCCGACACGTTCCCGCGTGTCATCAAGGCGGGCCCCGCGGCCAACAACTTCGGCGACTTCCAGTACACGAACATGACGGAGTTCGCCCAGGACGACCCCTTCAACAAGGGCACCCAGACACAGCCGTCCTTCGTCAACTACAACGACTCGATCTACGTCGGCTACCGCTGGTACGAGACGGCCGCCGCTGAGGGCGTCATCGACTACGGTAACGAGGTCGTCTACCCCTTCGGCTACGGCCTGTCCTACACGACGTTCTCCCAGTCGATGAGCGACATCTCGGTCGACGAGGCCACGGGAACCATGTCCGCGGACGTGACCGTCACGAACACCGGCCAGGTCGCCGGTAAGGACATCGTCCAGATCTACGACAACCCGCCCTACACGGACGGTGGCATCGAAAAGGCTTCCGCGAACCTGCTGTCGTACGAGAAGACGAAGCTGCTGGAGCCCGGTGAGTCCCAGACGCTGACGGTCACCTGGAACCGCGATTCGCTCGCCTCCTACGACTCGGTCAATACGAAGGCCTACGTGCTTGAGGCTGGCGACTACAAGATCTCCGCGCGCACCAACTCGCACGACGTCATCGATGAGAAGGCATACACGGTCGATGCGACGCAGACCTTCAACGCCGCCGACAACACACACGACGGTGACAAGGTCGTGGCCACCAACCAGTTCGACGACGCGAAGGGTGATGTCACCTACCTGTCGCGTGCGGGCCGCTTCGCCAACCTCGCGGAGGCAACCGCGGCTCCCACGAACTTCGAGATGAGCGAGGCCAACAAGGCGAAGTTCCTCGCGACGTCGAACTACGACGCAGCAGCCGCCGACGCTGACAGCAGCGCCACGATGCCCACCACGGGTGCGAAGAACGGCCTCGTCCTGGGTGACCTTGCGGGCCTCGATTACGACGACCCGAAGTGGGATCAGCTCCTCGACCAGCTCACCGTCAAGGAAATGAACACCCTCATCTCCAAGGGTGGCTACGGCTCCCCGGCGATCTCCTCGATCGGCAAGCTGCGCGTCTCCGACGTGGACGGCCCCGCCTCGCTGAACAACAACTTCACGGGCGTCGGCTCGATCGGCCTGCCCTCCGCGGTGTCCGTTGCGGCCACCTTCAACAAGGAGCTCGCGCGTTCCTTCGGTGACGCGATCGGTACGATGGCGCACGATATGCAGGTCTCGGGCTGGTACGCGCCGGCCACGAACACGCACCGCTACGCCTACGCGGGCCGTAACTTCGAGTACTTCTCGGAGGACCCGGTCCTGGCCGGCAAGCAGGTCGCCGAGGAGATCAAGGGCGCCCAGGCCAAGGGCGTGTACGCCTTCCTCAAGCACTTCGCCCTCAACGACCAGGAAACGAACCGTACGCACATGCTGGCGACCTGGACGAACGAGCAGGCGATGCGCGAAATCTACCTGCGTTCCTTCGAGATCGGCGTCAAGGACGGAGGCGCGCACGCGATCATGAGCGCGTTCAACTACATTGGCCCCGAGTACGCGGGTGCGAACTCGGCGCTGCTCAATAACGTCCTGCGCGACGAGTGGGGCTTCCGCGGCATGATCCTCACGGACTACTTCGCGGGCTACGGATACCAGAATGCCGACCAGATCACCCGTAACGGCGGTGACCTGATGCTCGCGACGATTGACATGCCGATCTCCACGGTCAACGTGCAGGATGCCGCGGGCGTGACCGCGCTGCGCGGTGCCTCGCACAACATCCTCTACACGGTTGCGAACTCGTGGATGTACGAGAACGGCCAGCCCGAGGTCACGCGCAACGCGTGGGAGTACATCACGTGGGCCGTGGCAGGAATCCTGATCTTGTCGCTGCTCGGACTTGAGCTGGTGGCGATCCGCCGCTACCGCGCTCGCAAGGCCGAGGCCGTGATCACCGTTGAACCCAACGCGTCGATCGACGAGGCCGGGTCCGAGACGGTGGAAGAATGACCGATCCGGGAACAGACGGATGGAGCATGATCTCCGGGTGACATTGAGTGCCGTTCACCCGTGGGGGAGGGGTCCGCAGGCAAGCGCCTGCGGGCCCCTCCGCATGCTACCGACCTAACAGCAGGAATGCCCGAGGCGACAACTTTCGTGCCCTTCACCATGCAAACGGGGGAGCGCGAAGGACCGATCTGAGCGCTCCCGTGCCCCGGCCTCGTCGATGAGGGGGGAACCACAATGCACCCCCTTTGACGAACGGCGACGTTTCCCACTATCCTTGAGGGTGGTTCCCGCTTCTGTGGAACCTCTGTGCCCGGGAAACCGGGAGCGGGCTCCGTCCGTCGGAGCTCCGGGCGTCATTCTCTGACCCTCGTGGTTATCATGGCGCGCCGGCCCCCAGGCGGACACGTGTGCCCACACGGGGGTGAAAACAGTCGCGGAAGACTGACAATCAGGGCCGCCCCTTAAAGCGAGGGGAGGCCGCCGACGGAAAGAAACTGGAGACCCAGTGCCTACCATTCAGCAGCTCGTCCGCAAGGGACGTGTCTCGAAGCGCGCGAAGGTGAAGACCCCCGCGCTGAAGGGCTCCCCCCAGCGTCGCGGCGTGTGCACCCGTGTGTACACCACCACGCCGAAGAAGCCGAACTCGGCTCTGCGAAAGGTCGCTCGTGTGCGCCTTTCGTCCGGCATCGAAGTCACCGCCTACATCCCCGGTGAGGGCCACAACCTGCAGGAGCACTCGATCGTGCTCGTGCGCGGTGGTCGTGTGAAAGACCTGCCGGGCGTGCGTTACCGCATCGTCCGCGGCTCGCTCGACACCCAGGGTGTCCGCGGCCGTCAGCAGGCTCGTTCCCGTTACGGCGCGAAGAAGGAGAAGAAGTAATGCCTCGTAAGGGCCCCGCTCCCCGTCGCCCCCTCGTCGATGACCCGGTGTACGGCTCCAAGGTCGTGACCCAGCTGGTCAACCGCGTTCTCCTTGACGGCAAGAAGACCGTCGCCGAGCGCATCGTCTACGGCGCACTTGAAACCGTTCGCGAGCGCACCGAGCAGGAGCCTGTCTCCGTGCTGAAGCGCGCTCTCGAGAACATTCGTCCGGCCCTCGAGGTCCGCTCCCGCCGCGTCGGCGGCGCGACCTACCAGGTCCCCGTTGAGGTTCGCCCCGCGCGCGCCACGACGCTGGCCCTGCGCTGGCTGGTTGACTTCTCGCGTCAGCGTCGCGAGAAGACCATGACCGAGCGTCTCGCCAACGAGATCCTCGACGCCTCCAACGGCCTCGGTGCCGCTGTGAAGCGCCGTGAGGACATGCACAAGATGGCTGAGTCCAACCGCGCCTTCGCGCACTACCGCTGGTGATGTAAAGACGAGGCCTGGGCAACCGGGCCTCGTCTCACGCAGCAAGAACACCCATTACTTCGAACGAAGGAACCACACTCGTGGCACTAGAGGTGCTGACGGATCTCAACAAGGTCCGCAACATTGGCATCATGGCTCACATCGATGCCGGCAAGACGACCGTGACCGAACGAATCCTGTTCTACACGGGCATCAACTACAAGATCGGCGAGACGCACGACGGCGCCTCGACCACCGACTGGATGGAACAGGAAAAGGAACGCGGCATCACGATTACGTCCGCCGCCGTTACCTCTTTCTGGAACGGTAACCAGATCAACATCATTGACACCCCCGGTCACGTTGACTTCACCGTTGAGGTTGAGCGCTCCCTGCGCGTCCTCGACGGCGCCGTCGCCGTGTTCGACGGCAAGGAGGGCGTTGAGCCCCAGTCCGAGACCGTGTGGCGTCAGGCCGACAAGTACGACGTCCCGCGTATCTGCTTCATCAACAAGATGGACAAGATGGGCGCCGACTTCTACTTCTCGGTTGGCACCATCCGCGACCGCCTGCACGCGACCCCGATCGTCATGCAGATCCCGATGGGCGCCGAGAACGACTTCGTCGGCAACATCGACCTGCTGACCATGGAGGCCCTGACCTACCCGGCCAAGGACGATAAGGGCAACGACACGCACGGCTCCATCGTCGAGCGCGGCCCGATCCCCGCCGAGTACCAGGAAAAGGCTGAAGAGTACCGCGAGGCGCTCGTTGAGGCCGCCGCCGAGGGCTCCGACGAGCTGACCGAGGCCTACCTCGAGAACGGCGAGCTCACGATCGAGCAGATCAAGGAAGGCATCCGCCTCCTGACCATCTCCTCGCGCGCGTTCCCCGTCTACTGCGGTACCGCTCTGCGTAACATGGGCGTGCAGCCCGTCCTCGACGCCGTCGTGGACTTCCTGCCCTCCCCGCTCGACATCGGCGACGTTCGCGGCTTCCTCCCCGGCTCTGAGACCGAGGAAGAGACCGAGACCCGTAAGCCCGACGAGAACGAGCCCTTCTCCGCTCTGGCGTTCAAGATCGCCGCTCACCCCTTCTACGGCAAGCTCACCTTCATCCGCGTGTACTCCGGTAAGGTCGAGTCCGGCGCCCAGGTCCTCAACTCGACCAAGGGCAAGAAGGAGCGCATCGGCAAGATCTTCCAGATGCACTCGAACAAGGAGAACCCCGTCGAGGTGGCGCACGCTGGCCACATCTACGCGGTGATCGGCCTCAAGGACACCACGACCGGTGACACCCTGTCCGCGATGGACAAGCCGATCGTCCTCGAGTCGATGACATTCCCCGCCCCCGTTATCCAGGTCGCCGTCGAGCCCAAGTCGAAGGCCGACCAGGAGAAGATGGGCGTCGCCATCCAGAAGCTGGCGGAAGAGGACCCGACGTTCACCGTCGAGCTCGACGCCGAGACCGGCCAGACCATCATCGGTGGTATGGGTGAGCTCCACCTCGACATCATCGTCGACCGTATGCGTCGCGAGTTCAAGGTCGAGGCCAACGTGGGTAACCCGATGGTTGCCTACCGCGAGACCATCCGCAAGACGGTCGAAAAGTACGAATACACGCACAAGAAGCAGACCGGTGGTTCCGGTCAGTTCGCGCGTGTCATCATCGCCCTGGAGCCCCTCCCGGCCGACTCCGAGGAAGAGTACATGTTCGAGGACAAGGTCACCGGTGGCCGCGTTCCTCGCGAGTACATTCCGTCGGTCGACGCGGGCATCAAGGACGCCATGCAGTCCGGCGTTCTCGCCGGCTACCCGATGGTCGACATCAAGGCCACGCTGCTCGACGGCGCCTACCACGAGGTTGACTCCTCCGAAATGGCGTTCAAGGTTGCTGGCTCGATGGCGCTGAAGGAAGCTGCTAAGAAGGCTAACCCCGTCCTCCTCGAGCCGATCATGGCCGTCGAGGTTCGTACTCCCGAGGAGTACATGGGCGATGTCATCGGCGACCTCAACTCTCGCCGTGGCCAGATCTCGTCGATGGACGAGCAGCACGGCGTGCGCGTCGTCAAGGCTCAGGTCCCGCTGTCCGAGATGTTCGGATACGTCGGCGACCTGCGCTCCAAGACGCAGGGCCGCGCTGTCTACTCCATGGAGTTCGACAGCTACGCCGAGGTTCCGCGCGCCGTCGCGGACGAGATCGTCGGCAAGTCTCGGGGCAACTGAGTCCCACCGGGGGCTCGCGGGGCAGGTCATCTGCCCTGCGAGCCGCCTCACACACAAGTAAACCCAGTAGGTCTCAAGCCCCAGGGGTGTTAAAGTGGCACCTAGCCGTAGGCTGAGATTATCTACCCGAGTCCAGGAGGACACAAGTGGCGAAGGCCAAGTTTGAGCGCACCAAGCCGCACGTCAACATCGGCACGATTGGTCACGTTGACCACGGCAAGACGACGCTGACGGCAGCTATCACCAAGGTGCTGCACGATAAGTACCCCGATCTGAACGAGTTCACCCCCTTCGATCAGGTCGACAACGCTCCCGAGGAGCGCGATCGTGGTATCACGATCAACGTCTCCCACGTCGAGTACCAGACGGAGGCGCGTCACTACGCGCACGTTGACGCCCCCGGCCACGCCGACTACGTCAAGAACATGATCACCGGCGCGGCCCAGATGGACGGCGCGATCCTCGTGGTCGCCGCCACCGACGGCCCCATGGCCCAGACCCGCGAGCACGTTCTGCTCGCCCGTCAGGTCGGCGTCCCCACCATCCTCATCGCCCTCAACAAGGCCGACATGGTCGACGACGAGGAGATGCTGGAGCTGGTTGAGGAAGAGTGCCGCGACCTGCTCGAGTCCCAGGACTTCGACCGCGACGCTCCGATCATCCAGGTGTCCGCTCTGAAGGCCCTCGAGGGCGACCCGGAGTGGGTTGCCAAGGTCGAGGAGCTCATGGAGGCTGTGGATTCCTACATCCCCACCCCCGAGCGCGACATGGACAAGCCCTTCCTCATGCCGATCGAGGACGTCTTCACGATCACCGGTCGTGGCACCGTCGTCACCGGTCGTGTTGAGCGTGGCAAGCTGCCCATCAACTCCGAGGTCGAGATCCTCGGTATCCGTGAGCCCCAGAAGACCACGGTTACCGGCATCGAGATGTTCCACAAGTCGATGGACGAGGCCTGGGCCGGCGAGAACTGTGGTCTGCTGCTCCGTGGCACCAAGCGCGACGAGGTCGAGCGTGGCCAGGTTGTGGCCGTCCCCGGCTCCATCACGCCTCACACGGACTTCGAGGGCCAGGTCTACATCCTCAAGAAGGAAGAGGGCGGCCGTCACAACCCGTTCTTCTCGAACTACCGTCCGCAGTTCTACTTCCGTACCACGGACGTGACCGGCGTCATCACCCTCCCCGAGGGCACCGACATGGTCATGCCTGGCGACACCACCGAGATCTCTGTCCAGCTGATCCAGCCGATCGCTATGGAGCCCGGCCTCGGCTTCGCCATCCGTGAGGGTGGCCGCACCGTTGGTTCCGGTCGTGTCACCAAGATCATCAAGTGAATCAACCTCTGAGACTTTCTCAGATCTGATTCGCTGCTGATCCAGCGGCATTGAAGGCCCCGCCTCTTTTCAGAGGCGGGGCCTTTCGCTCTCTGTTGTCAATAGCGACTAATCCGAACATGCGTACCGCTGTGTATGGGTGAATGGTCAGCGCTACGTCTTCCGTGACATTGGTGGCTTAAGTGATGTGTGGGTCGATTGTGGAAACGCATTGGGCGGCGTACTTGCGTGGCTGCCCCGGCCTCTTTCATGAGAATGTGACCGATCCCCGGTTGCGACACGCCCGAGTGCGGGGTACGGTAGTTTCTTGGTGACGGTCTGGGCTGTTATGCGCAGCTTGGGCCGCTATCCACGCCAATCTGTCGGTGGTTTCACATGCGAGAACCCCCTTTCGGGTTTGTGCTCGCGGGTGGAACTCTGACAGAATGGCACGGTTGCCTCAGCGTCTCTGGGGTGGTCCATGCGTGCCATCACGTATGGATCGGGCAATATGCCCAAGATCTTTGGACAAGACGTCGGTCCAGCGCGAGCATTCGCGCGCACAACGGCTGCGACACGCCCGAGCGCGGGGACCGGCGGCGAATCTGTACGAGAAGAGGTAAGACGGCATGGCGGGACAGAAGATCCGCATCCGGCTCAAGTCGTATGACCACGAGGTCATCGACAGCTCCGCGCGCAAGATCGTGGACACCGTACAGCGTGCTGGCGCCACGGTCGTGGGCCCGGTGCCGCTGCCGACCGAGAAGAACGTTTTCGTCGTTATTCGGTCGCCCCACAAGTACAAGGACAGCCGCGAGCACTTTGAAATGCGCACGCACAAGCGGCTCATCGACATCATCGATCCGACCCCCAAGGCCGTCGACTCGCTCATGCGCCTCGACCTGCCTGCGGACGTCAACATCGAGATCAAGCTCTGAGGACATCTGCAATGACTAACAAGAAGCAGCACGCTGGCGCGCCCATCAAGGCGCTGCTCGGCCGCAAGCTCGGTATGACCCAGGTGTGGGATGCCGACGGCCACCTCGTGCCCCTGACTGTCGTGCAGGTCGGCACCAACGTCGTGACCCAGGTTCGTACCGATGAGGTCGACGGCTACTCCGCTATTCAGCTTGGCTTCGGTGAGATTGACTCCCGTAAGGTCACCAAGCCCCTCCAGGGCCACTTCGAGAAGGCCGGGGTTGCCCCCCGTCGCCACCTCGTTGAGGTCCGCACGTCCGAGCATGACTCTTACGAGCTCGGCCAGGAACTCGACGCCACCACCTTCGAGGCTGGCGAAGGCGTCGACGTCTCCGGCACCACCAAGGGCAAGGGTTTTGCCGGCGTTATGAAGCGTCACGGCTTCGCTGGCGTTTCCGCCTCCCACGGTGCGCACCGCAACCACCGCAAGCCCGGCTCGATCGGCGCCTGCGCAACCCCCGGTCGCATCTTCAAGGGCCTGCGTATGGCCGGCCGCATGGGTGGCAACCGTCGTACTGTCCAGAACCTGACGATCCAGGCCGTGGACGCCGAGAAGGGCCTGCTGCTCATCAGCGGCGCCATCCCGGGTCCGAAGAACGGCGTGGTCCTGGTTCGCTCCTCCGTGAAGGGTGCGTGATCATGGCTGACGATCGTAACGTTGACGTCATCGACCTCAAGGGCAAGAAGGCGGGCTCCGTCGTTCTCCCGGGTTCGATCTTTGACGTTCCCACCAACATTCCGCTGATGCACCAGGTTGTCGTCGCTCAGCTTGCGGCCGCTCGTCAGGGCACGCACGCGACGAAGACCCGTGGTGAGGTCGCTGGCGGCGGCAAGAAGCCCTTCCGTCAGAAGGGCACCGGTAACGCCCGTCAGGGCTCCATCCGTGCGCCTCACTTCACCGGCGGTGGCATCGTCCACGGCCCTCAGCCGCGTGACTACGACCAGCGCACCCCCAAGAAGATGAAGCAGGGCGCTCTGCGTTCCGCTCTCTCCGACCGTGCGCGCGCCGACCGCATCCACGTTGTCACCGCCCTGTTCGAAGGCGACAAGCCCTCGACCAAGGCCGCTCTCGCCGCTCTGCGCGCGATCGTCGAGGACCGTCAGGCTCTCGTCGTCCTCGAGCGTGGCAACGAACTGACCGCGCTGTCCCTGCGCAACGTTCCCGAGGTTCACGTCCTGTGGGCCGACCAGCTGAACACGTACGACGTCCTGGACGCCGATGACATCGTCTTCACGCAGGCCGCCCTTGAGTCCTTCCTCGGCACCAAGGAGGAGACCAAGTGAGCACGATCGAAGCGGGTAAGAACCCCCGCGACATCATCCTGAAGCCGGTCACCACCGAGAAGTCGCTCGCCCTCATGGACCTGGGCAAGTACACCTTCGAGGTTGACCCCCGCGCGAACAAGACCGAGATCAAGATTGCCCTCGAGCGTATCTTCGGCGTCAAGATCGGTTCCATCGCCACCCAGAACCGCAAGGGCAAGACCTACCGCACCCGCAACGGGATCGGTAAGCGCAAGGACGTCAAGCGTGCCATCGTCACCGTGCGTGAGGGCACCATCGACATCTTCGGCGATCAGGCCTGAGGACCGAAGGGACATTTGAACAATGGGAATTCGCAAGTACAAGCCCACGACCCCGGGCCGTCGCTTCTCGTCCGTCTCTGACTTCGTCGAGATCACCCGCGACACCCCCGAGAAGTCGCTGCTGCGCCCGCTGCACAAGACCGGTGGCCGTAACAACAACGGCCGCGTGACCTCCCGCCACCGCGGCGGCGGCCACAAGCGTCAGTACCGCGTGATCGACTTCCGTCGTCACGACAAGGACGGCGTCCCGGCAACGGTCGCTCACATCGAGTACGACCCCAACCGCACCGCTCGCATCGCCCTCCTGCACTACGCGGATGGCGAGAAGCGCTACATCCTCGCTCCGACCGGCCTCAAGCAGGGCGACCAGATCGAGGCTGGCGTTGGCGCTGACATCAAGCCCGGCAACTCGCTGCAGCTGCGCAACATCCCCCTGGGTACCGTTGTGCACGCCGTTGAGCTCTACCCGGGTGGCGGCGCCAAGATCGCCCGCTCCGCTGGCACCTCCGTGCAGCTCGTCGCTAAGGAAGGCCGCTTCGCCCAGCTGCGTATGCCCTCCGGCGAGATCCGCAACGTCGAGGCCACCTGCCGCGCCACCATCGGCGAGGTCGGCAACGCCGAGCAGTCGAACATCAACTGGGGCAAGGCCGGCCGTATGCGCTGGAAGGGCAAGCGCCCGCACGTCCGTGGTGTCGTTATGAACCCGGTCGATCACCCGCACGGCGGTGGTGAAGGCCGCACGTCCGGTGGTCGTCACCCCGTGTCGCCTTGGGGCAAGCCCGAGGGCCGTACGCGTCGTCCGAAGAAGGCGTCCGATCGCATGATCGTCCGCCGTCGCAAGACCGGCAAGAACCGCTGAGTAGGAGTCGATTGAAATGCCGCGTAGTTTGAAGAAGGGCCCGTTCGTCGACGACCACCTGCTCAAGAAGGTCGACGCCGCGAACGAATCCGGCTCTAAGAACGTCATCAAGACCTGGTCGCGTCGCTCGGTCATTACCCCGGACTTCCTGGGTCTGACCATTGCCGTCCACGACGGCCGTAAGCATGTGCCCGTTTTCGTCACCGAGTCGATGGTGGGCCACAAGCTCGGCGAGTTCGCTCCCACGCGTACTTTCCGCAGCCACGACAAGGACGATCGTAAGGGACGTCGGCGCTGAGCCGGCCCCACGGAAGAAGAGGCAGATACATGGAAGCCAAGGCGCAGGCGCGATTCATCCGCGTCACGCCCCAGAAGTCCCGCCGTGTTGTGAACGAGGTTCGCGGCAAGCGTGTTCTGGAGGCCGCCGACATTCTGCGGTTCGCCCCGCAGGCCGTCGCCACCGATGTCCGCAAGGTGCTCCTGAGCGCCGTCGCCAACTCGAAGGTCAAGGCTGAGAACGCCGGAGAGACCTTCAACGAGGCCGACCTGCTCGTCCTGGAGGCATACGTGGACGAGGGTCCGACCATGAAGCGCATTCGTCCCCGTGCACAGGGGCGCGCCGGTCGTATCCTGAAGCGCACCTCCCACATCACCATCGTGGTGGGGACCAAGGAAGACAAGAAGAAGGGAGACCGCTGATATGGGTCAGAAGGTCAACCCCCGCGGGTTCCGTCTGGGAATCACCACTGACCACCGGTCTCGCTGGTTCTCCGACTCCACCACCAAGGGACAGCGCTACGCGGATTACGTGGCCGAAGACGTCGCGATCCGCAAGTTCCTGACCGACAACCTCGAGCGCGCCGGCATCGCCGAGGTGAGCATCGAGCGCACGCGTGACCGCGTTCGCGTCGACCTGCACACCGCCCGCCCGGGCATCGTCATCGGTCGCCGTGGTGCAGAGGCCGACCGCCTGCGCGTTCAGCTCGAGAAGCTGACGGGCAAGCAAGTCCAGCTGAACATCCTTGAGGTCAAGAATCCCGACCTCGAAGCACAGCTCGTTGCGCAGGGCATCGCCGAGCAGCTCGCTGCTCGCGTGTCCTTCCGTCGTGCGATGCGTAAGGGCATCCAGTCCGCGCAGCGCGCTGGCGCCAAGGGCATTCGTGTCCAGGTGTCCGGCCGTCTGGGTGGCGCTGAAATGTCCCGCTCCGAGTTCTACCGTGAGGGCCGCGTGCCGCTGCACACCCTCCGCGCGAACATCGACTACGGATTCCACGAGGCCCGTACGACCTTCGGTCGCATCGGCGTCAAGGTGTGGATCTACAAGGGCGACATCACCGAGCGCGAGTTCGCTCGCCAGCAGGCCGAGCAGGCCCAGCGTGGCGGACGTCGCGATGGCCGCCGTGGCCCCCGCCGCGGTGGACGCCCCAACCAGGAGACCGCTGCGCAGCAGGCTCCCCGTGAGGCTTCGGCCTCCGAGGCCACTGCGCCCACGACCGGATCGGAGGCCTGAGCCCAATGCTCATTCCCCGTCGGACTAAGTACCGCAAGCAGCACCGTCCTCACCGCACTGGCTTTGCCTCCGGTGGCACCGAACTCGCGTTCGGCGACTACGGAATCCAGGCTCTCGAGGCTGCGTACATCACCAACCGTCAGATTGAGGCGGCACGTATTGCCGTGACGCGTCACATCAAGCGTGGCGGTAAGGTCTGGATCAACATCTTCCCGGACCGTCCCCTGACGAAGAAGCCCGCCGAAACCCGAATGGGTTCCGGTAAGGGTGCTCCGGAATGGTGGGTTGCCCCCGTCAAGCCCGGACGTGTCATGTTCGAGCTGGCAGGCGTCCCCGAGGAGCTCGCTCGCGAGGCCCTCAGCCGTGCCCAGCACAAGCTTCCTATCAAGACCCGCTTCGTGGTCCGAGAGGGTGGTGATATCTGATGGCAGATAAGGGTCTGACCACCGAGCAGCTCGACGCCATGGACAACTCCCAGCTGTCCAAGGAGCTCGAGAAGGCTAAGGCTGAGCTGTTCAACCTGCGTTTTGCGCAGGCCGTTGGCAACCTCGAGGATCACGGTCGCATGAAGACCGTGCGCCGCGACATTGCCCGGATCTACACCATCGCGCGCGAGCGGGAGCTTGGCTACCGCACCGCCCCGAGCACTGAGGAGTGAGCCTGATGGCAGAAACCACCGCTCGTAACGAGCGTAAGGTCCGTCGCGGCTACGTCGTCAGCGACAAGATGGACAAGACCGTTGTCGTCCAGATCGAGGACCGCGTCAAGCACGCCCTCTACGGCAAGGTCATGCGCAAGAACAAGAAGGTCAAGGTTCACGACGAGCACAACGAGTGCGGCGTCGGCGATCTCGTCCTCATCATGGAGACCCGCCCGCTGTCGGCCACCAAGCGCTGGCGCGTTGTGGAGATCCTCGAAAAGGCGAAGTGACCTTCGCTCACAGACCGAAATCCGTTCGGCAAGGCTCGACCGGTACAATCCGGAAGAGAACCGGCACGACGACAGGAGTCAATAGAAAATGATTCAGCAGGAGTCGCGACTGAAGGTCGCCGACAACACAGGGGCCAAGGAGATCCTGACCATCCGTGTTCTCGGTGGCTCGGGTCGGCGCTACGCGGGTATCGGCGACACGATTGTCGCCACCGTGAAGGACGCCATTCCCGGCGGCAACGTCAAGAAGGGCGAAGTCGTCAAGGCAGTGATCGTTCGCACGCGTAAGGAAACCCGCCGCCCCGACGGTTCCTACATTCGTTTCGACGAGAATGCGGCCGTCATCATCAACAACAATGGCGAGCCGCGTGGCACGCGTATCTTCGGCCCCGTGGGCCGCGAGCTGCGTGACAAGAAGTTCATGCGTATCGTCTCCCTCGCTCCGGAGGTGATCTGATCCATGGCAGCCAAGATTCGTAAGAATGACCTCGTTGAGGTCGTTCGCGGACGCACGTCCGACGAGAAGGCGCTGGCTGAGCGCAACGCCCGCCGTGCGGAAGAGGGCCTTGAGCCCCTGACCCCCGGCGACAAGGGCAAGCAGGGCCGCGTCATCCAGGTGTTCCCGGCTGAGGGTAAGGTCCTCGTCGAGGGCATCAACCTGAAGACGCGCCACGTGCGTCAGGGCCAGCAGGGCAGCGCCGGCGGTATCGAGACTATCGAGGCCCCCATCTCGCTGTCCAAGGTCGCACTGGTCGACCCCGAGACCAAGAAGCGCGTTCGCGCCGGTTTCCGCGAGGACACCGTCGAGCGCGGCGGCCGCACCCGCACCGTCCGAGTCCGCGTGGCTCGTGGTGGCGCGAAGCGCGGCGTTGAGCAGGGCAAGGAGATCTGAGCATGGCCCCGCGTCTGAAGGAAAAGTACGTCTCCGAGATCCGCGAGGCGCTCCGTGCTGAGTTCAAGCACGAGAACGTCATGCAGGTCGGCGGACTGACGAAGATCGTTGTCAACATGGGTGTCGGCGAGGCCGCTCGCGACTCGAAGGCACTCGAGGGCGCGCTCCGCGACCTCACCGCGATCACCGGCCAGAAGCCCGTGACCACCCGCGCCAAGAAGTCCATCGCGCAGTTCAAGCTGCGTGAGGGCCAGGCGATCGGTGCGCACGTCACGCTTCGCGGCGACCGCATGTGGGAGTTCCTGGATCGCCTCCTCTCGACGGCGCTTCCCCGTATCCGTGACTTCCGCGGACTGTCTCCTAAGCAGTTCGACGGTCACGGCAACTACACCTTCGGTCTCACGGAACAGTCGATGTTCCACGAGATCGATCAGGACTCGATCGACCGAGTGCGCGGCATGGACATCACGGTTGTCACCTCGGCCACCACCGACGAAGAGGGTCGCGCCCTTCTCCGTCACCTCGGCTTCCCGTTCAAGGAGGACTGACCCATGGCCAAGACATCCCTGAAGGTCAAGGCTGCCCGCAAGCCGAAGTTCGGCGTGCGTGCCTACACCCGGTGCAACCGTTGCGGTCGTCCGCACTCGGTGTACCGCAAGTTCGGACTGTGCCGCGTGTGCCTGCGCGAGCTCGCCCACCGTGGCGAACTCCCCGGTGTCACCAAGAGCAGCTGGTAAAACGAACGTCGCAGGTCCCGGGTAACCGGAGAAACCGCGACGAGGAAGGGGAATAAACCCCCATGACAATGACAGACCCGATTGCAGATATGCTGACGCGTCTGCGCAACGCGACTCGTGCGCACCACGATACGGTTTCCATGCCGTACTCGAAGCTCAAGAACGCGATTGCGAACATCCTGGTCGAGGAAGGCTACATTGCCTCGACCTCCGTCGAGGATGCCCGCGTGGGCAAGACCCTGACGATCAACCTGAAGTACGGCGCGCACCGCGAGGCCGCGATCCAGGGGCTCAAGCGCGTGTCCAAGCCTGGTCTGCGCGTGTACGCCAAGTCCACCAACCTGCCCAAGGTCCGCGGCGGCCTCGGCGTGGCTATCCTGTCCACGTCCTCCGGCCTGCTCACGGACCGTCAGGCAGCCGAGAAGGGTGTGGGTGGGGAAGTCCTCGCCTACATCTGGTGATGAGGAGGCTGAACAATGTCGCGAATTGGTAAGAACCCCATCGCAATTCCCGCCGGTGTTGACGTCACGATCGACGGCCAGAACGTGTCGGTGAAGGGCCCCAAGGGCACCCTCTCCCACGTTGTTGCCGAGCCGATCACCGCCAAGATCGAAGACGGTCAGGTTATCGTCGAGCGTCCGAACGACGAGCGCACCTCGCGTTCGCTCCACGGACTGTCGCGCACCCTGATCGCCAACATGATCGTCGGCGTGACCGAGGGCTACAAGAAGGAACTCGAAATCACGGGTACCGGTTACCGCGTGGTCGCCAAGGGTAAGGACCTCGAGTTCTCCCTGGGCTTCTCCCACACGATCACCATCACCCCGCCCGAGGGCATCGAGTTCACAATTGCGCCGAAGTCCCAGACGCTGTTCACGGTCTCCGGAATCGATAAGCAGCTCGTCGGTGAGACCGCTGCTCGCATCCGCAAGCTGAAGAAGCCGGAGCCCTACAAGGGCAAGGGCATCCACTACGTGGGCGAGACCATCCGTCGCAAGGTCGGAAAGGCTGGTAAGTGATGGCTTACTCGATCAAGGGCAAGGGCAAGTTCGTCGCTCGCAAGCGCCGTCACCTCCGCCTCCGCAAGAAGATCAACGGCACGCCCGAGCGTCCCCGTCTGGTCGTCACCCGTTCGAACCGCCACATGGTGGCTCAGGTCATCGACGATACGGTTGGTCACACCTTGGTGTCGGCCTCCGACATCGAGACCGAGGTCGCTGGTTCCGAGGGCACGAAGACCGACAAGGCTCGCAAGGTCGGCGCACTGATCGCCGAGCGTGCGAAGGCTGCCGGTATCTCCGCTGTCGTCTTCGACCGCGGTGGTAACAAGTACGCAGGTCGCGTTGCGGCCGTTGCCGAGGCCGCCCGTGAGGGCGGACTCGAGCTGTGAACGAGCCGAAAGAAAGAGAGATCATCTGATGGCTGCACAGCAGCGAGACAGGAACGGTTCGGGCGCGGGCGAGAACAACGATCGCCGTGAGCGCCGCTCCGGCCGCGGCAACGATCGCGATAACCGCCGGAACAACGAGAACAAGAACGAGTACATCGAGCGCGTCGTGACGATCAACCGCGTCTCCAAGGTTGTGAAGGGTGGACGTCGTTTCTCCTTCACCGCCCTGGTTGTCGTGGGTGACGGCGAAGGCACGGTGGGTGTCGGCTACGGAAAGGCCAAGGAAGTTCCTCAGGCCATTTCCAAGGGCGTCGAGGAGGCGAAGAAGAACTTCTTCCGCGTCCCGATGATCCGCCGCACGATTACGCACGTGGTGCAGGGCCGCGACACCGCCGGTGTCGTCCTCCTGCGTCCGGCTGCCCCCGGTACCGGCGTTATCGCCGGCGGCCCGGTGCGCGCCGTCCTGGAGGCCGCAGGCGTCCACGACGTGCTCACCAAGTCGCTGGGCTCGTCCAACGCGATCAACATCGTCCACGCGACGGTTGACGCACTCAAGCAGCTCGAGCAGCCCGAGGCTGTCGCCGCACGTCGCGGCCTGCCCCTCGAGCGCGTTGCTCCCGCGTCCATGCTGCGCGCTCGCGCAGAGGGCGAGGCCGAGAAGCGCGCGGCTGCCGAGGCCGCCGAGGCCGACAAGGCCGCTGCAGGGGAGGCTAAGTGATGGCGAAGAACATCAAGATCACGCTGGTCAAGTCCTCTGCTCACGCGAAGCAGAACATGAAGGACACGCTGCGCACCCTCGGGCTGCGCAAGATCGGCCAGAGTGTCGTGCGTGAGCAGACGGACGTCGTTCTGGGCGCCGTTCGCACCGTGCGTCACCTGGTGACCGCTGAGGAGGTCGACTGACAATGGCGGACTCCACGAACAAGACGCAGATCGTTAAGCTGCACCACCTGCGTCCTGCCCCGGGAGCCAAGACCGCGAAGACCCGCGTGGGTCGCGGTGAAGGTTCGAAGGGTAAGACCGCTGGCCGTGGTACCAAGGGCACCAAGGCCCGTTACCAGGTTGCTGCCGGCTTCGAGGGTGGTCAGATGCCGATTCACATGCGTCTGCCGAAGCTTCGCGGCTTCAAGAACCCCTTCCGCGTTGAGTACCAGGTCGTGAACGTAGGCAAGCTCGGGGAGCTCTTCCCCGAGGGTGGCAAGGTCACGGTTGAGGATCTCATCGCCAAGCACGCCGTTCGCGACTCCGCGCCCGTCAAGGTGCTCGGTACCGGCGAACTGAGCGTCAAGCTCGAGGTTGAGGTCGACTCCTGGTCGTCCTCCGCCGAGGCGAAGATCACGGCTGCCGGCGGGTCCATCTCGGCCCGCTGACGCTGAACGGGGGTGGTCCCGTGAGGGGCCACCCCCGTTACGTGTCTGTCTTTTCGCGGGTGAGGAGCTGTCAAGTGGCGCCTCACCCGCGAAAGCAACTCACCCCATGAGATGGGGATTTCGCGCGTCGCGTCTCGTTAAATACGCGGCAATGCGCTTTTTTAATGATTGGATATCGCCAACCACTACCCGTGTCGGGTAAGCTGGATCAGTCTAGGGGCTCTGCCCCGCATGCCCATCACCCGTAGGAGGAAGCCTTGCTCGGTGCATTCGCCCAGGCGTTCCGTACCCCCGACCTGCGTCGGAAGCTGCTCTTTACCCTTTTCATCATGGCCGCGTTCCGGCTGGGTTCGTTCATTCCGACGCCCGGTGTTGACTCGCAGGCCGTGCAGCGCTGTATGGCGCAAGAGTCGGAGGCGTCGCTGCTCGACCTCGTCAACCTGTTCTCGGGTGGAGCACTTCTGCAGCTGTCGATCTTCGCCCTGGGTATCATGCCCTACATCACCGCGTCGATCATCATTCAGCTGCTGAGGGTAGTTATTCCTCGCTTCGATGACCTCCATAAGGAAGGTCAGACGGGCCAGGCGAAGCTGACGCAGTACACGCGTTACCTCACGATCTTCCTGGGCATCCTGCAGGCGACCACGACGATCTCGCTGGCCCGCAGCGGTCAGCTCTTCCAGTCGTGCAACCACGACATCATCAAGGACCGTTCGGTCATGACCTTCATCATGATGATCATCGTCATGATGGCCGGTACCGGCGTGATCATGTGGCTGGGCGAGCTCATCACGGAGCGGGGCATCGGTAACGGCATGTCGCTGCTGATCTTCACGTCTATCGCGGCCCGTCTGCCCGAGCAGCTCCTGTCTATCGGCCAGGCCGGCAAGTGGGGTTCGGTCGCCGCTATCGTCGCCCTGCTTCTCCTCGTCGCGATTGCCGTCGTCTACGTTGAGCAGGCCCAGCGCCGCATCCCGGTCCAGTACGCCAAGCGCATGATTGGGCGTCGCCAGTACGGCGGCACCACCACCTACATTCCGCTGAAGATCAACATGTCGGGCGTTATTCCCGTCATCTTCGCCTCCTCGATCCTCGCCTTGCCTCCGATGGCGGCGCAGTTCGGCAGCCCGAACGACAAGTGGGTTCAGTGGATTTCTGCGCACTTCACGCAGGGCAGCTCGTTCTACCTGACGATCTACGCCCTGATGACTCTGTTCTTCACCTTCTTCTACACCGCTATTACGTTCAACCCGGACGAGGTTGCGGACAACATGAAGAAGTATGGAGGCTTTATCCCCGGTTACCGTGCGGGTCGTCCCACGGCCGAGTACCTGCGTTACGTGATTAACCGAATCACCTCTGCTGGTGCCCTCTACCTGGTGATCATTGCCCTTCTGCCGTCTCTCGCGATCATTCCGCTGCAGCTGTCGAGCTCGCAGATGCCCTTCGGTGGCACCACGCTGCTCATCATCATTGGCGTTGGTCTGCAGACGGTGAAGGAAATCAACACGCAGCTGCAGCAGCATCACTATGAAGGATTCCTGAAATGACAGTCGTCATCCTCCTCGGCCCTCCCGGAGCTGGCAAGGGCACCCAGGCCTCGCGTATCGCTGAGCGCCTCGGTATTCCGGCTATTTCGACGGGCGACATCTTCCGCGCCAACATGGCGGAAGGTACGGAGATCGGCAAGCAAGCGCAGGCCTACATGGACCGTGGCGAGTTCGTTCCTGACTCGGTCACGAACGCCATGGTAAAGGCGCGCCTCGCAGCCCCCGACGCTGCCGACGGTTTCCTCCTTGACGGCTACCCGCGTACCGTGGAGCAGGCGCACGTCCTGCGCGACATGCTCCTCGATCTGGGCAAGTCCATTGACGTTGTCCTGGAGATCCAGGTGGACGAGGACGAGGTCGTGGCGCGCATGCTCAAGCGCGCTCAGGAGCAGCACCGCACGGATGACACTGAGCCCGTCATCCGTCACCGACTGGAGGTCTACCACCAGCAGACGCTGCCCGTCGCCACCTACTACGTCGACCAGGACCTCCTGGAGGTTGTCGATGGCAGTGGCACGATTGACGAGGTTACGGCTCGCATCTTCGCGATCCTTGACTCGGTGGCAAAGAACTGAGCGATGCCTCGCATTGAACTGAAGTCCGCGCAGGAGCTTCGTTGGATGCGCGAGGCCGGTCTGGTCGTCGCGTCCATCCACGAGGCCCTGCGCGGCGCTATCCGCCCCGGCATTACGACGCGTGTGCTGGACGAGGTCAGCGCCCAGGCGATCGCCGACGAGGGAGCGACCTCTAACTTTAAGGGCTACTACGGCTATCCGGCGACGGTGTGTATCTCGGTCAACGATGTGATCGTTCACGGCATCCCGGGCGACTATGAGCTGGCTCCCGGAGACATCGTGTCTTTCGACTGCGGTGCGTACGTGGAGCGCGGCGGCCGTCAGTGGCACGGAGACGCTGCCTTCAGCGTCATCGTAGGTGAAGCTTTCGTGTCGGACGCTGACTTCGCGGCGGGGGAGCGGGCTACCGGCGCTATCGCCGGAGTGGACGAGAACCTGCTTCGTGAGCGTCGCCAGCTGGATGCCGTGACGCGTGAGTCCCTGTGGGCTGCCCTCACGGGGCTCGCGACCGGCAAGCGTATTAGCGCGGTCGGCAATGCGGTCGAGACCGTTGTTGCAGAGAACGCTCTGATCAATGGCTGGGAAGCTGGCATTATCGAGGAGTTCGTTGGCCATGGCATCGGTACGAAGATGCACATGCCTCCGGATGTTCTCAACTACAACGTTCGCGGCATTCAGGCTCGGCTCAAGCCGGGCATGGTCCTGGCGGTTGAGCCGATGCTGACGCGTGGCAACATTGCCTCGCAGACGGACGACGACGAGTGGACGGTGCGCACGGTCGACGGTCGCGACGCCGCCCACTGGGAGCACTCGATCGCGATCACCGAGGACGGTGTCTCCGTTCTGACGGCGCGCGACGGGGGAGTGGCCGGCCTGGCGCCCTACGGTGTTACTCCGGTGTCGCTCGACTGACACGACGGATGGCTGCGGGCCCGGTACCTCACGGAGGTGCCGGGCCCGACTCGTTCGTCGACGAGGTCGCGGCCTGATCACAGGTGTTTCTGCTGGCTGCGCCACCGGTTTTCCGAGCGCCGTCGGCCCGCCCGCCCGCTCGCCGTCCGCGCCGCGAGCTTCGCTCGGCGCGTCGGCTCGAAGCCCGGCCAGGCCCTGCGGCCCCGCCGGCGCTCTCCGCACTGGTGGCGCGTGGCGAACCCCGGCCTCGTCGATATGAGACAGACTGTGGCGGCGTTTCGCTGAAATGTGACGCATTAAACGTGAGCGAACCGACAGGGGCCCTGACTACCACCGATGGGCGTGAATGCCGTAGAGTAGTTCCTTGGGCGTATCTGCATCCGGCATTCGTTGGTGCACTATGCCTAGCGGCATCCGCCGCAACCTATCCGAGACATGTAGAGGATAAACGGAGGATATGGCGAAGAAAGACGGCGTCATTGAGATGGAAGGCACGGTCGTTGAGGCCCTGCCTAACGCGATGTTCCGTGTGGAACTGAAGAATGGCCACGTGGTTCTCGGCCACATTGCGGGAAAGATGCGTCAGCACTACATCCGCATCCTGCCCGAGGATCGAGTTGTCGTCGAGCTGAGCCCCTACGACCTCTCCCGAGGCCGTATCGTCTACCGCTACAAGTGACCCGACACAAACTGCCCAGCGGGCAGTGGAGGTAACAACCATGAAGGTCAAGCCGAGTGTCAAGAAGATCTGTGACAAGTGCAAGGTGATTCGTCGCCACGGCAACGTCATGGTCATCTGCGACAACCCCAGGCACAAGCAGCGCCAGGGCTGAGACCCGCTGCGACCCGCGGGGCACAAAGCCCCACAGCATCACTCTAAGCGCCCACTCGTGGGTGACCCTCGGTTCGGAGGCCGAGGCCGGGCTGCTCGCCCGGATTGAGCGATGACGACCTCCGATGAACAACTGGAGCAACATCACCATGGCACGTATTGCCGGCGTCGACCTCCCCCGCGAGAAGCGGCTCGAGATCGCGCTCACATACATCTACGGAGTCGGCCGCACCCGCGCGGCAGAGACCCTCGCCGCCACCGGCGTCAGCCCGGACACTCGCGTGAAGGACGCGACGGAAGAGGAACTCGTCAAGCTTCGTGACTACATTGAGGCAAACTTCAAGGTTGAGGGTGACCTCCGCCGTGAGGTTCAGGCCGACATTCGTCGCAAGATCGAAATCGGTTCGTACCAGGGCCTTCGCCACCGTCGTGGCCTGCCGGTCCACGGTCAGCGTACCAAGACCAACGCGCGTACCCGCAAGGGCCCCAAGCGCACCGTTGCAGGCAAGAAGAAGGCCAAGTAAGGCCTAGGAGAGCGAATTCCCTCGGGATAGCTTTCCGCGACAAGAAGGAACTGAACCAGAAATGGCAGCAGCAAAGACCTCGCGCTCGGGCGGTGCCCGCAAGCCGCGTCGCAAGATTTCGAAGAACGTCACCAACGGCCACGCCTACATCAAGTCGACGTTCAACAACACCATCGTTTCCCTCACGGACCCCACGGGCGCGGTTGTCGCCTGGGCGTCCTCCGGCCAGGTTGGCTTCAAGGGTTCGCGTAAGTCCACCCCCTTCGCCGCGCAGCTCGCGGCCGAGGCTGCGGCTCGTCGCGCCCAGGAGCACGGTATGAAGAAGGTTGACGTTTTCGTGAAGGGTCCCGGCTCCGGCCGTGAGACCGCGATCCGTTCCCTCCAGGCCGCCGGCCTCGAGATCGGTTCGATCCAGGACGTCACGCCTCAGGCCTTCAACGGCACCCGCCCGCCGAAGCGCCGCCGCGGCTGACTTGTGGACGGGAGGGCATTGCCCTCCCCACGTCTGAACCTTCGGGTTCTTACTCCCTTAGCCTGCTTCAGCAGGTTCCCATATCCGGTGTCATATAGCGGGCACCGGCCAGAAAGGAATAGACGTGCTCATTGCAGAGCGACCCATCCTGACCGAAGAAAAGGTCAGCGACCTGCGCTCCCGTTTCACCCTGGAGCCCCTCGAGCCTGGGTTCGGCTACACGCTGGGTAACTCCCTGCGTCGTACCCTCCTGTCCTCGATCCCGGGTGCAGCGGTGACGTCCATCCGTATTGATGGCGTCCCCCACGAGTTCCGCACGATCGAAGGCGTGAAGGAAGATGTCGCTGAGATCATCCTGAACATCAAGCAGATCGTCCTGTCCAGCGAGAACGACGAGCCTGTCGTCATGTACCTGCGGAAGGCTGGCCCCGGCGAGGTTCTCGCCGGCGACATCACGCCTCCCGCCGGCGTGGAGATCCACAACCCCGATCTGCACCTTGCCACCCTCAATGAGAAGGGCAAGCTGGAGATCGAGCTGACCGTCGAGCGTGGCCGCGGCTACGTGTCGGCTGCTCAGAACAAGGATCCGCAGGCCGAGATCTCTCGCATTCCGATTGATTCGATCTACTCGCCCGTCGTCAAGGTGACCTACAAGGTCGAGGCGACGCGTGTTCAGCAGCGCACCGACTTTGATCGCCTCGTCATCGACGTGGAGACCAAGCCGGCGATCACCCCGCGCGATGCACTGGCCTCGGCCGGCAAGACGCTGGTGGAGCTGTTCGGCCTCATGCGTGAACTGAACGAGGAAGCGGAAGGCATCGAGGTGGGTCCGTCCACCACCGACGCCACCCTCGCAGCCGATCTGGCTCTCCCGATCGAGAACCTGAACCTGCAGTCGCGTTCCTACAACGCGCTGCGTCGCCGCGGCATTCTGACCGTCGGCGAGCTGGTTGCTCACTCGGAGGCCGACCTGCTCGACATCCGCAACTTCGGCACCAAGTCGATCGAAGAGATCAAGGAGTCCCTGGCGGCCCTTGGTATGACGCTGAAGGACTCGGTCATGCCGAGCTTCGGTGACTCGGAGTCCGCCGCGATCTTTTCGGACGACCAGTCCATCTGACCCCGTGCGTCCGATGGACGCATTGAATCCGTAGGAGAAACTCATGCCCACCCCCAAGAAGGGTGCTCGTCTGGGCGGTAGCCCGGCACACCAGAAGCTGATCCTGTCGAACCTGGCAGCTCAGCTCATCGAACACCGTGCGATCACGACGACCGAGGCCAAGGCTAAGGCCCTGCGCCCCTACGTCGAGAAGCTCATCACCAAGGCCAAGCGTGGCGACCAGCACGCCCGCCGCACGGTCATGAAGAAGATCCCCAACAAGGGCATCGTCGCGATCCTCTTCGAGGAGCTCGTTCCCGCGATGGATTCCGAGCGCGCCGGCGGCTACACCCGCCTCATCCGCGTCGGCAACCGCAAGGGCGACAACGCTCCCCTGATGCGCATTGAGCTCGTCATGGAGAAGGTCGAGAAGAAAGCCGTCGTGAAGGCTGCCGAGAAGACCGCCGCCAAGGCCGTCGCCGAAGAGGCCGAGAAGGCCGCCGAGGCTGCCGCCGAGCGCGCCGAAGAGGCTCGCGAGGAAGGCGATCTCGCCAAGGCCAACGAGGCCGAGGAAGTTGCCGCCGAGGCCGGCAAGGCTGCTGACGCCGCCGAGCAGGTCGCCGACGAGAAGTGACCGTGAGTCACTGATCAACTCGAGCATTGGGCCGGACATTCCGCAAGGAGTGTCCGGCTCTTGCCGTATCCGGTAGCCTGAAGCCATGACTCGTGAGATGACGTTGGCGATTGACTGCGGCGGCGGCGGCATTAAGGGCTCCGTCGTGGATGAGCGCGGCACGATGATGGCCCCGCCTCACAGGGTGCCCACTCCTTACCCGCTGCCTCCTGAGCTCCTCGTGGAAACCGTTATTGGCCTCGCGCGTGAGCTTCCCACTCCGACGCGAGTGACGATGGGTATGCCGGGAATGATCCGCCACGGCGTCGTCATCGCAACGCCGCACTACATCACCCGCGATGGGCCGCGCTCGCGCGTGCTGCCCGAGCTGGTCGAGCGGTGGGATCACTTTGACATGGGCCGGGCGATTGAGCAGGCCCTCGCCCTGCCCACCAAGGTCTTGAACGACGCAGAGGTCGCTGGCGCTGGCGCTATCACGGGCCGCGGTCTCGAAATGATCATCACCCTGGGAACCGGCCTCGGTAACGCGGTGTTTGACGGCGGCCAGCTGGCGCCTCACGTGGAGGTCTCTCAGGGACCCGTTCGCTGGGGTCTGACCTACGACGACTACATCGGCGAGCATGAGCGCCTGCGCTTGGGTGACGTGCACTGGTCGCGCCGGGTCCGTCGCGTCGTGGATGGCCTGCGCCCCATGTACATGTGGGATCGCCTCTACTTGGGTGGCGGCAACTCCAAGCGCATCACGGCCTCGAACCTGCGCCTCATGGGCGATGACGTGATGGTTGTGCCCAACGACGCGGGCATCATCGGCGGCGTTCGGGCGTGGGAGCTGTGAGCGCGCGGCGCCTACGCCTCGACCTGGGCTACGACGGCACCGACTTTCGTGGCTGGGCCGCCCAGCCCGGACTGCGCACCGTCCAGGGTGAGGTCGAGGCGGCGCTGGCCATGGCCTCGCGCGAAGACGTCGTGACGACGGTCGCCGGTCGTACCGACGCGGGTGTTCATGCGCGTCACCAGGTCTGTCACGCGGACATCTCCGAGGCCGCCTGGGCACGCCTGTCGCCCAGGGGAGGGGAGTCCAACGAGCAGGCCGTGGCCTCGGCGATTGTCCGCCGACTCAACAAGATCCTCTCCGGCCGCTACGGCGAGCGCGCGCGTGGCCGAGACCTTGCTGCCGCGCGCGGCACCTGCGACGTGCGCATCTACTCGGCCGCCGTCGTTGACCCCAGTTTCGACGCGCGCTTCTCCGCCCTCGGCCGCTCCTACGCCTACCGGGTGTCCGACCGTCCCGAGCCCCTCGGGCGCTGGGATCGCCTGTGGGTCGAAGAACCCCTCGACGAGGCTGCCATGAACGAGGCCGGGGCCGCGCTCCTCGGGGAACATGACTTCCTCGGGTTCTGTCGTCCGCGCGAGGGAGCCACGACGATCCGAACCCTGCGTACCCTGCTCGCCGAGCGTGACGCCGAGGGGACCCTCGTCTTCCGAGTCGAGGCGGATGCCTTCTGCCACTCGATGGTCCGCTCCCTGGTGGGGGCGCTGCTGCTGGTGGGCTCTGGCGCGCGCGACGTCACCTACCCCGTGCAGATCCTGCGGGCCCGGTCCCGCTCCGAGGCCGCGCCGATCGCCCCCGCACACGGGCTCACCCTCGAGGGCGTGGAGTATCCCGATCCCTCGCAGTGGAGCGCGCGGGCCGAGCAGGCCCGGGCCAGGCGCGACACGTGCTGCGGCGACGACGGCTGAGGAATGTGACACAGTATTCGCCGCGCTTTGACCGCCGGGCTGAGCACAGATAATATGGCTAGTGCTGTGCGTCAGCAGAGTACCTAGTGTCTCCCACTCGCTAGGAGCGCTCGCCGACGCCTCGCGCGAACCGTTTCATCGCGGATGCCCCCGGAAAAACCGGCGCGGCGTCCCATGACCAACAAGAATTGAAGGTTACGCCCGTGCGCACCTATTCACCCAAGCCTGGGGACGCAGACAAGAAGTGGTACGTCATTGACGCCACCGACGTCGTCCTCGGTCGCCTGGCAGCCCAGACCGCTGCCCTCCTCCGTGGGAAGCACAAGCCGACGTTCGCCCCTCACATGGACATGGGCGACAACGTCATCATCATCAACGCGGACAAGGTCGCTCTGACCGGCAAGAAGCTCGACCAGAAGATGGCCTACCGTCACTCCGGTCGTCCCGGTGGCCTGACCGCGACCGCTTACCGCGACCTCCTCGCCGCGACGCCTGAGCGCGCCGTCGAGAAGGCCGTTAAGGGCATGCTTCCTCACAACTCCCTCGGCCGCGCGCAGTTCAAGAAGCTGCACGTTTACGCTGGCCCGGAGCACCCCCACGCCGGCCAGTCGCCGGTTCCCTACGAACTGACCCAGGTGGCTCAGTGACCTTCGGTCGCTGAACGCCTTTGACCCTGAGGAGAACCGTGGCTGAGACCATCGTTTCCGCTGAGCTGGACGAGGAAGTCGTCCCCAGCTCCTACACGTCCGAGACCGAGTCGGCGCCCGCCGGCGCCGGTCAGTCCATCACTGCGCCCGGCGCGGGCCTGGGCCGCCGCAAGGAGGCCGTCGCCCGCGTTCGCCTGGTCCCCGGCTCCGGCAAGTGGACCATCAACGGTCGCACCCTTGAGGACTACTTCCCCAACAAGCTGCACCAGCAGCTGGTGAAGTCCCCCTTCGTGCTGCTCGACATTGACGGCCGTTTCGACGTCATCGCCCGCATCAACGGCGGCGGCGTCTCCGGCCAGGCCGGCGCCCTGCGCCTCGGCGTGTCGCGCGCCCTCAACGAGATCGACCGCGACGCGAACCGTCCGGCCCTCAAGAAGGCTGGCTTCCTGACCCGCGATGCCCGCGCCACCGAGCGTAAGAAGGCAGGCCTCAAGAAGGCCCGCAAGGCTTCGCAGTTCTCGAAGCGCTGATTTCACTCAGCACTTTTTCTGTTGGCCGCGTCCCGCTCCTGCGGGGCGCGGCCTTTGTTTCCCCATCACCACGTGCCAGGATGTGAGCGCCTCCGCTGTCCGTGCCCCGGCCTCGTACCAAGGAGAAGGCGCGGGCGCGGTAGGCTTAGTGCAGTCGTATGACCCACTGAACGGAGAGACTATGCCCAGGATGTTCGGCACGGATGGCGTGCGAGGACTGGCGAACGTTGACATCACTGCGGACCTCGCGCTGCAGCTCGGCGAGGCGGCTGCCCGCCAGTTCGGCGGCTCCCTGCGTGCGGACGGCTCCAAGCCCCGCGCGATCATCGGGCGCGATACCCGTATTTCGGGCGAGTTCCTCGACCACGCACTTGCGGCGGGTCTGGCGAGCGCCGGTATGGACGTCACCCGGATTGGCGTTGTCACCACGCCGACGGTCGCCCACCTGACGGCCACGGAGGACACCGTGGACCTGGGCGTCATGATCTCCGCCTCGCACAACCCCATGCCTGACAACGGCATTAAGTTCTTTGCCCACGGAGGCTACAAGCTGGCCGACTCCGTGGAGGACCAGATCGAGGCGCTCGTGAACACTGAGTGGGATCGTCCCACCGGCGACGCCGTCGGTGAGATCAACGCCGACCACGCATGGGCGAAAGACTCCTACATTGCGCACCTCGTCGAGGCGATCGGCACCGATCTGCGCGGCATGAAGATCGCGATCGATTGTGCGAATGGTGCGGCCTCCGAGCTGGGGCCGGCCGTGTTCCGCGAGCTCGGCGCGGATATCACCGTCATCAACGCGTCCCCCGATGGGCGCAACATCAACCTCAACGCGGGTTCCACGCACCCCGAGTCCCTGCAGGCCGCCGTCGTCGAGGCCGGCTGCGACTTTGGTGTTGCTTACGACGGAGACGCCGATCGCTGCCTCGCCGTCGACCACGAGGGCAACCTCATCGATGGCGACAAGATCATGGGTTCTCTGGCCGTGAACGCTCTTGAGCGCGGCACTCTCGCCAAGGACACGCTGGTCGTGACCGTCATGAGCAACCTGGGCTTGCTGATCGCCATGCGGGAGGCTGGTATTAAGACCGTGCAGACCGGCGTGGGCGACCGCTACGTGCTTGAGGAGATGCTGGCGTCCGGCTACTCGCTCGGCGGCGAGCAGTCCGGCCACATCATCGCCCGCGACCATGCGACCACCGGCGACGGCATCCTGTCCTCGCTGCTCGTCTCCCGCATGGTGAAGGAGTCGGGCCGCTCCCTGGCGGACCTGACCTCCTTCATCCAGCGCCTGCCGCAGACCCTCATCAACGTGGGCGGCGTGGATCGCGCTGGTGCCTCGACGAACGAGGCTGTTGCTGAGGCCGTGGCGGCCGCAGAGGCCCGTCTGGGAGAGACCGGCCGCGTGCTTCTGCGTCCCTCGGGCACGGAGCCGCTCGTGCGCGTCATGGTCGAGGCTGCCACGCAGGAAGAGGCCGACTCGGTCGCCGCTTCGCTGGCGGACGTCGTCAAGGAGAACCTGGCGCTGTGAGCGTCTGAGAGATGTACGCGTGAGGGCGGGCACCAGCCGGTGCCCGCCCTCTGTGTATGTGTTGTTGGCGTACGAGGCCGCCTGTCGCCCTCCTGTGTGGAGTGTGCAGCAGGCGGCCTCGTGCTGGTGTACGACGAGTCGTCAGATCTTGGCGGCCTCGATCCACTCCAGCGGGATGCGGCTGAAGTACAGGCCCTGCATCTCACGCTCCCACAGCAAGCCCAGAGCCCCGTCGGGGAGGATCGTCATGCACTGGTAGACGTAGTGGGCCGGGTTGAATGTGCGAGATGCGATCCACGTCCGCCCGCCGTCTTCGGACAGGCGCAGAACGCCGCGGCCGCGGTAGGGACGCATCTGCGAGGCATTCGCGAACACCACGCGCTCGGGGCAGTCCTCCGTCGGCCAGGGAACCGCGTTCGGCTGGCAGAAGATTTCGGTGATCTCCTCGGCGAAGAACACGTCGCTCCAGGTTTCGCCTCCGTCGGTGCTGACGGTCGCCGCGACCTTTCCGCTGGGGTGCTGGTTGCGCATGAGCATGAGGAGTGAGCCGTCGGCGCGCTCGATGAGCGTGGCCTCGTGCGTCGCGGCCGCTTCGGTGTCGAGCGTGCGTGAGTCGATCTCGCGGCCCTCGAAGATGCGCCCGTCGTTGGGAGACTTGCCGCGCTTCCATGTCGTACCGCCGTCATCGGAGTAAACGACGGATGCGGAGAAGTGACGCTTGTGGTCCCCGTTGTAGTAGATCGGGATGACGAGGCGCCCGCTGCGCAGCTGCACGCCCGTGCCCGGGGAGGTCCCGCAGAAGGACATCCATTCTTCCTTCACGTCTTGGTTGAGGTTGAAGGGGCCGGACCAAGTCTCGCCGTCGTCGTCGGAGTAGATCATTTGAAGGAAGCAGGTCCGGGCCGTCAACAGTGTCTGGTGGGGATCGACGCCATCGGCGAGGAATACGTTGCCACCGGAGGATTCCTGTCCGCCTTCCGTGACGGTGACGTCGCCGCGCTCGGAGACCGTGAATGCAGTGGTGTTGCCGTCGGCGTCCGTGACGCTTCCATCCTGGTTCCACGTGTAGGTGGCACCGTTGGCGTCGTGCAGGATGTACCGGCCCCGTTCGTCGACGCCGAGGCCGGCCTCGGCGTTTGGCTGGCCGATGCCGCCCGGGAAGTGGTCGATGAGGATAACGAGGCGTCCGTTGCGGCGGTCCTGCACGACGCATGAGTCGATGACGGATGCACCCTTGGCGCCGTGACCGGGGTAGGTGAGGACTGTCTGGAGGTCGCCCCACGTGTGTCCTCCGTCGAACGAGCGGCGAACCGTGAAGTTGATCGAGTTGGGTGAGTCGTTCGCGATGGTCTCACGCTGGTCGGCGCCTGCGACAACGACTCCGGATTCCAGGGTGATCAGTGAGGGGATGCGGTAGCTGATCGAGTCGTGAAACCCGGCATCGAACAGGCATTGCGTGTCGACCGGAGCGATCGAGGAGAGCTTCTTGATCTGCGAATCGTTGAGGACCGACGAGTAGAGTGTCGCATTGCGGACCTCGCCGAAGAGGCGAGACCCGGAGGTGTCCTGACCGATGACGACCTCGTCGAGGGAATCGACGGCTGCGAAGAATGCCTGTCCGGGCAGGTGAGCCTCAAGGTAGCCGTCCACGTAGATCTGTACTGCGCCGTGTCCGACGCGAACGACGACGTCGTGCCAGTGTCCCTGGTCCCAGTGCCCGTGGGCCGTAAATGTACGCCACTCGCCCCGTCGCCCGAGGACCTTGTACTCGATGCCTTCTTCCGTCACGGACAGGTTGAGCTGCTCGGTGCCGCCACCACCCGCCGCGAGGATCGTGCCGTGCTGGCCCGGTCCGCGCACGCGGTAGCGGGCGAAGATCGTGCCCGCGGTGAGCTCAGAGAGTTCGGCGACGTCGTAATCCGACAGGTGAGCGGCGGCAAACTCGATGAGCGGGGTGGGGGCGGGCGAGAGTGCGAGGATCTCTGCGGGGGAGAGAACGCCGTCATGCTCTGTGAAGGATCGAATGTCGATGCCGGCTCCCGGCGTGAGTTCGAGAGTAGCCTCGGGGCCGCTGGCAGCGGGGGAGAGGTCTGCGGTCGTAGAGAAGCACTGGTAGCCGTCGAGGAAGATCTTGGAGCCCGCGCTGGTGGCCGTGATCGCGAGAGAGTGCCAGGTGCCGTCCGTGACGGAGGCAGTGTCTTCCATGTCCAGGGCGAAGGACATGGCGTTTGTTGATCCCTCGAGGAAGAGGGCGCTGGAGCGGATGAACAGGTGCCACCCTGTGTCGGCCGTGCTGTGGAGCTCAATCAATGCTCCATCGATGCGTGCTCGGAACTGTAAAGTCCAGGAGATTCCCGGGTGACCTGCGTCGATGCTCATGCTTGACACCTTTCTGTTAGTTGCTGATTTCGCCTCGCATCATTGCGAAGCTGAGCGTGCGATCAGTCACAATGCTGAAGTTATCAGACAGATTAGCACTGTGGTGTTTCGTTGGCAATATAGAGATTTTGCCAATATTTCGTATTGACTCCAGAATGAGAGAGAGCTAACATTGCTGCAAGTTGTCTGACAACTTGCTAGTTAGACATCTGGACTCACAGCCCCTCGTTATTCGACGATGAAATTTCAGGAAGGCACTCATCATGAGTACGTCCCCCGCACAGGTGCTTCCGAAAAAGCCCTGGTATCAATACCTGACCAAAGAAGATCGCAAGGCCTTCTTCGCCGCATGGATCGGCGTGCTGCTGGACGGCTACGACTTCGTTCTGATCTCCTTTGCGCTCCCCGCGATCAAGGAAGCGTTCAGTCTGACGCTGGTCCAGAGCGCATCCCTGATTTCGGCCGCCTTCATCAGCCGCTGGATCGGTGGCCTCGTGCTCGGAGCTATTGGCGATCGCTACGGACGTAAGCCTGCGATGGTCCTGTCGATCTTCATGTTCGCCTTCGGCTCTATCGCCTGCGCTCTCGCTCCTAACTTCTGGATTCTCTTCATCCTGCGCCTCGTCATCGGCTTTGCAATGGCCGGCGAATACTCGGCATCTGCTGCCTATGTCATCGAGTCGTGGCCCAAGCACATGCGCAACAAGGCGTCGGGTTTCCTGCTCTCCGGCTACGCCTTTGGTGTTATCGCCGCTGCTCAGGTCGACAAGTACTTCGTGACCTGGGTCGATTCGGTTCACCCCGGTTGGGGCTGGCGAGCCCTCTTCCTCACGGGCATCGTCCCGATCGTCGTCGCCATCTACATGCGGCGCACCCTGCCCGAGGCTGCGGACTGGAGTGAGGCCAAAGAGAAGGGTGATGGTGAGAAGAACGATATGCTCGCCGTGCTCTTCGGTGGGCAGCGCAAGATCCTCAACTATGCCGTCGTTGTGATCGCCTTCGTCGGTCTAATGGTGATCTTCACTCAGCAGGTGGGTGGCATTGTTGCGGTCAGCCTGATCGGTGTCGTGTGCGCGATCGTCTTCATCTACCTGATCATCCAGTTCGACTCGAATCGCTGGATCATCGGCATCGCGATCATGCTGACGATCTTCGCTTCCTTCATGTACACCTGGCCGATCCAGGGCCTTCTGCCGACCTACCTGCACGGTGTTGGTATGGACCAGAAGGTCGTCGCGAACGTCGTGTCCTTCGCCGGCCTCGGCAACGCTGTGGGCTACATCATCGCCGGATTCGCGGGCGACAAGTTCGGCATGCGTCGCTGGTACGCCATCTCCCTGCTGCTGTCGCAGATCATCGTCTTCCCGCTGTTCACGCAGGATGGGAAGTACGTTGCTCTCGTTGCCGGTCTGCTCTTCTTCCAGCAGATGTTCGGCCAGGGTGTTTCGGGCCTGCTGCCCAAGTGGGTGTCCTCCTACTTCCCGGTCGACAAGCGCGCTGCCGGCCTCGGCTTCTGCTACAACGTCGGTGCCCTCGGCGGCGCGGTCGGCCCCGTCCTGGGGGCTGCGATCGCCGATCAGCTCGGCCTCGGTATGGCCCTCGCGATTCTGTCCTTCGGATTCGCTGCGATCGTCATGGTCTCCATCGGCGCGAACATTCCGCGTCTGCTGCAGAGGATGGTGGGACCGGAGTATGTTCGTCCTGAAGATGGAAACGACGAAATCATCGCAGAAGGATGACCACCATGACACTTCCTTTCGTTATCGGCGCGTACGCGTCGCATCCGGCACCGGAGCTGGAGGCAGACTACTACCGACTCCTCGCGGATCAGCCGTGGGTGAGTGGCGTCGAGATCCCCTACCCGGGGCAGCTCGCCACCCAGGGCGACGTGCTGGCTGGCCACCTGGCCGCCCACTGGGACTTCAACACGATCACCGCGATTCCCGGCACCATGCAGAACGTGTGGAAGAACGAGAACTTCGGCCTGGCCTCGCCCGACGAGGCCGGACGCGCCGCCGCTCTTGACTTCACCCGCGCGCTGCGCGATGACCTCGCCGCCCTGTGTGAGCGAGCGGGACGCCAGCTGGTCGCCCGCGTGCAGCTGCACTCGGCGCCCACGCGCCTGGCGCAGGCGGACGCCTTCAAGCGTTCGCTCGCCGAGGTGGCCACCTGGGACTGGTGCGGGGCCACGCTCGTCATTGAGCACTGCGACAAGTACATCCCCGAGCAGAACCCCGAAAAGGGCTTCCTCTCCCTCGAATCCGAGATCGACATCGTCTCCGAGGCGGGCATCGGCATCCACCTCAACTGGGGCCGCTCCGCCGTGGAGGGCCGCAGTGCGGACACCGCCTACGAGCACGTGCTCGAGGCTGGCAAGCGCGGCGTCCTGGACGGCATCATCTTCTCGGGCGCAGGCCCGGAGGAAACCCAGTACGGCTACTCCTGGATCGACGGCCACCTGCCCGCGCAGGCCGACGAGCCGACCTCGCTCATGGACGAGGCCGAGATCGCTCGCTGTGCACGGGCCGCCGTCGAGGGCGGAGTCAACTACCTCGGCGCGAAGGTCTGCGTCCCCAAGGATGCGTCCCTCGAGCAGCGTCTGGCCATGCTGACCAACATCTACCGGGCCTGCGGCATCGGCGAGTAACGGCATCGTCGCCGGGCGCGGCATCCGCATCGTGCGGGAGGCGCTCGGCGCGAAGCAACAATAGACGGGAGGGGCGGATGCCATGGGGTATCCGCCCCTCCCGCTGCGCTGTCACGGTGTGCGCCTGGCGACCGATGAACGCCACACCGGGCGCGTCGGGATCGTCGCGATCGGGGTGCCGTCCGGGGCCTCCTCGTCGATGGAGGCCTGCGGGTGAATGTCGGTCATGGGGGAGCGCCCCTCGATCACGTTGATGATCGAGGAGACGGCGGCCTCGGTCATGTCCTTGAGGGGCCACTCGACCGTCGTGAGGCCGAGAGCGGAGGCGCTGCGGTGGTCCTGGTTGCCGAAGCCGAGGATCGACAGGTCGCCGGGCACGGACAGATCCAGGTCTGCGGCAGCCTGGAAGACGCCGGGGGCCTGCGAGTCGTCGGCCAGGGCGATGAGCGAGATTGACGGGTCTTCGTCGAGGAGGCGCAGCGCGGCCTGGTAGGCCGTGGTGGGTTCCCAGTCGGGCAGCGAGTACATCGTGAACCTCGTGCCAAACATCCGCGCGATCGGGTTCTGGCGCGCGTGATTCGTGTTCGGGCCAGCCAAGAACACCGCCCGCCCGCTGCCCGTACCGGTCGACGGATCCACGAGTGCGCAGTCAGAGAGAACGTCGCGCACGCCGGCACCCTCGTCGATGCGAATGAGGGAGGATTCCGATCCGGTCGGGTTGGCCTCGATCATCGACATGGCGACGACGGGGATGCCGAGGTTGGCGAGCAGGCGCGAGGTAAAGGCCTCAGCCGACGTGGTCTCGCGGATGATGCCGGCCAGCTGGGTGTCACCCAGGACCCCGCGGATAACCTCGGCGTCCGATGCTCCGTCGCCGGACTGGAAGAGGGGGAGGAGCAGGTAGCCGTGGCGCTGAATGTCGATCATCGCGGTCGTGAGGACCGTGTGGACAACGGGCACGAAGGGGTCGTCCGGCAGCTCGGCCATGAGGAGAGCAATGAGGTGGGACTTGCCGCGGCGCAGCGACCGAGCGGCTGCGTTGGGGATGTAGTTGAGTTTGCGTGCGGCCTGCTTGACGCGATCGATGGTGGCGGGCGCGATCTTCACGTCCCGGCCTCGTCCGTTGAGGACGAGCGAGACGGTCGACGGTGCGACGCCTGCCGCGCGGGCGACATCGGCCCGGGTTGCGCGCTCCATGCTAGGCTCCCAATCCTCGGTTGTGTTTCGTTGAAACACAAGAACTATAACGTGTTAGTCTTATCTCTGACGATCGGAGTTTCGACGACGACATCCGAAAGGCACATAGACGTGATATCGATACTACCTTCCTATGCTCCCGGCGCGGGCGCGCTTGTGCCTCCGCGCGCGCACCTCGCTGACGACTGCGGGGTTCTCACCCTCGATGGCATGTGGAGCTTCGCCTATCACAGTACCGACCCCGCGCCCTTCGTCAACGTCGAGCAGCCCTGGGATGAGCCCGCTCCCGTCGGCGACGTGTCCGCGATTGACGTGCCCAGTCACTGGGTCCTGCGCGGTGAGGGCGCCTGGGGCCACCCCGCCTATACCAACGTCGACTTCCCCTTCCCGGTCGACCCGCCGTTCCCGCCCGACGACAACCCCGTCGGCGACTACCGCCGCACCTTCGAACTCCCCGCCGACTGGCAGGGCGGCCACATTCGCCTGCGTTTTGACGGCGTTGAAAGTCAGGCCACCGTGTGGGTGAACGGCACGTGGATCGGCATGGGCCGCGGTTCGCGCCTCGCCCACGAGTTCGACGTGACCGAGGCCGTGCACTCCGGCGTCAATACGATCACCGTGCGCGTGCACCAGTTCAGCCCCGGTTCCTACCTCGAGGATCAGGATCAGTGGTGGCTGCCCGGCATCTTCCGCTCGGTGAGTCTGCGTCGCCTCGCTCCCGGAGCGATCGAAGACCTGTGGGTCGACACTGACTATGAGGCCGGGGTGGGTTATGTGACCATCGAAGCCCGGGTGCTCGGTGCCCAGGAGGCGCATCTGTCCGGGCATCTCAGCATCGATGGCCTCTGGTCGTTCGCCTGCTCGCTCGAACGCGGCGAGGATGGCCGCTACCGCAGCGGCCGCATCGAAGTGGGCAGCGTGCGCCCGTGGAGCGCGCAGGACCCCGCCCTCTACGAGGCGCGCGTCAGCGTCCAGGGCTCGGAACGCCTCGACGCGGGTGAGCGCTGCCTGCGCATCGGCTTCCGTCGCGTGTACATCGAGGGCGGCGTCCTCATGGCCAACGGTGAGCCCCTGACCCTCAACGGCGTCAACCGCCACGAGGTGCGCGCCGCCGAGGGACGCGTGTTTGACGAGGCCTGGGCGCGCGAGGACCTCGCCCTCATGAAGTCCATGGGAATCAACGCGATCCGTACCTCCCACTACCCGCCCCACCCCCGCGTGCTCGACCTGGCGGATGAGATCGGCCTGTGGGTCATGCTCGAAGGCGACATTGAAACGCATGGTTTCGAGGGCGTGGGGGAGTGGATCGATAATCCCTCCGACGACCCGCGCTGGGCTGATGCCTACATGGATCGCACGGTCCGCGCGTTCGAGCGCGACAAGAACCATCCCTCGATCATGAGCTGGAGCCTCGGCAACGAGTCCGGCACCGGCGCGAACCTGGTCGCCTGCGCGCGCTGGGTCCATGAGCGCACGGGTTCCCGGGCGATCGTTCACTACGAGGGTGACCATGCCCTCGAATACACGGATATCTACTCGCGTATGTACCCGACCCTGGAGGAGGTTGCCGCCGTCCTCGACGAGAGCGATCCCCACGCCGAGGTTGCCGTCCCCACGCACGTCGCCGCGCGGGTTGACGACGCCGCGCGCGAGCGCATCCGCCGCGCCCCCTACATCATGTGCGAATACCTGCACGCGATGGGAACAGGCCCCGGAAATGCCGCCGCCTACGCCGCGCAGATGGACCACCCCCGCCATGCCGGCGGCTTCGTGTGGGAATGGCGCGACCACGCCCTCTGGCGCACCCTGCCCGACGGGCGACGAGCCCTGTCCTACGGCGGCGACTTCGGTGAAGAGGTCCACGACGGCAGCTTCGTGTGCGACGGCCTGATCGATGCCCTCTCGCGCCCCTACGCCGGCACCTGGTCGTGGGTTCAGGCGATGGCCCCAGACGCTCCGGCCCTCGCGAAGGCTGTCGAGTCCTCGCGCGGACATGGCCCGGATGAGGCCCGACTGCGCGCGCTCCTCGGCACCCCCGTCGCGGTCGTCCGCTCGGACGATGATGTGGCAGCCCCCTATGCGCTCGATGCGCGCGGGCGCCTCGCGCGGATCGGCACCATGCCCGTGAGCGTCGACCTCAGCGTCTTTAGGGCCCCCACCGACAACGACCGTGGGCGCGGCCCGGTCGACTACTGGGGGATTGACGAGGACGACCTCGGCCCCCTTGGGGTCGGCCGCGGCGAGCATGGAACCTCGCACGCAGCCCGATGGGAGCAGGCTCGCCTGCACCTGCTGCGCCGACGCCTCGTCGCCATTGAGGAGGATGGCGCCTGCCAGCGCGTCATCGAGCGCTGGGCCCCGCCTGTCGCGCAGTTTGGCGTCACCCTCACCTGGGAATATCGGCCAGTGCTGCTGGGGGAGACCCCTGCCCTGTCGGTGTCTGCCCGTGTCGCGCCCTACGGGGCCTGGCCCGAGCGCGTCCCGCGCCTCGGCGTGCGCATCGAGATGCCCGGTTCGCAGTGGGAAGCCTCGTGGCTCGGCGACACCCTTATCGGATACTCCGACATGTGCGTGAGTGGCGCTCGCGGATATGGGCACGCCCCCGTCCGCGAGCTCTGGGATGTGAGTGTGCGCCCTCAGGAAGGCGGGCAGCGCCTCGACCTCGAAGCACTCCGTCTGCATGGAGAGGCGGGTGACGTCCTCGTCGTGCCGACGTCGTCCCTGGGCTGGAGTGCCTCGCCTTGGAGTGAGCGTGAACTGGCCGAGGCCTCGCACTGGGAGGACCTGCCTGACAGTGAGCGTACCTTCCTCTGGCTGGACGCCTTCCAGGATGGGATTGGCACACGTTCGTGCGGTCCTGACTCTCGGCCCGAGTTCGCCGGTTATATGCGCGACACTGACCTGACATTCGTAATTGCCCAGGTTGGGGGTGATGAAGCCCCAAACTGTTATGTTGCAGCTTGGTAACGATGCACAAAGTTGTTGGCAAATGATGCGCGAAGCGTCACAGGACGCTATGATTCAGACATCAACTAACACGAGATAGTTAGTGACTCGATCCCATCGATCGACCAACAAAAACGGACCAATGGAGGTTTCGCATGTTGAAGAAGAAGATGGCCGCAGGCGTTGTCGCCCTCGCCATGTTCAGCACCCTCGGCCTGGCCGCCTGCAACCCTGGTGGCTCCAGCTCCGACAGCTCGCGCGGCGGTTCGGCCGCCGCCGGTTCCATCCCTCAGCCCGACGTCGCCTGTGACATCCCCGAGGGCAACCTTGACAACTCGAAGATCGACACCTCGAAGGTCGAAGGCGAGATCACGTTCCAGACCCAGGGTCTGCAGAACGACTTCGGCGACTTCTTCAAGGCCAAGATCAAGGAGTTCGAGGACGCCAACCCCGGCGTCAAGATCAACTGGACTGACCAGGGCGGCGGCGCCGAGTTCGACCAGACCGTGACCGCTCAGGCCTCGAACTGCAAGATGGCGGACGTTATCAACGTTCCTTCCTCCACCATCCTCGCCCTGTCCAAGTCCAACCTCCTCATGGACTACGACGTCAAGGCCCCCGGCATCGGCGACAAGTTCGTAAAGTCCATTTGGGACTCCACCGCCCTGGGCGCCAACGATCACCACACGGCTCTGCCCTGGTACTTCGGCCCCTACATCACCACCTACAACAAGGAGGTCTTCAAGCGCGCTGGTCTCGACGAGAACATGCCGCCCAAGACCATGGATGAGCTGTTCAAGGCTGCCGCGAAGGTCGGAGCTGACGGACAGGGTGATTACGGCCTCTACGGCTCGCCCGAGTGGTACATGGTTGCTCAGCTGCACGGCATGGGCGTCAACCTGCTGAACGCTGACAAGACCGCCTTCGACTTCGCCGACAACGAGGCCGCTATCAACTACGTCACCAAGCTCTCCGAGCTCTACGCCTCTGGCGCCATCCCGAAGGACTCCCTGACCGGCGAGCCTGACCCGGGCAAGGCCTACACCGACGGCAACCTCGCCTTCGGTACGCCCAATGCCTCGTTCCTCAAGTCCGTCAAGAACAACAACGAGACGGTCTACCAGAACACCGGCGTCGGCCCGTTCCCGACCAACCCCGGCATCAAGCCCGTCTTCGAAGGCCAGTACATCGGCGTCTCCGTCACCACGCAGAACGCTCCCCTGGCCATGAAGTTCGCCGAGTGGATCACCAACGCTGAGAACGAGTACGCCTGGACGCACGACGGCGGCGCCATCATCTTCCCGGCCGCCACCGAGGCCCTCGACAAGCTCGTCAACAACCCGCCGGAGATCGCCGACGACCCGGTCTTCAAGGCCGCCTACGAGGAAGCCGCTAAGGCTGCCAAGGAGGCCGAGGCCTACACCGACGTCTTCTACGCGACCGGCGCCGTGAAGGACGCCCTCATCGAGAACGTCAACAAGGCTATCCGCGGCGAGGTCGATCCCAAGACCGCCCTCAAGACCGCTCAGGATCAGATGAACGAGAAGCTCAAGGCTCTCGAAGACTGATTGACCGCTCGGGGGCCGAGGCTTGGCCTCGGCCCCCGACGCATTCCTCGCCCAGCGTCGGGCCGACGGCTCACGACCCAGCGCACCCCTGAAAAAGGACTATGGTATGCCGATACGTAAGAGTGCGCAGACGCGCTCCCTCAATGGCGCCGCCCGATTCCGCCCGGGCTGGGTTCCCTGGCTGTGGGTGACCCTCCCGGTCCTCGCGGTCATCTCCTTCTACATCTACCCCTTCATCACGACCGTCTACGTGTCGTTCACGAAGACCAAGCCGGTGGGTAAAGTCGGCTCCTTCGTCGGCCTGAAGAACTACTACTCCGTCCTTGGTGATCCGGAGTTCTGGCAGTCGCTGACGAACTCACTCGTCTACGCGGTCTGCGTCGTCCCGCTCATGGTGCTTCTGCCCCTGTTGCTGGCCCTCCTCGTCAAGTCACACGTGCCCGGGATTGGTTTCTTCCGCGCCCTGTATTACCTGCCTGCCATTTCCTCTCTGGTCGTCATCTCGCTGGCCTGGCGTTACCTCCTGGATCAGCGAGGTCCGGTCAACAATATGCTGGCTTCGTGGGGTGTCGATCCCATTCCCTTCCTGTCCAACCAGTGGCTGATTCTCTTCTGCGCGATGATCATCACCCTGTGGCAGGGCCTGCCCTACTACATGATCCTGTACTTGTCCGCCCTCGCAAACGTCGACAAGTCCCTGTACGAGGCCGCCGAACTCGACGGTGCGGGTCCGATCCGTCGCTTCCTGACCGTTACCGTTCCTGGCGTGAAGGTGATGATGTTCCTCGTCGCCACACTGACGACAATCGGCTGCTTGAAGATCTTCACCGAGGTTTACCTCCTGGGTGGGGCCGCCTCGCCCACAAAGACACTCACGATGTACATCCGAGACCGAATCGTTGACCCGACCTTCGGGTCCCTGGGGCAGGGAGACGCCGCGTCGGTGTGTCTGTTCCTCATCACCTTCGGCTTCATCATCGCTTCGCAGAGCCTGCAGAGGAAGGCTGAAGACTCATGAGCACCGCACCCCAGACCGCACCCGCAAGCGCGAGCGAGCGCTTCGCCAGCTGGCGCAAGGATCGCCGCCTCGAGCGCCAGAGCCGCAACGTTGCGTCGCGTCAGATGCGCGGCGGTGCCCTTGTCGCCCGCTATGTTCTCCTCGTCGTTGTCGCGATCGTACTGGTCGGCCCGCTCGTCCTTCCCCTGATGGCCGCCTTTAAGGCGCCCGGCGAATCGGTCTTTGGTCAGGGGGCAACGATCCTGCCGCAGACCTGGTCGCTCGACTCGTTCGTCGTCCTGTTTGAACGCACGAATATCCTCGGGTCTATCCGAAACTCGGCTATCATCGCCGCGCTGACGGTGACCTCCAACGTCGTTCTTTCGTGCATTGGCGGCTACATGCTGTCGAGGCGCGGGTGGACCGGCCGCAACATCATGTACTTCGTGGTCCTGTCCGCCATGATCTTCCCCTTCGAGTCGATCATGCTCTCGCTGTTCAAGATGATGGTGAATCTGGACCTGTACAACACGCTCCCCGGCGTGTGGATGGTGGCCATGATCGGGCCGTTCCAGATCCTCATGATGCGCGCCGCGTTCATGGGTATCCCCGATGAGATCGAGGATGCGGCCCTGATCGACGGCGCGGGTGAGCTGCGCCGCTTCTGGTCGATCTTCCTACCCCAGGTGCGCGGCACGCTCACCGTCGTCGGCCTGACCTCCTTCATCGGGGCCTGGTCCGACTTCATCTTCCCGCTGCTCATGCTGCCCGACCCAAACAAGCAGACGCTGATGCTGACGCTGACGGCCATCCAGAACTCGCCCCAGGGTGTCACCTACCAGCTCGTGCTGGCGGGCGCTGTCGTGGCGATGATCCCCGTCGTGCTGGTCTTCGCTTTCAGCCAGAAGTTCTTCTTCCGCGGCATCGAAGATGGCGGTCTGAAGTTCTGATCCTCATCCCCGCGGGTGCCCCTCGCACCCGCGGGGATCTTCTCTACCTAAAAGGAGGTTGTTTCACAAAAAACTAATACGTGTTAGGTATTGTGGATCTGAGGCCGTCTAACGGCCGATCCCAGCCACCACCCCCATACTGACGAAGGAGTTAAACTCATGGGGAATAGACCCATCATCGGTGCACTCGGAGCCCCGATTCTTGCGGCCACCATGCTTGGCCTCGCACCCGCCGCGGCCGTCGCCGCCACCGAAACCCCGTATCACCCGTCCGTCCTGTGGGCGACCTCCGAAGAGAAGGTCGGCGAAAGCGCACCCAACGGCACGATCGCAGCCCTCGTCGACGACGACACGACCCGTACCGACGCGACCAAGACCTTCTGGACCACCAAGTGGAAGGGCGGCCTCGACGAATACCCCCACGCCCTCGCCGTCCAGAACCCCACGCCCGGCACCCAGGTGTGCGGCCTCGGCCTGACCCCGCGCCCCACCTACGATTCGACCCTGGGCAACGACCAGTTCCCCGGCGAGTACCGCGTCTTCGCCTTCGACGAGGACCCCGGTAACCCGGCCGCCGAAGCCTCCTTCGCCGACTGGAAGACCAACGTCGCTGCGGGCAGGTGGGAAGGCGGCACCGAGGTCAAGCACGGAAGTGACCTTCAGTTCGGGAACAAGGAACAGTACGTCACCTTCCCAGCGACCACGAAGCGAGTCTTCGCTCTGACCGGCCTGCGCTCGCTAGCCCCCGGCAAGAAGGACATGGCGCTGTCCGACATCAAGCTCCTGCCCTGCGACGCCGACGGTAACGCCATCACCTCCTACGGCAACGAGGACACCGGCGGTAACCACGAAGCAGCACGACCCGTCGTACCTCACCCCGATGCCCCCGAGCAGGGATCGGGCGCATCCGACCTCGTCGTTGACTTCGTCATCGACCAGCTGCCCTACGGTGAGCCCGGTAAACCCGTTGACTTTGCCCCCGGCACCCACACCTACACGGCCACCGGCTACTACCACGCGAAGACCGTCTCGGCCCGTATCCGTGCGGTCGACGGTGCCACCGTCACCATCAACGGCGCGACCCCTGACGCCGACGGACGCGTGTCCAACCTTGACCTCACCACGGGCCTGAACGTTATCACCGCCACCGTGGCCAAGGACGGCAAGGAAGCCACCTACGTCGTTAACATCACCAAGGTTGACACCGACTTCCGCGGCAACGTGATGATCCCCGCGACCGCTCAGGCGAATGGCGGAACCGAGGCCGACAACGCGGCCCTCACTGACCTCGACCCGACAACGACGTGGACCTCCGATCCGCTCGTTCGTGCGAATGAATGGTCGAGCAGCGTCACCGGCATCGAGCTGCATCTGGGCGAGGCCCGCTACGTGCACCGCGTCAACGGATGGGGCACCCCGATCCTGCCCGCGGGCGTCCAGGGATGGCACGGCGGCAACTCCGTGGCCATCGCGGTCCAGGAGGCCGACGGCGGCGAATGGAAGACCATCGTCACCCACGGCTCGCTCACGCGCGACGCGCGCGGCCTGTGGTACTGGGACTTCAACAGCTACCACCTCGCCAAGAACATCCGCATCTGGATGAACGACGAGACCGAACCTCAGACCCCCCGCAACATCGCCACCGGTGTGACCTTCAACGACGTTGAGGTGTGGGGCCTGCCCGCCGGCAAGACCCCCGTGGCTCCCGTTGTCGACAACTCCATGTACGAGCGCTACTCCGGCTTCAATCCCGGTGACGGCAAGTGGGGCGTCAACCGTGCCCAGGCCCTCGCGCTGCAGTACGGCGTCATGATGCCCGCGTGGGTTCCCTCCGAGGGCTACGGCCGTGGCGGCTTCGATGCCAACGAGCGCGACCTCACGGGTGGCGCGTTCCCGATGTTCTACGACCTGCCCATGTTCAACACCGCCATGATGGAGTCCCTGGGTAAGGGTGCGCCGTGGGCCCTCGCCAAGGCCCCCACCGGCAAGAACAGCATGTGCAACGCTGGCGAGCCGCGCGACTTCATGAACGAATACATGAAGCCCTACGCCTCCACGCTCGTCGACATCCAGTACGGCGATGAGGGCGGCTTCAACCGCAGCGAGTCCGAGTGCTTCAAGAACTGGTTCTCCTGGTCCAAGGAGAATATCCCCGGCGCCGTCGTCCACGCGAACTCCTGGGACGACCCGTCCTGGTACCGCGACGCCAATCTGAGCTACTACGTCGAGAACGCCAAGCCCGACCTGCTCAGCTGGGACAAGTACTACTGGGGCGCCAACGGCGGCCCGGCCCCGAGCAACGTCGTCATGAACCTGCTCAACACCAACACCTGGAAGAAACAGCGCGAATACGGCCTCAAGGGCCTCACCGGTGACGGCTCCAGCCCGATCCTGTACGGCCAGTACCTGGACTACAACTGGGATGCGAACGTGTCCGCCTCTGAGAAGTCGATCGTTCCCTCCCTGGGCCTGGCGACCGGCCAGAAGTGGTTCGGTCTGTTCCGCATGGAGTACAACGGCTACGACCGCTCCTCGATCATCGACCACGACGGCGCGCCCACGCGTTCGTTCTACGAGTTCTCCAACATCTTCGGCAACGTCACCTACATCGGTAACTACACGAAGGCCATGAACTCCACGTTCGTCGCCTACAAGCCCGGCCAGTACGCGGCTCGTGGCGCGATCCCCTCGCTGAGCGGCTACAAGTACGGTGACTTCGCCTCCGGCGACGAGGCCAAGGCCGCCAACGAGTCCGTCGGCCTGGTTGACATGTCGGTGACCAACGTCGGCTCCGTCAACGACGGCCTGCCCGGCGATGTCGTCGTCGGCTACTTCGAGCAGCTGAAGGGCCTGGAGACCGCCAAGTCCGCCGAGATCTTCGGCGACTCCACGACGGCCCCCAAGGGCTTCATGGTCGTCAACGCTCTGACGGGCCAGACCCGCTACCCGTCCTACCTCCTCGACCCGCGAACCGACAATGGTTCGCTGGCCGAGACCGCTCAGGACATCACCCTGACCGTCAAGAAGCCGGCTGCGAACGCACACCTGATGCTCGTCAACCCGGCCGACAAGACGACGCAGGAAGTCGAACTCGGCGAGGGCGAGACCTCGCAGGTTGTGCTCCATGCTGTTGGTGGCGGCGACTCGCGCTTCCTGTACTGGGTGACGATCGAGGATCCGACCCCCACCCCGGACCCGCAGCCCACCCCGGACCCGACACCGGCTCCCGAACCGACTGTCGATCCGACCCCGGCTCCTGAGCCGACCGTGGACCCGACCCCGGCTCCGACCCCGGATCCTGCGCCCCAGCCTCGCACCGGTCAGTGGAAGTCCGGCTACTTCGGCTGGTGGTACAGCTACTCTGACGGCACCTACGCCGCCAACGAAACCCTGGTCATCGACGGACAGACGTACCGCTTCGATGCGCGTGGCTACATGAAGACGGGCTGGGTCTACGAGGGCGGACACTGGTACTACCACGCCTCCAGCGGTGCCCAGCAGACCGGCTGGGTCATGGACCGCGGTAACTGGTACTACCTCGACCCGTCGAACGGCGTGATGGCGACCGGCTGGGCCCAGATCGATGGATCCTGGTTCTATCTGTCGCCCTCCGGAGCGATGCGAACCGGATGGGTGAAGGACGGCGGTGCCTGGTACTACCTGTCGCCCTCCGGCTCGATGGCCACGGGCTGGCAGCACCTGGATGGCTCCTGGTACCACCTGGGCGCCAACGGTGCGATGACCACCGGTTGGCTCAAGGATGGACCCTCGTGGTTCTACCTGCACGGCAATGGCTCGATGGCCACCGGTTGGGAACTGATCGGATGGACCTGGTACCACTTCGCGCCCTCGGGCGCGTGGATTGAGTAGTTAGCTCCACACAGGACGAGGCCGTGGCCGGGTTTTCCGGCTGCGGCCTCGTTCGCGTGCGAAAAGGTTCATTCCTTGCGGATGGAGAGCGACTCGACGCGGTGGTCGGGGCCCTTGCGGAAGATGAGGGTCGCGCGCTCGCGGGTGGGACGAATATTCTCGCGAAGGTTCGGCAGGTTGATCGCGTTCCACACGACGTGCGCGGTCGATGCGGCCTCGGCGTCGGTCAGGGAGGCGTAGGTCTTGAAATAGGAATCCTCGCGAGAAAACGCGGTCGCCCGCAGCTTGAGGAAACGGTCCACGTACCACTGCTCAATCTGTTTCTCGTCGGCGTCGACGTAGATCGAGAAGTCGAAGTAGTCCGAAACGGCCACCGACACAGAACCGGGGGCGGAGCGCGGCGGCTGGAGCACGTTGAGGCCCTCGACGATGAGGATGTCAGGGCGGTCCACGTCGACGTAGGCGTCGGGCACGATGTCGTAGGTGACGTGGGAGTACACCGGCGCCTTCGCGTGCGGGTTGCCCGCCTTGACCGAAGCCAGGAACGAGATGAGGGCCGAGCGGTCGTAGGACTCGGGGAAACCCTTGCGGGCGATGAGGGAACGTTCCTGCAGGATCCGGTTCGGATAGAGGAAGCCGTCGGTCGTCACCAGGTCCACGCGCGGGGTCGAATCCCAGCGGGAGAGCAGCAGCTGGAGGAGGCGCGCGACCGTCGACTTGCCGACGGCGACAGAGCCGGCGATGCCGATAACGAAGGGGGTCGAGTGGCCTTCGGGCTCGCCCAGGAAGGCGTGCCGCTCGGCGGCGGTGCGCCGACGCCCGTCGATGTAGAGCTGCAGCAGCGCGCTCAGGGGACGGTAAATCGTGTCGACCTCGGTCATGTCGATGGGGTCGCCCAGCGACGCGATGCGGTCAATGTCCTCCTGCGTGAGCGGCAGGGGAGTGCGATCGGCGAGGCGGTCCCACTCGCGGCGATCGAAGCGCGCGTAGGGGTTGGGTGCGTTGCGCGCGGGGGCAGGGTTGTGCTCGTCAGACGAGACGCTTGACGAGGCCGGGAATGGGATGGGCGAGGGGCTCTCGGTGATGCTCACGATCCCATTGTGCCCCATATGTTTGTGGTCGTGCGCACTTCGTTCACCACGTGAAGCGACACACGTTACTGGCCGATGGAGGGGGTGGGTGTGCTGCAATGGATGCTATGTGCGGAATTGTTGGACATATTGCATGCAAGGCGTCCCAGCGTAGTCGCGAGGTTGTCCTCGGCGGCCTGGCGCGCCTCGAATATCGCGGGTACGACTCGGCGGGCATCGCCCTGGCGTCCCCGGGTCACCTCGACGTTCGCCGCGCGCTCGGCAAGCTCATCAACCTCTCCGAGGACCTCGACGCGCAGCCTCCGGCCGATGCCTTTGCGGGCATTGGACACACCCGCTGGGCGACCCACGGTCGCCCCACGGTCGCGAACGCCCACCCCCATTCCAGCCCGGATGGACGTTTCTCTCTCGTTCACAACGGCATCATCGAGAACGCGGACGCCCTGCGCGCCGCCCTCATCGCCGACGGCGAGACTTTCGCCTCGGAGACCGACACCGAGGTGGTCGTCCACCTGCTGGCCCGCGCCTACGACCAGGCTAATCCGGCCTCGTACCAAGGGGCGGTCGCCGGACTGACCGGAGCGGACGAGGAGGTGGCGCGCCGACTGGTCGTCGCCTTGCGCGCTGTCACCGAGCAGCTGCACGGCACCTTCACCCTGCTGGTGCTGAGCACGCAGTCCCCGAACGTCATCGTCGCGGCACGCCGCTCCTCCCCGCTGGTCATTGGCCTGGGGGACGGGGAGAACTTCCTGGGCTCCGACGTCCTGGCCTTCGTCGAGCACACGAACCGCGCCGTCGAGGTCGGCCAGGACGAGGTCGTGGTTGTCTCCGCGACCGGCGTGACCGTCATCGACCCCGCGGGTAACCCCGTCGAGCGCGAGGCGTACGAGGTCGACTTCTCCTCCGACCGCGCCACCAAGAACGGGTGGCCGACCTTCATGGAGAAGGAGATCCACGAGCAGCCCGACGCCGTGGGCGCCACCCTGGCCGACCGCATCGACTCCCACGGCCATCTGGCCCTGGACGAGGTGCGCATCCCCGAGCACGTCCTGCGCTCCGTCAACAAGGTCATCATGATCGGCTGCGGCACCGCGTCCTACGCCGGACAGGTCGCCCGCTACGCGATCGAGCACTGGTGCCGTATCCCCGTTGAGGTCGAGCTCTCCAGCGAGTTCCGATACCGCGACCCGGTCGTCGACGAGAAGACCCTGGTCGTCGCCATCTCCCAGAGCGGCGAGACCATGGACACGATCCAGGCGATCCGCCACGCCCGCGAGCAGGGCGCGAAGGTCGTCGCCATCGTCAACACGCCCGGCTCGACGATCTCGCGCGAGTCCGACGCGGTGATCCTCACGCACGCGGGCCCCGAGATCGCGGTCGCCTCCACCAAGGCGTTCACCGCGCAGGTCACCGCCTGCTACATCCTGGGCCTGTACCTGGCGCAGGTGCGCGGCAACAAGTACGCCGATGAGATCGCCGACTACATGGACAAGCTCGGCGCCATCCCCGACGCGATCACGCGTGTCCTCGACGGCGGCGAGAGCGTGCGTCAGTTCGCTCGTACTATGCAGGACGCGACGTCGGTGATCTACCTGGGACGCCACGTCGGGTTCCCTGTCGCCCTCGAGGGCGCGCTCAAGCTCAAGGAAATCTGCTACATCCACGCGGAGGGCTTCGCCGCCGGCGAGCTCAAGCACGGTCCCATCGCGCTCGTGGACGATGGCCAGCCGGTCATCGTCATCGTGCCGACCCCGCGCCGCCCAGAGCTGCACGGCAAGGTCCTGGCCAACATCGCCGAGGTCCGCGCCCGCGGTGCCCGCACGATCATCATCGCCGAGGAGGGGGACGCGAGCGTCGACGAGTTCGCCGAGGTCGTCTTCCGCGTGCCCGCCGTGCCGACCCTGTACGCGCCGCTCCTGACGGTCGTGCCGCTGCAGATCTTCGCCTGCGAGCTTGCCGCTGTGAAGGGCCTCGACGTCGACCAGCCGCGTAACCTCGCCAAGTCCGTGACCGTGGAGTGATCCACCGGCGCGGGGCTGGTGCCTCCCGAGCGTTCACGGGCCTCGTTCCCTATCTGGGACGAGGCCCGTGCTGTCTTTGCGCGACTGCTTCGTCGTCGCTCAAGCGGCCACCCCAGGCGCGCGCGGTGTGAAACAATATGGCGCATGTTCACGATTGATCGAGCCGCCCTGTCCTTCGCCGACGCGCGGGAACTGGAGACAAAGTGCGTTGACCAGGCGGTTTCCGAGGGCGATCCGGACCGCTACATGCTCGACGTCGCGGGCGAGGTCGCGGCCGCGGTCGTTCGCCATGCGGACCTGCCCGTGAGCTGGAATGGCGAGGACAGTGAACCCGGCGTGGATGCGGAGGAACGCGGCGACGCTGAAGGGGTCGACCGGATCGCTAGCCGTGTTACAGCCTTCGTTGGAGGCGGAGACAACGGTGGGGATGCCCTCTACGCCTGCGCGATCCTCGCGCGCGGAGGAATCGGAGCGACCGCCTACCTCCTCAAGAAGCGCTGCCACCGCCGCGCCCTCGCCGCCGCCCAGGAAGCGGGCGTGCGCATCATCGACCTCGGCGGCCAGTCGCTGCGCTCCATCGAAAACACCCCCGCATGGTCCGAGGTCTTTCTCGCGCACGCCTGGATCGACGGCATCGTGGGCACCGGTTCCCACGGCCCGCTCACGGGCGTGCTCGCGGAATCCGTGGAGCTCCTCAACAGGCTTTCCGCCATCAAGCCTCGCCCCGTTATTGCGATCGATGTGCCCTCTGGTCTGACCGACGACGACGGCGCGATTACGGGCCCGATCCTGCGCGCTACCCACACCCTCGCGGTCGGCACCTACAAGCGCGCGCAGGTCCTGCCTCCCGCCGTCGAGTTCACCGGGGACATCAGCCTCGTGACGATGGACTGGGATAGCAACGGGACGGGTCGCACCCAAGGTGATGACGGAATGATTGGCGCGGATGACCTCTACGTCGTCGACGAGGCCTTCTCCGCCCGCGAGGTCGTCCCCGTCCCCGCTTTCTCCGACGACAAGTACGCGCGCGGCGTCGTCGGCCTTGTCGCCGGATCCGACACCTACCCGGGAGCTGGCCTCCTCGCGACGCGCGGCGCACTGGCCGCGGGCGTGGGCATGGTGCGCCTGAACTCGACCCGGCGCGTCCAGGACCTCGTGCTCGCAGACCAGCCCGGCGTCGTCACCGTCGGCGGGCGCATCCAGTCCGCCCTCATCGGCCCCGGCCTCGACGAGGATCGTCGCGAGGATGCGCTCGAACTCGCGCAATTCTGCGGTCAATCGGGCATGCCCCTCGTCATCGACGCGTGGGCCCTCGACCTTGTCCCCGAGCTGGCGAGTTCCATCAAGCCCGACGCCACCGTCCTCACCCCGCACTACGGCGAGGCCGCGCGCCTTCTGGGGCGCCTCGGCGCTCCGGTGACGCGGGCCGAGGTCGCCGCCGCGCCTCTGCGCTACGCCCGCGCGCTCCACGAGGCGACGGGCTGCCACGTGATCCTCAAGGGGCCCGTCACGATCGTGTACTCCGTCGAATACGTCGATACGGAGGTGCAGGAGGCCTTCCAGCGTGCGCTCAACGCCGCGGAGGTATGGCCCGACGTGGACGCGCTGCCGCAGGGCCGCCTCGTGCGCTCCTACACCCCGACTGTCGGCCAGGTGACGACCTCCTGGGCGGGTGTCGCAGGCAACGGGGATGTGCTCGCCGGATTCCTCGCTGGCGTGCTCGCCCGACCGGTCGATGAAGGGGACGCCGTGGCGGGTCCCGATGGGCAGCCCCAGCGCGTCACCCCGGGACGCCTGACGGCGGCGGTGAGCGTTCACGGGCGAGCCGCCCAGGTGGCCGCAGAGGCTGCCGGTGGATTTGCTCCCATTCAGGCCTCCGACATCGCGGCCGCGATCGGGCAGGTCCTGTCGCAGCCCACGCGGTGACACTCTGGTCGCCATGATCGCGACGCCAACGAACGCGGGGCGGGCGGCGCGCGCCGTGAGATACTAGAGGTGTGATTTCCACAGACGAACGAGTCGAAGGACGGGACTACCCGTCATCCGCGGCCGTCGACCTGGCCGCGATCCGTCACAACCTGGGCGTCCTGCGCGCAGCCGCCCCCGGCGCGCTCCAGCTCGCGACCGTCAAGGCGAACGCCTACGGGCACGGCCTCCTCCCAGTCGCCCGCGCTGCCCTGGACGGTGGCGCCGACTGGCTGGGTGTTGCCCAGCTGGCCGAGGCCTTCACGCTGCGCCGTGGCCTCGACGAGGCCGCGGTCGCCCGAGCCGACGCGCCCATCCTCGCGTGGATCTCCACGTCGTCCTCGGATTTCGCGGCTGCGATCGAGGCCGACATCGACCTGTCCGTCTCGTGGACGTGGGTCCTCGCCGACATCTGCGCCGCAGCCCGAGAGGCCGGCCGCCCGGCTCGCGTCCACGTCAAGATCGACACCGGCATGTCCCGCGCGGGCTCCACGCTCGCCGACCTGCCCGCCCTGGCCTCGGCCCTGCGCATGGCCGCCGACGACGGCCTCGTCGATGTCGTTGGCGCCTGGAGCCACATGTCCCGCGCCGACGACCCCAGCGAGGCAGGAAACGCCTCGACCGCGAGCCACGTGCGTATCTTCGAGGAGGGGCTCGCGATCCTCGCCGACGCGGGCGTCACTCCGCGCATCCGACACCTGTCCGCCACGTCGGGCATCCTGTGGCACCGCGAAGCTCACTACGACATGGTTCGCGCCGGCATTGGCCTGTACGGGCTGAGCCCCGACCCGGCGGTGGCCACGTCCGAGCAACTCGGCCTCACCCCCGCCCTCGAGCTAAGCGCGCCCCTGACCTCCGTCAAGGTCATCGAAGAGGGGACCCCGGCCTCGTACGGTGGAACCTGGGTCGCGCCCACGCGCCGCTGGATCGGCCTCGTCCCCCTTGGCTACGGCGACGGCATCCTGCGCGCCGCCTCCAACCAAGCGCGCGTCGTCGTCCACACCGCCTTCGGCCCCTTTAACGCGCCCCTCATCGGACGCGTGTGCATGGACCAGTTCATGGTCGACCTCGGGCCAGCCGAGGGAAGCCCCGGAACGCCGACCGCGCGCTCCGGGCAGGCCCCCGCCATCCCCGGCGACATCGCCACCCTCTTCGGCTCCGGGATCAGCGGCGAGGCCTTGGCCGACGACTGGGCGCAGGCAGCCGATACCATCAACTACGAAATCGTCACCCACCTGGGCGCACACATCCCCCGCATCTACCGGGATGGCGCCGACGCGACCTTCGGGAGCAACTCATGACCCAGCCCATCGCCTCCTACGAGGTGTCGACGCGCGACGCCGACCAGACGCGCGCGTTCGGCGAAGACCTTGGTCGCATCCTCGCCGCCGGAGACCTTCTCATGCTCTCCGGGGGCCTCGGTGCGGGCAAGACCACCCTCACCCAGGGCATCGGCGTCGGCATGGGCGTGCGCGGGCGCGTCGCATCTCCGACGTTCATCGTCGCTCGCGTACACCCCTCACTGAGCGGCGGCCCCGACCTTATCCACGCGGACGCCTACCGCATCACCGACCTGAACGACCTCGAGACCCTCGACCTCGACTCCTCCCTCGACGAGGCCGTCACCGTCGTCGAATGGGGCGAAGGCAAGACCGAGGCCATGAGCGACGAACGCCTCTCCATCGAGGTGCGCCGGGCCTCGGGCGGCGAGGCCGCCCACGACGGGGACGTCATCGACCTGGAGAATATGGATGACGGCACACGCGTCATCGTCCTGCACGCCCACGGGCACCGCTGGGACGGCGTCCTTGACGGCGTCGTCGCCGCCCACGGCGGAACCCGCATCGACGAGGCAGACACCGACGAGTAGGATCACACCGTGCGAGAGATAGCCCTAGACACCCAAGCAGCCACCACCGTCGCCATCATCGACGACGGCTGCGTTCTCGGCCGCGCCCAGAACGACTCTGGACGTCACCACGCCGAATCCATCACCCCGCTCGTGCGCGAGGCGCTCGCGGCAGCAGGCCTGCCCGCGCAGCTCGCGGACGCCGGCATTGATCGAGTCCTCGTGGGCACCGGCCCCGCCCCCTTCACCGGGCTGCGCGCCGGCCTCGTCTCCGCGCGCGTCCTCGCCTCGGTCGCCGGCGCGCCCGCTTACGGCGTGTCCGCCCTCGACGTCATCGCCCGTCAGGGCCTCGACCGCCTGCCTCCCGACACCCGCGTCTACGCGATCGCCGACGCACGCCGCCGCGAACTCTACTGGGGCTCGTACGTGGCCGCCGGGCCCGACGACGTCACCCTCGAGGGACGCCTCGAGGTGGGGGACGTTTCTGCACTGCTGGGCGCCATGCGGACGGCCCCCGGCCTCGTCGTCGCGGGAGCACCGATCCCCGCGCACAGCGCCGATGCGCTCGCGCACGTGGACCTCGGACCCCAGGTGAGCCTCGATCCCGCCGTCATGAGCCGCATCGTCGCCACGCGCCTGTCGCGCGGCGAAGACGATCGCCTGCGCACCGACCCCCTGTACCTGCGCCGCCCCGACATTCAGGGCCAGCCCACTGCGCGCCTGTGAACGCCACGCTGCGCGTCGCGGGGCCGGGCGACCTCGAACTCTTCGCCGCCCTCGAGGCCGAGGTGTTCGCCGAGGACCCCTGGACCCCCTACATGATCGCCGAGGAACTCTCGTCCCCGGCTTCGCGCTATTTGATCGCCACGGATGAGTCCGGCGATGTCGCCGGATACGGCGGAGTCAAGGTCGGTGGAGACCAGGCCGACGTCATGACCATCGGCGTGCGCGCCCATGCGCGGGGGCGAGGCATCGGCTCGGCCATCCTGGATGCCCTCCTGGAGTGGTCGCGCGAGGCTGGAGCGCGCGAGGTCTTCCTCGACGTGCGCCCCTCCAATAAGGGGGCCATCGGCTTGTACGAGTCCCGAGGTTTCGTTGAAATCGGGCGTCGTCCGGGCTACTTTCGTAACCCCGTCGAAGAGGCCGTCGAGATGAGGGCGCCCCTGATCTGAGGCGATGCGACAACCGCCACTAAATAGGTATGGTTGGTGTATCAAAATTCGTGTCTGTTTACCCCCGTTTGCAGGGTCGATGGTCCTAGGTGTTATCCTCGCGATAGCGGCTCAAGCTGCCCGAGATTACCGCGGAAAATGGCCGAAAATGACACCGTGTCGAGATCCTTCGCGGGCGGCCTCGTGCCATGGTCCTACGAAGCGGAGGAAAAGCGTCGATATGCTCATGGCATGGCCACTCAAAATGTCGCAACGAAGAAGCGCCGCGCGTGGACCACCAGCGTCTTTATTAAGCAGCTGATGGCCGTCTCGGGCTTCGTTTTCGTTTTCTTCTTGCTGTTCCACTCCTACGGCAACCTCAAGATGTTCCTGGGCGCGGAGGTCTACAACGACTACGCGCACTGGCTGCATGAAGAGGCTTTCGTGCCGATCTTCCCGCACGGCGGATTCATCTGGGTATTCCGCGCCGCCATGGTGCTGATGCTCATCATCCACCTGTGGGCCGCCGCCTACACCTGGAAGCGTTCGCGTCGCGCTCGCTCCACCCGCTACGTCGTCAAGAAGTCCGTCTCGGACTCCTACGCGGCTCGCACGATGCGTATGAGCGGTGTTCTCATTCTGCTGATCCTGATCTTCCACATCGCTCACTTCACCACCGTGAGCCTGCCTGCGAAGGTCGCGAACTTCGGCGCTGACGTCACCACGCCCTACGCCCGTATGGTTGCTTCCTTCCAGTCGCCGGTCCTGGTGATCCTCTACGCCGTGTTCGTCGGCTGCGCCTGCATCCACGTCTCCCACGGCTTCTGGTCCATGTTCCAGTCGCTCGGGTGGGTGCGTAACGCGACCCGCAAGCCGCTGGTTCTCCTCTCGGGCCTGGTCGGTCTGGTCATCTTCGTGATGTTCATGGCCCCGCCCGTCGCCATCGTCACCGGCTTGATCCACTGAGGAAGGGCACGCAATCATGACCGATACACTCATCCACGGCCTCTACCGTGAAGGCGAGAAGATCGCCGACACGAAGGCCCCCCACGACGTCCCGATCGCGCAGCGCTGGGAACAGCGTAAGTTCAGTGCCGCGCTGGTCAACCCCGCCAACCGCCGTAAGCTGCGCGTCATCATCGTCGGCTCCGGCCTCGCGGGCGGTGCTGCCGCCGCCTCGCTCGGCGAAATGGGCTACAACGTCGACTGCTTCTTCTACCAGGACTCCGCCCGCCGCGCGCACTCCATCGCCGCGCAGGGTGGTATCAACGCCGCGAAGAACTACCGCAACGACAATGACTCCGTCTATCGTCTCTTCTACGACACGGTCAAGGGCGGCGACTACCGCGCTCGTGAGGACAACGTCTACCGCCTCGCCGAGGTCAGCGCCAACATCATCGACCAGTGCGTCGCACAGGGCGTCCCCTTCGCCCGAGAGTACGGCGGCCTCCTCGACAACCGCTCCTTCGGTGGCGTGCAGGTGTCCCGCACGTTCTACGCGCGCGGCCAGACGGGTCAGCAGCTGCTGATCGGCGCCTACCAGGCGCTCGAGCGTCAGGTCGCGGCCGGCACCGTCAAGGAATACGCCCGCCACGAGATGGTCGAGCTCATCGTCGACGAGGGCAAGGCGCGCGGCATTATCGCCCGCGACATGTCCACCGGCAAGCTCGAGACCTTCGTCGCAGACGCGGTCGTCCTGGCCACCGGCGGCTACGGCAACGTGTTCTTCCTGTCCACCAACGCGATGGGCTGCAACGCGACCGCTATCTGGCGTGCGTACCGCAAGGGCGCCTACTTCGGCAACCCCTGCTTCACGCAGATCCACCCCACGTGCATCCCCCAGCACGGCGACCAGCAGTCGAAGCTGACCCTCATGTCGGAGTCGCTGCGTAACGACGGCCGTATCTGGGTTCCCAAGCGCGCTGAGGACTGCGAGAAGGACCCGCGTCAGATCCCCGAAGAGGATCGCGACTACTACCTGGAGCGCATCTACCCCTCCTTCGGTAACCTCGTGCCGCGCGACATCGCGTCGCGTCAGGCCAAGAACATGTGCGACGAGGGCCGCGGCGTCGGCCCGAAGATCGACGGTGTCGCCCGCGGCGTCTACCTCGACTTCTCCGACGCGATCAACCGTATGGGCCTGGCCGCAGTGTCAGCCAAGTACGGCAACCTCTTCGACATGTACGAGCGCATCACGGGCGATAACCCCTACGAGGTGCCGATGCGCATCTACCCGGCCGTCCACTACACCATGGGTGGCCTGTGGGTTGACTACGACCTCGAGTCGAACCTGCCCGGTCTGTACGTGGCCGGCGAGGCGAACTTCTCCGATCACGGCGCGAACCGCCTGGGTGCCTCGGCACTCATGCAGGGCCTGTCGGACGGCTACTTCGTCCTGCCCAACACGATCAACGACTACCTGGCGCACTGCTTCCACCTGCCCAAGCTGGACGAGAACTCGCCTTCGGTGAAGGAAGCTCTCGAGTCGGCTCAGGGCCGTATCGACACCCTCATGTCGATCAACGGCACCCGCTCCGTGGACTCGTTCCATAAGGAGCTGGGCAAGATCATGTGGGAGTACTGCGGCATGGAGCGTACCGAGGAAGGCCTCAAGAAGGCCATCGGTATGATCCGCGAGCTGCGTGCCGACTACTGGAAGAACGTTCGCGTTCCCGGCAAGTCGATCGGTGAACTCAACCAGTCCCTCGAGAAGGCCGGCCGCGTCGCCGACTTTATGGAGCTGGGCGAGCTCATGTGCATCGACGCGCTGCACCGCGAAGAGTCGTGTGGCGGCCACTTCCGCGCGGAGTCCCAGACTCCCGAGGGCGAGGCCCTGCGTCACGACGACAAGTTCCTGTACGTGGCGGCTTGGGAATACGCTGGCGAAGGCGAGCCCCCGATCCTCCACAAGGAAGACCTGATTTACAACGACATCGAGCTGAAGCAGCGGAGCTACAAGTGAACCTGACACTGAGGATCTGGCGCCAAAACGGTCCCGAAGACAAGGGCGCAATTCATGAATACCAGGTGAAGGGAATCTCGGAAGAGTCCTCGTTCCTGGAGATGCTCGACGTCCTGAACGAAGAGCTCTTCGCACGCGGCGAGGAACCCATCGCCTTCGACTCCGACTGCCGCGAGGGCATCTGCGGTCAGTGTGGCATCGTCATCAACGGTATCGCTCACGGCCCGGAGGTCACCACGACCTGCCAGCTGCACATGCGTTCCTTCAACGATGGTGACGTCATCACGATCGAGCCGTGGCGCGCATCGGGCTTCCCGATCATCAAGGACCTCGTGGTCAACCGCAGCGCCCTGGATCGCATCATCCAGGCCGGCGGCTACATCTCCGTGAACACGGGTGCAGCCCCCGACGCGCACGCGACCCCGGTCCCGAAGCAGGACGCGGATCGCGCGTTCGAGGCCGCCGCGTGCATCGGCTGTGGTGCGTGCGTGGCTGCCTGCCCGAACGCCTCCGCGATGCTCTTCACCTCGGCGAAGGTCACGCACCTCGGCCTGCTCCCGCAGGGTAAGCCCGAGAACTACAAGCGTGTCGTCAACATGCTCAACCAGATGGACGAGGAGGGCTTCGGCTCCTGCTCGAACATCGGCGAGTGTGCTGAGGTCTGCCCGAAGCAGATCCCGCTTGACGTGATCGCAAACCTCAATCGCCAGCTCGGCAAGGCTGCCTTCAAGGGCGTCTGATTCGGCTGGAGTGGCCTCGCGGGAGGGCCCGGCGCGCAGGCGCCGGGCCCTCCCGCGTTCATGGGGAGCAAACGTGGTGGCACAGTGATGTCATAGCAGTGCGATGACGCGGCGAGACAGCCGCCCTATCGCACGCAAAATGCGCATGACGGTGCGGTTGTCGTCGTATCATGGAGGCATCATTGGCTCAGAGAGGAGCACGCCATGCAATTTGATGAAACCGGTCCGAACACGCATACGCGCCGCTACTGGGTCAGCGCGACCGTCGGCATCACGGCGATGATCGCCTTCGCGATTCTGTCGATCCTCCTGCTCCTGGGTATGCTCTTTGGCTCCCCCCAGATCAAGCCGATCGCAGATTCGCTGTTCCCCTGGAGCCTGCTGGTCTTCGCGGTTGCGGGCGTCTCGATGTTCATCGCGAACACGCGTTCTCGCGATTAGATCGACGCCGACTGCACGCGACGGACCTGCGCGCCACGCGCGTGCGGCGCCGCCCCCATGCGCGGATTAAACTGGGGGTGTGAGTGAACCCCTGGTCCTTGGTATTGAGTCAACCTGCGACGAGACCGGCGTCGGCCTCGTGCGCGGTACGCAGCTGCTGGTCGACCGCACGGCCACGTCGATGGATGAGTACGCCCGCTACGGCGGCATCATCCCCGAGATCGCGTCGCGCGCGCACCTGGAGTCCTTCCTGCCCACGCTGGATGCTGCGCTCGACGAGGCCGGAGTGACCCTGGCAGATGTGGATGCGATCGCGGTTGCGGCCGGACCGGGTCTCGTCGGTTCGCTAACCGTCGGTATCTGTGCGGCGAAGGCGCTGGCCTCGTCGCTGGGCAAGCCCCTGTACGGCGTCAACCACGTGATCGGTCACCTGGCCGTCGATAAGCTCGCTGACGGGCCGCTGCCCGAGCACTTCATCGGACTCGTGGTCTCCGGAGGCCATTCCAACATCCTTGAGATCCGCAATATCGCGACGGACGTCGTCGAGCTGGGTGGCACCCTGGATGACGCCGCGGGCGAGGCCTTCGACAAGGTCGGGCGCCTCCTCGACCTGCCCTACCCGGGCGGCCCGTACGTGGACCGCCTGTCCCAGCAGGGGGACCGCGAGGCGATCCGTTTCCCGCGTGGCCTGGCTGCCGGCAAGGACAAGGAGCGTCACAAGTACGACTTCTCCTTCTCGGGTCTGAAGACCGCCGTCGCCCGATACATCGAGGGCGCGACCGCGCGCGGCGAGGTCGTCAGCAAGGAAAACGTGTGCGCCGCCTTCTCCGAGGCTGTCAACGATTCCCTGACCGCGAAAGCAGTGCGCGCCGCGCTGGACACCGGCTGCGACACGATTGTCGTGGGCGGCGGTTTCTCCGCGAACTCCCGACTGCGAGCTTTGCTGACGGAGCGGGCCGAGACGGCCGGCGTTCAGGTTCGCATGCCCCCTCTGCGCTTCTGCACGGACAACGGTGCTCAGATCGCGGCGATTGGCTCCGAGCTGGTCGCGGCGGGTCTGCCACCGTCGGACTGGGACTTCTCCCCGGATTCGGGCTTGGAGCTGACGACGACGTATCTGGCGCCGCGCGCCTGAGAGCGGCGCGCGGGCCTAGCGTAGGCCGTCCATGAAGCTCTGCGCGATCGAGCTCCACGAGGTGTAGAAGCCGCCCGCCATGTTGGCGGCAATGCCGACGAGGAGCGCGGAGCTTACCGTGGCCGCCCCGAGGGACATCAGACGCGCTAGGTAGCCGAGTGCCCGGAGGGCGGGGCGCGGCACAGAGGTGAACAGGCCCGAGCGCTGCGCGCGGTGACGTGCCCGGTGTTGATGATCGGCATGGTCGTCGGTGTCGCCCTCGTGACGGCGCAGCTGCCAGCGCGGCGCGATAAGCCACGTGAGCGCGAGCGAGACGAGCACTCCGGCGATCAGGAGTGCGAGCGTCAGGTACCCGTTCGGGGCGGTCGGCCGGACCTTGTGGGTCACGGTTGTCACCGGTACGATGGATGCGCTGGCCTCGGAGGACTGTGCGGTCGCCGCCGTCGAAGTGGCGCCGACGGCCCGGGAGACCCGGTCGGAGGACCCCCACCACGCCAGCATTGTCGGAATGTGCTCGCGCCACAGCGGGCCCGCGTGCCCACCGCTCGGGGGAACGTCCGTGGTAACGCTGTCGGGTTCCTTGACGGCTGAGGCCATCTTGAGAGCGGTGTAAGCGCCCCCAACGGCGTCGTCGCCGGCGGCCATCGCGTAGATGCGCATCCCGTCGGGGGTGCGATTAGCCAGCATGGTTGACAGTGTGTTGTCAGCCAGGTACTGCTCGCCCTGGTTGGTCATGTGCCCCTCGATCTGAGTGTCGTAACCGGACAGCGAGGCGGCGGCACCGTAGGTTTCGGGCGTGCGCAGGGCCGTCCAGATCGCGCAGTAGGCGCCGGCGGAGAAACCCCCGATCATCCAGGCGTCTCGATTAGACGTCGTATTGGGGAAGTTGTGTCGGATCATCGCGGGGACGTCGTGGGACACCCACGTGTAGACGGCGGGGCGCCCCTCGATGTCGGCACAGTCGTGGGCTTCTTCGTCGACGTTGAGGGAGGGGCCGACGATGATTGTCGGCGGGATGATCCCCTCGTCGATGGCGTTGTTCAGGGCTTCCTGCACCTGCGCGCCCTGCATGGTGCCGTCGGGGCCGCCAGGGTAGCCGTGGAGAAGCTCGATGACCGCATAGGTCTTGCCGTCATTGGGGGAGTAGTCGCGTGGGGTGATAACGAAGACGGGCTGGGTGATCCCGCTTGACGGGCCGGTCCAGGTGGTCTGGAGCATGCCGTCCTCGGTCTTCGTGAAGGTCGCGTCCAATTCGGATACGGCAGCGGACTGCGCGTTGACGTCGGCCTCGCCGCCGGACTGGGCGGTCGTTCCTACGACGGACAACAGGGCGAGTTTCGCTAGATCCCCGCTGGTTTTCACAAGGCCGAGCGAGCGATTGAAGACGAGAGCCCCCGCGGAAGCGATAAGGAACGTGGGCACGAGGAGGATGACCGCGCGTCCCAGCCAACGCCTCGTGCGTCCCGGGCAGCGCGAGGGGGCCGAACGCGCGAGCAGAGACGCCCCTGCCAATAGAGACAGAACCGCAAGGACGGCGACCGCTACCAGGGTTTTGATCGAGGTCAGGGGGATGCTTCCCAAAACGCTCATCGGTGCTCCTTTCCGCCCCTATCGGACGAGGCCGTGGCAGCGAGTGTGTCCTCATCGGACGCGCGCTCCCGGGCGGCCGCTCGCGTCGAGCGCAGGTCGCCGACGCCTTTTGCGGCGAGTTTGGCGAGGCCTCCGGCGACTGAGGCGACGAGCGTGAGGGTCTGCGCGGGGGACACGTGGGGCACGTAGGCGTGTGAGATGGCCAGTCCGACTGTTGCGAGGGATGCGGGTTCCGGCACCGCCAGGTACAGGGACTGCGTGCGAGGCTTGAACTTGCGCTTGAACGCGTGCAGCGAGGTGAAGCCGTAGAGCGGCTCCATGATGGCGGCCAGCGCATCGGTAAGGGGGCCAAAGGTCGAGGTGTCATTGGCAGAGCGCGACAGGGGAGCGCCCGACAGGGACAGGGTCTCCAGCCCCTCTTCCTGCGCCGCCAGGGCGGCCTTGCCGATGAGGAACTCGATCGCGGGACGCCACCCGGTCGTGCGCCGACGCATGACGTCCAGGGTCAGGCCGACAACGGTTCCGTCGCGGTAGATCGGCAACCACGAGGTCACGGCGTGGATCGTCGACTCTTCATCGATGGCGACCAGGATGCGCGTCTCAGGGACCGCGAGTTCGGGCACGCCGCCCAGCGTGAAGCTCATCTCGGGCAGGGCCTTGTTGGAGCTCCACGAATCGGAGATGACGGTGATCTGATCGCGCCAGCCCGCCGGGCACTCCTCCCAGGTAGTCCACACGGCCTCGACGCCCTCGCGGGACGCGTGGTTCATGGCGGTGCGCACGTCCTGGTAGGCCTTGCCCCTGAAAGCGAGGCCGGGCAGGTCCAGCAGTGACTCCTCGGCGACCTGTATGATCGTCCAGCCCTCCTCGCACGCGGCCTGCGCGAGTTCCTCGTGGACCGAGTAGAGCGCGGGGGTCAGGCCCGAGTCGGAGGCGAAGGCTGAGAACAGCGCGATCGCCTCGGAGGCCTTGCCCGGCTCGTACACCAAGTCTGTGACCGTCAGCGCGACGCCGCCCGACCCGCGGTAGGCGACCCCGGCCTCGCCGGTAGGGGACACCCACACTTGGTTCCCCTCCCAGGTCTGCATCCATCCGAGGGTGCCCGCTCCGTGGGCGCGCAGGAGAGGGGTGAGGCTCTCGAGCGGGGAGGACAGTGGGATACGGGGCCGGGCGAGCAGCGCGCTCAGGATGATGGCGAGGGTGCCGCCCCAGGCGACGAGGGGCACCCACAGGACGGGTGCCTCGGCGAAGAGAGTCATCGGAACCAAGGACGGCTCGAAGATTGAGGCGGTCGCAGTGGGGAGCAGTGCGAGGGTGTAGTCGTGGAGGATCTGCAGGGGAGTCGCGTTGCCGGTGACGGTCAGGTCCTCGCCGGAGTTGAGGGCTTCAAGGGGGACGAACGAGTCGCTTGTGAGGAACCCGAGGACGAGGACCGCGCCCGCGCAGCCGACCATGAGGAGCAGCCAGCGCCGCAGTAGGGTCGAGGTCGTGGAGGGCTCCGCGTGAATCGTGAAGGAGCGGCGCACCCACCACGTGATGATGCACAGGGCAGCGTTGAGGATCACCGGAACGAGAAGGAGCGAGGCCGTGGTGACGAGCTCGGGCCTGGCCATCCCGTCCTCGTCGGCGCCCTGGGCGAGAGCAACACCCGTCGCAGCGACTGTTGATAGGCCGAGGATCAGCTGGAGAATGAGAGTGCCGAAGTAGGCGGCGCGCCTGCCCTTGCGCAGCCCGTAGGCGAAGATCAGCTGGAGCGTGATCGGGGCCAGACACAGGAGAGTTGTGATGACACCCGTACGCCCCTCAAGCCACCACGCGGGGCCCAGCGACCAGCGCATCTGAGCGAGCGGTCCCTCGGGGGCCGAAGAAACAACTGTCAGCGCCGCAGCGCAGGCCCAGCACAGGGCGGCGACGGAGGCGAGCTGACGTCCGATCGTGATGTCGTTTCCGGAATCGCTGCGTGCGCCGCGAACCCCAGCCAGGCGCGCGGCGACCATGCCCGCGAGGAGTGACCACACGCGCGCATACGAGATCGCAGATCCCAGGATCGCGGCCGACAGGATGAGGATTCCGATGAGGAGGAAACGAGCGCGCCAGCGCCAGTGAGAGGCCAGTGACTGCGCTGCGGCGCCCACGAGGGCGACGAGGATGAGGCTCGTGCCCCACAGGCTCCCCGCATCGATCGTCTGCCCCCACATGGAGAACACCCTGGTGAGCAGGGGGAGTGTCAACCAGGTGGCAGCGACGCCGACGACCTGGCCGGAGGCAGCTGCGGCCACCCATGCGCGTGTGCCCAGGTGTCGCTCCGCAGCACCGCCCGCAATGATCATCGTGACGATGCCGAGCACGGCGGTGGCGATGAAGTTTCCGGGCACCGCGCCGACGGAGGAGAGAACCGACCACCAATGGGGGCTGGACGGGTCGGCCTCGAGGGCCGTGAATTGATCGCGCCACACCCAGTAGGTCGCCGACACGATCGTCAGGGCAACCGTAAGGACGGCGGTAGCTGGGCATCGTGACAGCCAGCGGATGGTGAGGTGGGCCAGCGAGGAAAGCAATAGCCACACAGTCTGCAGGGTTGCCCCGACGGGGGAAGCGATCCTGACCAGCGCGGATGGTGCGCCCTCGGATTCCGGTGACTGTGTTGCTTCCTGCACCACGGGCGAGTGTCCTCTCAGCGTCAGTTTTCGAGCTACATCAAGGATACGGCGGCATTCTGAAAGTCAGCTGAAAGCAATCTCAAAGAGTATGAGAATGGCGACAGTGCCCCGCACCGGTGAAGACGCGGGGCACTGCTGCGACGGAGTCAGACGTTCAGGGTTGCGAACTCGGCGAGAGCCAGGGGGCGCCCCGCGCTCATCTCCGCGCGCATGAGGTCCACGACCGCGTCGAGGCCCTGGCCGGGTCGCGCGGCTGCCGCAACGGCCCGCTGGCGCTCGTAGGAGGCGCCGATCGTCAGGATCGTCTCCAGGCCTGCGAACTCGCGCGCACAGTTCAGGTCGGTGGCCACGGGGGCCAACTCTTCCTTCAGTCGCGCGATGCCATCGCGCGCGCTCTCGGTCGTGCCGTCGCGCGAGATGATGAGGGTCGCGTCCATGCCGTAGCGCGCCGAGCGCCACTTGTTCTCGGCGACGAACCAATCCGGCAGGGAGGGAAGCGGCTCGCCCGCGTCGTACAAGCGCGAGAAGTGCTCGACGAGGACGTGGGTGAAGGCTGCGAAGGTGGCGACCTCGGTCGCGTTCGTCGCAGCGTCGTACACGCGGTTCTCGATCGTGCCGAAGGTCGGAGAGGGGCGGATGTCCCAGCGGACCTCGTCGAAGCCCTCGATGACGCCCGTGCGGATCATGTCATCCGTGTAGGCCTCGAGATCCTCCCACGTTGCGAACTGGCGCGGGATGCCGGCGGTGGGCAGCTGCTGGAAGACCATCGCGCGGTTGGACGCGTAGCCCGTGTCTTCGCCCGCCCAGAAGGGGGAGGACGCAGAGATAGCCTGCAGGTGGCCCAGGTGGGCGGTGAGGGCGGCCTGGATCGGGAGGATCTTCGCTCGGTCTTCGACGCCGACGTGCACGTGGACGCCGTACAGAAGCATCTGGTGTCCCCAGTAGGCGGTGCGCTCCACCAGCTGTGCGTAGCGCTCCGAGTCGGTGACGCGCTGGCGGCCCGGGCGCGCGAAGGGGTGTGTACCGGCGGTGGCCAAGTCGATGCGCAGGTCCGAGGCCAGGGGGGTCAGATAGTCGACGCAGTCCATCAGGTCGGCCATGCACTCGGCGACGGTTGAACGCGGCTTGGAGACGACCTCGATCGTGTTCAGCAGCATCTCGCGGTGGACGCCCGGGTAGAGCTTCCCGTCGGTCGTGGAGCGGTCAATGATCGCGTCCGCGCTCTGACGCAGGTCGTGGGAGTCGCGGTCGACGAGCTGGAGCTCCCACTCGACACCGATCGTGGAACGCTGGGAGGAACCGAAGGGCAAAGACATGTCAATCCTTTCGCTTGCTTCCTCCATTGTGGCAGGGCAGCGAGCGGTGTCGGCGGAGAGCTTTCTTACAGGTTTGTAGCCAACCGTCGGCAGATGATCGCGCGGTGGCGTCCGTTCACGCGCGTCGCGATGACGGTCAGCTGCTCGTCGCCTCCGCCCAGTTTCAACGTTTTACGCAGGTTGTCGGGGTTGATGTCGGCGCCGCGCTTCTTGATCTCGACGCTGCCCGCTCCGCGCGTGCGCAGCTCGGCGGAAATCGCCTTTGCTCGCAGGTTGGTCACCGCGAGGACCTCGAAGCGGTCGTAGAAGGGGGAATCGGGCAGTTCATCCCCGGTCAGGTAGGCGATCTTGTCGGACACGATGCCCGCGCCGACCTCGTCCGCGAGGCGTCCCAGGAGACCCGAGCGGATAACCGCGCTGTCGGGCTCGGCGACCATCGCGCCCAGGGGCGCGACCTCCACGCGGGCTGCGGGGGCGTTGGGTGCATACCCCTCGGGTGTGGAGAGCGAATGGGCGGCCCCGGCCTCATCCAAGAGGAGACAGGAGCGCCCACGGCCCTCGGGGGACAGTGCGGGGGACCAGAGCGAGGCCTCGACGAGATCACCGCCCACGCTCACCCACTGCGCGTGCCAGGAGGAGGGGATGCGCTCGTACGCGATGCCCGGCGCCACCTTGATACCGACGCGTTCGATCGTCGAGACCCAGCCGAGGGCGAGCGAGAGGGGAGGGGACCACTGTTCCGGGTCCGTGATGCGCGCCGACCCGCGCGAGGCGCCTGTGCGGCGGGCCGGGTCTGCGAAGATCGCGTCGACGCCCTCGGAGGCCAGCTCGTCCATGTCGAGGTCGGCGACGTCCCCCAGGCGTACCTCGGATCCCTCGAAGGCCCGCAGGTTCGCGGCCGCGGCCCCGGCAGTATCGGGGTCGATGTCGACAGCCAGCACGTTCATGCCCAGGCCGGCGATCGCCATAGCATCCGATCCGATGCCGCAGCCAAGATCCGCGACGCGCGTCGCGCTGCAATCCTTGAATCGCTGAGCGTGGCGGGCTGCCACGACGAGGCGTGTCGCCTGCTCGAGGCCGTCGCGGGTGAACACCATGTGGGAGGCAAACGGGCCAAATTTTGAGCGTGCTGCCTGGCGCAGGGCCAGCTGGGTGAGGACTGCGACCACGAGGTCCGCGTCGAGGCCGGAGGCGCGCAGGGTGGATCCGAGCTCGGGCAGCGGGATGGGGTTGGTTGCCTGCTTCGCTTGTAGGGACTCCAACAGCTCCCAGCCGGGGGAGGACAGAATGGGGGTCAGGGCGCTCACCCGCTCATTGTCCCATCTCTTCAGGGGCGTGGCCGTGTGGGGCCTGCGGTCGGGCGCGGGTGTCGTCTCGCCCAGGGTGAACGCGCCTGGCACTCAGCTTGCCCGAGTGCCAGGACCGTGCCTACACTCGTGGAGGAAACGCGGGAACACCCGCGACCGGTCCTGCACCTGACCCCCGCGACGGCAGGGAAAGGACGAGCACCTTCGTGACAAAGAAGAAAGGGAGCGACAATGTCGATCTCCATCAAGCCCCTCGAGGACCGCATCGTCATCCGCCAGGTTGAGGCCGAGCAGACCACCGCCTCCGGCCTGGTCATTCCGGACACCGCCAAGGAGAAGCCGCAGGAAGGCGAAGTTATCGCCGTGGGCCCCGGCCGCGTGGACGACAACGGTAACCGTATCCCCGTCGACGTCAAGGTCGGCGACGTCGTCATCTACTCGCGCTACGGCGGCACCGAGGTCAAGTACGACGGCCAGGAGTTCCAGATCCTGTCCTCGCGTGACGTGCTGGCGGTCGTGGAGCGCTGAGCGCTTCGCACACTGAACGCTACAGGGGCGGCCCGGAAGGAATCCTTCCGGGCCGCCCCTTGTGTTCGTGTCTCCCGCGCCGAGCATCCTTGCGGCGCGGGGCCTCGCGTTAGGACGCGGACTGTGCCGCCTGGTCGAGGATTGTGTTGCGGATGTAGGCGGCGTCGCGGTAGCCGCTGACGTACGCCTTATTAATGAACATGGCGGGGGTGCCGGTGATGCCGGCCTGGTGAGCCCGCTCCTTGGCCGCCTTCACCGTGGTAGCGGTGTGGTCGGAGAGCATCGTCTCGCGGAACTTGTCCAGGTCGGGCACACCCGCCTTGGCTGCAAAGTCAACGAGGGCCTGCTCGGAGTACTGGGGGTGACCGGTCGCGTCGGCCGCCGCGTATACCACGTCGTGGAACTCCCAGAACTTACCCTGCTCGCCCGCAGCGATGCCCGCCTGGGCTGCCAGGGGAGAGGTCTCGGTGATCTGGGCCAGGTCGTACCACTCCACGCGCAGGGTGCCATCCTCGACGAGGTCGGCCAGTGCGGGGTCGATGTCCTGGGCGTACTTCGTGCAGTAGGGGCACGCAAAGTCAGAGAAAAGAACCATCGTCACGGGAGCGTTAATGTCGCCCTTCGCCTGAGTGTCGTTCTCCTGGTGACGCACGAACGACTTCATGATCTCCAGGTTGTTCGGGTTCGTCTGGCTGGGGGCCGCCGTCTCCGTGTTCTGCGGTATCTGCGCGGCCGCGGTCGGCGTGGCCGCCGGGGTTGCCTGGCTCGCCGGAGAGGTGGAGGGGAGCTGAACACCCATCCACACGCACGCCCCCGCGAGGGCCGCAGTGATCGGTGCGGTGACGAAGAACAGGGTCTTGTACAGGTTGGTGGAGGTATCCTCGGCCTTTTTCTGCGAGGCCTTGGTGTCGTTGCTGGTCATGCGAGCTCCCGGAGAGGATGGGCGTTGTGTCGGGCAGTAAAATGGTGCGGCATCGCGGTGGCGATGCCGCACCGGAAAAATGGATGCGCGTTAGGAGACGCGGCGACCGCGTCCAGAGGAGCGGATCTCTTCGCGTCGTTCTTCTTCAGTCATTCCACCCCAGATGCCGTAAGGCTCCTGAGCGGCCAGAGCGTAAGACCGGCACTGCTCGATAACCGGGCAGGTCGCGCAGATTGCCTTAGCGTTTGCTGCACGGCGTCGGCGCGTGGAGCCGCGCTCACCCTCGGGGTGGAAGAACAGCTCGGTGTCCAGGTCTCGGCACGCCGCTTCGTACTGCCATTCCCACGCGTCGATCATGGGTCCGGGCAGACGGGAGACGTCAGTCATTGGGTGCCTCCTTCATGTCTGTCGTGCCGACATTTTCGGCACACGATGTCGGCAAGAATAGACACTTGTGCGGTAGTTATTCAAGGATCTTTCTCGAATTATGAGCCAGTTCTCAGATTGAGTGTGCCCGTACTGTGAAAACGTGGAGAAACGTATGGTGTGCAGTGTGAACAGATTGTGAATAACTTTTTGAACAACTTGGATGTGGGTGTCATATCCCTTCCTGTGGCGTGCGCGCTGCGAACACGCAAGAATCAGAGCAGGGCACGGACAAGGACCGGAGGGAGCGGACATGCCACGAGCCATACTGGCGCAATCGGCGCACGCCGACCGCTCCCGCACCATGTCCTCGGTGTCCGATGAACTGGGAGTATCCCCCTCCACCCTGCGCACCTGGGAACGACGCTACGGCCTCGGCCCCGCGCAGCGTGAAGCCGGTGAGCGACGTCGTTACCAGCCCGAGGACGTTGACCGTCTGCGCGCCATGATCCACCACGTGCGTGCCGGCATGTCCGCCGCCGAGGCCGCCAAGCGGGCCCTCGCAGAAAGCACACTTCTGCCTCGTCGAGGCCCGGCGAACGCCGCCCAGCTGCGCTCCGTTGCCCTCTCCGACGACTACCAACGCCTCGAAGAAGTGATCGAGGCGGCCGTCGCCAGCCATGGCCTCGTCCATACGTGGTCGCGATTCGTCGAACCCACCCTCAAATCTCTGCGCTCTGCTCCGAGTGGCGAACCCATCGGCAGTGCGCCCGCCCTCATGCTGGTCAACGCCTTCCAGCGCGTGTGCCGCTCCGTCTATCAGTCCCGCCCCGCCCGCTCCCTCGTCGGAGGGGACCGCGTCGCGATCATCTCCGACTCGCTCCACGAGACCGCCGCCCAGGTCATCGGCGTCGCTCTGGCCTGGTACGGCTGCGACGTGCGCATGCTCTCCAGCGAAAACTACGGCGGTGTCAGCACCACCGAACGCTTCCGCGAGTATGTGCGCGGAGGCGTCCCCGCGCTCACCGTCGTCCTCGGATGCGGTCCCGAATGCGCGCAAACGGTGGCAAACCTCGTCGCACGATACGGGGTTCCCACGATCATGGTGGGAGCGGACGCCCCCGAGATCCTCTCGCCACAGGTGCAGCGCGTGCGCACCATCAGTGCCTGCGTCGAGGAGGCCCTCGCCCTCCTCGCGCCCCAGGCCGACCTGGAGCTCGTCGGTCGCTCCTGACGCCTTTGACGGCTCGCGCGCAATTGCGCCCTCAACTGCGCGCACGCGGCCCCCACGTTCACCCGCGGTGCCTGGACAGGTGATACCGTGAAGGCACGTACCGGCAGGAGAACAGTCATGAACGCCCCCTGGAACAACGAAGATCTGCGCCGCGCTTTTGACGCCGATTTTGGCGCGCTCGTCGCCTTTGCTTCCCGGTCGAAGGCGCGGGTCGGTTTCGCCTTCCTGCGCGCCGATGGTCAGGTCGACCTCGGGCGTCCCCTCGACGCGCGCATCAGCGCCCGGATGACCCACGTCTTTGCCCTCGCGCAGATGCGAGGCATTGAGGGTGCCGCGCACCTCGTCGACCACGGCCTGGCCGCCCTCGCAGGTCCCCTGCGCGCTCCGAATGGCTCCTGGTACGCCGAGGTTGTGCCCACCTCAGAGAACAGCGCCACCCCCGTTCCTCGCGCGGTCTTGTCCCAGCGTGCACAGTCCGCGATGATCGGTGCGGCCGCCGCTGCTGCCATGGTCGGGCACGAGGAGGCGCGTGGCCTGCTCGCCGACCTCGAAGCGGACCAGGATCAACGCTGGTGGGACGCGTGCGCCGGAGCCGTGCGCGAAGAGATTGATGCCGCGACCGGCGCTCGTTCGCCCCTGCGTCGACTCTCCACCAACCTCGACACCGCCCAGGCCTACCTGGCCGCCTGGGAAGCGACGGGGGAGCGCGTCTGGTTCGACCGCGCGCGCTCGATCCTGCGCCTCGTCGGAGAGATCGCCGCGCGCTGCGCCTTCGCCCTGCCCGACCTCTACGACGAGGAATGGCGCCCCCTGCCCGCCTCCTGCGATCAGGCTCCCGTTGAGCTCATCCGACCCGGAGAGACGCTCCCCGGCCTCGGATTCAAGGCCGCCCGCCTCATCGGGCAGACCTACGCGATCCTCACCCACATGGGCGAAACACCCGGCCCATGGATGATCGACACCGCGACCGCGCTCTACGACCGCGCCCTCGCCGACGGATGGACCACCGAGGGTGTGGGCGGCATCGTCTACACCCTCGATCCCACCGGCAGTGTCGCCGCCCCGCAACGCATGCACTGGGTCGTGTGCGAGGCTGCCAGCGCCGCCCGCGTCCTTGCCGAGGTCGTGGACTCCTCGCGCTCCGAGGACCTCGCCGTCGACTACGCCCGCGCCATCGCTTGGGCCGACTCCCACGCGCGCGCCGGCATGGGCCGTTGGATCCATGAGGTCGCCCCCGACGGCTCCGTCTCCATGCTTGTGTGGGAGGGGCGCCCCGACGCCCTCACCGCCGCCCGCATGCTGGCACGAGGCGCCGCCCCGATCCATCTCACAGCCACCGGAGCGACCGCAGCCCGCTACGCCTCTCAGGCCAGCCAGAGCGCATCCTCCTGACGATTGCTGACGGTCCCCGGCCTCGTCCCCCGATACCCGGCTGCGAGGCGTGCGTGGAAGCGACTACGCGAAAGCGCCACCGACCGCCTACAATTGGCCTATGGGAGAACTCGCTACACATGATCCTTTCGGCCTGACCGGCCTCACCTACGACGACGTCCTGCTCCTACCCGAGCTCACGGACGTCGTTCCTTCATCCGTTGACACGAGCAGTCGCCTGACGAAGAACATTTCGCTGCGCATCCCGCTCCTGTCCGCCGCTATGGACACCGTCACCGAGGCGCGCATGGCCATCGCCATGGCCCGCCAGGGCGGCATTGGCATCCTTCACCGCAACCTCTCCATCGAGGAACAGGCCGCGCAGGTCCGCCAGGTCAAGCGCAGCGAATCCGGCATGGTTGAGGACCCGGTGACCGTCGGCCCCGACGCCACCATCGACGAACTCGACAGCCTGTGCGGCCACTACCGCGTCTCCGGCCTGCCCGTCGTGAACGAGGACGGTACCCTCCTGGGCATTATCACGAACCGCGACCTGCGCTTCGTCCCCCAGGACGAGTGGGCCACCCTGCGCGTGCGCGACTGCATGACCCCGCGCGACCAGCTGGTCGTCGGCCAGGTCGGCATCTCCCGCGAACACGCCAAGCACCTGCTGGCCGAGCACCGCGTCGAAAAGCTGCCCATCGTCGACGACAACGACCACCTGACCGGCCTCATCACCGTCAAGGACTTCGTTAAGACCGAGCAATACCCCAACGCCACCAAGGACTCGCGCGGCCGCCTCGTCGTCGGCGCGGCCGTCGGCTACTGGGGCGACACCTGGGAGCGCGCCACCGCCCTGGCCGAGGCCGGCGTGGACGTCCTCGTCGTCGATACCGCGAACGGTGGCGCCCAGCTCGCTCTCGACATGATCCGCCGCATTAAGGACGATCCGACGTTTGAGGGCATTGACATCATCGGCGGTAACGTCGCCACGACCGAGGGTGCCCAGGCGCTCATCGACGCGGGCGTCGACGCCGTCAAGGTCGGCGTGGGCCCCGGCTCGATCTGCACGACCCGCGTCGTCGCCGGCGTCGGCGTCCCCCAGATCACCGCGATCCACCTGGCCGCCAAGGCCTGTGGCCCCGCCGGAGTCCCGCTCATCGCGGACGGCGGCTTGCAGTACTCGGGCGACATCGGCAAGGCCCTCGTGGCCGGCGCCGACACCGTCATGCTCGGCTCCCTGCTGGCCGGCTGCGAGGAGTCCCCGGGCGAGGTCGTGTTCACCAACGGCAAGCAGTTCAAGCGCTATCGCGGCATGGGCTCGCTCGGCGCGATGAGCTCGCGCGGGCGTAAGTCCTACTCCAAGGATCGCTACTTCCAGGCCGACGTCACCTCCGACGACAAGATCGTCCCCGAGGGCATCGAGGGCCAGGTGCCCTACACCGGCTCCCTCGCCCAGGTCATCTACCAGCTCGTCGGCGGCCTGCACCAGACCATGTTCTACCTGGGTGCCTCGACGATCTCCCAGGTCAAGGCCAACGGCCGCTTCGTGCGTATCACCAGTGCGGGCCTGCGCGAGTCGCACCCGCACGACGTGCAGATGACGACGGAAGCGCCGAACTACCACTCCTCTTCGGCGAGGTAATCGCAGATCGAGCGTTCGTTGCGGGCGGGAGCAGTCGGTGGGCTGCTCCCGCCCGCGCTATCCTAGGGGTGCGAAAACTCACAACAGCGCAAAGGAGCTGCTCACATGCTCATCCTCATCGATCATGCGAACGTCGATTCCATCGCCAAGACCCTGGAATACCTGCCCATCGACGGCGTGACGACCAACCCGACGATCCTGTACCGCGAAGGTAAGGAGCCTCTCGAGGTTCTCCACGCCATCAAGCAGCTCCTGCCCGACGGCGCCCAGCTGCACGTCCAGATCGTCTCCCAGCGCGCCGACGACATGGTCGCCGAGGCCCGCGCTCTGCGCGGCGAAATCGGCGGCAACCTCTTCATCAAGCTCCCCGTCACGCGCGAGGGCTTTGCTGCTATCCCGCGCATCGTGCGTGAAGGCATGCAGGTGACCGCAACGGGTATTCACTCCTCGATGCAGGGCTTCATGGCCGCCAAGGCTGGCGCCCGCTACGTCGCCCCCTACGTCAACCGTATGGACAACTACGGCATTGACGGCGTGCGCGTCGCCTCCGAAATCCACCGCACCCTGCGCTCCTACGACCTGAAGGCCGACGTCCTGGCCGCGTCCTTCAAGAACTCCGAGCAGGTCCTCGAGCTGGTCCGCCAGGGCGTGGGCGCCATCACTGCCGCCCCCGACGTGCTGGCCGCGCTCATCAAGAACCCCGCGACCGACGCCGCCATCGCGGACCAGAACCGCGACTTCGGCTTCCTCGTGGGCGAGCGCCGCACGTGGCTGGACCTCATCAAGGAAAAATGAGTCTTGTGTAGAGGCCCGGGGGTGGTGTTCCACCTCTGGGCCTCTTCCATACTCGCATTGCTGCTGCGCCACCGGTGTTCCGGGCGCCGTCGGGCCCGCCCGCCCGCTCGCCGTCCGCGCCACGAGCTTCGCCCGGCGCGTTGGCTCGAAGCCCGGCCAGGCCCCGCGGCCCCGCCGGCGCCCTCCACACTGGTGGCGCGTGGCGCGTGTTAAGCACCTCGCGCACGGACGCGATGATGCGGCTCTGTTATCTGGATGTGTGCCGCATTTATGCTTGTTGCTAAGTGGTGTTACACCACTTAGCCGGGTATTACACCAGTTCGGAGGTGGTGCAATGCTCCCTAACTGGTGTAATGCTCCCTAGCTGGTGCATGCCCCTTCGTTTGGTCCTGTGGAGGGCATGGGGATAGTTCCCCGACAATATCGCACGTAATTCCCCTGCGGCTGTTTCAAACCTTGAATTCGCATCGTTGGAATTGCAACGTTTTGGATGGTGCTCGAAAAATGACCGTGGGAAATTATGTGCGACTTTTATCTGGCCAGGTGCGGTGATTCCGCTATGGACCCGTCGGCGCCCTCCACGCAGTTCGTACATGCACGCTCCGCGCAGCTCGTACATGCGCCGCACGGACGACACCTCAGGCACAACGAAAACGGGGGCCGGCACCCGCCGACCCCCGCTCGTTGCGTTCTTACTCCTGGTCGTCGCCGCGGCCTTGCGGCGTGATCTGGGGCCATTCGCGGTCGATGTTCGCGTCCTTGCCCTGCTTACGCAGGTACTTCTCGAAGTCCTCGGCCCAATCCTGGTGAGCCTGGAGCTGGTAGTCCATGAGCTCCAGGGCGCTCATGGACGCCAGCTGCGGGTACTTGTCCACCATGCCGGCGAGCACGTCGAGCGTCATGGCGACATCGACCTCGGCCGTGTGAGCGTCGGGGGAGGCGACCGCCCCGTAGACGGGCGCCATCTCCGTCAGCGTCTTCTTGCCCTTGCGGAAGCGGTCGAGCTTACGGTCCAACACCAATGGGTCGACGATCAGCATCGGCGCGCCCTCCAGGCGTTCCTCGAAGGAACCCAGGCGGTGGCGGCGCAGCTCCTGGTTGACCAGCGTGATGTCGTAGGTGGCGTTGAAGGCGACGACCGGGTAGCCGCGCAGCCAGTGCTCGACGATGGAGCCCGCCAGTTCGTGCAGAACCTCCTCGATGGGGCGGCCATCGCGTCGTGCCTGCTCGGTCGTGATGCCGTGGACGGCCGTGGCCTGCTCGGGGATCTCGACGCCCGGGTCGGTCAGCCACGTGGCCACCTGGTCGGGGGCGCTGACGCCGCTGCGGTAGGACGCGCCGTCGATGCGCAGCACCAGCGCGCCGGTGACGAGGCGGTCCTTGAGTGCGCGTACGCCCGTCGTCTCGGTGTCAAAACCCATCCACGGGTCGTCGATCCAGCTCATGATTGCTCCTAGCCTTGCCGGTGACTCCAGTGTGGCAGAGGGTGGGCACATCTGCGTCCCGGAGGCAGTAGAATCGGGTCATGAGCGACGAAGTGGAAATCGGTCGTGGCAAGCGCGGACGCCGCGCCTACACGCTGGACGATATCGCCCTCGTGCCCTCGCGGCGCACCCGTGATCCCGAGGATGTCAACGTTGGCTGGCAGATCGACGCCTACCACGTCGATATCCCCCTGATGGCCGCCCCGATGGACTCGGTGATGAGCCCGGAGACCGCGATTGCTTTCGGTCGTCTCGGTGGCATCGGCGTGCTCGACCTGGACGGCCTGTGGACCCGCTACGAGGACCCCACGCCGATCCTCGACCGCATCGCTCACCTGGGTGAAGAGGAGTCGATCGCGACCCTTCAGCGTGTCTACTCCGAGCCGATCAAGCCCTCGCTGATCACCGCGCGTCTCAAGCAGCTGCGCGAGGCCGGCGTGGTCGTCGCCGGCAAGCTCTCGCCCCAGCGCGTGCAGAAGTACTGGCGCGCGGTCGTGGACGCGGGCGTCGACCTGTTCATCATTCGCGGCTCGACCGTGTCTGCCGAGCACGTGTCCTCGCGCCGCGAGCCCCTCAACCTCAAGCGCTTCATCTACGAGCTGGACGTCCCTGTCATCGTGGGCGGCGTCTGCACGGATACGGCGGCCCTGCACCTGATGCGAACGGGCGCGGCGGGCGTCCTCGTCGGCTTTGGTGGGGGAGCGGCCCACTCGACGCGCCAGTCCCTGGGCGTGCACGCGCCCATGGCGACCGCGATTGCGGACGTGGCCGCTGCCAGGCGCGACTACATGGACGAGTCCGGCGGCCGCTACGTGCACGTCATCGCCGACGGCGGCATTGGTCGCAGCGGCGACCTGTCGCGCGCGATCGCGTGCGGCGCGGATGCCGTTATGCTCGGTGCCGCCATCGCCCGCGCGGAGGAGGCTCCGGGACGCGGCTGGCACTGGGGGTCGGAGGCGACCCACCCGGACATGCCGCGTGGCCAGCGCGTCCACGTTGGCACGACGGGCACGCTCGAGCAGATCCTCTACGGCCCCTCGACGCGCGCCGACGGCTCCCTGAACTTCGTGGGCGCCCTCAAGCGGACTATGGCCTCGACGGGATATTCGGAGGTCAAGGACCTCCAGCGCGCCCAGGTGGTCGTCTCCCCGTACTCGGCGTCCTGACTCGCGCTCACTGAGCGTGACGAGGCCGGGGCGGCCGTGCGCTCGTGTGTGTGCTCCCGACGAAGGCTTGTATTTCAGGGAATGTTCTCAATCGCTTCCGCACGTATGCGCACGACGTTACACTTGTTATAACTCGTGTTGCCGTTGGTAAAGACGCCTACGGTACGGGGCTCGTCGGCCCCTCACGGTGAGGCGAGGTTGAGAGGATATCCCGATGAGGTACGGGACACGAACACTAGCTGTGTTCGGCGCGCTTGCGCTGTCCGCGGCGGGGCTTGTACCCGCGTCGTGGGCGGTCGATGCGCACCGGTCGGATTCCGCGCAGTCCGGTCAGGTAACGCAGTCGGGATGGCCGGGAGTGTCGCAGGCTGATGCGGCGCAACCCCAGTCGGCCGCTGCGCAGCCTGTTCAACCGACGCAGCCGGCGGAGACTTCCCTCCCCGAGGGATCCGCGCAATCGGGCGAGACCGGCCCCGGCCTCGTCGATACGCCGATCCCCGATATCCAGGCAGTGGGCGAGGGAGACGATTCCGCGATGGCGGGGGCCACAGTCACGACTCTCGGCGTCGTGACGGCCGCGTACCCGGCCTCTGAATCCGGGCTGGGTGCGACCTTGGACGGCTACACGATCCAGACCCCCGGATCGGGCGGCGCGTGGGAGCCGGGGCGCACACGCTCCGACGGCCTCTTCGTCTACGCGGGCAAGAAAGGCGAGATCCCGGCCCCGGGCACCTGCGTGCGCGTCACCGGCATGGTCGGTGAGTTCCCCGCGACGAGTGCGAAGGGCAACCCCCAGAGCCTCACCCAGCTGGCCGCGACCGTCGTGAATACGGTGGAAGGCTGTGCAGCACCGACCCCCACCCCGCTCACTCAGGTGCCCTCGCCGAGCGAGGCCGAGGCTTACGAATCCATGCTCCTCGCACCCCAGGGCACGTGGACCATTACCGACAACTACCAGACGAACCAATACGGCACCCTGACCCTCACCCCGGGTGAGAGCCCGCTGCGCTCGGCCACGGACGTGGTGGCTCCCGGGCAGGCCGCCCGTGACTACGAGGCCGCCAACGCGGCCCGCGCGATCGCGCTCGACGACGGCACCAATACGAACCTGCTGAAGGGGGCCGCCACCGAGGTGGCCTACGCTTACCTGGCGAACGGGGCACCGGCCCGCGTCGGCTACCACGTCGCCTTCGACGCTCCCGTCGTTCTCGAAACCCGACACGGGACCACCGTCTTCCAGCCGACCGCGATGGTCGCCGCACACCCCGATCGCAGCCCCGTGACCATCACGGGGAACAGGCCGGGTGTCCCCACGGTCGGCGGGGACACCCGCGTGGCTACGTTCAACGTTCTCAACTACTTCTCAGACCTGGGAGTTGACGAGTCCGGTTGCTCGGGTTACCCGGACCGTACGGGTGCCTTCGTGACGGCCAAGAAGTGCAAGGTGCGCGGCGCGTTCTCGCGCGAGGCCTTTGCGAACCAGGAGGCGAAGATTGTTGCCGCGATCAATGCGTTGGGTGCCGATGTGGTTGCCCTCGAAGAGATTGAAAACCCTGTCGCCGTGGGCGTGGGGACGGACCGCGACGCGTCCCTCGCCCGCCTCGTCGAGGCACTCAACAAGGACGCGGGCGCGGGAACGTGGGCGTACGTGCCTTCGCCCCAGGCAGTTCCCGAGGCCGAGGACGTCATCCGCGTCGCCTTCATCTACAAGCCCGCGACCGTGGCTCCCGTCGGCCCCTCGCTGATCCACGACGACCCGGCATTCACGGGACTGGCGCGACAGCCCCTCGCCCAAGAGTTCGCGCGGGTCGCGGGGGAGAGATCCGCGCCCGCCTCCTTCGTCGTCGTAGCCAACCACTTCAAGTCGAAGGGATCCGTGCCCGAGGGCGCTCCTGCCGGAAACGTTGATAGCGGGGATGGGCAAGGAAACGCGAATGCGATCCGTGTCGCCCAGGCGGGCGCCTTGGCCTCCTTCGCCGCCCGATTTGCGGACAAGCCGACCCTGCTCGTGGGTGACTTCAACTCCTACTCGCAGGAGGACCCGATCAAGGCCCTCGAGGCCGCGGGATGGGAGCGCGTCTCCGGCGCGGGCGAGGCCTCCTACGTCTACGCGGGACGCTCCGGATCCCTCGATCATGTCTTCGCCAACGCGGCCGCGAAGCCGCTCCTCGCGGGGGTCACCAGCTGGGCCATCAACGCTCAGGAGTCCATCGCCTTCGAATACTCGAGGGCCGGTATGAACGCCCACCTGGCCGTCGAGGCCGACAACCCCTACCGCTCCTCGGACCACAACCCCGAGATCATCGGACTCACCCTCCTCGGTGGGCACACCCCGGCCCCGATGCCGAGCGCCGAGCCTTCCGCCGCGCCGACAACATCGCCCAGTGCGTCCCCCTCACCGAGCGCTGAACCCTCCGCAGACCCGTCCGCGTCCCCCGCGCCGGCTCCCTCGAGGGCGGCCCCGGCCTCGTCCCGAAAGACGCACACGCGCGCCGCGACGGTGGGCGGCCTTCCGCGCACCGGCTCGGACACCGACCGGGCGATCGGCCTCGGGATCATCCTCGCCGCGGCGGGAGGTGGACTTATGGTTCTCTCGCGCCGTACCCGTCGCCGCGGCTGACACCGGGCACGTCAAACCCACCACCCAGGATGCGGCACCGACACCGCACCGATGAAAGGAACACACCCATGCGCAGACCATGGACACGCCTCGCCCTCGCTTCGGCGGCCGCCCTGACCCTGGCCTCCCTGCCGGCTGCCGCGCTCGCGGCTCCGCCAGGTGCCGACGCGCCGATCACCCTGGACCTCTACAACCTCACGGACGTGCACGGACACATCCAGCAGGTCGCCAAGAAGGGCACAGTGCGCGAGGCGGGGCTGCCCGCGATGAACTGCTACCTGAAGAAGGCACGCGCGACGAACCCCAATTCCTCGTTCACTCTGCTGGGCGACAATATCGGCGCGTCCCCCTACATCTCCGGCGCGCTGAAGGACAACCCGACCATCGCGGCCCTCAACACGATGGATCCGCTGGCCTCGACGATCGGCAACCACGAGCTGGACATGGGGCAGGCTGTCTTCAAGCAGCGCGTAGACGGCTCCAACCCGAGCGAGTTCGTGCAGGCCACCTTCCCGTACCTGGGAGCCAACATCGAGGGCATGGGTACCTACGGGGACGGCACGCCCTACCTCGGGGACTACAAGCTGTGGACGTCACCGTCGGGCATGAAGGTAGCTTTTATCGGCGCGATCGCTCAGGACGTTCCCTACAAACTCAGTCCTGGAACGACGGCCGGCCTGACCTTCACGGACCCCATCAAGCGCATCAATGACCTGGCAGCCGAGCTCAAGGGCAGTGGGAAGGCCGACGTCGTCATTGCGATGCTCGACGACGACGTGAAGAACAACTACACGAAGGTCGGCAAGGACGTCGACGGTCTGATGGGCGGGGATACGCACGTGCCCTACGAGTTCGACCACGTCAACTCCCACGAGCGTTTCGACTCGGCCAACCCCCTGCTGGCGGGTATCGCGTCGGGCTCATACACGGACAATCTGGGACTCATCCGTCTGACGATCGATCCCGTGACGCGTCAGGTCACGAGTGCTGACTCGATCCTCATTCCGGCCGCAGAGGTTGCCCAGTGCGGCTCGGACCCCGACACCCAGGCGATCGTCGACCAAGCTGAGTCCGACTCGAAGGAAGCCGGGAAGCGCGTCGTCGCTACGGGCTACACAGAGGCCTTCAGGCGCGGCGTCTTTACGACGCCCGAGGGGGCCACGGACCCCGGATCGAACCGAGGCATCGAATCCTCCCTGGGCGACCTGGTGGCGGATTCCCTGCGCGAAACGATCCTGACCCCGGATGGAAAGAGCGTTGACATCGGCATGATCATGGCGGGCGGCCTGCGTGCCGACCTGGTGCCGAACGAGGACGGCACGATCACCTACGCGCAGACGTATGAGGTCATGCCTTTCTCCGATGAGCTGGGATACGTCACCCTGAAGGGATCGGACGTCAAGGACGCGCTCGAGCAGCAGTGGAAGACGGACCTGAACTCACAGAACTCCAGGCCGATGCTCAAGCTGGGCCTCTCCTCGAACGTGCGATACACCTACGACCCAGCCAAACCCTATGGCCAGCGCATCACGTCGGTGACGATCAACGGTGAGCCGCTGAAGGCCGACGCGACGTACACGGTCGGCTCCGTGTCCTTCCTGCTGGAGGGTGGCGACTCCTTCGAGGCCCTGACCCGCGGGGGAGCTGCCACGACGAACGGCAACCTGGACCGCGATTCCTTCAACGCCTATCTGGGCGCGCACTCGGGAGGCCGGGCCCGTTCGGTCCAGGCTGAGGGAGGGCTGAGCCCGCGCGAGGCCAAGTCCTCCATCGGCCTGACCCTGCCCACCGAAGCGGTGGCCGACGGCTCGACGGTGACGATTCCGCTGCGCGGCCTGTCCTTCTCCGAGGGGCCCTCCATCACCTCGAAAGTGCGCGTGAGCGCCGGGGGAGCGCAGGCCGTGGCCGAGGTCGACAACTCCCTCGTGGACGCGCACGCCTCCGACGCCGCCTCGGTCATCACGACGGATGGCGCGGGACAGGCGAGCGTGGACGTGACGGTCGTGGGTGCCTGCGAGGGCAAGGCGGCCGGCGAGGTCGTGAACGTCCCTGTCACGGTCGCCACCGACTTCGCGACGGTCGTCGAGGCCGGGGATGGCCTCACGATCCCCGTGACCTGCGCCGGAGACAGTGCCGCCCAGCCGTCCCCGACCCCCGACGCCGGTGGTGACGCGACGCCGAGTGCTCCGACGCCCTCCGCCTCGCCCAGCCCGAGTGCTAAGCGGGGCGGGCTGGCCCGCACCGGTGCCTACGCCGAGGCGCTGCTCGGCGCGGCGGCCATCGCCGCGATCGGCGGCGCGGGGGTTCTCGCTCGTCGACGTGCGAATCGTTACCAAAGTGAGAACTAGTTGTTCTTGACACGCCGGTGGCGGCGCGGGAGACTCGGATCAGACGTAAAAGTCGATCATGACAAATGTTCGCGCATCGGCTGCGTGGACACGATCCGCGGCCCACGCCGCCACCGGATCAAGGAAGAATCCACATCAACGGAGGAAAACACTCATGAAGCACCTCACGAAGCTCCTCGCCGCTGCGGGAGTTGCAACGCTCGCCTTGGCCGGCTGTGGCGGCGGCGGAGGAACCGCCACCAGCCAGTCCGGCGGGGCGAAGGATGCCACCTCGTTCAAGGCCTGCGCGGTCTCTGACGCCGGCGGCTGGGACGACAAGTCCTTCAACGAGTCCGCTTACGAGGGCCTCAAGGCCTCCCAGACGAGCCTCGGAATCCAGATCAACACGGCCGAGTCCAACTCGGACGCGGACTTCAACCCGAACGTTGAGTCCATGGTCTCCGACGGCTGCAACCTGATCATCGGCGTCGGATTCAACCTGGAGAAGGCCGTCCACACCTCCGCCGACGAGAACAAGGACGTGCACTACGCCCTCATCGACTCCAGCTTCAACGACGGTAACAACAACACGGTGACGCTGGACAACGCGCGTCCGCTGCTGTTCAACACCGCTGAGGCCGCCTACCTGGCAGGCTACGTGGCCGCGGGCATGACCAAGACCGGCAAGGTCGCCACCTTCGGCGGTATCCAGATCCCCTCGGTGACGGTGTTCATGGATGGCTTCGCTGACGGCGTCGCGGCATACAACAAGGCCAAGGGCACGAACGTGCAGCTGCTCGGCTGGGACAAGGCCACGCAGAACGGCTCCTTCACGCAGTCCTTCGACGATCAGACGCTCGGCAAGGAGCAGGCGCAGCAGTTCATCTCCCAGGGCGCGGACATCATCATGCCCGTCGCGGGCCCGGTCGGCCTGGGCGCTGCGGCTGCCGCCAAGGCGGATGGAAACACCTGGATCATCGGCGTTGACTCCGACTGGTACGAGGCCAACCCCGACTACTCCTCGATCGTGCTGACCTCGGTCATGAAGGAGATCGGTGCCTCTGTCGAGCAGGCGATCCAGGACTCGGTGAACGGCAAGTTCAGCTCGACCCCGTACGTGGGCACGCTGGCCAACGGCGGTGTCTCGATCGCCCCGTTCCACGATTTCGACGACAAGGTGTCCGCGGAACTCAAGGCGGACCTGACCAAGCTCACGGACGACATCAAGTCCGGCAAGCTCGTCATCGAATCGCAGAACGCCCCGAAGTGATGCGACGCGTGTGGGGCTGGTGGCGGTGACGCTGCCAGCCCTACACGAGCATCGGGGCGGGGTGCGCCCACCTGCTGGGGAAGGTCGAAGGTATGAAATTAGAGTTGCGGGGGATCACGAAGAGGTTTGGTCCCCTCATCGCCAACGACTCGATTGACTTAACGATCGAGGAGGGGCATATTCACGCCCTGCTGGGAGAGAATGGCGCGGGCAAGTCCACGCTCATGAACGTCCTGTACGGGATGCATGCCCCCGACGAGGGGCAGATCCTCATCGACGGCGAGCCCGTGACGTTCAAGGGCCCCGGCGACGCGGTCGCGGCGGGCATCGGCATGGTGCACCAGCACTTCATGCTCATCCCCGTCTTCACGGTCGCCGAGTCGATCGCACTGGGCTTCGAGCCGACCGGCCCTGCCGGGATTATCAGTCGCGAGCGCGCCCGCCAGACGGTGCGTGAGGTCTCGGCGCGTTTCGGCTTCGACCTGGACCCCGACGCCCTCATTGAGGATCTGCCGGTGGGCGCCCAACAGCGCGTGGAGATCGTCAAGGCCCTGTCGCGCCGGGCAAAGGTCCTCATTCTCGATGAACCAACCGCGGTGCTCACCCCGCAGGAAACGGACGAGCTGATGACGATCATGCGTCAGCTCGCCGATGCTGGGACCTCGATCGTGTTCATCACCCACAAGCTGCGCGAGGTGCGCGTGGTCGCCGACGAGATCACGGTCATTCGCCGCGGTCGGGTTGTGGGGCACGCGTCCCCGAGCGATTCCGAGGCCTCGCTGGCCACGCAGATGGTTGGGCGCGAGGTGCTCATGCGCGTGGAGAAGGAACCCGCGCGTCCCGCTGGCGGCGGCCTGGCCTTCGAGGATGTGTCCCTGCTCGGCTCGGGGGGCGTTCCCCTCCTCGACCACGTGTCTTTCGACGTTCGTCAGGGAGAGATTCTGGCGGTCGCCGGCGTACAGGGGAACGGCCAGACTGAGCTCGCCGAGGTGATCCTGGGCCTGCGCACCCCCGACAGCGGTGTGATCCGGCTCGAGGACGCGGACATTACCCGCGCGAGGCCTCGCGAGTCCCTGGACGCGGGAGTCGGTTTCATCCCCGAGGACCGTTCGACGGACGGCATCATCGCCTCGTTTTCGATCGCGGACAACCTGGTGCTCGACCAGTTCCGCTCCTCCTCCTTCTCGGCTGCGGGTTCCCTCAAGCGCGGCGCAATCGCGCGCAACGCCCGCGAGAAGGAGACGGAATACGACATCCGTCTGACGTCGATCGAGGACCCAGTCTCCTCTCTGTCGGGCGGCAATCAGCAGAAGGTCGTCGTGGCCCGTGAGATGTCGCGTGACCTGACACTGCTGGTCGCCAATCAGCCGACGCGCGGCGTCGATGTCGGCTCGATCGAGTTCATTCATCGCAGGATCGTGGATGTGCGGGACCAGGGCTGCGCGGTCCTGCTCATCTCCTCGGAGCTTGACGAGGTTGTCTCACTGGCCGACCGCATTGCCGTCATGTACCGCGGCCGCATCGTCGGCATCGTCCCTGCGGACACGGGCCGCGACGTCCTCGGCCTCATGATGGCCGGCGTCCCCCTGGACGAGGCCGTGGCCGACTCCTCGGGATCGGCTCAGGAATCCGGGGCACCAAGGCAGGAGGAACAATGAGCGCACGTACGAGTAACGGGCTGGGCATCGCGACCCGGGTCTTTGGCTCCCAGTGGTTCGTGTCGGTGCTGGCCGTCCTCATCGCCTTCGCGATTGGAGCGATTCTCATCGCGCTGTCGGGGGCGTCCGTGGTGGATGCCTACTATGCGATGTTCCGCGGCTCCATCGTGGATCCGAACGCGGCGAACGTTGTTCGCATGATCAAGCCACTGACCGACTCCCTGTTCTATTCGATCCCGCTGATCATCTCGGGCCTGGGCTTGGCGCTCGGCTTCCGAGCGGGTCTGTTCAACATTGGCGGCAAGGGCCAGATCATCGTCGGAGCGCTCGCGGCTGTGTGGGTGGGCTTCGCGGTGAGCCTGCCACCGGTCCTGCACACGCTGGTGGCCCTCCTCGTCGCGGTGATTGCGGGTGGCCTCTACGCCGGCATCGCGGGTGTCTTGAAGGCAAAGACGGGCGCGAACGAGGTGATCGTGACGATCATGCTCAACTCGATTGCGACGCTGGGCCTGGGATATGTCCTGGCGCAGAAGGCATGGCAGGTGCCCGGCTCGAATCAGCCGGTGACGCCGAAGGTCGCGGAGAGCGCGGCTCTGACGCGCCTGCTGCCCGCGCCCTTCAAGCTGCACGTCGGCTTCATCGTCGCCCTGGTTGCCCTCGCCTTCTTCTGGTGGCTGATCGAACGCTCGACGCTGGGATTCCAGATCCGAGCGGTCGGCGCGAACGCTGCCGCGGCCCGTACCGCCGGCATTTCGGTCGAGCGCATCACGGCGATCACGATGGTCCTCTCGGGCGCGTTTCTTGGCCTGGCTGGCGCGAACGAGGCATTGGGGACCATCGGGTACGTCTCGCGTGACGTGGCCGGTTCGATCGGCTTCGATGCGATCACGGTGGCCCTCCTGGGCCGCAACAAGACGTGGGGAACCTTCGGCGCGGGACTCCTCTTCGGTGCCTTCAAGGCGGGCGGTTACACGATGCAGGCTAAGGGCGTGCCGATCGACATGATCCTCATCCTGCAGTCGGTGATCGTCCTGCTGATCGCAGCGCCCGCGCTCGTGCGGTGGCTGTTCCGTCTGCCCGATGTCCGCGCGCTCGCGGCTAACACGCGAAAGGGGAACGCCGATGAGCACAAGTGAGTCCGGCATGGTCACTCAGGTCGAGGCCAAGCCCTCCTGGAAGCTTCCCGGCATCTACGTGGCAGCCTGCGTGCTGCTCGTGGTCTTCGCGGCCACTGCTCGTGGCGACATGACCCTGCGCCTGAACGACAAGTCGCAGTCATACTCAATTCCCGACATCGTCACCGCGGGCGCGCCCATCGTGTGGGTGCTCGCCGCGGTGTCGATCGCCATCACCCTGTGGACGGTCGCGGCGACGCTGCGGCGCATCACCCAGCCCGAGTGGGCACGCGTCGGCGGCATGGTGCTCGTCGGGCTGTCCACGATCCTGGGATTCCTGTTCTACGCGGGCTCCGGGTCCTCGGGCGTCGTCACGCTGACCTCTACCCTGGTGTCCACCGTGGCGATCTCGACGCCGCTGATCTTCGGCTCGCTCTCGGGTGTTATCTCGGAGCGTGTGGGCGTCGTCAACATCGCGATTGAGGGCGATCTCTTGGTCGGCGCCTTCGCGGGCGTCATGGCGGCCTCGTACTTCCAGACCCCCTACGCGGGCCTCGTCGTGGCTCCCCTCGCGGGTGCCTTCCTGGGATCCCTCCTGGCCCTCTTCTCCGTGAAGTACGGGGTGGATCAGATCATCGTCGGCGTTGTCCTGAATGTCCTGGCCCTGGGCCTGACGACGTTCTTCTACGGCACGATCATGAAGGACGCTCCCGGAAGCCTGAACACCAACCAGTTCTCGCTGTCCGACATCAAGATTCCCGTCCTGTCAGAGATCCCGATCGTCGGCCCGGTCCTGTTCAACCAGTCGATCCTCGTGTACTTGATGTACGCGGCCGTCATCGCCTTGGCCTTCTTCCTGTTCCGCTCCCGGTGGGGCCTGCGGCTGAGGGCCTGCGGTGAGCACCCGCGCGCCGCCGACACGGTCGGCATCAACGTGGGGCGTACGCGCACACTCAACACGATCCTGGGGTCGTCCTTCGCCGGCCTGGGTGGTGCGTTCTTCACGATCGGTTCCGGCCTGGCCTTCACGGACAATATTTCTGCGGGCAACGGCTACATCGCCCTGGCCGCCATGATCCTGGGCAAGTGGAACCCGCTGGGAGCTATGGGTGCGGCCGTCATGTTCGGCTTCGCGCAGGCCCTGGCCCGCATGCTGCCCAACATCGAGCCCGCGATCCCCGCCGACCTCGTCTCGATGATCCCCTACGTGGTCACGATCGTGGCCGTCGCGGGATTCGTCGGTAAGTCGCGTGCGCCCGCCGCCGAGAACATCCCCTACGTGAAGTGAGAACCCGCATGGATCCAACAGACATTGACTGGGACGCCCTGCTGGCCGAGGCCATCGATGCGATGAAGCATGCGTACTGCCCCTACTCGAACTTCCCCGTGGGAGCCGTGGGGCTGACGGCGGACGGCTGGCTCGTCAGCGGATGCAACGTCGAAAACGCCGGATACGGCGTCACTCTGTGCGCCGAGTGCGGCATGGTCTCCGACCTCATCCGCTCCGGCGGAGGCACCCTCGTCGCGGTCGTCGCCGTCAACGGCAACGAGGAGCCGGTGGCCCCGTGCGGGCGCTGCCGCCAGCTTATCTACGAGCACGGCGGGCCCTCCTGCCTGGTCCTCATGCCTGATGGCGTCGCACCTATGACGGAGGTGCTGCCCGGCGCGTTCGGACCCCACGATCTGTCGAGCGTCGCCCAGGCGGCCCCGGCCTCGTCGGAAGAGAAAGAAGGACACGATGGCTCTCTTTGATGCCGTTGACATCATCCGCGTGAAGCGCGACGGGGGAGTGCTGACCCCCGACCAGATCGACTGGACGATCGACGCCTACACGAAGGGCGTCATCAAGGACGAGCAGATGGCCGCCCTGGCCATGGCGATTTTCCTGCGCGGCATGGACCGGGGCGAGATTGCCCGCTGGACGGACGCGATGATCCGCTCGGGCGCGCGCATGGACTTCTCCTGCATCGGCAAGCCGACCGCCGACAAGCACTCCACGGGCGGCGTGGGAGACAAGATCACGCTGCCCCTGGCCCCGCTGGTCGCGTGCTTCGGCGTGGCCGTCCCCCAGCTCTCGGGTCGAGGCCTGGGGCACACGGGCGGCACCCTTGACAAGCTCGAGGCGATCCCAGGGTGGCGCGCGCAGCTGAGCAACGACGAGATCATGACCCAGCTGGGGCAGGGCTGCGGCGCGGTCATCTGCGCGGCGGGATCGGGCCTGGCACCCGCGGACAAGAAGCTCTACGCCCTGCGCGACATCACCTCGACCGTTGAGTCGATCGCGTTGATCGCCAGCTCCATCATGAGCAAGAAGATCGCCGAGGGTACGGGAGCCCTCGTCCTGGACGTCAAGGTCGGATCGGGTGCCTTCATGAAGGACCTGGACACCGCGCGCGAGCTCGCCCGCACGATGGTCGACCTCGGACGTGACGCGGGGGTCGCCACGCGCGCCCTCCTCACCGACATGTCGGTGCCGCTGGGACGCAAGATCGGCAACGCCCTCGAGGTGGAGGAATCCGTCGAGGTGCTCGCCGGCGGCGGGCCCGCCGACGTTACTGAGCTGACGTGTGAGCTCGCGCGCAACATGCTTGACCTCGCGGGGGTCCGCAACGCCGACGTGGAGGCCGCCCTGGCGGACGGGTCCGCGATGGACCGCTGGCGCGCGATGATCCGCGAACAGGGCGGTGATCCGGATGCTCCGCTGCCGCGTGCAGCCCACACGCACCAGGTGCTCGCCGAGACCGATGGGACAGTGGTTGGCATGGACGCGCTCAGCGTGGGTGTCGCCTCCTGGCGCCTGGGCGCTGGCCGCGCAGTCAAGGAGGATCCCGTGCAGGCGGGCGCCGGCATTGAGATCCACGCCAAGCCGGGCGAGCGCGTCGCGGCGGGCCAACCCCTGCTCACGCTCCACACCGACGACGAGTGGCGCATCGAGCGCGCCCTTGAGTCCCTCTCCGGCGCTATCGAGATCGCCGACGGGGTCACTCCCGAGCCGCGCAGCGTCGTCCTGGAGACGGTGTCCTAAGGGCGGAGCGGCGCGAGCGAACAGGGAGGAGGAATCGTGGAACGGCGCGACGAACAGTCGATTGAGGCGGTCAAGCTCTACTACCAGCAGGGCCTCAGCCAGGCCGAGGTCGCCACACGCATGGGCCTGTCGCGCCCCACGGTCGCCAAACTCCTCGCGCATGGCCGCGAGCGCGGCTTCGTGACCATCGAGATCCACGATCCGCGCGAGGATGCTTCGGAGATTGCGCTGCGGCTGGAGCAGCGCTTTGGACTGGCCTGCGCTCGCGTTGCCCATGGCGTGGGCGCGACCGAGGGTGAGGCTATTGAGCAGGTCGGTCGAGTCGGTGCAGATGTGGTGACTCAGCTCGTGAGCGACGGCATGAGCGTGGGGATTTCTTGGGGGCGCACGATGAGTGCGCTCGCGGCCCACTTGACCCGCGCCCCTCGCGTGGGCGTGCGCGTCGTCCAGCTCAAGGGCGGGGCGTCGTTTTCCGAGAGGGCGACGCACGATTATGAGATCATGCGTTCCTTCTGCGAGGCCTTCGGCGCGGAGCCGCGCTACCTGCCGCTGCCCGTCATTTTCCAGGACATGGCGATGCTCTCGATTGTGCGTCGCGACCGGGCGATCGAGCGGATCCTGGAGGAGGGTCGCGGGGTGGACGTGGCGGTGTTTACCGTCGGATCCCTGGGGTGCGAGGCCCTCTCGCTCAACCTCGGCCAGCTCGAGGACGACGAGGTGGAGGCGCTCCTGCGCGACGCGGTCGGGGACGCATGCTCGCGATTTTTCACGCGCGAGGGCGGCGTCGCCCTGGCGTCGGTCGACCGCAGGACGGTCGGCATCACGCTCGACGAGCTGCGCTCTCGCCCTGTGCGGGTGCTCGTTGCTGGAGGGCGTGTGAAAGCTGAGGCGCTGGACACGGCGCTGCACATGGGGTTGGCCACTCATCTGGTGGTCGACCAGGACCTGGCCCTCGCGCTGCTGGAACGGCCGCGTGGGGCAACCCCGCGCGGGGTGCGTGATCGCATCCCAAGCGGATGAGAACATTTGTCAAACTACTTGTTGACACATTTCAATTGCACGGCATAGCCTTGCGACAAGGGTAAAGAAGCCTCGACGGAGCCTCGGGCTCCTCGACACCACAGGAGGACACATGCGCTCGACACCGCACATCAACCCCACCGCACCCATCGCGCCGACGATCCTCCTGCCCGGAGACCCGCTGCGTGCGAAGTTCATCGCCGAGACCTACCTGGAGGATGCGCAGCAGTTCAACGCCGTGCGTAACATGCTGGGCTACACCGGCACGTACCGCGGCACCCCGGTCTCCGTCATGGGTTCGGGTATGGGCATCCCCTCGATCTCGCTGTACGCCCACGAGCTGATCCACGAGTTCGGCTGCACGCGCCTCGTGCGCGTGGGAACGTGCGGCGCCCTGCAGCCAGACATCAACCTGTACGACGTGGTGGTCGCCCAGGCCGCGTGCTCGAACTCGGCGTTCCTGGACCAGTACCAGATCCCCGGCTCCTACGCTCCGATCGGCTCCTTCCGCCTCATCGACGACGTCGTGCGCCGCGCCCGCGAGGCCGACGTGCCGATCCACGTGGGCAACATCCTCTCCTCCGACACGTTCTACAACGCGAATCCGACCTTCAACGAGGCCTGGCAGCGCATGGGCGTGCTCGCGGTCGAGATGGAGTCCGCGGGCCTGTACGCCACCGCCGCCCACGCGGGCGTTGAGGCCGTGGGTATCTTCACGGTCTCGGACTCCCTGGTGACGGGCGAGGCCACCGACGCCCAGGCGCGTCAGACGTCCTTTACCACCATGATGGAGCTGGCCCTGCCCCTGGCCCAGCTGTGATGCGACAAGAAAGTAGTTCCATGAACAAGCGTGATGTGGCCGCGATGATTGACCACACGATCCTCAAGCCCGAGGCTACCCAGGCGGACGTGGCCCGCATCGTCGAGGAAGGCGCCGCGGCCGGCACCTTCTCGGTGTGCGTGTCCCCCTCGATGCTGCCCCTTGACGTCCCCGAGGGATTGCAGGTCGCCTGCGTGGTCGGCTTCCCGTCGGGAGCCGTCAAGCCCGAGGTGAAAGCATTCGAGGCGGCCCTCGCCGTCGCGGATGGCGCCGACGAGATCGACATGGTCATCAACATTGAGCTGGTCAAGGATGGACGGCTTGCCGACTTGGAGGGGGAGATTGCTGCCGTTCGCCGGGTCGTTCCCTCCCCGCGCGTCCTCAAGGTCATTATCGAGGCTGCGGCCCTCACCGACGATGAGATCGTCGCCGCCTGCCGGGCGTCGATGGCGGCTGGCGCTGACTTCGTCAAGACGTCGACGGGTTTCCACCCCACCGGGGGCGCATCGACCCACGCGGTCGCGCTCATGCGCGCCACGGTCGGAGACGCCCTGGGAGTCAAGGCCTCGGGTGGCATCCGCGACGCCGAGACAGCCCTGGCAATGATCGAGGCCGGAGCCTCCCGCCTGGGAGTGTCCGCAACCAATGCCATCCTGGCAGGACTGGAGGACTGAGACGATGGAGCTGCTCGAGCGCGCCCGCCAGTGGGCGAGCCACGACCCGGACCCCGCGACGGCCTCGGCCCTGAGCTCCGACATTGAGGCTGCGGAGCGCGGCGATGAGGAGGCTGCGGCCCGCGTGGGTGCGGCCATGAACGGCCCCCTCCAGTTCGGTACCGCCGGCCTGCGAGGCGTCGTGGGTACGGGCGAGTCCCGCATGAACCTCGCGGTCGTCATCCGCGCGACCGCAGGCCTGTGCGAGGTCGTTAAGCGCCACGCGACGGGGACCCCAACCCTCGTTGTCGGGTGCGACGCCCGCTACGGGTCCTCCGAGTTCGCGACGGCCGCGTGCCGCGTCGCCTCGGCTGCCGGAGTGCGGGTCCTCGCGCTGCCCCAGGCGAACCCGACTCCGCTTACCTCCTTCGCGGTACGCCACTTCGGCGCCGACGCGGGCGTCATGGTGACGGCCTCCCACAACCCCGCCCCGGATAATGGCTACAAGGTCTACCTGGGCGGCAGCGTCGTCACCGGCGATGGGCAGGGCGTTCAGATTGTGCCACCCTTCGACGCCGAGATCGCCGAGGCCATCAAGGCCACGCCGCCCGCCGACCAGGTGCCCATGAACGACGACCTCATCGAGGCGGTCGACCCCCGCGACGAGTACGTGGCCTGCGCGTCCGCCCTGGCCTCGGGCGAGGCATCGGCGCGTGAGGACCTGCGCATCGTCCTGACCGCCATGCACGGTGTGGGCGCCGCGATCACCTCGCGCGTCCTGGCTGAGGCCGGTTTCTCCAACGTCTCCCTCGTGGCGGCGCAGACCGATCCCGATCCGGACTTCCCGACCGTGCCCTTCCCCAACCCCGAAGAGGCTGGCGCCCTAGACATGGCGATCGAGCAGGCGCGTGAGGAGGGGGCCGACCTCATCATCGCGGTCGACCCCGATGCGGACCGCTGCGCGCTCGCGGTGCCCGACCCCACCTCGGAGACCGGTTGGAGTCCGCTGAGCGGAGACCAGATCGGCTCGCTGCTGGGTGAGTTCCTGGCCGCCCGCGGTATGACGGGCTCGCTCGCGAACTCGATCGTGTCTTCGCGCCTGCTCTCGCGTATTGCCCGTGCCCACGGCCTGGAGCACCACACGACGCTCACCGGTTTCAAGTGGATCGCCCGGGCACCGGGCCTCGGCTTCGGCTACGAGGAGGCCATCGGCTTTTGCCCCGATCCGGGCAACGTGCGCGACAAGGACGGCATCGCGACCTCGGTCGTCGCCGCCTCCCTGGTCGCCGCCCTCAAGGCGCAGGGGCGTAGCGTGTGGGACGAGCTGGAGCGCCTGGCGCGACTGCACGGCCTGCACGTGAGCTCGCCGCTGACCTTCCGCGTCGAGCAGATCGAGCAGATCGCCAGCGGTATGGCGCGCCTGCGTGCCCAGCCACCGAGCGTCCTGGCAGGCTCTCCTGTCGTCGAGGTCTCGGACCTGTCGCAGGGGTACCGCGGCCTGCCGCCCACGGACGGCGTCCTTGTGCTCACCGAGGCGGGGGACCGCGTCATCGCGCGCCCCTCGGGCACTGAGCCAAAGCTCAAGTGCTACCTCGAGGTGATCCTGCCGGTCGCCGAGGGGGAGCCGCTGCCCTGTGAGCAGGCGCGTGAGCGTCTCGACGCAATTAAGGGAGCGTTTGCCGAGATTATCGGCCTGTAGAGGCGAATCGGGACTCCGTCAGCATATTTTCTGTGGGTATAGCCCTGCGTGAAGAAATAGATAACGCTATACTTGCGTATATGGCAACTCACAGTGAATCGCTGGCGGAGGCCCTTCCCTTCGCCGACCGGCCCGTCGAGAAGGCGCCCGGCCACTGGGTGCTCGCGCGCGCCGGAAAGACGGTGCTGCGCCCCGGCGGCCTCGCCCTGAGCACCTGGGCCCTCAAGCGTGCCGTCTTGCCCGGCTCGGACGTCGTCGAGTTCGCGCCCGGCCTGGGCGTCACGGCCTCGGCGATTATTGCGGTAGGACCCGCCTCCTACGTCGGCGTGGAGCGCGATCCGAACGCCTCCGCGCGCGTGGATGCCATCGCCTCGGGCGTGGGGCGCTGCGTGAACGCCGACGCGGCCGAAACCGGCCTGCCGAATGAGAGCGCGGACGTCGTCATCGGCGAAGCCATGCTCTCCATGCAGGGAGAGAAAGCCAAGCGAGCCATCATGAGCGAGGCCGCGCGCATCCTACGCCCCGGCGGCCGCTACGTCATCCACGAGCTGGGGATGCGCCCCGACTCCATCGCGGAAGAACCCGCCACCGAGATCCGCCGCGCGCTGGCACGCGCCATCAATGTCAACGCCCGGCCCCTCACGGTCGCCGACTGGAGGCGCGCGCTCGAAGAGGTTGGCCTCGTCGTGGAGGAAACACGCACGGCTCCGATGGCCCTCCTCAAGCCCGGCCGCATGGTCGCCGACGAGGGCGTGCTCGGAGCGCTGCGCATCATGCGCAACGTCGCGCGGGACAAAGACCTGCGTGAACGCGTCACGACGATGGCGCGCACGTTTAAGAAATATGATCGACACCTGTGCGGCGTCGCCATCGTCGCACGCAAACCCAAGGAGAGCCAATGAGCCTGTCGCCCGAATCGAACACCGAGGTCCCCACGCCCATTATGACGGACCTGCAGGACATCGCCTCGATGATTCAGATCAACGAGGAAGCCACGGTGTCGCGCACCGTCATGCACGCAGAGGGCGTGCGCCTGGTCCTCTTCAGCTTCGATAAGGACGAGATCCTTAGCGAGCACACCGCCGCGATGCCCGTCATCCTGCACACCCTTGAGGGCGCCCTGGAGATCGAGGCCGACGGCCGCACCGTTGTTCTCAAGCCCGGCGACGTCATCCACTTCGGCACGCGCCTGCCGCACGCCGTGCGCGCGCTTGAACCCTCGAAGCTGGCCCTGTACATGCTCGATCGCCGCGAGCGCCCCAAGGCCTGAGACCCCGACACTGTGCGGCGGGCCCCGTCCTCGTGAGGTGATGCACGAGGCCGGGGCCCGTTTGTCGTATCCGCGAAAGCGGCATGGCGCACAGTTCTCTCACGCATGCCGAGCGCGGGTGACGTGAGATATTCTCTCTGTTAGCGCCCTACCATGGCATCAAATTGGGCATCGGGAAGAGCCTTGATGTAAGCGAGTCTCGCCGAGATTGCAGCCGCGAGATTTGCGAGTGAAAGAGCAGGTGACGGTTCGTCGAAGTCGCCGCTTCCTTCTTTCGCTGTGACCAAGGCGGCGGCATCATAATACCCTTCGCTCACCATTCTCTCAAAGAAAATGCGATATCGGCCAATGTATGATTCGCCTTCAAAAATAGGATCAGGAGGAAAAGGCATATTTTTGGGTAAGCGGACAGGGTTTGTGGACTTATCGGTGTCTTCGACGAGCATTAGAAAGCCGAACCAGGGCTTAAGAGTGCCGAACAAACCTCTTTGTGCCGCCATTTGTGAGTCGGCAGCAAGGCCTAGCGCCTCTTCAGTTCGATTGTTGAAGTTGTTGCCGAAAGATGGGCCACGTTGCGACTTGAATTCCATTGCAGCAATGAGTGCACCGCGATATAGGACAATGAGGTCCCAGTTCTTTGCGGGGCGGAAGTAAGCGGGAAGATCTGCGGACGTATCGTACCTGATTTCCACGGAGAGCGAAGGGTCGCTTTGCCACAGTTCGCTCACCGCACTTTGAAGCGCGCTCATCTGTTTGCCGCCGGTCGCGCCAGCTCGGTTTCCGTTATCTTTGACTCCGGATTTGGAACCTTGCTTGCGTTGCTGTATGTCGAGATACTTCCAATATCCATTGATTGCGAGTTGCCAGTCCGGGAAATCAATTGGCGACATAGATGACTCCTTAGGTAAATGAGAGTGAATGAACTGTGCCGGCAGGAAGGCTGTAGGCTTGTTCGGTGGCACGATCGGCGGCAGAACGGTCTTTCTTGCGGAATGCCTCCTTAAGTGCTTGAGCAACCTTAGGGGAAATTGTATTAGGGGTGGGGACTGCAATGGTGCGTAAGTACTGGGCCTGGAATCGCAATGTGCCGCCACGCATTTTCACTCCGTAAGCGTGTACAAATGCCTCAGCGACTTTTGAAAGAAGAATGCCTCCGAGAACCTCAAGATCCCATGTGTCAGAGATAATATAATAGAGATTGTGATGTGGATATAGACCGCCAGGCTCATAAATGGGCGTAATTTGTGCTTTCATGTCTTGAAATAAGAGCTTCGGTTGTGCGATGCGATCGAAGTGGACTTTGTCAATCGTTCTGTACCATTTCGATGGATATTTCTTTGCGACGTAGCGGTTCCTTAACTGTGGCCTACGTGCAAATGCCTGGGAAAGTAGTGGGTAGTCATCCAGGTTGACGAGAGTGCCATCAGGACTCCATGGGTTGATCAGTACTTTTGAGGGAGGCTCTAGGTGTCCTTTTCGTATATCGTCTGCAGTGACGAGCGGTAGGATTCGATCACTCTCAACTTCGGACTGATTTTGTATATCGAGCAGAAAGGCGCTGTCGTTTCCTGTTGCAACACCAATGGAGATCTTGGTATTACCTGTAGATTCAATGGTCGGGAAGCGGGCTTGAAGGTGTTCGATAAGTCGGATCATCTCAACGCTTCCTGAGGGCCAGAAGCTATCCGTATGAAACCAATTATCCAAACGGGTGCCATCCCATCCGTGACCTGTTCCGGTCGTTCGCGTACTAGTAATATAGTTGAGGACTTCTTTCGCGGATGTGGCATCAAATTGTGCTGATGTGTTGATGTATGTTGCCTCAGTCTGTTCGGATTTTTTGATCAGTGTGATGGCTGGGTATGCGGAAACTTGTTTTTCAAAAGCATTTACTTCGTGCATCTCCCAGACAGATTCTATGGAATATTGTTCCGTGATTAGTCTTCGGAGTTTTTTTCCGTATGCATTGTGCATCCATCGGTCTGCGCATATGTATGACAGGCTCCCACCGGTACGTAATATAGATAAGCCGCGTTCGAAAAATCCGATGTAGATGTCAGCGCGACCGCGCATGGTTTTCCATTTTTGTCGGTACTTCTTTTCGGTGTTATTACTTAGGTTTTCTGATCGAATATAGGGTGGGTTCCCGACGACAAAGTCTGCATTGATAGGAATTTGATCGAGTAGAAAATCGCCCTGCCTAAGCCAATTGCTCGTAAGTATTTCTGCTTCTTGATTAGAGTAGTTATTAGCCTTGAGAAGATTCTTTATTATTCTCTCGCATGTTTTGACGTGCGTAGTTTGGAGATCGATTCCAAAAAGACTTCTTCTGATGTCTTCAGCGCTGCGTTTGTGTCTTTGAGCTGAGTCGAGTAGGCGCTCGACTATTGGAGCTATAAAGGCTCCCGATCCGATCGAAGGCTCAACAATGAGTTTTGTGGCTAGATCTTTGTCTGGAGTGTAGCCGACGAGGTCCAAAATTGCCTCGACTACCCACCGTTGAGTGAATACCTCTCCAAACGATGCGTTGTTGGAATCATTCATTTTCAACTCCGATAGTCAAAGGAAATTTTCAAATAAAAGAGTTTTGTTACTTCAGGGACGCCCTGCCGGCGCCCTTCGCGACTAGCCAGAGGCCGACCTCGACGATGAACCCTGAGACGATGAAGACGATGGGCACGGAGATGCGCGTGTCCATGAGGGTGGTGGCGGCCAGGGCGATGCCGTGGGCGGTGCCCAGGACGCCGCTGCCGAAGAGGATGGGCCAGGTGGCGCGGTGCGCGCGCTCCCAAGCCTGCGAGCCGGGCTCGACGCCCTGAAGGCGCAGCCCCAGGGGAGGCCGGCACATGCCGGCGCGCGCGGTGAGGCCCGACGCAAACAGATAAAGGCCACCCGCGATCAGAGCGACGGCGAGAATCAGGAAGGCGACGATTAGTCCGATGTGCACGGGAACCCCTCGAAAAATAAGCGTTTCACGGCCGTTTCACGAACGGCTGCGCGACCATTCTACCCGGCCCCGGCCTCGTCGCCGCTGAGGCGGGCGGGGAGCGGTGACTGAGCGGCTGCTGCCAAGCATCGCGCCCGAGCCGGCCTCGATCAGAAGTAGCAGGCGATCGGACCGTTGGGACCCGGTACGACGGTGACGGGGGTGTCGAAGATGTCGGTGAGGACCTCGTCGCGCATGATCTCCTCGGGCGTGCCCATGAAGGCCACGTTCCCGTCCTTCAGAGCGCAGATCTGTGAGGCGTATCGGGCGGCGAAGTTGATATCGTGCAGAACGATGACGATCGTGCGTGAAAACTCGTGGGCCGCGCGCTCCAGCATGCGCATCATCTCGACGCTGCGCGCGATGTCCAGGTTGTTGAGGGGCTCGTCCAGCAGGACGTACTCCGTCTCCTGGGCGAGGACCATGGCGACGTAGGCGCGCTGTCGCTGGCCGCCTGAGAGTTGATCCAGGTAGCGACCTTCGAGTTCTACCAGGTCGAGGAAGCCGATGTAGCGGTCGATGATCGCCTCATCTTCGGCGCTCAGGCGTCCCTTCGAGTGGGGGAAGCGCCCGAAACCCACCAGCTGACGCACTGTCAGGCGCGATATGAAGTGGTTTTCCTGTCGCAGGATCGACAGGGTGCGGGCCAGCTCGGAGGACTTGGTCGTGGCCACGTTGAGGCCGCCGACCTCGATCGTGCCCTCGTCGATGCCCAGCAGGCGTCCGATCATAGTGAGCAGCGTCGACTTGCCCGCACCGTTGGGGCCGACGAGTGCCGTGATGCCCCCCGCTGGGATGTCGAGGGAGATCTCGCCGATGCGCACCGACGGCGAATACTGCTTGACGACGGAATCGATGGAGATCACAGGCGACCCTTCCGCAAGATAGTGACGATGAATGCGAGTCCGCCGACGAACTCGATGATGATGGAGACGACGCCCTGCGTGTTGAACACGTGATTCATGACGAAGTACGCGCTGGCAAGGATTGCGGCGCCCAGGGCGACGGACATCGCGAAGATGTAGCGGTGATCGTGCGTGTCCGAGAACTGGTAGGCCAGCGTCGCCACGAGGAAACCGAGGAACGTCATGGGACCCACGAGGGCCGTTGACGTGGCCATGAGGATCGACACCAGGACGAGGACGAGCACGGAGGTGCGACGGTGATTGAGTCCCAGGTTGGTTGCGGTCTCGCGGCCGAGCGAGAGCACCGACAGCTGGCGAGTGAGCAGCACGAGGGCGATGGCCGTGGCCGCGACGAGCGGAACCGCGATCGGGAAATACTCCTTCTGGGCGTTCGCGATCGACCCGAAGAGGCGCGCGGTCAGCACGTCGAACTCCGAGGGCGTGAGCAGCCTCTGCATGAAGGTGGAGATCGACCCGAGGCCCGCGCCCAGCATGACGCCGATGAGGAGCATCGCGTGCATCGAAGCCCGCTGCGAGGTGAGCAGCCACGAGTAGAGCGCGAGCGTTAGGGCGATCATGAGGGCGAGCTGCCCGACGAAGTTGCCGACCGTCGCCGACGCGTTGAGGCCTGCGACTCCCAGGAAAAAGATCGTGGAGGTGTGGATCGCCCGGTACAGGGACTCGAATCCGAGGATTGAGGGCGTGATGATGCGGTTGTTCGCCACTGTCTGGAAGGCGACCGTCGCCATGCCCTGGCACACCGCGACGATGGCGATCGCGAGGACCGCGAAGGCGCGCCGGCGGGCGAGCCTCCAGAACACCGGGGTGCCGAAGTGTGCGGGGTTCTTCCACGCAAGGAGGCCGATGCAGGCGAGGATCGCGACCGTGCACACGACCCCGAAGAGGATCCACCAGCGGCGCCGTGCGGCCGGGGACGTGAAGGCGCCGGTATGCCGGGCGGGGCGCTTCGTGCGCGCGGACGAAGTCGGGGTGGGTGCCGGGGTGGAGGCCTCGCGGTGCGCGGGGGAAGTCAGGACGCTCACAGGACGGCTCCCTTCTTGGCCTGGCGCAGCACGAGCATGATGAAGACGAAGGCTCCGAGGATGCCGAGGATGACCGAGACGGGCATCTCGAAGGGGGAGATGATCGTGCGGGCCAGCAGGTCTGTGATCGTCACGAGGGAGATGCCGGCCAGGCACACCCAGGGGAGGTTGGTGCGCAGGTTGTCACCCATCGACATGGACACGAGGTTGGGGACGATGAGGCCCAGGAACGGCAGGGATCCGACGACGACGGTGACGACGCCGGTCGCCACGGCTACGAGCCCCGTCGCGATGAGGACCATGCGGTGGTAGTTGACGCCGAGGGAGATGGCGATGTCCTCGCCGAGGGACACAGCCGTCAGCCGGTCCGCCATGATGAACACGATTGCCACGACGACGGTGACGATCCACAGGACCTCGTACTGGCCCTCGTAGACGGAGGTGAAGGATCCCTGGAACCACACGGAGACGCTCTGCAGGGTGTTCGTCTCGAGCGCCAGGAATGTCGAGATCGCGGAGACGACCGCGCCGAGCATCATGCCCATGATCGGCACGAGCAGCGAGGAGCGCAGGGAGACGCGGCGCAGCAGCGCGAAAAACACCATCGTGCCCACGAACGCGAAGACGATCGCGCAGGTCATGCGCACCAGGATCGGGGCGCCGGGCCACACAATCATGATGACGAGCAGGCCCAGCCCCGCCCACTCGGTCGTGCCCGTCGTCGAGGGCTCGGCGAATCGGTTCTGGGTGACCAGCTGCATGACGAGGCCGCTCATCGACATCGCGGCCCCGGACAGGACAAGCGCGATCGTACGGGGGACGCGTACGGCGAGGAAAATTTGCCACCCGTCGTCCTGGGAGAGAATCGAGTACTCGCCGGTCGACAGGGATAGGACGAGGAGCGTAGCCACGGCGAGCGCGGCCAGGGCGAGCGCCAGGGGATGGCGTTTCGACGAGGCCGGGGCGGCCTCACGCTTGAGTGCGGCTTCCGCGGGTGTGGTGGTGGGGGAGTGCGTCATATGAACAGGGGTGCGGGTGCCGCCCCAAGGGGCGGCACCCCGCAAGGTGTCAGAGGGTCACTTCTTCGCGGCTTCGAAGGCGTCCGCGATGGAGTTGAAGATCTCCGTGTAGGTGATGATGGACTCGTTGGTGTACGTGTCGTTGGGCGCGTACACGACGTGCTTGTTCTGTAGCGCGGCGACGTTCTGCAGCGCAGCGTTACCGTTGATGACAGTCTCGGCCGGGGTGTTCGAGCCGTCCTTGGTGATGGCGGCGTCGCGGTCGAGGACGAAGATCCACGCCGGGTTGGCCTCGGCGATGGCCTCGACGGAGATGTCGTCGCCGGTGTGCGAGTCGGTCGAACCCTCGACCTCAAGGGCGGGCTTCAGGCCGAGCAGGTCGAAGACCGGGCCCCACGTGCGACCCTTGCCGGGTGCCACGTAGCCGATGTTGCCTCCGGAGACGTCAACCGCCATGACGGTCGAGGAGCCGTCGTAGGCCTTCTTCGCGCGCTCGATCGAGGCGTTGAAGTCGTCGACGAGCTTCTTGGCCTCGTCCTGCTTGCCGAAGATCTCGCCGAGCTCGGTGACCTCGCGGATGAGCTCCTCATTGAAGGGCTTGCCATCGCGCGGCTCCAGGTTGATGAGCGGGACGTCGGGCGCCAGCTCCTTGATCTGCGCGTCGAACTTGGAGAAGCGCTGACCGGAGATGATGAGGTCGGGTTCGGCGGCGACCAGGGCCTCCAAGTTGGGGTCGCGGTGCATGCCCACGTCGGCAACCTCATCGCCACGGAAGGCGGTGACGGTCGAGGGGAGCAGCTTCTTCGGGGCGGCGACAAGCTGCACGTCCCACTGCTGGAGCACCTCGAAGGTGCGGTTGTCGAGGGAAGCGGCGCGGGTGACGGGCAGCTTGATCTCCACCGGGCCGTCGTTCGCCTCGACCGTCACGGACGAGGGCTGGGTGGCCTGCGTGGTCTCGCTCGAGGCGGCGGGGGACTGGGACGAGGTGGGGGCTGCTCCCGAGGAGCAGGCGGCTAGGCCGAGGGCGGCGACGGCGGCGAGAGCGGCCAGCGAGGTGGTCGTGCGGGACATTACTTCTCCGTGAGTTAGCTGTGTAGGGGCTGAAATAGGATAAGCGAGGCTTACCTAATTGCCAAACTAACCTTACAGATGTTTTGAGCTCCGTGCGTGTGAATGCGCCCATAGTTTCGAGGGGAGGTGCGGGTGGTGTGCGGTCTGGTGAGGCCAGGAAGTGATTGCTACGAGTATGCCAAGGGGCGGTGCTCGAATGAGCACCGCCCCTCAGAGAACAGCTCGGGTTCCCGAGCGAAACGTCAGGTCAGTCGACCAGGCCCTTCACGGCCTCGTCGAGCTCTGCGACCCAATCCGCGCCCGACACGTCCGAGGGCATGCGCCAATCCCCGCGGGGGGATAGGGAGCCGCCGGCCATGACCTTCGGGCCGTTGGGCAGCGCGCTGCGCTTGAACTGTTGGCTGAAGAAACGCCACAGGAACAGGCGCTCCCACTTGACGATCTCCTCAAGCGAATACGCAACCTTGTCCTCCTCGGGGAAGCCGACCGGCCAGGAGCCAACCGAGGCATCCGACCAGGCCTTCTCCGCCAGGAACGCGATCTTCGAGGGGCGCGCTCCGCGACGCAGCACGTGGTAGAGCGTGAAGTCTTGCAGGTTGTAGGGGCCGATCTTGTCCTGTGTGGACTGCATCTTCTCGCCCGGCTTGGCGGGAACCAGCTCGGGGGAGATCTCCGTGTGGAGGATCGACAGGAGCACCTCGCCGACGTGGTCGTCGAACTGCTTGGAGGCCACAACCCAGCGGATCAGGTGCTGCATGAGGGTCTTCGGCACGCCCGTGTTCACCGCGTAGTGGCTCATCTGGTCGCCCACGCCGTACGTGCACCAGCCCAGCGCCAGCTCGGACAGGTCCCCCGTGCCCAGCACGATGCCGCCCAGGTGGTTGGCCAGGCGGAACAGGTAGTCGGTGCGCAGGCCCGCCTGAACGTTCTCGAAGGTCACGTCGTAGGTGGCCTCACCCTCGCCGTAGGGGTGACCGATGTCGGCCAGCATCTGCGTGGCAGCCGGACGGATGTCGATCTCCTGGAAAGACGTGCCGAGGTACTGGCACAGCAGGGTCGCGTTCTTCTTCGTTCGCTCGGAGGTCGCAAAGCCGGGCAGCGTGTAGCACAGGATGTCCGTGCGCGGGCGGCCAAGCAGATCCATCGCGCGGGAGGCCACGACCAGTGCGTGCGTCGAATCCAGGCCACCCGAGACACCGATGACGATCTTGGGGTTACCGATCGCGCGCAGGCGCTGGACCAGGCCGGCCACCTGAATGTTGTAGGCCTCGTAGCAGTCCTGCTCCAAGCGCGTCGGGTCGTTGGGGACAAAGGGGAAGCGGTTGACAGGGCGCTCCAGACCCAGGTTGGTGCGCGGCGGATCGAGCGTGAACTCGACCTCCTGCGGGGCCATGCGCTCGTCGCCCGCGAAGTAGCGCTGAGCGTTGTCCGTGAACGAGTTCTGGCGCTTGCGCTCGGTGCGCAGTCGCTCCAGGTCCACGTCGGCGATCGTGATGTGCGCACCCTCCTGGAAACGCTCGCCGATGGCCAGGCGGTCCCCGGCCTCGTAAATCATGGCCTCGCCGTCCCAGGCGAGGTCCGTGCTGGACTCGCCCATGCCGGCCGCCGTGTACACGTAGGCCGCCGAGCAGCGCGCGGACACCGAGCGCACCATGAGCTCGCGGTCGGCGCCGCGTCCCACGGTGATGGGGGAGGCCGACAGGTTCGCGAGGACGGTCGCGCCCGCGAGCGCAAGCTCGGTGGCCGGGGTGACGGGCACCCACATGTCCTCGCAGATCTCGATGCCGATGGTCAGGCCGGGCACGTCGTCGGCGGACAGGAGGACCTGGCCGAAGGGAACCCACACGGGGCCACCGGAAAACTCCTCGATGCCGCCCCACGGCACCTCGATGCGCTCGCATGCGCGCGGGGGCATGGTGACGAAGTGGCGCTTCTCGTAGAACTCGCGGTAGTTGGGTAGGTGGGACTTGGGGACGATCGCCAGCACGCGGCCGCGGTGGATGGCGACGGCGCAGTTGTACAGTGCGTTGTCCTTGCGCAGGGGCGCGCCCACGACGAGGAGGGGCAGCAGGTCGGCGCTGGCCTCAACGATCTGCGCGAGGGCCTTCTCGACGTTATCGAGCAGCGCGTCCTGCAGGAAAAGATCGTCGATGGCGTAGCCGGAGACGCACAGTTCGGGGAATACGCCCATCGCGACGCCGCGCGCATCAAGCTCGCGGGCGGCGTCGATGATCTCGCGCGCGTTCTCGAACGGGCGGGCGGGGTGCACGGGCAGGGTCACGGCGGCAACGCGCGCAAAGCCCTGATCGTAGAGGGAATGGAAGTTCATGGTTCTCCTTCGGTACTGGGCTATTCTTGCGCACTCGGCGCGCTCGCGCTCTTCATCGACGAGGCCGGGGCTGGGGCGGGTGGGCGGCGTAGGGGCGGGTCGAGGACGAAGGCCGTAGCATCGACGCCCCGGACGAGTCGGTAGAGGGCGGCCGGGCGCCCGGCACCCTCGCGCACCGTGCCACCCGTTGGTTCGATGAATGACGCGGTTTTTGTTGCTTTGCGGTGGAAGTTGCGCGGGTCGAGCGCCGATCCCCAGATGGCTTCGTACGTGGTGCGCAGCTGCGTGATCGTGAACTCGGGGCCGCAGAAGGACGTGGCCAGGGGTGAGTATTCGATCTTGGAGCGGGCGCGCTCTACTCCGTCTGCGAGGATTTCCGCGTGATCGAAGGCGAGGGGCGAGGTGGGCGCAAGGAGGGCGTCGACGGGGTGCCAGAGGGCTCCCGCGGCGTCGCCGCCCGAGCGGGTTGGTGAGAACGAGGGGGCGAGGAGGAGGTAGGCGACGGAGAGAACGGGCCCGCGCGGGTCGCGGCCTTCCGGTCCGTAGGAACGCAGCTGTTCGAGATGTCCTGGCGGAGTAATGCCGGTTTCCTCCTCGAGTTCGCGCGCTGCCGCCTCCTCGGTCTGCTCGCTCTCGCGCAGAAAGCCGCCGGGGAGTGCCAAGTGATCCTTGAAAGGCTCAATACCGCGCCGCACGACGAGCGCGTGGAGCGTGTGGTCGATGACCGTCAGGGCGACGATGTCGACCGCGACGGGAATGGTCAGGGGTGAAGTCATGGTGCAAGCCTAGCCTATTTGTGTCGAGTTGACATTAAATGCAGTGAGGGGTTATCGTCATCCTGACATAAACAAGTGGTTCACCACCCAACCAAGGAGTCATCATGGGAACCCTTCGCCACCACCCCTTCCTCATCCGCTACCAGGGCGGCGCCGGCGATCACGTCGTCCAGATCCGCGCCGGACGCACGATCCGATCCGGCGTCGGCCAGTCCTTCTGGCTGCGAGCCGGCCGCTGCGCGCTCGCCGAGGTCCCCACCGCCAACCGCGCCCACAGCTTCCTCGTGCAGGCGACCACCGCGGATCAGCAGAACATCAACGCGCAGGTTGCCATCACCTACCACATCGAGGACGCAGAAGCCGCCGCAGCACACTACGACTTCGGGCTCTATCCGCGCGAAGCGGGAGCAGATGCCCAGGGGCTGTGGCAGATCGACGAAACCGTCACCCGCATCGCCTTCTCCGCCCTGGCCTCGGCAATCGGCGAGATGACGCTGACCGACGCCATTTCCGGATCCCTCGAACGGGTCGGACGCGTGCTGACCCAAGCCTTCGCGGACGATCATCAGCTGCGCGCCACCGGCGTTGCCGTCGTCGACGCGCGCCTGCTGAGCCTGCGCCCGGACGAAGGGGTCGAATCCTCCCTGCGCGCCCCGCTCCTCGAGCAACTCCAGGCCGAGGCCGACCGCGCCCTCTACGAGCGCCGGGCGCTCGCGGTCGAGCGCGAGTCCCAGATCTCCGAAAACGAGATGCAATCCAAGCTGGATCTGGCCCGCAAGCGTGCCGACCTCGTCGATCAGGAAGGTCATAACGCCAGGCGCGAAGCCGAAGAGAAGGCGGCCGCAGACGCTATTGAGGTCGAAGCGGAAGCGCGCCGTATCACTGAAAAAGCTAAGGCGTACGAGGTCGACTGGAACACCGCGGGCCGCGCCCGCATCGCCAACGACGCCGCCTACATCCAGGCGCTCGCGCAGGCTGGGCCCGAGGTGGCGCGTGCCCTCGCGCTGAAGGAAATGGCGAAGAACATGCCGTCCTTCGGGAACATCACCATCACCGCCGATGTGCTCAGCGATCTTGTCGCTGCCTTCACCGGCTCCGCAAAGGCGGGACAGTAGTTATGCGCCGCCGCGCCGTCATCGTCCGACGCCCCACCGAGTTCGACGAGCTCATGGACCGCTACTCCACGCGCGGCCAGGTCGAATTCGTCCTGCGCAGCCGCGGGCGCACCCTTGAGTCCGTCGAGCGTGCGCACGAGTCTCACGTGGCCGCCCTGGCTCGCGTGCGGGTAGGAATACCGGACGGGTGGGCGAGCGCCGACGTCGAGCGCGATTCCCTGTCGCGCTTCCTCTTTGCCCCCGAGGACGTCATCGTCGTCGTGGGACCCGACGGTCTCGTGGCCAACGTCGCCAAGTACGTCGACACCCAGGTCGTCGTTGGGATCAACTCGGTTCCCGAGTCTCAGGCCGGTGTGCTCGTTCGCTGTGCGCCCGAGGAGGGCATCTGCGCGCTGCGCCGCCTCGACGAGGGCGCCGACCTGCGCGTCGATCACCTCACGATGGTGCAGGCGAGCGTTGACGACTCGCGATCGCTGCGGGCCCTCAACGAGGTCTTCATCGGGCATCCGAGCCACCAGAGCGCCCGCTACGAGCTGCGGGCCGGGTCCGTCGTCGAGCGCCAGTCCTCCTCCGGGCTTGTCATCTCAACGGGGACCGGGGCGACCGGGTGGGGAGCCTCCCTCAAACGCGGACGCCACATGGGGGAGTTGCCCGCGCCGACCTCGCGCTCGCTCGCGTGGTTCGTGCGCGAGGCGTGGCCCTCACCCTTCACCGGCGTCGAGTACACCGAGGGCATCCTGGATGAGGGCGAAGACCTCGGCCTCGTCGTTGCCTCCGAATCCCTCGTGCTGTTCGGCGATGGCATGGAGTCCGACCGCTTGACCCTCACGTGGGGCCAAAGCGTGCGGATTTCGCGCGCCCCGCGCGCCCTGTCCCTCGTCGACCCCGCCGGGCTGGGGGAGGGCTGAGCCTGCGGGTTCGTGCGCCAACGCCTACGCAGGCAGAACACCCCGTGCGCGCAGCTCGTCCATGACGCGGTCGAGGGTCGCGCCCACTGGCTCGCGGATGATCAGGTCGGCGTGGGCGTCGGCCGAGGTTGGGGTGGCGTTCAACAGCACCAGGTGATCCCCGGAGAAATAGTTGATGAGGCCCGCCGCCGGGTAGACCACGAGGGACGTGCCCGCCACGATCAGCGTGGATGCCCGCGAGATGGCGGACACGGCAGCCTCGATGACGCCCTGGTCGAGGGACTCACCGTACATAACGATGTCGGGGCGCATCTGCGAGGCACACGAGGGGCACGCGGGCACGGGATCCCCATCAACCCTGACGGAATCGCCTAGTGATGCGACGGCCCCACAGCTCGTGCACACGAGCCGCTCCCAATTGCCGTGCAGCTCCCACACGGCGCGCGACCCGGCCCGCTGGTGCAGGCCATCGATGTTCTGCGTGATGACCGCGTCCAGGCGCCCCGCGGCCTCCAGAGACGCCAGTGCCCTGTGCGCGCCGTTGGGCTCCACCGGACGGTAGATCTCGTGGAACCACTCCCAGTAGGCCTGCGGGTGCCGCTCAAAGAAGTCGATACTCAGGACCGTCTCGAGGGGAATCTCGCGCTCCTGAAAGTAGAAGCCGTTCGCCCCACGAAAGTCCGGGATACCAGACTCGGTGGACACGCCCGCCCCGCCGAAAAACACGGTCGATGGTGATGCGGCGATCCAAGCCGCCAAGGTTGAAACATCGCTGTTCATGAGGCCCTCCTCGAGGTGGCTACTCGCCCAGGATACGCCCGAGGCCGGGGCCCCACGTGGGAACCCCGGCCTCGTCAACGCGAAGCGATCAGGCGAAGGTCAGCGCCTGGCGGGCGATCGCCAGCTCCTCGTTGGTCGGGAAGACGTAGATCTTCACGGTCGAGTCGGGAGCGGAGACGACGCGCGGCTCGCCGGAGCGAACCTTGTTCGCCTCGACGTCGATCTTGACGCCGAAGGGGGCGAGGGCCTCTGCCAGCTCGCGGCGCACGTCGTGGTCGTTCTCGCCGATGCCGGCGGTGAAGGTGATGACGTCCAGGCCTCCCAGCTCGGCGGTGTAGGAACCCACGTACTTCAGCAGGCGGTTGATGTACACGTCCATGGCGGTACGGGCGCGCTGCTGAACCTCGGGGGCGTCATCGTTGTGGATCATTTCCCACACGGAGCGCATGTCGGACTCGCCGGTCATGCCCTTCATGCCGGACTTCTTGTTGAAGAGGGTGTCGACCTCGTCGACGCTCATGCCGGCGACGCGCTGCAGGTGGAACACGACGGCCGGGTCGATGTCGCCGGTGCGGGTGCCCATCATGAGGCCCTCGAGGGGGGTCAGGCCCATGGAGGTGTCGATCGGGTGGCCGTTCTTGACGGCGGACACGGACGCGCCGTTGCCCAGGTGCATGACGATCTGCTTGAGGTCGTCGCGGCCTTCCAGCTTCGCGATCTCATGGGAGACGAACTGGTGGGAGGTGCCGTGGGCGCCGTAGCGGCGCACGGAGTACTTCTCGGCGGTCTCGGTCTCGAGGGCGTACAGGGCCGAGCGGGCGGGCAGCTGCTGGAAGAACGCGGTGTCGAAGACGGCGACATGGGGGACGTCGGGCATGAGCTCGCGCGCCACGTCGATGCCCTTGAGGTGGGCGGGGTTGTGCAGCGGAGCCAGCGGGCACAGCTCTTCGATCAGGTCGCGGACCTCGTTGGTGATGAGGGCCGGGCCGTCGAAGTGGCGGCCGCCCTGAACGACGCGGTGACCGACGGCGACGATGCCGGCCTCGGCCAGGGTCGGGCCCTCCGTGTCGAAGAGGCGCAGAACCTCGCGCATGCCGACGGTGTGGTCGGGAACTGGGAGCTCTTCTTCGGTGACGGCGTCGCCGTGGACGTGCTTGATGAGGCCCATGGGGTCACCGATGCGCTCGACGAGGCCCTTGGCGATGGCGTCGCCGGTTTCGGGGTCGACAAGCTGGTACTTGATGGAGGAGGAGCCGGAGTTAATGACGAGGACGGAGGACGAGGACACGCGTTCGCCTTTCGTGTTGTGGGGATAGGAAAGAAAAAGTACGAGGCCGGGGCTCGGTTCGCATCAATACTAACCGGACCCCGGGACCTCAGTCCCGTTCAGCCCTGGGCCTGGACGGCGGTCAGGGCGACGGTGTTGACGATGTCTTCGACGAGGGCGCCGCGCGACAGGTCGTTGACGGGCTTGTTGAGGCCCTGCAGGACGGGGCCGACAGCGACGGCGCCGGAGGAGCGCTGGACCGCCTTGTAGCCGATGTTTCCGGCTTCCAGCGAGGGGAAGACGAAGACGGTGGCCTTGCCGGCGACCTCGGAGCCGGGCAGCTTGGTGGCGGCGACGGCCGCATCGACGGCAGCATCGAACTGGATGGGGCCTTCGATGGCCAGCTCGGGGGCCTTCTCGCGGGCGAGGCGGGTGGCCTCGACGACGACGTCGACGTCCGGGCCGGACCCGGAGGTGCCGGTCGAGTAGGAGAGCATGGCGACGCGCGGGGTGACGCCGAATTGGGCGGCGGTGCGCGCGGAGGTCACGGCGATGTCGGCCAGCTGCTCGGCGGTGGGGTTGGGGTTGACGGCGCAGTCGCCGAACGCCCATACGCGATCCTTCATCGCCATGAGGAAGATGGAGGAGACGACGGAGACGCCGGGGGCGGTCTTGATGATCTGGAAGGAGGGGACGATCGTGTGCGCGGTCGTGTGGGCAGCGCCCGAGACCATGCCGTCGGCGTCGCCCATGTGGACCATCATGGTGCCGAAGTAGGACACGTCGGTGACCTTCTCGCGGGCCTGCTCAAGGGTGACGCCCTTCTTGGCGCGCAGGCGCGCGAACTCCTCGGCGTAACGCTCGAGGTAGGCGGGATCGTTCACGGAGATGACCTGGGCGGCGCTCAGGTCGAGGCCGAGCTCGCCGGCGCGCTTGGCGACGTAGTCGGCGTCGCCCACGAACGTGATGTCGGCGATGCCGGCGGCGAGGACCTGGGCGGCGGCCTGCAGAACGCGGTCGTCGTCGGGCTCGGGCAGGACGATGCGCTTGCGTTCGGCGCGGGCGCGCTCGATGAGGTCCGCCTGGAAGGCAAGCGGGGTGACTGCGGTGGGGGCGGCGGTGGTGCGCAGGGTGGCTGCGGCCTCGTCGCCCAGCGGCAGGGTCAGGACGGGGACGTCGGCCTCGACCGCGGGGGCGCCACCGGTCAGGACGACGGCGACGACGGAGGCGGCAGCAGCCTCGGCGCGCAGGCGGGCGGCGGCGATCTCTTCGGCGAGGAGCTCGGCGCTGGCGCCCTCGGCGTCGAAGGCGAGGATGACGCCGGCGCGGGTGGAGGCGGCGAGGTTCAGGTTCCAGGCCACGTGGTCGAAGGCGCGGTTCGAGGCCTCACGGGCGGGGGCGATGAGCGCGTCGTCGCCGACGGCGCGGACGGCTTCGACCGCGGCGGGCAGAGCAGAGGCGGGACGGAGGGCGGCGTCGGTAGCCGTCGTGCCGGCCAGGGCGTCGACGGTGGCGACGCCGAGAACGCGGGCCAGCTCGTCAGTAGCGAGGGCGGCTGCCTCCGACGAACCGGGGGCGACGACAATAAAGCGGGACACTCGAATGCTCCTTTGATGCGAGAAATATGTTGCGGGTCTCAGGGACCTTTGGACCAATACTAAACCCGCATGCCCCTTATTCCTATTCTTTTGAAAAGACGAGGCTGTGGTTGGCTTGGTGGGACGCAGATGAGCGCGCGCATGATGACGAGCGCTCGTGCGATAGGGTAGGGGCGTGAATGAGGAGGAAAAGACCGCGCGCGCACGAGTGGGTGCGTGGCTTGGCGCTGCCCTGAGTGCGCTCGGCGTTCTCGGCGTGATTGCGCTGGCCGTGAGCGATCATCGCCATCGCGCGGTCCTGCTCATGGTCGCTGTCCTCGTTGGCATGGGTGCTCTGCGTTTGTGGACGCCGGGACGGCCCTGGTTTGCGTCGCGAGCTCGTCTGATGGATGTCGCGGTGTACGTGATTCTCGCCGCGATTATTTGGTGGTTCGCCCCCTACGTCTCCACCCTGGCGGTGCGCTAAACCCCTGGGAACAGTGGTGTTGCGAGCGGTGGCAGGCCTGCGCGAGCACGATATTTCTTCCGTGATTTTTGCCGCATCTATCCCGAATCCTGGTTATCGCTTCAAGAATTCGTAAAGCTCGTGCATGCTATGAGCGCCCCATCATCCCTAATTGTCAAGGTGAAACACATGCGCGAGTTCCTGCGTAAATCCGGAATCCTCGTGTGGGTGATCGCTGCGATCATCCTCGCGACCGTCCTCGGATCCGTCCGTATTGGCGGCGACCACCTGGTTCCCGTCGAGATCGGCCGTATTTTTGCGACCTTCTCGGCGATCTTCAGCCAGTTCCTGTCCTTCTCTATCCCGCTGATCATCATCGGCCTCGTGACCCCCGCTATCGCGGACCTGGGCCGAGGCGCGGGCAAGTGGCTGGGCATCACGACGGCGATCGCCTACGCGTCGACGCTCTTCTCGGGCTTCCTCACCTACCTGGTGTGCGCGTCCCTGTTCCCGCGCCTCCTCGCTTCCACCCAGCTGGCGGATGTGGCTGAGCCGGGCAGCGCCCTCGAGTCCTACTTCACGATCGAGATGCCTGCGCCGCTGCAGGTGATGACGGCGCTGCTCCTGTCCTTCGTGGTGGGCCTGGGCCTGTCGATGGTCCCACGCGGCGTGCTGCGTAAGGGCTTCATCGAGTTCCGCGCCATCATTACCCGTCTCATCGAGACGATCATCATTCCGCTGCTGCCGCTGCACATCTTCGGCATCTTCCTGAACCTGACCTACACGGGCGAGGCCGCTTCGGTCATCCGGACGCTGGTGCGCGTGGTCATCGTGGTTCTGGTCCTCGAGGTCATCATCCTGCTGACCCAGTTCTGCTTCGCGGGCCTCGTTGCGCGTCGTAACCCCTTCAAGGCCCTCCTCACGATGATGCCGGCCTACCTGACGGCTCTGGGCACGTCCTCGTCCGCGGCCACCATTCCGGTGACCCTGCGTCAGACGAAGAAGAACGGCGTGTCCGACGCGGTCGCGTCCTTCACGATTCCGCTGTGCGCGACGATCCACCTGGCTGGCTCGACCTCGAAGATCTTCTCCTTCGCGTTCGCTATCGTCCTGACCCAGGGCCTGACGGTGAGCTCCCTGCAGTGGGTCGGCTTCATCTTCATGCTGGGCATCACCATGGTCGCCGCCCCCGGCGTGCCCGGCGGCGCCATCATGGCGGCCACCGGCCTGCTGAGCTCCATGCTGGGCTTCAACGACGCCCAGGTAGCGCTCATGATCGCCACCTACATCGCCCTGGACTCCTTCGGTACCGCCACCAACGTGACGGGCGACGGCGCGATCGCGCTCATTGTGGACCGCATGGCCCACGGCTCGATCGGCACCGAGGGCGACCCGGAGAATGCTCGCGAGCTGGCGTTTGACGGTATGGCCTACCTGGACCGCGTCTCCGTCGAGGGCGTTGTCAGCCCCGAGGAACTGGCCGAGTCTTCCGCCCGCAATAGCAGCGAAACTGTCGCCTAGTCTCCAGTGACTGTGTGAGCGCGCGCCCGCCGGCTTCGGCGGGCGCGCGCTTGTCGTTTGTTCGGTAAATGGGAGTAAGGCCCTAGTAGCGGAGGCGCAGGTCACGTAGAATAGGGAATGATAGGCACACTGGGCCTGACGGCCCGCTCCGTCAACGAAAGATGGCAGAAAAATGAGCACAGTTCGTATTGGTGTCCTCACGTCGGGCGGTGACGCCCAGGGAATGAACGCGGCTGTTCGAGCCGTCGTGCGTACGGCGCTGGCGCGTGGCGCGCAGCCATACGCGATCTACGAAGGCTGGCAGGGTGCCTGCGTGGGTGGCGATTCCATTAAGAAGATGGAGTGGTCGGACGTGTCCTCGATCCTGGCCGAAGGCGGCACGGTGATCGGCACGGCTCGAAGCGCTGACTTCCGCACGTACGAGGGCCGCCACCGCGCGGCCGCGAACCTGCTCGAGCACGGCATCGATCACCTCGTCGTGATCGGTGGCGACGGCTCCCTGTCGGGTACGAACGAGTTCCGCGGCGAGTGGGCTCAGCACGTCGCCGAGCTGGCTGCCGAGGGCGTGATTTCGCCCGAGACCGCCGCCGAGCACCCGGCTCTCGTCATCGTTGGCCTCGTCGGCTCGATCGACAACGACTTGGTGGGCACGGATATGACGATCGGCGCCGACACTGCGCTGCATCGCATCCTGGACGCCATCGACCAGCTGACCAGTACGGCGGCCTCGCACCAGCGCACGTTCGTCGTCGAGGTCATGGGCCGCCACTGTGGTTACCTGCCCCTCATGGCGGCTGTCGCGGGCGGCGCCGACTACGTGTTTACGCCCGAGGATCCGGCGGGCCCGGGTTGGCAGGACGAGCTGGCGGAGCACCTGCGCCTCGGCCGCGAGGCTGGTCGCCGCGAGTCCATCGTCCTGGTGGCTGAGGGCGCGCATGACCGCGATGGCAACGAGCTGTCGACTCAGCTGATCGCCGACACGATCCAGGAGCGCACGGGCGAGGACGCGCGCGTGACGATCCTCGGACACGTGCAGCGCGGCGGCACCCCCTCGGCCTACGACCGTTGGATGTCCACGCTGCTGGGCTACGCGGCCGTCCAGGAGATCCTGGCGTCCACGGCTGAGGATGAACCCGTCATTCTGGGTGTGCGTCGCAACCGCATCACCCGCATCCCCCTCATGAAGGCCGTGCATGACACGCGCGCGGTCAATGACCTCATCGCGGCCGGCGACTATGCGGCGGCCCAGGCCTCGCGCGGCTCGTCCTTCTCGTCGATGGTGGGCATCAACCAGATTCTGTCCACGCCCCCGCAGCTCACCCCTGAGCCGACGGGCGAGATCAAGCGCGTCGCGATCCTGCACGCGGGCGGTCTGGCCCCCGGCATGAACACGGCGGCTCGCGTGGCCGTGCGCCTGGGTATCGCGCGCGGCTGGACGATGCTCGGCGTCGACGGCTCGTGGAGCGGCCTCGCGGACGACCGCGTGCGTGAACTGAGCTGGTCCGACGTGGAAGGCTGGGCCTTCAAGGGCGGCGCCGAGCTCGGCACGAAGCGCGACATTCCGCCGGTCGAGCAGTTCTACGCGCTGGGCCGCGCCATCGAACGCAATGAGATCGACGCCCTCCTCGTCATCGGCGGTATGAACGCCTACCTGGGCGTCCACGCGATCACCTCGGAGAAGGACCGCTATCCGGCATTCCAGATCCCGATCCTGCTCATCCCCGCCTCCATCGACAACAACCTGCCCGGCTGCGAGCTCGCGATCGGCACGGACACGGCGATCAACAACGCGACCTGGGCCATCGACCGCATCAAGGAGAGCGCGGCGGCCTCCAAGCGCTGCTTCATCGCCGAGACGATGGGACGGCGCTGCGGATACTTGACCCTCATGAGTGCCCTGGCCACCGGCGCTGAGTACATGTACATCAACGAGGAGTCCCCCTCCCTCGAGCAGATCGCCGCGGACGCTGATCGGATGGTCGCCTCCTTCAAGTCCGGACGACGCCTGTTCCTGACACTCCTCAACGAGTCGGCCTCCCGGTACTACGACCGCGAGTTCCTGGCCGACGTGTTCAACGCCGAGTCCGAGGGAATCTACGACGTGCGCCACCAGGCCCTCGGCCACATGCAGCAGGGCGGCTCGCCCTCGCCGTACGACCGTCTGCTCGCCACGCGCCTCGTGGCGCGCGCCTTCGAGCAGCTCGTGGACCAGTTCGACCGCGGCGATCGCGGCGCCTACTACATCGGCCAGGTCGGCAATGCCGTCGAGGCGCGCCCGGTGAAGAACATGTTCGACGACCTCGACCTCGTGAATCGTCGTCCGTTCCACCAGTGGTGGCTTAACCTCGTTCCCGTCCAGCGCATCGTGTCGCTGCAGAACCCGGGCATCGAGGCCACCCCCATCCCGATCGACGACCCGGTCGCCTGAACCTCAGGTCTTCTGACGGTGTACGAGGCCGTGGTTCCGTGAGCACTCGCGGGCCACGGCCTCGTCGTTTCAGAAGCGAGAAACGAGGGTGACCAGGGGAGCAGACCCCGCTAAACTAGAGTGCGAAACAATCTCTACTGTCAGGAGACCCCATGAGTGATATCCCCGTGATCGACCCGACGATGACCCCCGCGTGGGACACGCTCGACCAGCTGGCCGACAACTTCGATCCCGACCTGCGCAAGCTGTTCGCGGACGACCCCAACCGCACCCAGACCTTCACCTTCGACGCTGCCGACCTGCACGTCGACCTGTCGAAGAACCTCGTGTGCCCCACGCTGGTGGGCCACCTCCTCGCCCTCGCCGAGCAGACCGGCGTTCTCGAGCTGCGCGACCGCATGTTTGCGGGCGAGCACATCAACGTCACCGAGGACCGCGCCGTCCTGCACACCGCGCTGCGCCGCCCCGCGACCGACTCCCTGACGGTCGACGGCCAGGACGCCATCGCCGACGTGCACGAGGTCCTCGAGAAGGTCTACGCCTTCGCCCGCCGCGTCCGCTCCGGCGAGTGGGTCGGTATCACCGGCAAGCCGGTTAAGACCGTCGTCAACGTCGGCATCGGCGGCTCCGACCTGGGCCCCGTCATGGCGTACGAGGCCCTCAAGCCCTACGTGCAGGAGGGCCTGGAGTGCCGCTTCATCTCCAACATCGACCCCACTGACGCGGGCGAGACCACGAAGGACCTGGACCCCGAGACGACCCTCGTGATCGTCGCGTCCAAGACCTTCACGACGCTCGAGACCATCACGAACGCCAAGGTCGTGCGCGCCTGGCTGCTCGATGCTCTGCGTGAGCGCGGCATCGTCACCGACGAGGCCTCCGAGAAGGAGGCCATCGCCAAGCACTTCGTCGCCGTGTCCACCGCCCTGGACAAGGTCGCCGAGTTCGGCATCGACCCCGCCAACGCCTTCGGCTTCTGGAGCTGGGTAGGCGGCCGCTACTCCGTCGATTCCGCGGTGGGTACCTCCCTGGCCGTCGCGATTGGCCCCGAGGGCTTCGCTGACTTCCTTGCCGGCTTTCACGCGATGGACCGCCACTTCGCCGAGGCTGCGCCCGAGAAGAACGTGCCCCTGCTGATGGGCCTGCTCAACGTGTGGTACTCGAACTTCCTGGGCGCCGACACGCACGCCGTCCTGCCCTACTCCCAGTACCTGCACCGCTTCCCCGCGTACCTGCAGCAGCTGACCATGGAGTCCAACGGCAAGTCCGTGCGCCGCGACGGCAGCCCCGTCACCTACGAGACCGGCGAGGTCTTCTGGGGCGAGCCCGGCACCAACGGCCAGCACGCCTTCTACCAGCTGATCCACCAGGGCACCCGCATGGTCCCCGCCGACTTCATCGCGTTTGCGAACCCGACGTGGGCGCTGGGCGATGGTGATGCCGACATGCACGAGCTGTTCCTGTCGAACTTCTTCGCCCAGACCAAGGCGTTGGCCTTCGGTAAGACCAGCGAGGAGGTGCGCGCCGAGGGCACGCCCGAGGCCATCGTCTCCGCCCGCGTGTTCACCGGCAACCGTCCCACGACGTCGATCATGGCCCCGTCCCTGACCCCTTCGGTCCTGGGCCAGCTGATCGCCCTGTACGAGCACATCACCTTCGTTGAGGGTGCCGTGTGGGGCATCGACTCCTTCGACCAGTGGGGCGTCGAGCTGGGCAAGGTCCTGGCCAAGCAGATCCTGCCCGCAATCGAGGGCTCGTCCGAGGCCCTGGATGCGCAGGATCAGTCGACTCGAGCTCTCATCGAGTACTACCGCGAGAATCGCACGAAGTAGTCTCATCTGAGCTGTGCTCGGGGGCTGCGCCGCAAGGCGCGGCCCCCTCTGTGTTATCGGGTTGTGCGCCGACGCCAGTAGCCGATCAGGCCGATCGTGAGGGCGGGAGCCCACAGGAGCAGCATCGGGGCGTAGGCTGCGACCAGGATGGCCAGTTGCCAGTGGTTCATTCCGTCGGCCGGGGTCTGCCCCTCGGCCAGGCCCAGCCACACAGAGCCGAACCTGATCACCAGGGTGCCATTGATGTAGTAGAGCAGGGCATTCCCGGTCCCCCCGATCGCGAGGGGCAAGAGCCGGGGGATCTCGCGTCCGCCGAGGAGGGGAAGCCAGCGGGGAACGCGCTCACCCCAGGGGTAGATGAGGCCGAGGCACAGGGTTCCAGCGAGGACCTGGATGGCCTCGAGCCCCAGGACGTAGGCCGTGGCCGAGGCGTTGGAACGGAAGAAGTCTGCCTGGGAGAAGCCGAGGTCCGCCCCGCAGAGCATCCCGATTCTCCACGCCACGGGCAAGAGGGCGCTGATGAAGGCCGTCCAGCAGGCGACGCGCGCCCAGCGTCCGGGCGGGCGACCCGTCGAGTGGCCGTGGGGTGCCTGAGGACTCATGGCCTCACTCCCAGCGGAAGAAACGCGCCGCAGCTGCGGCACAGACGGTGCCGAACACAAGGAGAATGAGAGCGGCTATCCAGTGCTCGCCCCATCCCTCGCCATCCCACAGGCCTCGTGTGAGATAGGTGAGTTGCGTCATCGGCGAGTACTTCGCGATGGAGAGGATACTGGGAGGGAGCATCGCCAGGGGAACCGCGGCACCCGAGGTGAAGATGAGTGGGTACATGAGAATGTTTCCCAGCCCCTGTGCGGCGCCGACGTTGCGGAACCGCCCGGCGATGAGGTAGCCCGCTGCCAGGAAAGCCGCTAGACCGAGCATAGTAGCTGCGAGTGCGGAGATGAAGGCTCCGGCTGATGCGGGGCGTACCCCGAAGCCGAGCACGGCGATGGCGTACATGGTGGTGAAGGACACGAGGCCGAGCGTCAAACGGGAGACAACGTCGGCGGCCAGGTAGAGGGCCGGGTTGAGTGGGGTGGCGCGAAAGCGGCGCAGTACGCCCGCCCCCCGCTGGGTCACGAGGTCGACGGGGACGATGATGAGCGCGCTGATCGCGATGACGATCCCGGGGAAAGCGGTGAAGTTTGCCTCGAGGAATCCTTTTCCTCCGAACTCGGGTACCGGGTTGTTGCCGAAGATGAGGCCCATGCACCCGATGAAGGCGGGGGCGAACAGAAGCGTGAAGATGACGGTGACGGGTTCTCGCAGTGCGCGCATCGCGGTGACGCGGCACAGTTGAATGAAGGTGCGCATGGCTCACGCCTCCTGACGCATGTTGCGGCCGGTGAGTGCGAGGAACACGTCCTCGAGGCCGGGGGAGCTGGTACGGATGTCTGTCACGGTGAGGCCGGTGGCCTCGATGGCTGCGATGGCAGCCTGGGGGATGCCGCTGCCCGACCACAGCATCGAGACGGAGGTCCCGGCGATCATCACGTCGCTGATGCCGTCGATCTCGTCGACGATGCCGCGGGTGAGCTGCTGGGAGGTGCGCAGCTGCACCTTCGTGCCCTTCGCGATGGAGGCGATGAGGCCGGGCACGGTGTCGAGTGCGATGAGGCGGCCGGCATCGATGACGGCGACGCGGTCGCACAGGGCCTCAGCCTCTTCCATGTAGTGGGTGGTCATGACCACGGTGGCTCCGCCCCGTCGGATGGAGCGCACGACATCCCACATGGCCAGTCGTGCCTGCGGGTCGAGGGCTGTGGTCAGCTCGTCGAGGAACACGACGTCGGGCTTGCCCAAGAGGGCGAGAGCGATGAAGACTCGTTGGCGCTGTCCGCCCGAGAGCTTGTCCACGTAGGAACGCCCCTTGGCTGCGATGCCGAGCTCGTTAAGGAGTTGAGCCGGGTCGGCGGGGTTGGAGTACATGGACGCGAAGAGTGCCATCGCCTCGTTGACGGTGATCTTGGGGGGCAGGGCCGCTGTCTGTAGCTGGACGCCGATCCTTTCTCGCCATCGTGTGGAGGGGCGGGAGGGGTCCTCACCCAGGACGTCGATGGTGCCGCTCGTGGGGTGGCGTAGGCCCTCAAGGCATTCCATGAACGTCGTCTTGCCTGCCCCGTTGGGGCCGATGATTCCGAAGATCTCGCCGGGGTGGACCTCCAGTGATACGCCGTTTACAGCGGTGAGGTCGCCGTAGCGCTTGGTGACATCCGTCGCGCGGATAGCTGGGGTTGTCATAACTTCTCCTGAAGATGCTGTTGACAGGTGTCACGAGGCGGGGGCTGCGTCTGCGGGGCCGCTGTCCGCCTCGGGGGGCGTGTTGCCCGCCATGGTGTTGCGTACGAGAGCCGCGATGGGGTTCGTGTCCGCGTGTTGGGAGACGAGAACCGATAGTGGGATGAGGGCGAGGCCTTGGGCTGGGTCGGTGAGGACGACCAGCTGGTCGCCGGGTTCGAGTCCGAGGGACTTGCGAGCCTGGGCGGGGATCGAGACCTGTCCTCGAGTTCCCACGGTGACGGTTCCGAAGAAGCCGCGCCCGCCGGGGCCGATGTGTGCGGGGTTTCGTGGTGTCATAGTGCCAGCCTCTCTGCTAAATCCAACATAACATGCAAAACATGTATATATGTATTATATGCCTCTTCGGATCTACTTACGCCCGGATCGGCATGTGACCCGCCCCTCATCTTGTGTCCGGGCTATGGGTGCGATGCCGCTGTGGACGCACAGATGCATCTGCGGGAGGCGGCCAGTTGGCGGGCTGACACGCGAGGAATCCCGTGTCGCATGCGAAACGCCTCGGGGCGGGTCAATCAGACCCGCCCCGAGGCGTTGAGTGATCGCGGCTACGCCCGGCGACGGCGCGCGCGACGCTGGGCGATGAGGAGAGCGCCGCCCAGGCCCGCCGTGAGGGCGATCATGCCGAGAAGGCCGACATGCGTGCCCGAATTCGCCAGTTTGCCGGACTTGCCTGCTCCCGAGGGGCCCGCCTGCCCTTGATCACCGGGGTTTGGCTGTTCCGGTGCCGGTGGCTCTGCTGCCGGGAAGCGCAGCTTTGTCCAGACCATGCGGTGGTCGGAGGTCGGGAAGGGATGGAGGCCGGTGAGACGGAACAGCTCGTCGTCGCGGGTTGGCCAAAAGACCTGCGCCTCGTCGACCTGCGTGCCCGTGTTCGGCAGCACGTAATCGATGCGCAGATTGCCCGGCCGCGGATCGTCGTTGAAGTCGCCTGTGTCGTACTTCGGATCCGTCTTGTGCTTCAGGTTGGCCCCACCCTGGAGCTTCGCCTCGCTGGGCCCGCCCTGCGAGGTCGGCATCGTGTCGACGATTCGGGGGCTGGTCAGGAGCTGGTCGATGGCTCCCGGGTACGAATCGCCGTCCAGTGGATCGGAGTTGTAGTCGCCCAGAATGACGAAGTTCGCATCGGTGGACAGGCCGCCCTTGACGCCATTGTCGTCGTAGAGGTAGTCGGCCCGGTTCGCTACGTAGTCGGACCACACGCGGATCTCGTCGAAGTTACGCTTCTTATTGCGCTGCTCGGGTCCGTCGAACGAGGGCGGGGTCGGGTGAGCGGCGAGAACGTGGACGGTCGTGCCGTCGACATCGACCGGCAGGTCGGCGTGCGTCTTAGACGAGAGGGGGAAGCGCTGGAGTATCTCGTCGGAGTACCAGCCCGAGCCGTCGGCGTTGGTCGGAAGGAGGGCGCCCGGCATGTCCTTCCACAAGAAGTTTTGGAACGTGCGGATCTGGTCGGTCTTAATCGGGTATTTCGAGTAGACGACGAAACCGTATTGACCCGGGAACTTGCCGAAACCCCAGGCGTCGCTCGGGCCGTTGTTCGTCCCGTCCTTATCCAGGTCGAAGCCGCTGGGCACGCCGGTGTTGACGGGACCCGACCAGGCGTAGGGATAGGAGACGGGGGCGGCGCCGTTGTGCGGGACTTCGAGGTAGTTCGTGCGAAAGAGGTCAACAGCCGCCGAATTCGCGTCGTAGTCGAACTCGTTGATCAAAATGATGTCCGGATCCACGCGTTGGATGGTTTCTGCGACGTTGGACGCCTGGGTATTGCCTGACGTGGCAAGGTCGTCGAGAAGCTGCCCCGGAGAGTCTCGGTTGAGGCTGGCGTTGAACGTGGCCACCGTGAGGGCATCGGTTGTCGCCGACCGCGCGGGATCGGCGAGCGCGGGGGCAGCCGGTAGTAGGCATAGAGCAAGGGGGAGGCAGGCCGCTGTGGCGACCGAGAGGGGCTTCATCGCCGTAATCTCCTTCAACACCGTTGGGATGGGTACAACAGATGGTAGATCCCCGGGAGGGCAACAAACAAGGATGTGGTACGGGTGGGTGGGGACCGGGAGTATCCTCAACCGTACGGGCGCTCGTCGGCTCCCCTTCCCGACCAACGAATCGAGGTTTCCATGGTTTCAACAGCTTCCCTGGTATCCATGGGCGTCAGCGCTCTAGCCACGCTCGTCCTGCCGATCGTTATCCTCGTCGTTGTGCGGCGCAGGTGGCGCTTCTCCCTGTGGTCCGCTGCCGTCGGCGCGCTCGTGTTCGTCGTGTTTGCTCTCCTCCTCGAAGGTGAAACGCACTCGCTTGTATTCGCGGCCGTCCCAAGCCTGCGCAGTAGCCCCGCCCTCTACACCCTCTACGGGGCGCTCGCGGCCGGAGTGTTCGAGGAGCTCGGGCGGGTGTGTGGCTTCGCCGTGCTGCGAGCAAGCGATCGACGCCCCGACGACGTCGGGCGCGCGCTCGGGGCGGGCATTGGACACGGAGGCATCGAGGCAATGCTGCTCGTGGGAGTGGGGATGGTCTCCAGCCTCGTGACCTCGGTGAGCATCATCAACGCGGGGGCCAGCGAGGCGTTCCTCGCCGGCTTGCCCGACGCCCAGCGCGACACCGTCGCCCACCAGCTCGACTCACTCATCAATACCCCCGCGCCGCTCTACCTGCTGGGCATCGGCGAGCGCGCCATCGCCATTGCCTTGCACATCACCCTCTCGGTCCTGGTCTGGATGGCGTTCACGGGGCGGATCCGCCGCTGGTGGATCCTCGGGGCGATCCTCGCCCACGCCCTCGCGGACGCTGGGACGGCCCTGTATCAGAGCGGGGCGGTGAGCGTGTTCGTGGCGCTGGGGTGGGCGCTGATCGTCACCGTCGTCCTCGCACTGGCGGTCAGGCGAATCTACGTCTCCACCACGGCGCCGCTCGCCCGCGGGGCCGCGCAGGCCTCGTGAGCGAGCGACGGGCGGCAGGCTGTGCCCTCACGCTGGAATGTCACGCACTCGGTAGGCGACGAGGCCGCCAGCACAGCACGCGATGCCCACGCCGAGCTGGACGGCCAAGGGGAGCCAGTGGGTCGTCCCCCACGGGTCGGCCACGTGCCCGAGGACGGACAGGTCCTGTGCCCACGCCGGCATGTCGATGAGGCCCCCGAAGAGACGCGCGAAGGAACTCCACGCGATGACCGCCCACGCCAGGGACCGCCACCGGGGCGCAGCTCCCACCAGGAACACGGCGATGCCCGCCGCCGCCACGACCCCCGGTAGCTGGGTGAGCGTGGAGACGAGCGCGCGACCGGCAGCGTGGTCCTCGCTCACCTGGGTGGCCGTCGCCGCCGCCAGTGCTGCCCCGGACACGAGGAGCAGGACCACCCCGGCGCCGATGGCGTCGGCCACCGCCGCCACGAGCGTGCGCGTGCGCGGGACCCCGCAGGCCAGCACCGCCTCGGACAGCCCCCTCTCCTCCGACGCAGCCAGGCCGAGCACCCGTTGGACGACCGCAGTGGCCACGAGGGCCACCATCACGACCGCGAGCAACGTGGTGTACTGGACGACGGGCCGCATCTCGGGGGCCATCTTGTCGACGTAGGCGGCGCTCGCCGGGTTGTTGGCGATCAGGTCGGACAACCCGCCCGACATCGCGCCGAAGAGCGCCCCCGCGAGCGCCAGCGCGAAGGCCCAGGCCGCCAGGCGCCGAACGCCCAGGCGCGCGGTCAGGCCCAGCGGGCTGCGCACGCGCCACCGCCTGGCGGACACCGAGCGGTCGGCCAACACCGCCCCCAGCAGCTCCCGGCGGGCGTGAAGCAGTGCTGCCAGTGCCACCAGAGCGGCGACCACGAGCGCAAAGACGGCGAGTACCCATACGCGCTCCGCCCCGAAGGGCTCGGCGACATCCCGCCAGGCCAGGGGGCTCAGCCACCGCAGCCACGCGGCTCCCGTCTCGTCGGCCAGGACGCGGACAGTGATGGCCGCCCCGAGGACCGTGAAACACAGTCCTCGCGCAGCCGAGGTGTCCCGCACCAACTGCGAGGCTACCAGGGCGATCCCGGCGCAAGCCCATCCCTGGGCGATGGCCACGCCCCCGAACACGAGCGCCCCCCGTAGGGGCGTCTCGCCCACGACGGCATCCACGCCGATCAGCGAGACCGCCAGACCCGTGCCCGTGAGCGCCATCGCGCCCAGCGCCCACGCGGTCGCCGAGGCGAAGGGCACCCAGCGGCCGGCGCCTGCCCCGAGGACGACCTCGACGTGCCCGTCCTGCTCGTCACGCCTGGCCAGCGCGGTCGTGAGCATGATCGCCATGATCGCCACGAACCACAGCAGGTACCCGCCGTCCTCCCAACTGGCGAACTCTCCCACGCCGCCGGTGGCGGGGAGGGGGCCGAAGAGCAGGCGCACGCCGGGCGCGTCGCGCATCTGGGTGAGGAGTGCGGTGCGCTCCTCGAAGGAGGGGTAGGTGCGCTGCAGGGCGATCGGATGGCCCAGCAGGAACAGCCACAGCGGCACCATCCACGCGAGCGCCTGCCACCTGTAGCGGCGCGTCGCCAGCCCCAGGCACCGCCGCAGTCCCGTGAATGCGCTCATGACCGTGCCCCCTGGTTCCCCGAGTAGTGGCTCATGAACAGGTCCTCCAGGCTGGCGGGCTCCACCTGGATGTCGTCCGCGCCCAGTTCTGCGACCACGCTCAGGACCCCGGGCACCAGGGAGGAGGGGACGCGGGTCTCCACGCGGGTGCCGGTGGGGCGGACGGGGGCGCCCAGCCCGGCCAGGGCCTCGACGAGGCGGTGGCGCCGCACGTCCGACTCCCCGACGCCGACGCGGATGGCGGTCTCGGCCAGGGAGCGCAGATACGACAGGTCACCGCTCTCCACGGTGCGCCCGTCCTTAATGATCGTCACGTGCGAGCACAGGTCCTGCACCTCCGCCAGGATGTGGCTGGACAGCAGGACGGTGGCGCCCCCGTCGGCGGCCTCGCGGACCACGTCCGTGAAGACCCGCTCCATGAGGGGGTCCAGGCCCGATGTCGGCTCGTCGAGGATGAACAGGTCCACCGGCGCGGACAGGGCGGCCACGAGCGCCACCTTCTGTGCGTTGCCTTTGGAGTAGGCGCGCACTTTCTTGGTGAGGTCCAGGTCGAAGCGCTCGGTGAGCTCCTCCTCGCGGGCGCGGTCGCGCGATCCGCGCAGGCCCGCCAGGGTGTCGAGCACCTGCCCGCCCGTGAGGTTGGGCCATAGGCTCACCGAGCCGGGCACGTAGGCGAGGCGGCGGTTGATGGCGGAGGCCTCGTGGGCGGGGTCCATCCCCATGACCTGGGCGCGGCCGCCGTCAGCCCGATACATGCCGAGCAGCACGCGGATCGTCGTGGACTTCCCCGCGCCGTTGGGGCCGAGAAAGCCGTGTATCTGCCCTTTCGTGATCCCCAGGTCGAGGCCGTCTAGGGCCTTGACCCTCCCGAAGCTCTTGACGAGGCCCTCTGCCTCAATGAGATCAGACAATGCTCCAGTCCTTTCCTGTTTTCTCTTCGAGCACGGGCCCGAACTCCGGGTCCGCCTGCAAGCGGCGAACCAGGTCGCTAATGACGCGCCTCTGGTCGGGCTCGGGGTAGCCGATCTTGGACAGCCGGGCCACCCGCTTCCACAGCAGGTGCCCGGGTCCGCCACTGGGCAGGTCGCGCAGCAACGCGAGGGCGGTGGCCCTGTTGCGCTCGAGGACGGCCCACTCGGCCTCCTCGAGCTCCTCGATGACGCGCTCCCTCTCCTCGTCGCCGTAGGTGCCGGGGTAGCGGCTGCGGTCGAGTGTGGCGAACGTGGTGAGCATGCGGACCACCGCGCGGCGGTCCTCGTCGCTGAGCCCCTCAATGAACGGGCTCAGCGAGGCCGGGATGAGGCCTGAGATCGCCAGCGCCAGGACCATGCGCCGGTCCGTGTGGATGATGGGCAGCGTGGCCGGGTCCTCGACGAGGTCCTCGAGATGATCGTAGAAGCGCTCCAGGACGATGGGCAGGGGCGAGAGCGCCTCGCCGGAGCGCACCCTGGCCACGAGCTCATCGATGCGGGCGCGCTGGTGGTGCAGGACCTCGATGCGGGCGTCGATCTGCGCCCGCGTGGCGAGCAGGTCCGCCTCGACGGCGCTGCGCCCCTGGGCGGGTTCCTCGGGCAGCATCTGGGCGATCTTCGCCAGGGGGATCCCGGACTCGGCCAGCCACCGTATGCGCAGCAGGCGCGCTAGGTGCTCGATGCCGTAGTCGCGGCGCCCCGCGACGAGTGGGGGCACGGGGAGCAGGCCCACTCGGTGGTAGTAGCGGACCGTCCGCGTCGTTGTACCCGCGAGGTCAGCCAGCTCTTTGACTCTCATGGAACCCATCGAACACTGTGACCCTACGTCACTGTCAAGGGGGTGCAAGAAACAGGCTCGTGAACGCTGTAGTCGCGGCATGTGTTCCCCAAGATCCGAGCGGCTCGGCGCCGCAGTGCTGCTGGGCGACGCTATCATGGCGTCATGAAAACCTTGGTGGTCGGAGCAGGGATCTCGGGACTTGCATGCGCTGACGCGCTCGCTCGGAGCGGCCAGGACGTGGTGCTCTACGAGGCGAGCGAGCGAGCGGGTGGTCGTATTGAAACGGCTACGGTGGCCGATTGTCGGGTTGAGGTCGGTGCGAACTTTCTGTCCTCGACCTACCGTGTTATCCCCCGTATAGCCAAGCGCCTCGGGGTGCCGCTGCGCCCCATTCGTTCACGCGCAGGGCTCATCGTTGACTCGGCGGCGCTCACCTACGGTCCCTCCGCGTACTCGATGGTGCGCGCCGGAGTGATCGGATGGGGTGACGCCGCCCGGGCCGGCTGGCAGCTGGCCCGTCAGTTCCCACGTCTTGCGAAAGCCAACCCGGCTGATCCCGCCCACTGGGCCGATATCGACGTGCCCGCCGACGAATGGTGTTCCGCTCGCTTTGGCGAGGCCTTCACCCGCGCGGTCATCGGCTCGTCGTTTCGGGGATACTACTTTCAGGATCTTGCGCAGACGTCGGCGTCGGCGGCGCTGGCCATGGTGTCCTACGGCGCGCGTCCCTTCGTCACGCTCACCGCGGATCCTGGGCTCGAGGCGATACCTCGGGCGTTGGCCGCGGGACTGTCGATCCATTACGAGGCTCCCGTTGCTCGCGTCGAACGCGATGAGGCCGGCGCCGCCTTGGTCCTCGACAACGGGACCGTGGTGGAGGGGGACCGGATCGTCTTGGCTGTTCCAGCACCCGCAGCCGCTTCGCTCCTCGCAGATCCGTCCCCGCTTGAAGCTCAGCTCGTGTCGACACCCTACAGCTCAGGTCTCTTGGTCGTTCTCGCGTGTAGCCGGCGCCTTGAGGAAAGGGAGCTGGGGGGCGCGTACGGTCTCCTTGCGTCGCCGAGCCAGGCTGGCCCCATCGCCGCGTTGTGTGTGGCGAGCCGCGCGGGGCATGCGGCGCCGGGCGTAGATGCCGTGACCGTCATGTTTGATGGGGAGGCTGCGCAGCGCTCGATGGTCATGGGGGAGTCCGACACTGAGGTGACCGCTCGGGCGGTCGCGGCGGTGTGCGAGCTCGCGCCAACTGTGGGCGACGCCGTTGATCTGGAAGCGAGCCGCGTCGTCAGGATCCCTCACGCGATGCCGACCTGCCGGGTTGGGCGAGTCAGTCAGGTTCACCGCTATCGCAAGGAGCATACGGGGCCGGTGATTCTCGCGGGTGATTACTTGGCATTCCCGTGGTCGGATTCGGCGGCGCTGACGGGCCTATGGGCAGCGAACTGTGCGAGGGTATCGGGCGAGCGCGACTGAGGAACATGCGGTTGCGCCGAGTCGAGCGTGCGCGGGTCATCGCGTGTTAGCAAGATCTGTGGGGCGGTAGCGGTTTGTGGTGCTGGCGATCGTAACTGGCGAAGCTGTCGTGGGCTGCGTAGGGATAGTTTGTCTCGTGCCGTCTGGTGGTCCATTGTCTCGCACCTGTGGTGCCTGAAGAATCCGGCTTCATAGCACACCGTGTTATTACCGACGATGAGCGTCGGATAATTCATCATGTTTGTCGATTGAATTTCCCTTTTGGGTCTGAATGAAAATATGTCAGACAATGTATGTGATGAGAGTGTAAGTGTGCCGAGGTGGAATCGGCGTGTAATTCGTTAGACCTTTTTGTGTCGGATGACTAGCTCTTTATGGAGTAATGAACATTTCAGTACAAGCTGACAAATGGACCAAGATCGTCCGCAATAAACGCGCTCTTAGCACCGTCCGCGCCACTGCTGGCATAGGTCACTTTTGGACGCGTAAGGTCCGGAATTGCGGGAAAAAATCTGGGACCAAGGTCGGGGTTGACCTGGTTCGCTCTCGATACCATTGACCGCACAAAGTTCCGCGAGTGCTACTGGTAGCCACGCTTCATGATGATTAACGGTGATCAGAATAGTGGCTCGACGTTGACAAATACCTGGTTTTTCATTCAATGATGAAGATACGAGACATAGTCGCGGGTCGATGTCAACAAATTGATTTCCCAGCCTCTCATTTTCATGAAAGGTGGTCGCAGTGCTGAGCATGCTCACCCAGGAGCGCCACGCGAACGATCTGTCGCGCGGACACCGCTTCTTCCTGCTCGTTCTGGTCTCCATCGGCAGTTCCATCATCTACACCCCCGTCTACCTGCAGTACGTCTTTGAGGACCCGCTGGGTAAGGCGCTGATTGCCTCGAGTACGGATGCCACCTCACGATTGAGGACGGTCCCGCCATGGTGGCGCACGATCTGACCCGCCCGGGTCTGATGATCATCGGCGACGCCGCGGGCTTCACCCTCAACACGGGCCTGACCATCCGTGGTATGGACCTGGCGGCTGGCTCCGCGCTGGCGGCTGCCGAAGCCATCGAGAAGGCCTTCCAGACCATGGACTTCGGACAGCAGTCGATGGACCAGTACCGCGCCCTGCTCGACGAGAGCTTTGTCGGCAAGGACATGGCGACCTACGCGAAGGCCCCGGCCTTCCTGGAGCGCCCGCGCATGTACAAGGACTACGGCAAGCTCGCCGCCGGGGTGTTCTATGGCATCTTCAACCATGACCTGACGCCGAGGCGCCACATCCGCAAGGTCGGACTCGACGCCCTCAAGGCGTCGGGCCTGAAGCTGACGCAGATCATGGGCGATGTCCTCGCGGGCATCCGCGCCCTGTGACGAGATTTCTGAAAGGAGGACGAGCAATGGCTCAATTCGTCATCGAGAGTGTCCCCGCCCGCCTGGCTGGGAACACCTACTACCTGGATGAGGAAGAATCCCACATCGAGGTCAATCAGGAACTCGCTCGCGCCACTGGTGCTGGCGCTCTGCTCGAGCGCGTCTGCCCGGCAAAGGTGTACTCGGTCGAGGCCGACGGCACCGTCGGCGTTGAGTACGCGGCGTGCCTCGAGTGCGGCACCTGCCTGGCCGTGGCACCGAAGGGTGTGCTCAAGTGGCACTACCCGCGCGGTAGCTTCGGCATCATGTTCCGCGAGGGCTGATTCAAACCCCACAAGGCGTGGCCGAGAGTTGTGCCTGTGGTGAGGCGGTGGGAGCGTGAAGATCCCGCCGCCTCACCGTTTGTGTATGGAGGTGAAGTGTCGCTTAGTGCTCAATGTGCTCGTGGCTCGCGTGCTGCGCGCATTCGAGCTGGAACGTCGAATGCGCGATAGGGAAATGATGGCACGCGCATTCGCCCAGCTGGTGGACAATTCTGTCCCGGCTTGGCCCGTCGGCGTGTTCCGACACGGTCACGTGCGCCGTGACGGTCACCAGGTGAGACGAGACGGCAGCGACGTGTAGGTCGTGCACGTCGAGCACGCCGTCGACGTCCAGCATGTGCGCGCGCAGCTCAGTGACGTCCACGTTCGCTGGCGCCTGCTCCATGAGGATTGCGACGGAGCGGCGCAGGAGGGTGAGTGCGCGTGGTGCCATGAGCGCTGCAATAAGGAGTGAAGCGATCGCGTCGGCGCGCGTCCACCCGAAGGCCCACTCGGCACCGGCGGCGACGATGACAGCGACCGAACCTAGGGCATCGTTCGCAACTTCCAGGAATGCTGCCTTCATGTTGAGGTTCGCGTCGCGCCCGCCCGCGAGGATCGCCAGCGACACGACGTTGGAGGCTAAGCCGATGATGCCGACGAGGAGCATTGGTCCGGCCTCGACCTCGGGTGGAGAAAGTAGTCGCCACGCGCCCTCCCACGCGACGATCGCGCAAATGATCAGCAGCATGCCGGCCTGCAGGGTGGCAGCCAGGACCTCGGAGCGCGCCCACCCCCACGTGTGCTTTTCGTCGCGCGGGCGGCGCATGAGGCGCGCGGCGATCAGCGCGATGACGAGGCCGGAGGCGTCCACGACCATGTGCCCCGCGTCCGCCGCCAGCGACAGGGATCCGGACCAGAAAGCGCCGACCAGCTCGGCGACAACGATGGCACCCGTGACCGTGAGCGCCCACCCGAGGCGCTTGGTCGAGGCCCCCGCGTGGGAATGATCGTGGGAGTGGCCTCCATGCTCGCCGCTCGGGGAGTACGCGTGATCGTGGGAGTGAGCCACGGCCTCGTCGATGTGGGTTGAGGCGGGGGCCGATTCTCGCGCGGAACCGGCGCCGGGGGAGGGGGTAGGACGGTTGTCGGCCATGTTCCTACTGTACGTCTTTGACGAGTCTGGTGAAGAGCGCCCCACACATTGGATATGTTGTAGATCACTGTCGGGGTGGAGTCTCCTGGGACTGGATGCCCGGGTTCCACTGTGACGGACGACGTATCCTAGAGGACAGAGCGCGGGGAACACCGCGACTGAAGGGCACACGCCCACAGGAACTGTAAAGGAGCGCCACATCATGGCAGAACCTCGTATCGTCACCGTCACGGGCGCAGCCGGCAACATCGGCTACGCCCTCCTGTTCCGCATTGCTTCCGGCCAGCTGTTCGGCCCGGACGTGCCCGTCAAGCTGCACCTGCTGGAGATCCCGCAGGCCGTGAAGGCAGCCGAGGGCACCGCGATGGAACTCGACGACTGTGCGTTCCCGACCCTGGCCGGCGTTGAGATCTTCGACGACGTGAACCGCGCGTTCCAGGGCACCAACGTCGCGTACCTGGTGGGCGCCATGCCGCGCCGCGCCGGCATGGAGCGCGCCGACCTCCTCGAGGCCAACGCGGGCATCTTCGGCCCCCAGGGCAAGGCCATCAACGACGGCGCCGCCGACGATGTGCGCGTCCTCGTCGTGGGCAACCCCGCGAACACCAACGCCACCATCGCCCAGAACGCTGCGCCGGACGTCCCCGCGTCGCGCTTCACCGCGATGATGCGCCTCGACCACAACCGTGCGGTCGCGCAGCTCGCCCACAAGACCGGCGCCGCAAATGCCGACATCAAGGACGTCGTCGTGTGGGGTAACCACTCGGCCGACCAGTACCCGGACGTCTCCTTCGCGACCGTTGCCGGCAAGCCCGCGATCGAGCTCGTGGACGAAGAGTGGCTGTCCAGCTACTACCGTCCCACCGTCGCCAAGCGTGGCGCCGCCATCATCGAGGCGCGTGGCGCCTCCTCGGCCGCCTCCGCTGCGAACGCCGCGATCGACCACATGTACTCCTGGATCCACGGTACCCCCGAGGGCGAGTGGGTCACCGCCGGTGTCATGTCCGACGGCACGCACTACGGCGTCCCCGCCGGCCTGAACTTCGGCTTCCCCGTCACCTCCGATGGTGGCGAGTGGCAGGTCGTCGACGGCCTCGAGATCTCCGACGCGACCCGCGCCGGAATCGACCACAACATCAAGGCCCTCCAGGAAGAGTACGACGCCGTCAAGGAGCTCGGCTTCATCAAGTGAGGCGACCGCCCTCGCGGCGGTTGGTGGGAAGGGCGCGCGCCCGGCTGATTGGCCGGGCGCGCGCCCGCATGTATGGGGGTGTGTTGTTGGGGGTTGTGGCCGCGGGGGCTGCGTGTGACCGTGTGCGTTCGGGGTTGTTGTAGTCTTTGTGGGGTCTGAGGTGTTGTTGCGGGGTTCGTCCGCGAGTGTTGCGCGGTCGTGGCGCCTCGGTGACGTGCGGCAACGCGCATCATGGAGCAATTCATTAGATGTAGCAGCAATGCACTACCTATTACCTAGTGGAATGCTGAGCTCAGTACTGCAATGTCACTTTGCAACAAGCCCACGCGCGGCGCGGCCTGCCCCATTGCTGCTCCAATGAGATTGCAGCCGAGCCCTGCCGGGCAGCCCTGCACCAGTTAGGGAGTATTGCACTAGCTCCGAGCTGGTGTAATACTCCGCTAATTGGTGTAACCCCACTGAGGAACAAGCTTGAGTGTGGTCATTCTGGTTACCGGAGGTGGGATGCGTGGGGCGAAGGGCACGTGTGTAGTGGTGCCCGGTGGGTTCACCCGCCAAACCGCAGTCCCATTCGCCAAAATTCCCCGATTTTCGGCTGATTTTGCTCAATGGGTCTGCACTTTGGTGGATCGACACGTACACCGTCATTGTTGCTCGGCGATCAGTCAGCATTGGATGGGCGGTTGTTGCTCAAGTGGGCGATCTTGGGCCGGTGAAATGGTAGGGAGCGGTGTGCCCGCATCGGTATTGAAGCTGCCAGTGGCGCGCCTCCGCGACAGAGCTTGTTGCTGATCGGGTCGTGCACCTCATCAGTGACGATGCACCCGTTCTGATCGGGTGTAATGCCCACTGATCGGGTGTAATGCTCCATAACGGGTGCAGCTCTCAAAATTTCGCACGTAATTCTATTCAGAGTCCTTCAGAATTTGAAATCAGAACGTTGAAATTCCGCGCTTTCTGGGGTATTGCAAATTTGTGGTGTATAGGAATTACGTGCGACATTGTTCGGTAGCTCAGTGTGGTCGAGGAGGTGGAACTAGTTGGCTGCTGCGCCGGTAGAGCTGTCCTTGATCCAGTCATAGGCAACGCGCTGCGTACCGTTGGCGACAGTGATCGTGCCGCACTCGCGGAATCCGAAGGACTCGAGCGCGCGCCGCATCGGAGCGTTGTCCTTGTGGGTGTCGCAACGCAGGTAGTCAGCGTGCTCAGCTGCGAAGCTGAAGATCGTCCGAGCAACACCGCGTCCGCGCACCGCCGCCACACGGTGAATCACGTGATAATCGGCATCAGAACGCCACGCGCCGTCAATCTCGGCGTACGTCTCGTCCGGACCTGGCGTGAAGGTGAAGACGGCGAGAGGTCCATCCTCGTCGGTGATGAGGAAACAGTGCTCGCTCGCGATGTCTGCCTCCGCATCGATCCGCCCTGGGTAGCAGTCAGGCCACTGGGTTGCGTTCCCATTCTCCCGCATGAACGCGCGAGCGTGCTCATAGGCACCTTCGATGAAGGCGATGTCTGAGCGGGACGCGAGTCGAATCTGCATCCCCCAATGATAGGAGGTGTTCGTGGCCCCTCCGATAGGTGGTGGCCTGGGCCCTATGGGCGGAGTGGTAACCCGATTGGTAGTAGTGGTGGCAGCGCGCCCAGGCTGTCACCTAAAGGGTTAGCGTGCGCATCAAGGGGTTAGTGTGCGTATCAAGGGGTTAACGTGCGCGAAGAGGGGATAAGGCCCTCAATCATCGGGGTGATCCAGAGTGTGTGCGGTGACACGCACAGAGTCTTTGGTGGCGTGGCACAGGTGGAGCCAGTCGGTGGGTGTGACGCCCAGTGATTCCTAAAGGGGCATCACTCATCTCCCTCGTGACACAGATGCGATCGACGAGTGAAGATGGTGCGCGTTAAGCGCCGCATCACCGGATGTGTCGCGAGGTCATAGGGACACAGCTCTCCGACTGTGGCTGCAATGCTCGCAGCAGCAACGCTGTACCCGCCCGTCCGTGGCGTCTCCCGCAAACGGTGCCCCGGCCTCGTTCGTGGGTATGAACCTGGCTAGACTGGCTCCCATGACTGAAAACGCGCAGCTTGTTGTGACCCTGTCCTGCCCGGACCGCCCCGGTATCGTGCACGCCGTGACCGGCGTGATTGGTGGGTCCGGGGGCAACGTCATCCAGTCCCAGCAGTTCGGCGACTCCGACACGGGTACCTTCTTCATGCGCGTCGAGGTCGACTCCCCGAAGGGGCGCGCGCCCATCGATGAGGGCCTGGCTCGCGTCGCCGAGGAATTCGCCGCCACCTACCGCGTCGACGACCTGGGCCGCAAGCTGCGCACCATCATCATGGTCTCCCGCGAGGGCCACTGCCTCACTGACCTGCTGTACCGCCAGCAGACGCAGGGCATGCCTATCGACGTCATCGCGGTCGTTGGCAATCACCCGGACCTGGCGCCCGTTGCCCAGTTCTATGGCGTCCCCTTCCTCAATATCCCCGTCACGAAGGACACGAAGGCCCAGGCGGAGCGCCAGCTCCTCGACCTGATCGCCACCGAAAACGTTGAGCTCGTCGTCCTGGCGCGCTACATGCAGATCCTCTCCGACGAGGTCTGCCGCGCCATGCAGGGCCGCGTCATCAACATTCACCACTCCTTCCTGCCCTCCTTCAAGGGTGCGCGCCCATACGCGCAGGCCCACGAGCGCGGTGTGAAGCTCATCGGCGCGACCGCTCATTACGTGACCGCCGACCTCGATGAGGGTCCGATCATCGAGCAGGACGTCACCCGCGTCTCCCACGCCGACTCGACGCCGGACATGGTGGCCCTCGGCCAGGACGTGGAGCGCCGCGTCCTCGCCCAGGCCGTCCGCTTCCACGCGGAGCGTCGCGTCCTCATGAATGGCAACCGAACGGTCGTCTTCTCGCGCTGACGCCCTCCCGAGGGAGTCAAGACGAGGCCGGGGCGCGGTCCGCGCGCACACTGAGCCTGACCGCCCGACCGGCGCGTTGGCCTCGTGACGCCCGGCTGGCGTGTCGCAACCTCTAACAAGGGTGTGTGCGGCCATGCGGTCACATTTACGCGATATGACGCGCTTGCGCGGACCGTCTTGTCACTTGGTGGGCAAGGTTCAGACGTGATCTTTCGGGCATTTAGTGGGTAAGTGTCGCATTGACCGCCTGATAAATGGCACACTTGTTACGTGGACGAAACGACTCAGCAACGCACCCCCATCACCGGCTACGTGCCCGGGGGTTTTGACATGTTCCACCAGGGACACCTCAATATCCTGCGCGCCGCGCGTGAGCGCTGCGATCGCCTCGTCGTCGGCGTGACCTCGGACGAGGCCCTCATCCGCATGAAGGGCCGCGCCCCCGTCATTCCGCTCAAGGAGCGCTGCGACCTCGTGTCGTCGCTGCGTTTTGTGGATGCGGTTGTCGTCGACCTGGACCAGGACAAGCGCCTCGCGTGGCGTCTCCAACCTTTCGACGTCCTCTTCAAGGGTGACGACTGGAAGGACACTCCGAAGGGCGCCGCGCTCGAGGCCGAGATGGCTGAGGTCGGCGCGCGCGTCGTCTACCTCCCGTACACGCCGTCGACGTCGTCGACGAAGCTGCGCCGTTTCATTGCGCCCGAGGACTTCTCTGACGAGGCCCCGGCGAAGCACAGCGACCAGGCGGCGGAAGGGGAAGCGCAGTGAGCCTGCCCGTCGTGCTTGAGCCGGGTTCCTCGTGGGGGACTCGCTTTAGTGCTTACCGCTCCGCGCTGGCTGCCGCGCAGAAGCCGGGCGCGGGTGTTCCCGCGTACATGCGCTGGGTGAACCGCGGCGCTGCGCGCGTCGTGGCCGCCGCCTGCGCGGCCTTCGGCTGGACGCCGAACTTCGTCAGTTTCGTTTCCGTGTGCTTCTCGACGCTGGGCCTCATCGTCCTCGTCACGCTCGAACCCACGTGGTGGACGGGCCTCATCGTGGGCACGGCCCTCGCGGTTGGCTTCATGTTCGACTCCGCGGACGGCCAGGTCTCGCGCGTCACGGGCGCTTCGTCGAAGACGGGCGAGTGGGTGGACCACGTCGCCGACGCGTTCCGCTCTCCGGCGATCCACTTCTGTACCGCCGCTGCGGTTATGATCTACCGCCCTGAGTCGTGGTGGCTGGCCGTCGTCGCGCTCGTTTACGGATGGGTGACGTCGGGCCAGTTCATGAGCCAGATCCTCGCCGAGCAGTTCGTGCGCGCGGCGGGCCGTAAGCAGACGCGCGGCGGGAACCTGCGTTCCTTCGTGCTGCTGCCCACCGACCCGGGAGTGCTGTGCTGGTCCTTCGTGCTGTGGGGCTTCGGCGTGCCTTTCATGGTGCTCTACACGTTCCTCGCAGTCATCGCGGTTGCGCATTCCTCGATTTCGCTGCGCCGTCGTTTCCGCGACCTGCGCGCCCTGGACGCGGCCGCTAAGGAGGCCGCCAAGCAGGCCGCCAAGCAGGCCGCCACGCAGGGGGAGCCCCGTGCCTGAGCTGTCCGTCCTGCTGCCTGCGCGTAACGCGGCGGGCACGATCACGCGCGCCGTGGCCTCGACGCTGGCGGCCATGCCGCGCGACGCCGAGCTGGTCGTCGGCAACGACTCGTCGTCTGATTCGACTGTCGGCGAGGCGATCCGTGGCGCGTCGCGTGGGGGAGTGGTCGATCCTCGCCTGCGCATTGAGGACATCACCCCGGGCGAGGGCGGTGTCTCTCGTGTTCTCACTCAGCTCATGGAGCGCACCGACTCGCGCCTCGTGGGTCGTATGGACGCCGACGACGTGTCCCTCAAGGGCCGCTTCAAGCGCACGATGCGCGCCATCGAGCGCGGCGACGACATGGTCTTCACGCAGATGATTGAGCTGCGCGGTTCCCGCCCGGTGCTCCGTATGCCCTACGAGATCACGCCCGAGGACATGGGCTGGCACCTGCTGCTCACCAACCCCGTGTGCCACCCGACCATGCTCGCCACCCGCGAGATCATGGACCGCGTCGGCGGCTACCGTAGCGTTCCCGCCGAGGACTACGACCTGTGGATGCGCGTGGCGTCCGCGGGCGGTCGAATCCGCCGCATCGCGCCCTGGGGTCTGCTGTACCGCATCCACCCGGGACAGGTCACCGGAAACGCCTCGTGGCGCTCGGATTCGTGGAAGAATCCCGAGCAGGCGCAGGCCTTCGCTGACCTTTCGGTGTCTCTGACGGGCCAGGAGCTGCCGCGCCTGGTCTCGCTCGTTTCGCTTCCTCGCGACGAGGCCGAGCGTGAGCTCGACCGCTTCGTTCAGGTCTACACTCAGGGGGTCGCGTCTCGACCCGCATCGTCTCGCCGCGCTCTCGAGCGCCGGCTCAATGCGCGCGCCGCGTGGGTGCGCTCTCACCTCCAAGGAGAACAGTCATGATCCTGACCCCTCCGCCCACGGGCGGCCAGCAGATCCTTCGTCACGCGCTGGCACGCCGCTGGACCTCGATCGTTGCGGGGACCGTGGCCGGCCTGGTCGTAGGTGTCGCAGCCGCCTTTGGTGTCCCCGCGTCGCACTCGGCGACCGTGTCGATGACCGTGACGTCTCCGTCGATCACCCCGGCTCCCGCCGTGCGCGCCTCCCTGTCGAACACGACGGACATGGTGACCGAGCAGGGCATTGCGAAGTCCGCCGCCGTCCTCGATGTCGTGGCTGCGCGCCTTGGCAATGGTGTCACTGCCGAGGAGCTTCGTTCCAACATGGAGGTGTCGGGCGACACGAACGGCACGATCGTCAAGATCGAGTACGTGGCTCCCACGCGCCAGCAGGCCGTCGATGCCGCCGACGCGATCGCCAACGCCTACCTGACTGAGCGCACCGCCCTCGTCGAGCAGCGCGCCGACGAGATGGCAGCCGGCATCAACGAGCAGATCGAGGCCCTCGAGACCGAGCTCGCCTCCCTCCAGCCCCTGACCGACGAGGACGGCAACACGAAGGACAACCCGCGCGCCGCCGAGATCCGCACCGAGCTGACCAAGCTCGCGAAGGATGCCGAGCAGCTCGCCCCCTACCACGCCACCGCTGGCCGCGTCATCACCCCGGCCGCGGCCTCGAGCGACGAGGTCTCGCCCTCGAAATTCCGCCTGATTCTCATCACGACCGTGGTCGGCCTCTTCGCCGGCCTGGTCCTGGTCCTCATCCGTGAGACCCGCTCGCGCTCCCTGGCCTCGCCCACGCAGCTTGCCGACCTGACGGCGCTGCCCGTGTGGAGTGCCGAGGAGGGCGCCCCCGAGCCGTGGCTCGCCCCCACCCGCATGCTCGCGATGGCGATCGACCGCGATCACTGGGTTGACCTGATCGTCGATGCGTCCGATCCGCAGGCCCGCGACCTGCACCGCGTCCTGTCCGCCTCGCTGGCCGAGACCCGCGTGCCCGCGCCGCGCCTCATCGACATCAACCAGCCCCTTGCCTCCCTCCTCGACGAGGTGCGCCCCTCGCGCCACGTCCTCGTCGCCGTGCGCAAGGGCCACGACCTGAAGGCGCTGCACGCCCTCCTCGATGAGCTGGCGATCATCAACCGCGAGGTGAACGGCTTGATTTACCTGGGTGACCAGGTGGCCGCGCCCGCCTCCGCTCCGACTACTCCCGCTCAGTCGGCTGAGGTCATCGAACCCGAGGCTGAGGAAGAAGCCACGGAAGAGACTTCCTCGGAGAAGGGCAAGAAATGAGTGCCGAGGAGACCACCGCAGCCGACCACAAGGCCGCCTCCATCTGGCACGTTGACCGCACTGCGCGCGTCTCCCAGCTGATTTCGGGCGACCCATCGGATCCGCGAGCGCTCGTGCTCGTGCGCGACAACGGCCGTAACTCGGCGTTCGTCGACATCGAGGGCACGGACCATCCGGAGACCGATCCGCGTGTGCTCGAGGTCGAACCGGCCCCTGCGCGCGGCTGGGAAGAGGGCGCTGGCGCCGACGTGGACGCGACCGTCGTCATGTGCACGGTCGGCTCGTGCGACATGCTCGAAGACGCGGTGTGCGCCATCCTCGCGCAGGATCACCAGCGTTTCACGCTCGTCGTGGTGGATAACGCGCCACACACGGGCCTGACGCGCGAGAAGCTCGCGGGCATCGACGATACGCGCCTGAGCATCGTCTCTGCGTCTCGTCCCGGCCTGTCTCGCGCCCGCAACCGCGGCGTACTGGCTGCTCGCGGCGAAGTCATTGTCTTCACGGACGACGACGCGATCGTCGACCCGCACTGGCTGACCGCCATGATCGACCCGTTCACGGCCTCGCCGTACGTGGCTGCGACGACAGGTATCGCGCTGCCCCTGGAGCAGCGCTACGCGCCCCAGCGGTGGTTCGAGTCGCGCGGCGGCTTCCCCAAGGACATGTCCCCGCGCGTGTGGTGCGTCGGTGATATCCCCGAGGGCCTGGAGGTCCTGGGTGAAAAGGGTGACGGCGGCCCGCTGTTCCCGATCACGACGGCCCGGGTGGGCGCAGGCGTGTGCATGGCCATGCGTCGCGACGTCCTCATGGAGGTCGGCCCCTTCGATCCGGCGCTGGGCGCCGGCACCTCGACGCGCGGCGGTGAGGACCTTGACATGTTCGCGCGGATCCTGGCCACGGGCGACGTCATCATCCACACGCCCGACGCTCTCGTGCACCACCGTCACCGCGTCGACGAGGCCGGCCTGGATAAGCAGATCCGCGGCAATGGCTCGGGTATGGCGGCGCTCCTGACGAAGGCGATCATCGCCAAGCCCTCCGTACTCGGTACGCTGGCGACTCGTGTGCCTGGCGTCCTCAATCGCGTCAAGCCCGGTGGCGCTCGCGTCGCCGGTACCGACGAGGACGTGCCCGGCTCGCTGACCAAGTCCGAGATCAAGGGCTTCCTCGAGGGCCCCTTCCTCTACCTGTCGTCGCGCACGCGCAACAAGCTCGGCGCCCCGCGCCAGGCCGAGCGGGCCCCCGCGCAGGATAGCGTGACCGCACCGAGCAGCGCTGAGGAGGCCCAGGCCTCATCCGCGACGGAGGCGACCGGCGAAGGGAACGGTAACGCGTGAGCCCACGCCGAGGACTCTGGGCCAAACCCGCCCCCGCCCAAGTTGGGCCGTTGCGAGAGGACGCGCAAGATCTGCCTGCGTGGCCCTTCGTTGTGGCCTATTCGGCGTACTTCCTGTGGTGGGTTCTCGGCTCCGGTGACCTGATGTGGCCGCTGTTCGCGTCGATCATGCTCGTGTTCATGATCGGCCGACACGGCCTGCGTTTCCCGCCCGGATCCATCCTGTGGGTATTCTTCCTGGCGTGGGTGCTGGCCTCGATGACCATGCTCGACACGGGCGGGCGCGTCATCGGCGCGTTCTACCGCTTCCTGCTGCATATCTCGCCTGGCATCTTCGCGGTCTACGCCTTCAACGCACGCAAGTCCCTCAGCGTGCGCACGATCGTAGGCACGATGTGGGGCTTCCTGGCATCGACCACGATCGGCGGCTTCATCGCCATGGCGGCGCCGACGCTGCGCTTCACGACTCTCATGTACTACCTGGTGCCGCGAGCCCTGCACTCCAACGACTTCGTCAAAGAGTTCACGAAGCGCGCGACCACCCAGTGGACCCCGTCGTCGTGGATCCTCTCCGACCCGCGTCCGTCGGCCCCCTTCATCTACTCCAACACCTACGGCAACGTCTACTCGCTGATCTTCCCGCTCGCGCTCGTTTTCGCCTACGTGCTGTGGCGCGAGCGCTCCAAGTGGCGTTTCATCGTGGCGGCCGTGTGCGCTCTGTCGGTCATCCCGGCAGCCGCAACGCTCAACCGCGGCATGTACATCGGCCTCATCGTCATCGTCGTGTGGGTGGGTTTCCAGCGCCTGCGCGCGGGAGCTTGGCGTACCGTCCTGGGTATCGTCGCGGCCATCGTCGTGGGTGTGATCGCGTGGCTCGCCACGCCGGCCTCCCAGTCGCTCCTTGAGCGCGTCGCGGCCTCCTCCTCGACGGAAGACCGCGCCTCCAACTACGTCGAGACGCTCTACGAGCTCCAGCAGTCCCCGCTCCTGGGCTTCGGCGCCCCGCGTCCCTCAGCCTCGCCGTGGCTGCCCTCCCTGGGCACGCAGGGCCAGTTCTGGACGGTCATCTTCTCCTACGGCCTGGTCGGCCTGGCGCTGTTCCTCGCCTTCTTCCTGCGCATGTTCCCGCGCATCTGGCGAGCCACGGACGTGTACGGCTCGATCCTGGGCGGCATCATCCTGGCGACCCTGGTGGAGCAGTTCTACTACGGCATGAACACCGGCCTCATGATCTCCGTCGTCGCGGTGGCGCTCCTGTCGCGTCACCTCGAGGAGGAGAGTGATCCGATCAAGCGCGCCGAGGCCGAGCGTGACGGCCGCGCGAACGCCGGTAGCGTCGCCGGGACAGTCCGCGCCGAGCGCGCGGTGCGCATGGGGCAATGGACAAGCCCCGCCGCGAACGACGGGGCTTTTGCCACTCACATGCTTGCTCGACTCAACAAGTCGGGTCGTCGGGGAACGAGAAGCCGGACAGCTTCCACGCGCCGCCGTCCTTCACAAACAGAAAATAGGTGAGGGCGCGGGTCATGGTCGTGTCGTCCGTCAGCGCAGTTCCCGCGTCGTTGAGGACACGAACGTTGGACGAGTCGACGCACGCCGAGACCGTGACGTTTCCGGCACCGTCATCGCTGAGGATGTGCACGTCCTCGAGGGTGGGTGAGCCGGTGGTGCGGGTGCCGTCCCTCGTCCACTCGAGAGCCTGCGCGTCGAACTCCTCCAGCGCCGAGGCGGTGAGCACGGAGGACAGGTCGGTCGCACGAGCCTGCTTGGGATCCGTGTACGCGTCCCATAGGGTGTTCATGACGAAGGTGGCCTGTCCGGTGGCCTCGGCGTCCGTGGCCAGTGAACCGGATTCGTTCGCGGGCCCCCCCGACTGCGGGGTGATGGTCTTCGCGACGGACTGTGGGATGTCGGACTGCGGGTCCTCTTCGGCGCTCTGCGCGCTGGACGCCGCGGAGGCGGCCATATCTGTCTCGGAGGAGCCCGTCAGGCGCAGGAAGCCGGCGATGACGAGCGCAATGATGAGGAGAATCGCGGCTGCCAGCAGGCTCTTCTTGCGGGCAGGGGAGAGCGAGTTGATGAAGTCCATGTGTATCCCATCGGTAGGTTATAGAAAAAGGCTACCGCGCGGTAGCGGGAAGGTTGATCATGAGTGAGGCAAATCAAGCCAGGCGTTCCCTCGCGCGTGGGGGCATCGTCGGCTTCGTTGGAGCGGCGGCCTCCGCGGTCCTGGGCTTCGCGTTCACGATCATCCTGTCGCGCATGCTGGGTGCCGAGGGCGCGGGTATCGTCACCCAGGCAACCGGCGTCTTCGCGATCGTCATGGCCCTGGCCAAGGTGGGCCTCGACTCCACCGCCATCTACCTGATGCCGCGCCTATCTTTGGATGCGCCCGAGGAGATCCGCGCGACCCTGTCCTTCATGGCCTCCATGACGGTGGGCGTGTCCACCGTGTGCGTCCTCATTCTCGAGGCCGTGGCTCCCCTGATCTGGAACGCCGAGGTTGCGGCGTCCACCCGGGCCGTCCTGTGGTTCGTACCGATCGGTGCCCTCACCCTGGTCGCATCCGCCGCCCTGCGGGCGCTCGGCAACATGCGCGAGTACGTCCTCATTCAGAACCTGCTGCTGCCCGGCCTGCGCCCCCTCCTCGTTGCGCTCGCGGCCGCGTTCACCGGGTCGCTGGCCTTCGTGTCTGTCGCCTGGGCGCTGCCCTTCGTCGTCGTCCTCGTTGCCGCGTGGTGGCTGCTGCTGCGACACATGCCCTCGGTGGCCGACTCGGTGGGTCGCTGGCCGACCGCTCAGCGGCGTCGTCAGGTCGTGTCCTTCGCGCTTCCTCGCACCCTCACCGCTGGTCTCGAGCAGGCGCTGCAGTGGCTCGATGTCCTCCTCGTCGGTCTCCTGGCGGGTGATGCGGCCTCGGGCATCTACGGTGGCGCCATTCGCTTCATTCAGGCGGGCATGGTCGTCGACACGGCTTTGCGGGTCGTCGTCTCCCCGCAGTTCTCAAAACTCCTGCACCAGGGTAAGACGAAGGAGCTGCGCGACCTCTACAGCACGGCCTCGATCTGGCTCGTCCTGTTCGCGGCCCCCATCTACGCCCTCATGGCGATCTACGCGCCCGCGCTCATGCGCATCCTCGGTGACGGCTTCGCTCCCGGCGCGAACGTCCTCGTGGTCCTGTGCATCGGCTCCATCGTGACTTTCATGGCGGGAAACATTCACTCGCTGCTCATCATGAGTGGACGCTCCGGGTGGGCGGCGGTCAACAAGATCGTGGTCCTTACGCTCAACGTTGTGGGTAACGTCATCTTTATTCCGCGTGGAGGAATGGTCGCCGCGGCGATCGTGTGGGCTGTGTGCATGGTGCTTGACGCGGCCATGGCGACCATTCAGGTCTCACGGTTTATCGGTGTGACACCGAAATTGTCGGAAGTGGTCAAGCCGATCCTTGTTGTGGGCGTGTCTGCGGTGATTCCGGGCGGGTGTATAGCGTGGTGGATGGGGCGCGACGCTTTCGTTGCGACCATTGTCGGATCGGCACTCTCGGTCCTGGTTTTCGCTTGTGTTTGCTGGGTGTTGAGGGATCGTCTGCACCTGTCGGGACTTGGGTCCCTAGCGAGGCGTCGCAGGGGGTAGGAATGGGATGTGTGGTGCACCTGTGAAAGTCTGACGTGACCATTCGGTTGATTGAGCGGGGATTGTTGTGTAATTATTTATGCAACAAGTTTCTGTTCCCTCCGAAAGGTCGTGTCATGGCTTCTGTGATTTCGCGCCTTGCAATCCTTGCAACTGCGCCGATTGTCGCCTGCGCTTCCCTCGCGCTCGCTCCGATGGCTCACGCTGTTGGCACAGGTCAGGGAGATTCTGCACCCGGTCAGGCTATCGTTCACGACGGTTCGAGCGCCGCGACTGCCGCCGCGTCGTGCTGGGACATTAAGCAGCGGAATCCTGAGGCAGCGGACGGTGCCTACTGGCTCCAGACTCCCGCGATGGATCACCCCGCTCAGTTCTTTTGTGACCAGACGACAGATGGTGGCGGCTGGGTCATGATCGGCCGCGGCCGTGAAGGCTGGGAGGCCTGGAGTGGCGGCAAGGGAGATCCCGCGAAGCTGACCACCCGTGGGCGTGACGCGAGCGCTTTCGACGTCGTTCAGCTCTCCAATGACACCGTGAATCAGTTGCTCAATAACGTGCCGGTTAAGGATCAGGCCGACGGTATGCGCGTCATGCGTTCGTCGAGCCCCTCCGGACATTCCTACCAGTCGTTGGATATCCGCTTCCAGAAGATGACCGACTTCGTGTGGCCTTTCAAGATGGCACATCCCATCAGTATCTCGATGGACAAGCGCGGCCCAGTCAGCGACATCATGTGGAACACCTCCGGCTACGATCAGGGCTGGAACGCCCTGCAGGTCTACCCGTCTGCCCGTACCGGCTGGCAGATCGGCTGGGGCTATGGCCCCGTGGCCGCCAGTTGGGGTGGCGACGTCACCTCCCGTGGCTCCTTTTTGCGCAAGTCTGGTCAGACAGTGTTCCCCTACGCGGAGGCTTACATGCGTCCACGCCTGAGCTCCGAGGGCGCGTCGTTCTCCCGCATCTCCGATGAGGGACTTCCGGCCAGCACCGTCACTCGCGCCGTCTCGCAGTACGCAGCCAAGACCTCGTGGGGCGTGACCGGAAACATCAATGGCTCCTATGCCGAGGGGAACATCCAGGTCCAGGCCTTCGCCCAGGTCGGCTCCACCATGTACGTCGGAGGTAACTTCACCGGCGTCAAGCAGGGCGACAAGGGCACCGAGATCTCCTCGCGCGGCCTCGCCGCCTTCGATGTGGCGACGGGCGACTTCACCGGCCAGACCTTCAACTTCAACGGCCAGGTCAAGACGCTCCTCGCCTTGCCCGACGGCCGACTCCTCGTCGGTGGTGACTTCACGCAGGTCAACGGACAAACTCATGTCGGAACCGCCGTCATCGATCCGTCGACCGGCGAGGTCGACTCGTCGTGGAACCTGCAGGTCTCGAATGCTCTTCGTGGTGGTGCTGTGAGCGTGCGTTCGCTCGCCTACTACGATGGCAACGTCTACATTGGTGGATCCTTCACGCATCTCAGCGGTGGTGGTCGCTCCAAGGTTTACGCCCGAAACGCCGGACGTGTTGACCTCTCCTCGCGCCCCGACCGCTCGTGGAACCCCGAGATTAACGGCTCGGTCCAGGCTGTGGGCGTCTCCGAAGCCAACAGCTCCTTCTACGCCGGCGGCCACTTCACCAAGGCTCACGGCACCGAGCGTGCCTGGTACGCCGCCAAGTTCTCCACTCAGCCCGGCGCCGCCCAGGACACCTCCTTCGTGTTCGAGCCCTCGACGACCACCGCAGGCAAGTACCAGCAGACCATCACGACGGCCGGCAACCGCGTGTACATCGGCGGATCCGAGCATTCGCTCTTCGGCTACGACGCCGGCTCCAACAAGCGTGTTTCCGGCTCCGTGACCTTCAGTAGGGGTGGCGATCTGCAGGCCAGTACCGTGTCCTCGAAGGGCATCATCTATGCGTCTTGCCACTGCTCCGATGCCTCCTACCAGGACATGTACTTGTGGCAGATGGACTCCAGTTGGTCGCGTGTCGACGAGATCAAGTGGGTCGGCGCGTGGGACGCAGCCACCGGCGAGAACCTGAAGTGGACTCCCTTCGAGCTCTCCTCGCGCCGCAAGACCGGCGCCTGGGCGCTGACGACCGATAACTACGGCAATCTGTGGGTGGGCGGCGACTTCACCCTCTCCCACACCGATGCCACGCGTACCCAGTGGAACGGCGGCTTTGCCCGCTACGATAGCCGCGACAACGTCGCGCCCGAGGCGCCCTCCTACCTGCGCTCCTCCGCGTCCAACGATTCCACCGTGACCCTCGCCTGGAAAGGCATCGCCGACGCCGTGTCCTACGAGATCCTGCGCGACGATCGGCCGATCGCCACCTCCGAGACCACCACCGTCGAGGTGCCGCGCGGCGGCGAGAACCGCTACTTCGTGCGCGCCGTTGACGCCGAGGGCAACCGCTCCGCAACCACCGCGGTCTACACCGCCCCGGCCCCCGGCCAGGTGGACGCCTCCAACCCGGTCCTCCTCGAGGCCGGTGCGACGTGGAAGTATCGCTCTGACGCCAGCGCTGCCCCCGAGAACTGGGCCCAGGCCTCGTTCGACGACTCCGCGTGGCCGACCGGCGCAGCCCCCCTGGGCTACGGCGATTCCGCGATCGCGACCCAGATTGCCGCCAAGGGCTCGCGCCCCGTGACGACCTACTACCGCACGCACTTCCGGGTCGCCGACGCGAAGGGCCTCAAGGGTGTTAACGTCAAGTACCTGGCCGACGATGGCGCCGTCGTCTACATCAACGGCGTTGAGGTGGACCGCACCCGCATGGGTGCTGGCACGGTGAGCTACACGACCCGTGCCGACGCCGCTCCCAACTTCGCTGCGGCCTCTGCATCGCCCTCCGAGATCTTCGTGCCCGCGTCGGCCCTGAAGACCGGTGACAACGTCATCGCCGTGGAAACGCACGTCAACTACATGCGCACCGCGACCGTGGCCATGCAGGCCTCCATCTTCCGCGTGGAAGGCACCCCGGACGACAACAGCTCCGTTCCCTCCGGGCCCAGCACCGAGCCGACCGACGCGACGCAGCCGATCAACGCGGCCTCCGTCAAGTCCGGCACAGTCATCCACACTGGGGACGAGTGGAACTACTGGACCTTGACGGATGCTCCCGCCTCCGACTGGGCCACGACCGGCTCCCTCCAGCGCTGGAACCGTGGCTCCGGCCCGATCGGCTGGGGAGACTCCGCCGTGGTAACCGCCCTCGATATTGCCAAGAAGGATCGTGCGATCACGTACTACTTCGCGCGCGACATCGACCTGGGCCCGATCACCCCGAACACCACGCTGACCGTCAAGGTGCGTGCGGATGACGGCGTCGTCCTGCGAGTCAATGGCAAGATCATCGACACGAAACGTATGTCCGATGGCAACATTACTCACACCACCTACGCGAACTCGGCCGTGAGCGCCGCCAAGGCAGCCTCCGATCTGCTCGAGGTCACCATCCCCGCCAGCCTCTTGACGAGCGGCGTGAATCGCATCGGTGTTGAGGAGCACCTCAACTACAAGGGCTCGCCCTCGATGACCTTCGATCTGAACGCGACTCTTGTGAAATAAGGGAAGAATCGTTCTTCTTCGCCCGCGTTTGTGTGAGGCATGAGCCAGAGAGAACCGTTCATTCCAGCTCGTGAATCGTGCTGACAAGTCAACCCCCACCTATTTGGCGGGGGTTGACTTATATGTGGTAAACGGCTCCCACCTGGTCCTAACCAAGTGGTTGAGCGGTGGCAATTATCGTGACACTATAGAAGTAACCATTTACACGATACCTGTGAGGACCCCATGAGTTTCATGCGCCGTTGCTTGGCGCTCGGACTGGCATCAGTGACCAGCCTGAGCGTGCTGGCGTTTTCCCCGGCTGCCCACGCCGCCACCGACCCGCTCCACGATGGCCTGAGCGCGGCCACGGCCGCGGCCTCGTGCTGGGAAATCAAGCAGAACGACCCGCGTTCCCAGAACGGAACGTACTGGCTGCAGACCTCCACCATGGACGCGCCCGGCCAGTTCTTCTGCGATCAGACCACTGACGGCGGCGGCTGGGTTCTCATCGGTCGTGGCCGTGAAGGCTGGGAGACGTGGAGCCAGGGACAGGGCGACCAGGAGAAGCTCAAGACCCGTCCGCGTACCGCCGGTGACTTCGAAGTCGTGCAGGCCTCACACCAGACGGTCAATGGGCTACTCGGCGGCACCTCTGTCTCCGACCTTGAGGACGGCCTCATGGTCCAGCGTGCCTCGAACCACACGGGCACCGCCTACCAGACCGTGCGCATGCGCTTCCCGAAGATGCGTGACTTCATCTGGCCGTTCAAGAGCGCTCACCCGGTGGATGTGAAGTTCAACCACGAATGGTGGGTCCAGGGCGGCATTGTGTGGGCAGGCTTCGGTACCAACACCTCCTGGGGCTACGTCAACCTCGTCGCCTCCGCGCAGAACAAGTACACGCTCGGCTGGGGCTACGGCCCCCTCGCCACCTCCTGGTACGACACGTCCTCCTCGACGTCATACTTCCACCGCAACGGCTCGATCATCAACCCCTACGCCGAGGCCTACGTGCGCCCGCAGCTGCGCTCCACGGACGCCAGCTTCCGCGCCATCGGTGACGGTGGGACGCCCGCCAAGATGCAGAAGGCTACCGCTTCCGAGTTCGCGTCCCCGATGTCTTGGGGCGTGGCCGGCAACCTCAACGGTTCCGTCCAGGAAGGTAACATCCAGGTTCAGGCCTTCGAGCAGATCGGCTCGACGATGTACGTGGGCGGTAACTTCACCGGCGTGAAGAAAGGCAAGAACGGCCAGGAGATCGCCTCCAGTGGTCTCGCCGGCTTCGATGCGACGACGGGGGAGTGGAACGGTCAGACGTTCTCCTTCAACAACCAGGTCAAGGACCTCGTTGAGTTGCCCAACGGCAAGCTTCTCGTGGCCGGCGACTTCACAAAGGTCAACGGTGAGACCCACGTTGGCACCGTTCTGATCGACCCTGCGACCGGCCAGATCGACCCGTCGTGGACCCTGCAGGCGCGCACCGGCACCAACGGTGGCCGTGTCTCGGTCAAGTCCATCAAGATCATCAACGAACACATCTATCTGGGCGGTATCTTCACGCACTTCCAGGGCAACGGCGCGTCGTGGACCTACGCCCGTAACGGCGCCCGCCTCGACATCAATGGCAAGCCCGACCGCTCGTGGAACCCCGAGTTCAACGGCTCCGTCATCGATATCGACGTCGACGAGAACGAGGCCTACTACTACGCGGCCGGCTACTTCACCCGAGCCCACGACCGCGTCGTCGAAAACGCTGGCCGCCTGTCCACGGCAGCCGGCGCCGAACTCGACCAGTCCTGGACCTTCCGTCACTCCTACCTGATCGGCAAGTACCAGCAGACCGTGACGGCCGCCAACGGCCGCGTCTACTTCGGTGGCTCGCAGCACTCGCTCTTCGGCTACAACTCCGACACGATGACGCGCACCTCGGGCTCCATCACCATGTACAACGGCGGTGACCTTCAAGCCAGCACCCGGTCCGCCACTGGCGTCGTCTACGCGTCGTGCCACTGCTCCGACTACGCCTTCCAGGATGCCTACCAGTACCTGACGCTGGGCACCACGTGGACGCGAGCCGACGAGATTCAGTGGGTCGGCGGCTGGGACGAGGCCACGGGCCGCCAGCTCGGTTGGACCCCCTACCGCCTCGGCTCCCTGCGCTCCAGCGGCGCGTGGGCCCTCGAAATGGCTGACGACGGTGCCCTGTGGGCCGGCGGCGATTTCAACTACTCCTACACGTCGCTGACCTCGGGCCAGTGGTCCGGTGGCTTTGTGCGCATGCCCGCCCGCAATGCCACCGCCCCCGCGGTTCCCGCGAACCTGCGCGCCTCCGACGGCAACTCCAAGGAAGTCACGCTCAAGTGGTCCTCCGTGCCCGGTGCCGTCTCCTACGACATCCTGCGTGACGATCGTCCGATCGCCACCACGACCTCGAACTCCGTGACCGTTCCCTTGGGCGGCAAGAATCGCTTCTTCGTGCGCGCGGTGGCCTCCGACGGCCTGCGCGGTGCCTCGACCCACGTCTACACGGTCGACTCCAACGGCAAACCCGCCCAGCCCGACGGTGCCACGCTGCTCGTCGACGAGGATGACGCCTGGGCGTACCACTGGTCGACCGATCCGGTCGCCGAGAACTGGGCCCAGACCTCGTTCGACGACTCCGCCTGGAGTCGCGGTGCCTCGCCGATCGGCTACGGTGGCCCTGGAATCAACACGACACTGACCCCGGGCGCGGCCAAGAACCGCCCTGTCACCACCTACGCGCGCATCAACTTCACGGTCGCTGACCCGACCGCCATCGTCGGCGTGAACGTTGCCGTGACGGCCGACGACGGAGCCGTGGTGTACGTCAACGGCAACGAAGTAGCCCGCCAGCGTATGGACGATGGAACGGTTGACGCCTCGACCTTCGCGAACGCGTCCGTCTCGACGCCCGCCGCGCGCGCCGACCGACAGCTGGTATTCGTCCCCGCGGACAAGCTGGTCGCCGGTACGAACACGCTGGCCGTCGAAACGCACCTGAACTACCGCTCCAGCTCGTCGATGACCATCGACGGTATGGTCAAGGTCGTCACCAAGGGCGACGAGCCTACTCCGGAACCCGAGCCCGAGCCCGATCCGGAGCCGGCGCCCCAGCCGCAGCCGGACCTTCCGCTCACGCCCGACCCGGACAAGCCCCTCGAGGTGCTCGATGTCTCCGCGATGAACCTCGGTAACTTCCTGTACCCCGGCATGTACTGGAACTACTGGAACTCCAAGGAAACTCCGGACCCGGCGTGGAACTCCACCGCCGACCTGTCCTCGTGGAAGCACGGCGCCAGCCCGCTTGGCTGGGGTGACCGTGACGCCGGTACGCCCTTCACGCTGCCGGCAGCGGACCGAGCCATCACGAACTACTTCGTGCGTGACGTCAACTTCGGTACCCTCAGCGCTGACTTCGAGGTCATTCTCAACGTCCGCGTTGACGATGGTGCAGTCATCTACATCAACGGCACCGAAATCAAGCGCGTGAACATGCCCGAAGGCACGATCGACGCCAGTACGCGAGCCTCCTCCAACGTGGGCCTCGCTACGGCGAAGAACAACATTGTGCGCATCGCGGTGCCTCGCAAGGTGCTCAGGGACGGCGTCAACCGTGTCGCGGTTGAAACGCACGCCAACTACGCGAATGCGGCATCCGTAACCTTCGATCTCAAGGCAAGCCTGGTGAGGTGATCTCCATGACCGCGACGTCAACTCCCGCCGGCGGCGAGGCTGAACCCGAAGCCGCCGGCGCGGTCGGCGCCCCCGCGACCGATCCCGCGTTCGACGCGATGGCACAGCGCGTGCTCACTCGAGGGCACACGACCACGTGGCTCAACCACTGGTCCCTCCTGCATGCCGACTTCCGTGCGCTTGCCCGCATGCACACCGTCGGCTTCGATGGGACCCTCCTGCAGATGCGTCTGCGCGCAGCAGGCCACGAGGTCGCCCGCACCTCTGCGGACCTCGTCCTGCCGCACGTCTTCGAACGCCTTGAGGATGGCACCCGCATTACCCTCATCGGGGCTGTGCCCGAGGCCGGTCAGGCCGCAGCCGAGCGCCTGCATCGCTTCGATGTACAGGTCATTGACGGGTATGAGGGGCTTCGTCGGCTGAAGGCCGATCCTTCGGTGCTCACTGCCTTCGATCCGCGCCTCGTGATCGTCGGCCTGGGGGCCGGCCTCCAGGAGGTCGTCGCGTCGTTCGTTCTCGACCTCCTGCCCGAGGTATCCGTGTGCACTGCGGGCGGTTGGATCGACCAGTACGCGCGCGCTGCCGACGACTATTTCCCGACCTGGGTGCACGCCGCCCGCCTCGGGTGGGCCTGGCGCATCGCGCACGAGCCCAAGCGGCTCATCAAGCGCTACACCGTCGAAGCCCTCGACTTCGTCGCTCACGCGCCCGAGCTCATCTCGCGGCTCGAGGCAATGGGTAGCTTCGACGATCTCGGACTGGTCGGTGGCGTGACGTTCGCTGACCGAGGTTGACGCTAGTCGTTGTGGAGGAGGCCGGACCCGCAGGGGTCCGGCCTCCTCCACGTTGCCGAATAGGCTGGCGCTGCCCACTGGTGGGTCGTGAAGGCTGCTGGCGCGTAGGGGCTGTTGTTTCTACCTGCTGTCATCTGGCATTGTGTGCGCCTAGTGTGGTCAGCCCCCCCGTATCTGGCGACGTGCGCTTCAGGCGACTGCAACGGGTTGTTCTGGATAGGAACGGCAGTTCTGGATAGGTTATTTTCCTATCCAGATCGCTCCAACCTATCCAGATCGCTCCAACCTATCCAGATCGCTCCAACCTATCCAGATCGCTCCAACCTATCCAGATCGCCATAACCTATCCGCATCGTTATGGCATATCCTCCCGGCCCATGCCCGCGGCAAGTGGGGCGCGAGGCTCTTATCGGTCAATCCTGTAGTCCTGTGTCTCGAAGCTTGGTCACCAACAGGGTTTGCGTGAAGGTGCGCGCTCGCAGGCCAGGGTCTCTTTCGTGTGAGTGCCTGGTCGGCTTTCGGGAGTGCACGAGGGACGCGCGTGGGGAAGGGGGAGTGGCGCTGAGCGTGTCTCACAACGCTTCTGGATGGATGCTTGAAAGGGTTATGCAGTGAATGATGTAGCCCACACAAACCATTATGAGGGGGTGACGGATCCCTGTGATGCGGGTGGCAAAGGGTGCTCCTGTGTGCCGGTGTCAAACTCTCGTGAGACTTATGAACTGCTCATTGTGTGAGCACTGCCGTGAGGTACTGCGATGGGGCCTCGCCGCGCTGTCCAAGCCAGTGTGAATTGCCCAGTGGTTGCGGTGATGTGCGGCCGTGGTGGGGCGTGAAAGATAAAGGTGTGGCCCGAGCCAATTGGCTCGGGCCACACCTAATCACACACAGAGAGGAAAGGCTTAGTAGGCCCCCTCGTGACGCAGGATCGCGGGGATGGTCTGAAGCACGATCCACGCGTCGAGGGTGAGGGAGCGGTGCTGGGCGTAGGAGAGGTCCAGGTGGACGGTCTCATCCCAGGAGAGGTTCGAGCGGCCGGAGATCTGCCAGAGGCCGGTGATGCCGGGGCGGACGGCGAACTTACCCATCACGCGGGGTTCGTACTGTGCGACCTCGCTGGGGAGCGGGGGGCGCGGGCCCACGAGGGACATGTCGCCACGCAGGACGTTGAATAGCTGGGGCAGCTCGTCAATCGACGTCTTGCGCAGGAAGGCTCCGATGCGCGTAATGCGCGGATCATTGGCCATTTTAAACATGATCGAATTTCCGGCGGAGGAGTCGGCCTCGTTGGCCTCCATGAGGGAGGCCTTGAGCTCTTCGGCGTCCACACGCATGGTGCGGAACTTAAACATGGTAAAAGTCTTGCCGTTGAGGCCGACGCGCTCCTGAGTGAAGAAAACGGGGCCTCCGTCGTTCAGGTGCACCATCGCGGCGACAATGATCCACAGCGGGGTCAGCAGGATAATGCCGAAAAGAGCTGCGAAAATGTCGCACATGCGCTTGATGGCGTTGTCGGCGGAGGCGGCAAGATCCGACGCGTGCTCGAATGCGTGAGCCGTGGATGCGGCTCGTGCGGTGGGCTTCGTCAATGTTGTCATCTGTGCGCCTTCCTTCAACTTCATCAAACTCAAATGCTGCATGTCGGTTAGAGGCGGAAAACCGCTCTGGACTGGGATGTCTGCTAGGCAAACGTCCCTGGTGCAACTCAGTCACCGTTAGGTGTTAACCCTAGTCTATCCACATGGTTAGCTTGGTTGCTAACCAAAAGGTTAAGTACAAGCGAAAGAGGGCTGTGATTTCGTACACCTGACGAGTTGTGCAAGTCAGACCTGAACGTTGCATGACCGGCTGGTAGCTTGCTGACACCATGGCAGAATGCGCGCAAAACCGCCGAGCGATAGACTGGTAAGCGTGTCGTGACTGGCGAACAGGTGGGCCACCACCGGGGAGCGACGCGTCGGCATCGATAGCCGCCCGCCTGGGCTAGAGGCCACTGCCAACCATCATCGGATGATCAATAGGAGAACCCCATGGATTCCCTCAATGACATGACACTTGCGCAGCTGGATCCTGAGATTCAGGCCGTTCTGGACGCCGAGCTTGGTCGCCAGCGTGACACTCTTGAGATGATCGCCTCGGAGAACTTTGTCCCGCGCGCCGTCCTCGAGGCGCAGGGCTCGGTCCTGACGAATAAGTATGCCGAGGGCTACCCGGGCCGCCGCTACTACGGTGGCTGCGAGTTCGTGGATGTCGCAGAGTCTCTCGCCATCGAACGTGCGAAGCAGGTTTTCGGCGGCGACTACGTCAACGTTCAGCCCCACGCCGGTGCGCAGGCCAATGCCGCCGCACTCATGGCTATGGCGAACGTCGGCGACCCGATCCTCGGCCTGTCGCTGGCTCACGGCGGTCACCTGACCCACGGCATGCGCCTGAACTTCTCGGGCAAGAACTACAAGGCCGTCGCCTACGAGGTTGACCGCGAGACCATGCGCATCGAGCCTGAGAAGGTCCGTGAGGCTGCCCTCGCGGAGCGTCCGCGCGTCATCATCGCCGGCTGGTCCGCCTACCCGCGTCACCTTGACTTCCAGGCCTTCCGCGACATCGCGGACGAGGTCGGCGCCGCCCTCTGGGTGGACATGGCTCACTTCGCGGGCCTCGTGGCCGCGGGGCTGCACCCGAACCCCGTCCCCTTCGCTGACGTGGTGACGACGACGGTCCACAAGACCCTGGGTGGTCCTCGTTCTGGCATGATCCTGTCCTCGCGCGGCGAGCAGTGGGGCAAGAAGCTGAACTCTTCGGTGTTCCCCGGCCAGCAGGGCGGCCCCCTCATGCATGCGATCGCTGCGAAGGCCATCGCCATGAAGGTCGCGCAGACCGACGAATTCAAGGACCGCCAGCGCCGCACCCTCGAGGGCGCGCAGATCATCGCCGAGCGCCTGGGCGCTGACGACGCGAAGAAGGCCGGCATCAAGCTGGTCACGGGCGGCACCGACGTGCACCTCGTCCTCGTTGACCTGGTTGATTCCGAGCTCAACGGTCAGCAGGCCGAGGATCTGCTGCACGAGGTCGGTATTACCGTCAACCGCAACGCCGTTCCCTTCGACCCTCGTCCGCCGGCCGTCACCTCGGGCCTGCGCATCGGCACCCCTGCCCTTGCGACGCGTGGTTTCGACGCCGAGGACTTCGCCGAGGTTGCGGACATCATTGGCACGACCCTGTCTCAGGGGGCGTCCGGCGGCAACGTTGAGGTGGACGCCCTGCGCGCCCGCGTCAAGAAGCTGACGGACAAGCACCCGCTGTACGCCGGGCTCTGATCGTGAGGGCTCCCTGGGAGGGCCCCGCCGGGGTCCTGGATGGCAAGGCGACCGCTGCCGCCATTAAGGCGGAGCTGAAGGAGCGCGTCGATCGTCTGCGCGAGGCCGGGGTTGTCCCGGGCCTCGGCACGATCCTCGTGGGCGAGGACCCCGGGTCCGTCGCCTACGTCGCCGGCAAGCACCGCGATTGCGCTGAGATCGGCGCCGAGTCGATCCGTGTGGACCTGCCGGCCGACGCGACGCAAGAACAGGTGGAGGCCGCGATCGATCAGCTCAACGCGGATCCTGCCTGCACGGGCTACATCGTGCAGCTGCCCCTGCCGCGCGGCATCGATACGAACGCCGTCCTGGAGCGTATCGACCCCGCGAAGGACGCAGACGGCCTGCATCCGATGAACCTCGGACGCCTCGTGTTGCGAGGCTCGGGGCCCATCGATTCGCCTCTGCCGTGCACGCCGCGCGCGGTCATCGAGCTCATGGAACGCCATGGGATCGACCTGGCCGGCAAGAACGTGTGTGTCATCGGTCGAGGCGTGACCGTGGGTCGTTCGATCGGCCTGCTGCTCATGCGCAAGGAAGTGAACGCGACGGTCGACGTGTGCCACACGGGCACGACCGACCTGGCTGATCACGTGCGTCGTGCGGACGTCATCGTGGCCGCGGCGGGCTCCGCGGGGATTATCACCCGCGACATGGTGGCCCCCGGTGCCATCGTCCTCGACGTCGGCGTGAGCCGCGTGCAGGGCGAGGACGGCAAGGCTCGACTGATGGGCGACGTCGCGGACGGCGTCGATGAGGTGGCCAGCTGGCTCAGCCCCAACCCCGGCGGTGTTGGCCCGATGACGCGGGCCCTCCTGGTGACGAACGTCGTCGAGGCAGCCGAACGCCAGGCGGGAATCAGCGCAAACTGACAGGCGCGCGTGGCCTCGGTCAACGTGGAGGTCGCGCGCGAACGCAGCGGAGGCGCGGTGAGGATGTCCATTCCTCGCCGCGCCTCCTCGTTCCTCTAGACTGAAGAAAACTCGCGTAAGGAGAAAACGATGACTCTGACGGTGACCACCGTGAACCTGAACGGCATCCGCGCCGCCCACAAGCGTGGATTCCTCGACTGGCTGGAGGCAAGCGATACGGATGTGCTGCTCATGCAGGAGGTGCGCGCGCCTGAGGAGATCTCTCGTGAGATCATGGGCGAGGCCTGGGAGAGCGTGTGGGTTCCCTGTCGTATCAAGGGGCGCGCGGGTATAGGCGTGGCAGTGCGACGCGGGCGCGCGGTCTTGGAAGGTGAGCCTCGCCTGATTCTCGATGAGGCCGAGACGGACGTGGATTCGGGCCGTTGGCTTGAGGCCGTCGTGCGTCCCGAGGGCGGCGACACCCCCGTGCGCGTTGTCTCCGCTTACTTCCATTCGGGCGAGAAGGATACTCCCAAGCAGGAGGCGAAGATGGCGCACCTGCCCCGCATCGGCGCGCGCATGGCTGAGCTCATCGCCGAAGAGGCTGCCGGTGGCATCTCCTCGCTCGTGTGCGGCGACTTCAACGTCGTGCGCTCGGAGGCTGACATTAAGAACTGGAAGCCGAACCACAACAAGCGCGCCGGCGTCCTCGACGAGGAGATCGCCTTCCTCAACCGGTGGGTGGAGGAGGGGTGGCGCGATACCGTGCGCGACCTGGCCGGCGATGTGCAGGGCCCCTACTCGTGGTGGTCGTGGCGTGGCCAGGCCTTCGTCAACAACGCGGGCTGGCGCATCGACTACCAGTACGCGACGCCCGCCCTGGGCGAGCGCGCGCGTTCCTTCGAGATCGGCCGCGCCGATGAGTACGCGGAGCGCTTCTCGGATCATGCGCCGGTCTCGGTGACCTACGAGATCTGACATTTCAACGACGCGGCCGTGGCCTGGGAATGCTCCCTGGGCCGCGGCCTTTCGTGTGTGTTGAGGTGCCCGTGGATGGCCGTTGCCTCCGGCGCCCGGATACCAGCGTGCGCAGGGCTGGTGGCAGGGAATCAGTGGCCGGAGGCGTCGAAGTCGAAGAGGGCCATCGAGGAATAGATGCCCGAGGGGGCGATGCGGTCCAGACGGAAACCGGGAACGATCCAGGAGGCCTCAACGGTCGCGCCGATGTCGAGTGCCATGTCCAGGGCGACGTCGTCGACGTCCTGAGCCAGCGTTACGTGAGGGTGATACGGAAAGCGCGTCTCGTGGTCCAGGGGGCCGGAGCGGATCTCCTCGGCGAGGTCCGTGCAGTCGGAGGCGCCTTCGGCCAGCGTCATGAAAGCGACGTTGGAGACGGGGCGGAAGGAATCGGTGCCCGACAGGGTGACGCGGAAGGGGGAATGCCTCGATGCGATGGAGCGCAGGTGGTCGATGACTTCGGCGCGCGCTTCTCGTGCGACGGGCGTGGGCGGCATCAGCGTGATGTGCGCGGGGATGCGTGATCCTGCAAGGTCTCCCAGGCGCAGGCGCAGGTCGGTGAGCTGCGTGACCCACGGTTCGGGGATCGCGACGACGACGCCGAGCCAGTCCTGGCCGGGGAGTCGTTGGGGGAGGAACATGGGGCCTGCCTGTGTCGCGGTTGTGGTGGCTCCACTGTACCGGGTGTCGGGGCGTGTTCGATGAGGCCGTAGCGCTTGAAGGGTGTGAGGGCGTTCACGTAGCCTTGGGGAAGTGAGACCAAGGAGGATCTTGTGACTGATCTCGTGTGGGCCGACGCCGCTACTCCCGATGAAGGGGCCGCGCAGGCCGCAGACCTGTTCCGTGACGCGTTTGGCTACGAGCCTCGGGGCGTGTGGAGCGCGCCCGGGCGCGTCAACATCATCGGCGAGCACGTGGACTACAACGGCGGTCCGTGCGTTCCGATCGCACTGCCGCACCGCGCCTACGTGGCGCTGTCGCCTCGTGAGGATCGGACGATTCGCCTGATTTCGCCGCAGACGCGCGAGGCGATCGACGTCCTCGATCTCGACGTGATCGGTCCGAAGGGAACCCCCGGCGAGGTCGCTAACCACTGGACCGCCTATCTCGCCGGTGTCGCGTGGGCCCTCGAGCAGGCTGGATATGGACCGCTGCCCGGTTTTGACGCGGCTCTGTGGTCGTGCGTGCCCCTGGGAGGTGGCCTGTCGTCGAGCGCCGCGCTCGAGTGTGCGACTGCGGTTGCCCTCGACGAAGTGGGCTCGCTGGGTCTTGCGGGCACGATCGAGGCCCCCAACGACGAGGGGCGCAAGGTGCTCGTGGATGCCGCGCGCGCCGCGGAAAACCAGGTGGCGGGCGCGAACACGGGTGGCCTGGACCAGACGGCGTCCCTGCGCTGCCGCGAGGGGCACGCGCTGGCCCTCGACTGCCGCGACATGTCGACGCGCCAGGTTCCCTTTGACCTGAGCGCGGTGGGTCTCGAGCTTCTCGTCATCGATACGCGTGCCAAGCATTCGCTGGCGGACGGCCAGTACGGGTCGCGCCGCGCGGACTGCGAGGAATCGGCGCGCATCCTGGGAGTGGGCCAGCTCGTGGACGTTGAGGATCTGGATGAGGCCACGGCCGCGCTGGGTAATGAGCGCTTGGCCGCCCGCACTCGCCACGTCGTCTCCGAAATCGCACGCACGCGCGCCTTCATTGAACTTCTCGATGAGGGGCCGCTGGAGGGCACGCGTCTGGCGGTCGCGGGCGCTCTCCTGAACGATTCGCACGACTCGCTGCGCGACGACTACGAGGTCTCCTGTGAGGAGCTGGATGTGGCCGTGGAGGCTGCCCGCGCCGCGGGCGCGCATGGTGCGCGAATGACGGGCGGTGGCTTCGGCGGAAGTGCGATCGCGCTCGTCGACGCGCACGCCGTGGAGGGTGTGGCACGAGCCGTCGCGGCCTCCTACGCGGAGCGAGGCTGGGAGCCTCCCCACTTCATCCGATCCCTCCCGGGAGCTCCCGCCGGACGCCTGGACTGAGTGATCTGTGACAAACCGAGGGGCCGGTGCTTCAGCATTTGAAGCACCGGCCCCGGCCTCGTTACACTGAGGACCAGCAGACACGAGGGAAGGACACTCCGATGGGGATCAGCAAACGAGCATGGCAGGTAGCGGGCGCGGCAGCCGGCGGTGCGAGCCTCTTTGGCGGCGGCCTGGCGATTGGACGCCTCCTGCGGCTGGATTCCCAGCGCGGTGACTACCGCAAGGCATGGGAGAACCACAACCTGGCGACCCTGGACCGCCTGCGTGAGCTCGACGAGCATCCCGAGGGTGAGCGTCCCTACCTGATCGTCTCCCTCGGCGACTCCTCCGTGCAGGGTGTGGGCGCCTCGCGCGTCACCGAGTCCTACCCGGCCTGCCTCGCCTCCTCGATCGCCGCTCAGATGGATCGCGAGGTCCTTCTGCTCAACCTGTCCCTCTCCGGGGCCACGATCGAGTCCGTGGAACTCACTCAGATCCCGCAGATGCGCGGCCTGGGCCTCCTGGACGGCCCCTACCGCCCCGACCTGGTGACGCTGACCATCGGCGGCAACGACGTCATGACCGAGGACATGGCCCCCGGCCAGTTCGAAGAGCGCCTGCGTCGAGTCCTCGCCTTCCTGCCTGCCGACGCGCTCGTCTCCACGATCCCGTCCTTCGGCATCATGCCCCAGGAAAGTCGTGCGCAGGGCATGTCCGACCGTATCGCGTTCGCCGTCTCCGACAGCGACGCGCACCTTGTCGACCTGCGTTCCCTCACCCAGGAATACTCCCTGCCGACCTACACGTTCGCCTACCACGCTGCGGACTTCTTCCACCCGAATTCGGCGGCGTACACCAAGTGGGCCCAGCTCTTCGCAGACGCGTGGGCCACGTCTCGACGTGAGGCAGCCCCCGTCGTCGAGGATGCCCCCCAGTGGGACATGCTCTCGGCGCGGGTGGCACAATCGGAGTATGACGACTGACGGACCGTGGCTCGTCGTCGGGTTGGGTAACCCCGGCGCACAGTATGCCTTCACCCGACACAACGTTGGGTACTTGACCCTCGACGTGCTCGCCTCGCGCGGCGGCGCGACCCTGACCTCGCACCGCTCGCGCACGCACACCGCCGATGTCCGCTTAGGGATCGGCCCCGGCGGCGTGCCTGGACCCCGCGTGATTCTCGCGCGTTCCGACAGCTACATGAACACCTCCGGCGGTCCGATCAGCGCGCTCGCCACCTTCCACAAGATCGACCCCTCGCGCATCCTCGTCATCCACGACGACATGGACCTGCCTGCGCACACGCTGCGCCTCAAGGTCGGCGGCGGAGAGGGCGGTCATAATGGCCTGAAGTCCCTCAGCCAGCACCTGGGCACGCGCGACTACGCGCGCCTGCGCATCGGCGTGGGCCGCCCGCCGGGGCGCATGGACCCCGCCGACTACGTGCTCGCCACCCTGCCCTCCAAGGAACGCTCCGAATGGGACGTGACCTTTGAGCAGGCCGCCGACGTCGTCGAAGACATCGTGACCAAGGGATTTGCTCCCACCCAGATGGCCCTGCACACCGGGTCCTGATCGAGGCGGCGCCCCTGGGCGTCGCCGCGCACTCTCACCGCGAAAGGCAGCGCGTGCTACTCACCGGACTTCTCCCGGACATCACCACCGATCCCGCGATCGAGACGGCCATCGACTCCGTCGAAGCCGGCCGTTCCGGCACGATTGTCGCGCCCGTCGGCATCCGTCCACCCCTCCTTGCGGCCGTCGCCTCCCGCGCGGCCACGCCCCTCGTCGTCCTCACGGCCACCGGGCGCGACGCTGAATCGCTGACTAACGCCCTGGCCTCGTGGATCCCGGGCGTGGCCATGCTGCCCGCGTGGGAGACCCTGCCCCACGAGCGCCTCTCGCCCCAGGTCGATACGATGGCGCGCCGCATCGCCGTCCTGCGCCGCCTCGTCCACCCGATCACGGGAGACGACAGCGCCGGGCCGATGTCGGTCCTCGTCGTCCCCATCCGCGCCTTCCTCCAGCCGATCATTTCCGGCCTGGCGGACCTCGAACCCGTGCGCGTGCGCACCGGCGACATTCTCGACCTCACCGAGACCACGAACCGCCTGGCCGAGCTGGGCTACGAGCGCGTCGACATGGTCGAAGGCCGCGGCCAGATGAGCGTGCGCGGCGGCATCCTCGACGTCTTCCCGCCCCAGGAACCCCACCCCCTGCGCGTGGAGCTGTGGGGGGACGAGGTCGACGACATCCGTGCCTTCTCCGTCTCCGACCAGCGAACCCTCGGCGAGGCCGCCGACGGCCTGTGGGCCGTCCCCTGCCGCGAGCTTCTCCTCACCCAGGCCGTACGTGCCCAGGCCCGCGAGGCCGCCGACCGCCTGCCCGGCGCCGCCGAGATGCTTAGCCTCGCTGCCGAGGGAATCGCCGCCCCCGGCATCGAATCCCTGGCTCCGATCCTCGTGGGCGGCATGGAATCCCTCCTCGACCTGCTGCCCGCGGGTTCGCCGATCCTCGCCTCCGACCCCGAACGCATCCGTGCCCGCGCCGCCGACCTCGTCGCCACGACCGAGGAATTCCTCGCCGCCGCGTGGAGCGCCGCCGCCGGGGGAGCCGACACCCCGCTCGAGGCCTCCAAGGCCTCGTTCCTTGACCTGGCAGACCTGTGGGGGAGCGGGAAGCGCCCCTGGTGGGAGCTCACCGACCTGCCGCCCGCCGACCTCGCCTCGGCGATCGACGAGGCCGAGGCCGACTCGCCCTCTACGGACGGCCCCGCGCCCGTCGTCGTCTCGCCCACCCTCATGCGCGTGGGTGCCCGCGATGTGCACCCCTACCGCGGAGACTTCGCCCGAGCCGCCGCCGACCTCACCGACCTGGCCCGCGACGGCTGGCGCATCGTCGTCACCACCGAAGGGCCCGGCCCGGGCAGACGCATCCGCTCCATCCTCACCGACGCCTCGTGCCCGGCCGCGCTCGCGGACAACGTGGAAGCGCGCCCCGACGCCGGCCTCGTGACCATTACGACGGCGCAGGCCGGCGTCGGCTTCGTCGCTCCCCACCTGAAGGTCGCGATCCTCACCGAAGGAGACCTCACTGGGCGCGCGGGTGCATCCACGCGCGACATGCGCCGCATGCCCTCGCGCAGGCGCAAGGGCGTCGACCCGCTGACCCTGCACCCCGGGGACTACATCGTCCACGACCAGCACGGCATCGGACGCTTCATCGAGCTCGTCTCCCGCACGATCGGGCGCGGGGACGCCGCCTCGACGCGCGACTACCTGGTCATCGAATACGCGCCCTCCAAGCGCGGACAGCCCGCCGACCGGCTCTTCGTGCCCACCGACGCGCTGGACCAGATCTCGAAGTACACCGGATCCGACGAACCCTCCCTGACCAAGATGGGCGGCGCCGACTGGGCCAAGACCAAGGCCCGCGCCAAGAAAGCCGTCAACGAGGTCGCCAAGGAACTCATCCGCCTGTACGCCGTGCGCCAGCAGACCAAGGGCCACGCCTTCGGCCCCGACACGCCCTGGCAGCGCGAACTCGAGGACGCCTTCCCATACGTTGAGACCCCCGACCAGCTCGTCACCATCGACGAGGTCAAGGCCGACATGGAAAAGCCCGTTCCCATGGACCGCCTGCTCACCGGCGACGTCGGCTACGGCAAGACCGAGATCGCCGTGCGCGCCGCCTTCAAGGCCATCCAGGACGGCTACCAGGCCGCCGTCCTCGTGCCCACGACCCTGCTGGTCACCCAGCACGCGGAAACCTTCGCCGAGCGCTACGCCGGCTTCCCCGTGCGCATTGGCACGCTCTCGCGCTTCTCGACCCCGAAGGAAACCGAGGAGGTCAAGGCGGGGCTGGCCTCGGGCGAGGTTGACCTGGTCATCGGCACACATTCGCTGCTGACCGGCACCGTTTCGTTCAAGAAGCTCGGCCTCGTCATCATCGATGAGGAGCAGCGCTTCGGCGTTGAGCACAAGGAGACGCTCAAGGCGCTGCGTACCGACGTGGATGTCCTGTCGATGTCCGCCACGCCGATCCCGCGCACGCTCGAGATGGCGATCTCCGGAATCCGTGAGATGTCGATCCTCCAGACCCCGCCCGAGGAGCGACAACCGGTCCTGACTTTCGTCGGCGCCTACACGGATGCCCAGGTCAGCGCCGCGATCCGACGCGAGCTCCTGCGCGACGGCCAGGTCTTCTACGTGCACAATCGCGTCGACTCGATCTCTTCGGTCGCCGCCCATATCACCGAGCTGGTTCCCGAGGCGCGCGTGCGCACGGCCCACGGAAAGATGAACGAGCACCAGCTCGAGGCCGTCATTCAGGACTTCTGGAACCACGAGTTCGACGTGCTCGTGTGTACGACCATCGTCGAGACGGGCCTGGACATTTCCAACGCGAATACGCTCATCGTGGATCGCGCCGACACCTTCGGCCTGTCTCAGCTCCACCAGCTGCGCGGGCGCGTCGGACGAGGCCGCGAACGCGCCTACGCGTACTTCTTCTACCCCGGCGACAAGGCGCTCACCGAGACCGCCCACGAGCGCCTCAAGACGATCGCCGCCAACACCGAGCTGGGAGCCGGCCTAGCCGTCGCTCAGCGCGACCTCGAGATCCGAGGCGCCGGAAACCTCCTGGGAGGGGCACAGTCCGGCCACGTCGAGGGGGTCGGTTTTGACCTCTACGTGCGGATGGTCTCAGACGCGGTTGCCGCCTATCGAGGCGACGCCCCCACCGAAAAGACGGACGTGCGTATGGACCTGCAGGTCGACGCGCACATTCCCGACGGCTACGTGCGCGGAGAGCGCCTGCGCCTCGAGGTCTATGCCAAGATCGCGGCCATCTCCACGCCCGAACAGGAAGCCGATGTGCGCGAGGAACTCGTCGACCGATACGGTCCCATCCCGCCCCAGGTCGACCTGCTCTTCGCCGTCGCACGGCTGCGCGAGATCGTGCGCCGCGCGGGGATCACCGAGATCGTCACGCAGGGCAAGTACCTGCGAGTCTCGCCCGTCGAGCTGCGCGATTCCCAGGTCATGCGCCTCAAGCGTCTGCACCCCGGAACGGTCATCAAAGCCGCGGTTCGCCAGGTTCTCGTGCCGCTACCGCTCACCTCGCGAGTCGGCGGGTCCCCGCTCACCGACGGCCCGCTCCTGGAGTGGGTGGAGACTCTGGTGACCAAGATTCTCGTGCCTTTTGGCGAGTAGTGCCTGTGGTGGAATACACTGGTCCTATTGCGTCGCAACACATCTGAGGAAGGAATGCTCGTGCGCTACACACGCCAGCTCGCCACCGCCGCCCTGATTGTGGCCGCAGGACTGGGAATGGGGGCGTGCTCCGCCCATCCCGGCGCTGCCATCATCACCAACAATGGCGACTACAGCATCGCGGAAGTTGACGAGGCCGTGAGCCAGATTGCCGCAGTGACGGGCGGGCAGTCCTCCATCGGCGCGTATCAGGTGCGCGCCAGCCTCATGAACGAACCGCAGCTCGTCGCAGTGGCCGACTCAGTGGGCATCAGTGTGACCGACGAGCAGGTCGACCAGGCTATCGAGCAGATTGCGGCGCAGACCGGTGCTCAGGTGCCCGCAATCGGGCGCGGCACGCGCGCGACCGTGCGTTCCCTGCTCCTGAATCAGCAGCTCAACCAGGTCGCTCAGGTGAACCCGGGGGCTGTGTCAGCCATGAACGAGGCCTTCGAGCAGGCCCGCACCGCAGCGAACGCGCAGATCAACCCGCGTTTCTCCCAGCCGACCCTGGGTGGAGGCCAGGCGCCGACCATGCCCCTCTTTGGTGACGCCGTATCTGGAGCCAAGGACGATCCCACGGCAGCGCTCCTGGGTGGCAGCGCCCAGTGAGCCTTGTGAGTATTCGCTCACAGCGCCTCCGGCAGGGACTAATGTCGCTTGTCCGGGCGCACAACCGGGGTTGGAAGCCCCAAAAACCACAACGTCCCCCTCGCCGGGGGTGACCACATATGGCGGTCCGTATTACCGTTGTACTGACCGCTTCCACGCAACAACATCGATTGGAGAATGACGTGGCAGTTATTGAAGGCATTGGTGCACGCGAGATCCTCGACTCGCGCGGTAACCCGACCGTTGAGGTTGAGGTCGTCCTCGAGGACGGCACCGCTGCGCGCGCGTCCGTTCCCTCCGGCGCGTCCACCGGCGCGTTCGAGGCCGTCGAGCGTCGCGATGGCGACAAGGGCCGCTACCTCGGCAAGGGCGTCCAGGACGCCGTTGACGCCGTCGTCGAGCAGATCGCCCCCGAGCTCATCGGCGAGGAAGCTGACGATCAGCGCTACATCGACCAGGCCATGCTGGACCTGGACGGTACCCCCAACAAGGGCAAGCTCGGCGCGAACGCCATCCTCGGCGTCTCCCTCGCCGTCGCCAAGGCTGCCGCGAAGTACGCGGACCTGCCCCTCTACAAGTACCTGGGCGGCCCGAACGCTCACGTCCTGCCCGTCCCTATGATGAACATCCTCAACGGTGGCTCCCACGCGGACTCCAACGTTGACATCCAGGAGTTCATGATCGCCCCCATCGGCGCTCCCTCCTTCCGTGAGGCTCTGCGCTGGGGCGCCGAGGTCTACCACACGCTCAAGGGCGTCGTGAAGGAGCGCGGGCTGTCCACCGGTCTGGGCGACGAGGGCGGCTTCGCCCCCAACCTGGACTCCAACGCCGAGGCCCTCGACCTGATCGTCTCCGCGATCGAGAAGGCAGGCCTGAAGCCGGGCGAGGACGTCGCCCTGGCCCTGGACGTTGCCTCCTCCGAGTTCTTCAAGGACGGCCTGTACCAGTTCGAGGGCGAAGGCCGCTCGACCGACTACATGGTGGAGTACTACGAGAAGCTCATCTCGAACTACCCGCTGGTCTCCATTGAGGACCCGCTGTCCGAGGACGAGTGGGATGCCTGGAAGGCCCTGACCTCCGAGATCGGTGGCCGCGTCCAGCTGGTCGGCGACGACCTGTTCGTCACCAACCCCGCCCGCCTGAAGAAGGGCATCGAGCTGGGCGCCGCGAACGCGCTGCTCGTCAAGGTGAACCAGATCGGTTCGCTGACCGAGACCCTCGACGCCGTCGAGGAAGCGCACCGCAACGGCTACCGTTCGATGACCTCGCACCGCTCCGGCGAGACCGAGGACACCACGATCGCCGACCTGGCCGTCGCCACCAACTCCGGCCAGATCAAGACCGGTGCTCCCGCTCGTTCCGAGCGCGTCGCCAAGTACAACCAGCTGCTGCGCATCGAGGAGCAGCTGGGCGAGGCCGGCGTTTACGCCGGCCGCTCTGCCTTCCCTCGCTTCAAGTGAGCCTAGGCAACTAGCCGCATAGCTCCGCGCGGGCCCGTAAGGGTCCGCGCGGAGTTTTTCGGCGTGGGGCTGAGCCAAAGACGTCAACTTAGGGCACGATAGAAGAATGGCTAGCCGTCGTCCTTCTTCTCGCCCCTCTTCGCATCGTCGCTCCTCCGCTTCGGAGGCAGCGCGTACGACGCGTGAGATCAACGCGGAAAAGTCGCGCCAGCGCAGGGCGGCCGCGAAGGCTTCGAAGTCCTCGAAGGGGGCCGAGGCCTCGGCGAAGCGCCAGAAGTCGGCGCGGGGAGCGCAGAAGAATGAGGGGGCAAAGCGCAGCTTTTTCCGCAGGAATAAGGGCGCTGAGAAGGGCACGTCGCGCACTTCGTTTGTGCGCCCCGCCGCGGAGGGCTCTTCGGTTCTGTCCATCGGTGGCCTTGACGTGTCCACCCGACTTCTTGTCGTCCTGATCGTCGCCGCGATTCTGTCGGTCATGCTGGTGCCCAGCCTCTACCAGTGGTGGCAGCAGGAGCGTGAACTCGCGCAGATTAAGACGCAGGTCGCCGAGCAACAGCAGATGAATGCCGACATGCAGCGTCAGCTCGACCTGTGGAATGACCCCGACTACATCTCCACGCAGGCGCGCGAGCGCCTCGGATTCGTTCGCCCCGGTGAGACCCAATACACGGTGGTGGATCCGGGGCCGCAATACCAGGACTCGGCGCTGGCGGCCGCAGCTGCATCCACTGGACCGGCGCGCCCGTGGGTACAGCAGCTCGGTATCCTAGTGGGGAAGGCGGACCAGCCGCCGAGCGCGACGCCTATCCCGTCGGCTGAGACCAGCCAGTCGGGCCATGCCCCCACCACCAGCCAAGAAAGCGGAGAATGAGCCTCGTTAACACCACCGACGCCACTGAAGAGGACCTGGAGGTCCTGCGTTCCCAGCTGGGCCGCGTGCCCCGAGGGGTCGTTGGTATCGCCGCGCGCTGCGTGTGCGGTCGGCCTACGGTCGTGGCCACCGCGCCGCGCCTACCTGACGGGACGCCGTTCCCCACGACCTACTACCTGACGCACCCGGCGGCAGTGAAGGGTGCTTCCACCCTTGAGGCCGAGCACGTCATGGAGACCCTCAACGAGGACCTCGCCGCTGATGAGGAGCTGCGCGCCGCCTATGCGCGTGCCCACGAGGCCTACATTCAGGCGCGCCTGACCCTGGGCGAAGTCCCGGAGATTTCGGGCGTGAGCGCCGGCGGAATGCCCACGCGCGTCAAGTGCCTGCATGCCCTCGTCGGCCATTCTCTGGCTGCCGGCCCCGGCGTGAATCCGATCGGGGACCGAGCGCTCGCGATGCTCGACGAGCGTGGCCTGTTCTCCACCTCCCGTTGCTCCTGCTGAGCGCTTTTTGCCCGTTCCCGCCCCGGCCTCGTCCGGGACTCACCCCCGTAGAAACGAAGCGATGACCCGCGTAGCTGCCATTGACTGTGGAACCAATTCGATCCGACTGCTTGTCGCCGATGGACATATCGGCGAGGACGGCCGCCCTCACCTTTGCGATCTGACCCGCCAGATGCGCATCGTGCGCCTGGGGCAGGGCGTGGATGCGCGCGGCTACCTGGACCCCGCGGCGATCGAGCGCACGGTGGAGGCCGTGGTCGAGTACCAGCGCATGATTGAGGCCCTGGGCGCGACGAGCACTCGTTTCGTGGCGACCTCCGCCACCCGAGATGCGTCCAACAGCGCGGACTTCGTGCGCCAGATCAAGGCCATCATCGGTGTGGAGCCCGAGGTCGTCGTCGGCACGGAGGAGGCTTCCCTGTCCTTCAACGGCGCGGTGAGCGGCCTGGGCGAGGCCGTGACCGCCCCGATGCTGGTCGTCGACATCGGCGGCGGGTCGACGGAGCTGGTGCTGGGTGCGACCCGCGTCGAACAGGCGATTTCGATCGACATGGGCGCCGTGCGCGTCACCGAGAAGTTCTTCTCCCACGTGGATCCGGCAGGCGGAGTGCCCGTCGAGGACCAGGAGCGTGCGATCGCCTGGATCGATGAGCAGCTGGACGGCGCGGAAAAGTCCGTGGACCTGGCACGTGTGCGCTCCCTCGTGGGCGTCGCGGGCACGGTGACCACCCTGACCGCCCAGGCACTGGGGCTCACCTCCTACCAGCCCGAGCGCATCCACGGTGCCCGCCTGAGCGCCGCCCAGTTCGAGGAAGCCGTGCGCTTCATGGTCGATCAGCCGACCTCCGTGAAGGCCTCCCTGGGCTTCATGCCCGAGGGACGCGAGGACGTCATCGCGGCGGGCGCGCTCATCTGGAGCCGCATCGTCACGCGCGTTCTGGCGCGCGCCGAGGCAGCCGGGCACCCGATCGAGCAGGTCATCACCTCCGAGCACGACATCCTCGACGGCATCGCACAGGCGATGATCTGAGCGGAGCTTGAGGCGCACGCCAGCCTCCCGTAGGCTGGACGTGCGCGTGCACGCCCCCGTGGCCCAATTGGCAGAGGCAACCGACTTAAAATCGGTGTGTTGTGGGTTCGAGTCCCACCGGGGGTACAGACCAGCGGTGTCATCGACGAGGCCGTGGCCAGTTCGTGGAACTCGCTGCGCGTGTGGACACCGTGTTGCGCTGCGCGCATAATGGTACGTTTCCCACCCGTGGATGCCTCGTGCGACACTAGAGGCACTGCATCACTGAATGAGGAGGAAAAATGGCCAACCCGGTGATGAATTCGATCGTGAAGGACTGGTCCACTCAGTCGACGACTCCCGCCGGCTACCCCGAGATGCCGGGGTACCAGCCCGCTTCGGCGCAGGCACAGAACCCCTACGCGGGTGCGACCAACCCGTACGGCACCCAGCAGGGTGTCGACTATTCGGGGCAGCCGGTCTACGGCACTGCACAGGCTGGCGCCGAGGGCTACCCGGTGTCGTCCAGCTATGAGGAGCAGATGGCCTCGTACGAGGCGATGATGAACGCTCCCGCGGCCGACGCGGTGGATCGCAGAACGATGACCTACGACGACGTTGTGGTCAAGTCCCTGATCTGTTTCGGTCTGCTGCTCATGGGTGCGACCGCAGGATGGCTGACGGGCATCGTGACGCTCGGCGCGGCTATGCTCGTGGCTCTTGGCGCGTGCGTGGTGACGCTGGGGCTGGGTCTGTTTATCCGGTTCTCGAAGACGGTCCGCCCGGCCGCGATCATCGCCTACTCGCTGATCGAGGGCTTTGTCCTTGGTGCCCTGTCCTTCGCCTTCGAATTGATGTACCCGGGCATCGTCGCCACCGCGGTGGTCGCGACCCTCGTCGTTATCGGCGTGACCCTGGCGGCCTTCACGATGGGCTTCGTGCGCAACTCCTCGACGCTCGCCCGCGTCGCCGGCATTGGTTGCACTGCGTTTTTCTTCTACTACATGGCCAGCTTCGCCCTCTCGGTCACCGGCCTCGTGGACATGACGGCGGTGAACAATGCAAAGATCTTCGGTATTCCGCTTGGCATCATCATCGGCGTTCTCGCGGTCTTCATCGGCGTCCTGTGCCTCGTGCGCGACTTCGATGCCGTCAAGGTTGGTGTCGCCAACAATGTGCCTGAGAAGTACTCGTGGCTGTGCACCTTCGCCATCATGACCGACGTCATCTGGATCTACCTCGAGATCCTCAGGATCCTGTCCTACCTCATGCGCCGCGACTGACGCGTCGCTTCACCGACCCTAAGGAAAGACATCATGGATAACATCTCTGTCGCCGGCGAATTCGGCCGCAAGCCAGCCCTGTCCTTCGACGGCACCCCCGCTGATGAACTCGTCGTCGAGGTCCTGCACACCGGTGACGGCCAGGTCGTCGAGGCCGGCGATACGATCACATGCCACTACTACGGCGCGGTCTTCGGCTCTGACGTCGACTTCGATAACTCCTTCGACCGCGGCGGTGCCCTGTCCTTCCAGATCGGCGTTGGAATGGTCATCCCCGGATGGGACGAGGGCCTCGTGGGCAAGCGCGTGGGCGACCGCGTCCTGCTGTCCATCCCCTCCGAGCTCGGCTATGGCGAGCGCGGCGTTCCGCAGGCAGGCATCCCCGGCGGCGCGACCCTCGTGTTCGTCACCGACATCCTGGGCGTGAACTGATCTCACGCGATGTGGGGCGGGCCGGCACACACGTGCCAGCCCGCCCCACATCTGTCTCACGCGTTGGCTACTCGTGGGGCAGAGCCGGGCAGGCGACGCCCGTGCGGGCGTGGCACTCGTAGCCGCCCGGGTTCTTGAACAGGTACTGCTGGTGGTAGTCCTCCGCGTACCAGAAACGTGCGGTGGAGTCAGCGTCTGGAGCGGGGGAGATGACCGTCTGAATCGGGCTGAAACCGCGCTTGGTGAGCACCTCCTGGTAGGCCGTGCGCAGGGCGGTCGCGTCGCGCAGCTGCTCGGGTGTGGTCGTCCAGATCGCAGAGCGGTACTGGTCGCCGATGTCGTTGCCCTGTCCGCCCACCTGCGTCGGATCGTGGATCTCAAAGAAGAGGCGAACGAGGTCAGCGGCGCTCGTGAGCGCGGTATCGAAGACAACGCGTACGGTTTCCGCATGACCCGTCGAATGAGAACACACCTGCTCGTACGTCGGGTTGGGCGAATGTCCGCCCATGTAGCCGGTCGCCGTGGTCACGACCCCGGGAGTGTTCCACAGGGCCTTCTCGACGCCCCAGAAGCACCCCGCTGCGAGGTAGATGACCTCCTGGCCCGCCCCGGCCTCGTCCCTCATGTTTGAGCCGAGGACCGCGTGTGTGGAGACGTGAACGTTCGTGTGTGCCTGGTGAAAGAAAGATGTCATAGGTCCCAGTATCCTCCTGCCGTGGCAGGTGAGCGCGCTGCGCGAACGGAAATGCGTGTGCGCGCGAGTATGCTGAGGGGTGAATGAAAAGGAGGGAAAGTGGCCGACACTCAGGAACAGCCGCGATGGAAGCTATCCGACCTCATCGGCAGGCTCTCAGCTGCCCTGCCGACGAAGCGCGTTGATGAATCCGCGCCCGCGCCCGTCATGGTGTCCGTGCGCGAGGAACACGAGGATGAGCGCGACGTGGCGGCCGCCGTCCCGCGCACCCTTCGCATCGCCGCAGCGATCTCGTGGCGCACCCTCGTCGTCGCCGGCCTGGTCATGGCCGTCCTGTGGGGCATCGCCCGCCTGACAATCGTCATCATGCCGGTCGCGATCGCGCTGACGGTGACGGTGCTTCTCGAACCACTCGTCTCCTGGATGCGCCGCCGCCTGCACTTCCCCTCGTCGCTGGCCGCAACCGTCGGCCTGCTCGTCTTCTTCGCCGCCGTCGCTGGCGCGCTGAGCCAGGCCGCCGCCGAACTCATCCAGCAGGTGCCGTATCTGGCCTCGCAGGCCGCGGACGGCTTCCGCAAGCTGCTCGACGCGATTGCGCACAACGAGTTTCTGCATGATGGTCCGTTGAAGATGGACACGACGGTCCTGACGAATGCAGCCGAGCAGCTGCGTTCCGAGCTGGTGAACTGGCTGAATACCAACAAGGAAACGCTGGCGACCGGCGCCCTGAACATCACGTCCTCGGTCGGCACACTGGCGACCTCAGCCCTGACGATGCTCTTCTGCCTGTTCTTCTTCCTGAAGGAGGGACGCTCGATCTGGCTGTGGTGCGTGCGCCTGCTGCCCGCCCCCGCCCGCGTCCCCGTCCACGAGAGCGCGATTCGCGGCTGGGCAACCTTCGGCTCCTACGTGCGCACGCAGATCCAGGTGGCGGCCATCGACGCGCTCGGCATTGCGCTGGGCGCATTCTTCCTGGGGGTGCCCCTGGCCATCCCGATCGGCGTTATCACCTTCTTTGCCGCCTTCGTTCCGATTCTGGGTGCCCTGACGTCCGGTGTCATCGCGGTACTCGTGGCGGCCGTGAACGGCGGCCTGACGAAGGCGATCATCATGCTCGTCATCATCCTCGTCGTCCAGCAGGTCGAATCCAACATCCTGCAGCCCTTCATGATGTCGAACGCCGTCTCCTTGCACCCGGTCGCCGTCATGCTCGTCATCACTGCCGGATCCGCGATCGCTGGTATCGCCGGCGCGATCTTCTCGGTGCCGATCGCCGCCTTCATCAACGCGACTGTCATGTACCTGCACGGGTACGACCCGATGCCCGAGCTGGCGACCGCGGAGGACCGCCCGGGCGGCCCTCCGGGCATGCTCGAGGAGACGATCGCGGCCTCCTACGCGGGTAAGCCAGATACGCGCCCGTACGTGGCTCGTGCAGAAGCTGATGAGGACGAGGTCGTGGCGTCCGTGGATCTTCACGTCGAGGCCTGTGTCGAGTCGGAGGGGGACGCGACACGGGAGGAAACGCCGACCGCTGAACAGCAGAAGCCGGGGGAGCCTCCGACGCCCCACGTGGAGGCGTAAGGTTTCTTTACGCGCGTATGCAATGCGAAGCGGGTCCCACCGAGTGGTGGGACCCGCTTCGCATTGATGAGGGGCGTGCGAGGCCGGGGTGGCCTGCTCGCCTCGGGGCTCAGCCTTCGAAGGGCTTGGCGTCAAGGATCTCGACGTCGATCATGCGGCCAGTGGGGGCTTCGAAGGAGAGCTTGTCGCCGGCCTTGTGGCCGATGACCGCTGCACCCAGGGGAGCCTGTGCGGAGAAGACCTGAATGCCCAGGTCGCCGCCGGCGTCACGCGAACCGAGCAGGAACTTCTGCTCGCGACCGGCCACCAGAGCCGTAACAACCATGCCGGGCTCGACGATGCCGTCGTCGGCGGGGGTCTCGCCGACCTCGGCGTGCTCCAGCATTTCCTGGAGGGCCTGGATGCGGGTCTCGTTCATGGACTGCTCGTTGCGCGCAGCGTGGTAGCCGCCGTTCTCGCGCAGGTCGCCCTCCTGGCGGGCGGCGTCGATGAGGCGCGCGATCTCGACGCGCTTGACCTCGACGCGCTCCTTCAGCTCGCTTGCGAGCAGGTCGTACTGGGCCTGCGTGAGCCACTGTGTGTCAGCCATGGTTCCTCCAATGACGTGTGAGTAATCGAGCGCCGGCACACGGGTGCCGGCGCGCATGGTGTCGAGTGTAGCAACATTGCGCCAGGCCACGGGCGCAGCCTGGCCGGGCGGCGCGTCAGGAATTCAGGACCGCCAGGTAGACGGCGACGCAATGGCATGCCCACGCGGCGACGGTGAAGGCGTGGAAAATCTCGTGGAAGCCGAACCAGGTGGGGGAGGGGTCGGGCTTCTTGGTGCCGTAGACGACCGCGCCGAGCGTGTAGAGGACACCTCCGGCGACGATCAGCCACACCACGATGGGGCCGCCACCTGCCCACAGCTGCGGCAGATACCAGACCGCCACCCACCCGAGTGCGACGTAGACGAGGGTGGTCAGCCAGCGCGGTGCGCTGGGCCAGAAGAGGTTGAGGAGGATGCCGGCGATCGCCCCTCCCCACACGACCGACAGGAGAACAGTCGCGTCAAAGCGGTCCAGGAGCGCGATCGTGATCGGCGTGTAGGTGCCCGCGATGAGCAGGAAGATGTTGGAGTGGTCGAGGCGCTTCCACATGATCTCCCAGCGCGGGGCCCAGTAGAAGCGGTGGTAGGCGGCCGAGACGCCGAAGAGGATGAGGGAACACGCCAGGTAGACGGCGGATCCGATCTGCGTGGGGGTTGTGGGCGCCAGACAGACGAGGACGATGGAAGCGGCCAGGGACAGAGGGGCGGCGGCCAGGTGTAGCCAGCCGCGCAGTTTCGGCTTGATCTGCACGAGCTGGCCCGAGAACCATTCCTTGGGCGTGAGCGATGCGATCTTCATCTGTTCCCCTGTCAATCTGTCAACATTTCTTACGAGTCCGTAGGTTACTACGCCGTAACTTGTTGCGATAGGCGTGTTCTCGCTCTTCGAGAGTGCTTGTGTTTCCCTGCCGTCCTACGGCGCGATACCCTTAATGTCATAAGAGTACGCCGCACCACGGGGTGCGACAGTAGCAGGAGGGACATCATGGCCCAGTGGAACATGCTCTACGACATGTACGAGCGTCGCCTCAAAGCCGAGCTGTCTGACGCCGCCGTGCCCGCCCACATCGGCGTGATCCTGGACGGTAACCGCCGCTGGGCGAAGTCCCTGGGCGCGACCGCCTCGCAGGGACACCGCGCTGGCGCCGGGAAGATCAGCGAGTTCCTCCAGTGGTCCGACGACGCGGGTGTGTCGATCGTGACGCTGTGGCTCCTGTCCACCGATAATCTCTCGCGCGATGCCGGCGAGCTGGGCGAGCTGCTGCGCATCATCTGCGAGGCCGTCTCCCTCCTGGCGGATCAGGGGCGCTGGAAGCTGGCCGTCGTCGGCGACCTCTCCCTGCTGCCCGAAAAGGTATCCGAGGACCTGCGTGCGTCCGTCGCGCGCACCGCCGACGTGCAGGGAATGACAGTCAATATCGCGGTCGGCTACGGCGGGCGACACGAGATCACCGAGGCCGTGCGCTCCATGATGCGCGAGGCGTCGGCCCAGGGGCGCACCCTCGACGAGCTCGCCGACTCCTTCACCGACGCGGATATCACCGCGCACCTGTACACGAAGGACCAGCCCGACCCCGACCTCGTCATCCGTACCTCGGGCGAGCAGCGCTTGTCGGGCTTCATGCTGTGGCAGTCCGTGCACTCCGAGTACTACTTCTGCGAGGTTTACTGGCCGGACTTCCGCCGCGTCGACTTCCTGCGCGCCCTGCGCTCCTACGCGCAGCGCGAGCGCCGCATGGGCAAGTAAGCGCGCGTCGATTATGCCGCGCGTGCGTTGAACGCGGCCGGACCCCGTTGTGGGGACCGGCCTCGTTACGTGTGTGGCGTTCTTAGGAGAGCTCGTGCGCCCAGGGCGGGTTCGCGCCCTTGCGCGAGACGGTTACGTCGGAGACGGCGCTGGCGCGGTCGATGATGGCGCGGATCTGCTCCTCGGGAAGGGTGCGCAGTGCCTCGCGCGCGTCCGCACCTCGCAGGCCCATGCCCCACATGGCGTCGATCATGCCGCCCATGAAAGAGTCGCCCGCGCCGACCGTGTCGACGACCTCGACGTCGCTCGGGGTCTTCGTGAAGCGCAGGCCCGAGGCCATGGCGACCTCGCTCCCGTACTTGCCGCGCGTGACGACCACGAGCGAGACGCCCATGCCGAGCCAACGATCCACGACCTCGTCGATGGGCGCGCCGCCGGTCAGCCAGTCGATGTCCTCGTCGGAGACCTTGACGACGTCAGCCAGGGCGATAAAACGCTCGAGGGAAGCGAGCGCCGCCGCGGGCTCGCCCATGATCGAGGGGCGCGCGTTCGGGTCGAAGCACACGAGCGCGTGCTCGCGGCCGCGGGTCAGCGCGTCGAGGACCGCGGAGGCGCCCGGCTCGATGACCGCCGAAATCGAGCCGGCCTCGATGATCTGCGCGGTAGGCGGAACGGTGATTGGAGGAGCCGGCGCCCACTCCAGGTCGAAGGTGTAGGAGGCGGCCCCCGACTCGTCCAGGCGTGCCAGCGCCGTCGACGTGTGCGAGGCACCGCGCGAGGCCCCGGTGACGTGCACGCCGGAATCGTACATGTGGAAGTCGATGAGACGGCCGCGCTCGTCCAGACCGATCCAGGTCGCCAGCGCCACCGGCCGGTCCAGACGCCCCAGCGTTAGGGCGACGTTCGCGGGAGAGCCGCCGGGGATCTCAACGGGGAAGTCGGGTTGCTCGTACGTGATGACGACGTCGATGAGCGCCTCGCCGATCGCGAGAATGTGGGGGCCAGATTGCACCGTCATGGCGTCTCCTCACCTGCGTGTGAGCGGATCTACAGAATGTACATTAGCGCGCTTCGGGGGAGGGCGTGGTGGTGCGCTCAGAAAGAAGAGCCTGGGCGCCGTCCAGGATCTGGGAACAGCGGGCGGCCAGGGCCTCGCCGCGTTCCCACATCATGAGAGTGTCCTCGAGCGGGGCCTGCCCGCCCTCGAGGGTCTGGACGATGCGCACGAGCTCGTCGCGCGCCTCCTCGTAGCCGAGGGACTGGGGATCGGGGAGCTGGTCGTTCGTGGTCATGTGAGTGTTCCTTTGGGTGAGAGGTTCGGGGACGAGGCCGGGACGCTGAGTGTCAGGCGCCTGTGTTGGGCGCGTCCACGGGAGGAGTGGGGTTGGTGGCACCCACGACCTGGGCGACCATGCGGCCCGACGCGAGGATGCCTTCGATGAGGTCGCCCTTCTTGATCTGCGCCGAAGAGGTGATGAGCGCGCCGGAGGGAGTCTTCAGCAGCGCGTAGCCGCGGTCCAGCGTCGCCTGCGGAGACAGGGCCGTCAGGGTCGCGCGCGAGCGAGTCAGCTGCTGGCGCTCCGAGGCGAGCCGACGCTCGATCGCCGATCGCATCGCCGTGACCCGCTGCGTGAGGGCTACACGGTGCCCCTCGACGATCGCCTCCGGGCCTTGGAGCACCGGGCGTGACGCGATGAGCGTCAGGTTCGAGCGCTCTGTCGCCAGGCGCGCGCCCAGCGCCCCACGCATGCGGGTCAGCGCCTGAGAGATGCCGTCGCGCTCGCGGGCACGGTCCGGAACGATGCGGCGAGCCGCATCCGTCGGGGTCGAGGCCCGGTAGTCGGCGACCAGGTCCAGCAGGGGAGAATCCCCCTCGTGGCCGATCGCGGAGACGATGGACGTGCGGGCGTCCGCGACGGCGCGCACGAGGCGCTCGTCGGAGAAGGGGAGAAGGTCTTCGACCGCGCCGCCGCCGCGCGCGATGACGATGACGTCCACGTCGTCCATGGCGTCCAGTTCGAGGAGGGCGCGGCCCACCTCGGGTACGCAGTGATCGCCCTGCACGGCGACCTCGCGGATCTCGAAGCGGGCGGATGGCCAGCGGTCCGACGCGTTCACGACCACGTCGTCCTTCGCCTTCGCGTTACGCCCGCAGATCAGGCCGATCGTGCGCGGCAGGAACGGCAGCGGTTTCTTGCGTGCATCTGCAAACAGCCCCTCGGCGGCCAGGCGGGCACGCAGCGCCTCAATCTGGGCCAGCAGATCACCCACGCCCTGGAGGTGAATCTCCGCGGCCTGCAGGTTGAGGCGGCCCGAGCGCTCCCAGAACACCGGCTTCACGCGCGTCACCACGTGCGCACCCTCGGTGAGGGGCGTGGAATCCATGACGCCCGCCCACGCGGTCACCGTCATCGACGTGTCCGTCTCCAAGTCGCGCAGCGTCAAAAAGTGCATCTTCGCGCCCGGGCGCACCTTGTATTCGACGACCTGGCCCTCCACCCACAGGGGGCTCATGCGGTCCACGTACACCTTGATGTTCTCCGTCAGCCTGCGCAGCGGCCACGGATTATCCCGCGTCGTATCAGCCGCCTTCGCGGCGGGCGGACGAGGCTGGGAGGAGCCGCCCGGAGGCGGCGCAGCATGAGTATCAGGCAATGTCACGCCACTCAGCATGCCACAGGAAAGTCCCCGCCGCGCTGCCGCAGCGTACGCCTGTGGACAGCCCCGGCCTCGTCGATGAGGAGCGTGTGGGATTGCCACGAGCGCGCGCACGCCCCGGGCCGCGGGCGCTAGGGTGGACGCATGAATGAAAACGTCGACCTGCGAGCCAGCGCCGAGACCCCCCTGCCCTCCTCCCACGGTGAGGGCAGCGGCCGCATCCTCTTGGCCGCCCCCCGCGGATACTGCGCCGGCGTGGACCGCGCCGTCGACGTCGTCGAAAAGGCCCTCGAGCTCTACGGCGCGCCCGTATACGTGCGCAAGGAGATCGTCCACAACAAGTTCGTCGTCGAGTCGCTGACCAAGCGCGGCGCGATCTTCGTGCAGGAGACCGACGAGGTGCCCGAGGGTGCCCGCGTCGTCTTCTCCGCGCACGGCGTCTCCCCGGCCGTCCACGAGGCCGCCGCCACCCGCCACCTCGCCACGATCGACGCGACCTGCCCGCTCGTGACCAAGGTGCACCGCGAGGCCGTGCGCTTCGCGAAGGAAGACTACGACATCATCCTGGTGGGCCATCAGGGCCATGAGGAGGTTGAGGGCACCTTCGGTGAGGCCCCCGACCACATCCAGGTCGTCGGCACCCCCGATGAGGTCGATAACGTCGTCGTGCGCGACCCCTCGCGCGTCGTGTGGATCTCCCAGACCACGCTCTCGGTCGACGAGACCCGCGAGACCGTCGACCGTCTGCGTCAGCGCTTCCCGCAGCTTATCGACCCGCCGTCGGACGACATCTGCTACGCCACCCAGAACCGCCAGGGCGCGGTCAAACACATTGCGCCCCAGGTGGACGTCATGGTCGTTGTCGGCTCGGCGAACTCCTCGAACTCTGTGCGCCTCGTCGAGGTCGCGCTCGAGGCCGGGGCGGGCGCCGCCTACCGCGTCGACAAGGCCGACGAGCTTGAGGAATCCTGGTTCGAGGGTGCCCGCACCGTGGGCCTCACCTCCGGCGCGTCCGTGCCCGAGATCCTCGTACGCGAGGTCATCGAATGGCTACAGGAGCGCGGATTCCCCACCGTCGAGGTGGCCCGCACCGAAACCGAATCCACGACCTTCGCGCTGCCCCGCGACCTGCGCGCCGACCTCAAGAAGGCCGGCATGGCGCCCGCGCGTCCTCACGCGCCCCGCGTCGCCGGGCCAAACCACACGAAGTAGGGCAACACCACCGGGCCTGCTCCGATAGGATGGGGGCGTGTCTCTTACTATCGGTATCGCCGGACTGCCCAACGTCGGCAAGTCCACCCTGTTCAACGCCCTGACCCGCGCGACTGTGCTCGCCGCGAACTACCCGTTCGCGACCATCGAGCCCAACGTCGGCGTCGTTCCCCTGCCCGACCCGCGCCTAAACAAGCTCGCGGATATCTTCGGCTCCCAGCGCATCCTGCCCGCCACCGTGTCCTTCGTGGACATCGCCGGCATCGTGCGCGGCGCCTCCGAGGGTGAGGGCCTGGGCAACCAGTTCCTCGCCAACATCCGCGAGGCAGACGCGATCTGCCAGGTCACGCGCGCCTTCTCCGACCCCGACGTCGTGCACGTCGACGGCAAGGTGGACCCGGCCTCGGACATCGAGACCATCAAGACCGAGCTGATCCTCGCCGACATGCAGACGATCGAGAAGCAGATCCCGCGCCTCGAGAAGGAGGTGCGAGGCAAGAAGACCGAGCCGATCGTCCTCGAGACCGCGCGCCAGGCTCTCGAGCTGCTGGAGCGCGGCGAGCTGCTGTCCGGCCCCGAGGGCGCCAAGCTGGACCAGGACGCGCTGCGTTCCTTCCAGCTCATGACCTCCAAGCCCTTCATTTTTGTGTTCAACATGGACGCCGCCGAGATGGACAACGAGGAGATGAAGGACGAACTGCGCGCCCTCGTCGCCCCTGCCGAAGCCATCTTCCTGGACGCCCAGTTCGAAGCTGAGCTGGTCGAACTGGACGACGAGGACGCCCGCGAGATGCTCGCCGAATCCGGCCAGGACGAGTCCGGCCTGGACAAGCTGGCCCGCGTCGGCTTCGACACCCTCGGCCTGCAGACCTACCTCACCGCCGGTGAGAAGGAAGCGCGCGCCTGGACGATCCACAAGGGCGACACCGCCCCCAAGGCCGCCGGCGTCATCCACACGGACTTCGAGAAGGGCTTCATCAAGGCCGAGGTCGTCTCCTTCGACGACCTGGTCGAGGCCGGCTCCATGGCCGCGGCAAAGGCCGCTGGCAAGGTCCGCATGGAAGGCAAGGACTACGTCATGGAAGACGGAGACGTCGTCGAATTCAGGTTTAATGTCTGAGGGAAGGACGTGAATTGTTCTGTGTATGGGTGGGCTGTTTCTCACCCAGAAAGATTCCATGAGTGCTATGAGAACCGTTGGGCGTTGTTAATTGGCAAAGCGTGAATATTGGAGATGTGGATATCGGTCAAGACTGACGTAGCTATCAACGGCCTTGTCGAATTTGATTGACGAACCGTGCGTGCGAGCTGCGAGCGCAGTAAGCAGCGGGTATGCGAAATCCTCATTGTCGCAGGACCAGACACTCACCCGCACTCAACTATGAAGACTCACTTACGGGTGGTGGGTGAGAAGTTTTGGAATATTTATGCTGCCTTATGCTGTTCTGAGACTATGTCAAAGCATGTTGATTGTTGCTCACTCGTCTTCATCTTTCCTTTTTATCCAGAAAGAGCTCTCTGAGTTCAAATGTTCGGCTAGTTCGGCGAAGGTGGTTGGTTCGATGGAGGGGAATAGATGGTCAAGAGCTTCTTCGGTAGTCCATTCCGCTGCAATCCGAATATACTCGCCTTGGTCCATTGGTAGACCCTCGACAGGAGAGCAAAAGGTGGATGTGAAGTCCGTCAGGTCATCGGATATATCGAGTGGATTCTCGTTTGCTTCTGAATCGGGTAAGTGTTCAGTGTTTGGGTTATCTGACATTGTAGTACCTCTCCAAAAAGACTTGTTTTCGGATTGTCGTTAGATTTATGCACGTCATATCACACGCTCTGTCGATGGATGTCTTGCTGTGGCGTGTTGACCTATCGTTGCGGGGTAGGGGCAGGTTCCTTTGAGAATGGCGGCGCTTCATTCTGTCAAGTCGGTTGCAGTCATGCTGTGATGCTGAGACTGTCGCAAGGCGATGTAATGCCGTCTTTTATGTAGCAGTACTTCTTATTCGGGGTGCTGCCGAGGCTTGCTGGGAAATTCAAGACATGCACCAAGTCGAGGAGTAGTGACGTGGTGGAGTTTCGGTTCAGCACTTAAGTATTTCCTGACGGTCAGACGCGCCTTCAGTGATAAAGATGACGGGAACGTGGGATCCGGCGGCCGTAGATTCCCACCAACTGGACGTCTGTGAGCCCGCAGCAGTAAAACGGCAGGTCAAAGACCTACTGCCTTTGGGGCTAATGGTGCTCAAGCGGGCAGGTTTGCGTGATCTCACACACACTTGTACTGTAACTATCTCGAAATGTGCCCAACAGGTGCGGTAGAATTTCTTGGTAAATATCCGTGAGGATTCGGCTTTTCGCCATGTCCTTCATCCGTCGTTTTCTCATCCCATTTTCAACGTGGAAGGTCCGAGCATGCAGACATCGACAAGCAGCCTGCTACTGAAGGCAGTGAGATCGAGGCTGACCGGCGTTGCCGTCACCCTCCTGGCGGCCCTGGCTATGGTGGCCCACGGGCTGGCAGCGCCAGCAGTGGCCGCTGTCAACCCTCAGATCGAGGTGACCGACCTGGGCCTGACCAAGGTGAATGCTGCCAACGAGGAGCAGAGCGGTGAGCTCTACGTGAAGGGCCTGACGCTGCTCACATTCAACTGGGATGCCTCGAAAATAACGCCGAAGGAGGGTGACTCCTTCGCAATCGGCTTGCCTGCGGAGTTCAAGTTCCACTCGACTTTTGCGGTACCCATGAAGTACGGCGATCAGACGGTGGGTCAGTGTACCGTCGCAGGCGACACTCTGACTTGCGCGTTCGACGCTGGGATCACGCCGCTGGTCCAGGCTGGAAACAAGGACATCCGAGGGACCGGAAAGTTTCAGCTCGGTGTCGTTTCGCACACGAGCAAGGAAGAGCTGCCCTTCATCATCAACGGTGACAAGACCGTCAACGTTGATCTCCCGGGGACTGGCGGTATCCCCAAGTCCTCAAGTTCCTACCGTCCGGACATACAGTTCTACAAGAGCTACATCGGAGTAATGAAGGAAGGGGACACTGAGACGAACTGGTACTTCAACTTCGGTGGGCCGACCTTCATGAAAGCGCTCGGCGTGACCTTCGATGGCCAGACGGAACAGACCATCACCTTCAAGGATACGCTCGGCGCGGGCATGACTTGCCCGATGACGTCGATCCACCTCACTGCCATCGAATCTGAGGAAAACCCCTCGCAATGGGTCCTCCTGGACAAAGGACCGGAGGCTGGGGCAACGACCGGTGCGCAGGGGACCTTCGAGGTCACAGGTGAGTGCGAGCAGATGGCAGCCGATGGAACGACTCCGATTACCATCGTAGCCAAGGGCCCTTTCAGGGCAAAGACGAACTATTCAATCTCCTACAAGACTCTCTTCGTCGGTGGGACGGCGCTTCCGGGAACCGACTACACCAACAGTATTTTGGTTGAAGGAACCAAGTTTAGATGGAAGAAGACTACGAATTTCACTGTGGCGGGGTCCGTCGATGTTGAGATGCGGCAAGGTGAGGGTACCTTCAGTGTCATAAAGACGATCGCCTCCGACTATGTCCAACACGTAGATGCAGACGTCAGCTTCAAGGTGACCTTCGACTATGAGCTTCCTGCGGGCACCACGGTCGACAACTACCCGAAATGGACGCCGCCTACGAACGAAGACCAGAGCAGCACGCTCAATTCTGACAAGCGCACCGGCACGGCCACGATGGTTGTCAAGCGGGGCCAGGAGACTAGCTTCGCTACACCGTTCCCAATGGGTACGACGATCACCAACCTGCGTGAGGACACCTCGACGGCCAACCCCACTCTGCCTGCGGGCTACGTGTGGAAGGACCCGAAGTTCACCATCGGTGCCGGTGCTGGCACGAGCCTGACGATCGAAGACCAGAAGACCACGCAGGTCGACCTGTTGAATACCGTCGGAGCTGCCGACAATGGATTCCAGGTGATCAAGACAGCCAGCGGCGCCGAGGGGGCGGACACGAAAAAGTACTCCTTCACGTACACGTGCACCCTCCCGGACAAGACCGAGAAAAAGGGACAGATCACGGATGTCTTGGGTAACTCGACCCCCGTGTCCAGCCCTGAAAAGTTCCCGGTCGGCACCACCTGTGTGGTTACTGAAGATACCGAAGGGGCCGGCATCGACGGCTACGCCCTCGACCCAGTGGGCCATGACGCACAGAACGTGACGATCGGCCTGGTTAGCGAACCGACGGTCGCCGCCAACTTCACGAACACCTACACGCTCAACAAGGGTTCCTTCTCGGTGAAGAAGGTCACTGAGGGCGCTGCCTTTACTGGTGCCGACAACAACTTCACCGTGCAGTACGCGTGCACGCACGGCTCGGTGGCGCTCACTGAGGAACAAAAGGCTGGCACCCTGACGCTGACGGGTAACGGCACCGCGGTCCAGAGCCCCTCCCTTCCCTTCGGTACTTCCTGCACCATCAAGGAGAACGCCGACACCGCGCAGCGCGCAGGATACGCCGTGGCCACGGCATACTCCGCAGGCCAGGTAACCGTGGCGACTGCGACCCCGAACCCTGAGGTGACGGTGACTAACACCTATACGGCTCTCAAGGGTGGTTTCGTGATCTCCAAGACCGTGGACGGTGACGGAGCCGAACTAGCCAAGGACGCGCGTTTCACCTTCGACTACACGTGCACGCCGACCTCCGGCGTCGCCCAGGTGAAGGGAACGGTAGATATCAAGGGCGGCGAGAACCACGCTGTCTCTGATGTCCCCGTCGGTTCGTGCTCCGTCTCCGAACGTGATGCCACGATCAATGGTGCCAGCCTGAGCACTGTTCTCACAGTTGACGGCTCTGCCAACGGTGTGAACAACGGTACCGCGGTCTTCAACGTGACGGACAGCGCTACCGTCAAGGTTGCTGCCACCAACACCTACGTGCGTGATCGTGGCTCCTTCTCAGTCGCGAAGGCGGTTGTGGGCGGTCAGGATTATTTCGTGCAGGACACGTTCGTTTTCGACTACGTGTGTGCGGATGGCACCGAGGGTCACCTTGACGTTCCGGGTGATGGCACGACCGTGGAGGGTCCGCGAGTGCCTACGGGCACGGCATGCACGCTGAGTGAGCGCGCTCAGACGGCAAACCGCGACGGTTATACGGTTGCGTCTGAGCTATCCAATGACGGTAAGGTCACCATCACTGACAAGGACGTGGTGGTTGCCGTGAAGGCGACGAACACGTACACGCCGGTGCCGACGCCGAAGCTTCCCGCCAAGCCGCTGGCCAAGACAGGCGCTTCGAACGTCGTCGTGGTCGCCATTGTCGTTTCCTTGCTGGTAGGGGCCGGTGGTGCTCTTATCGCGATGAAGCGTCGCCGTCGCGATCTTTGATATCGCTGAGCCGCGGCGGCTGTTAACAGCTTGCTGAGGCAAAGAGTGAGCGCCCTCATCCCACTGCACGGGGATGGGGGCGCTCGCCTGCGCGTCTGGAATACTGGTCGGTCAATGAATTGAACGCGTTGGAGCTGCAGTCAGCCCGCGGGGAGCCGTCCGGGAGATGAGGGAAGAATGAATAGTCTTCAAGAGACTTGCGAGCCTTCAATTGTCTTGAGGTAGTGTGCTTTCCTTTTGCTGGCGCCGAGATTGTTGAGCGCTCTGAGCGGTTCTTCATCGGGTGCGTTGTTTCCACGCTCGAAACCGCAGCCAGGGATAGTCGTTGTTTCTGATAGGCAGATGCGCCCCTATGATAGGAAGCGATCGGCCAAGCCGTTTCCTCGCGACTCGGCTGGAAAGATCGTCAGCTTTTCCAAGCGATGTGCGGTGCTCATCCTGGGCGTGCTAGGGAGCGTATCGAGGCCTTAGGAATCCTCCTCAATGCGGCTACTGACGAGAAAGGGCAGCCCGGCTTTACCTACCGCACGAGTGGCAACCAGATAGCCGCGTGAACACTGGATTTGGATCGGGCTTTCGATGAGATCCGCACACAGCTGGATGGGATTGGGCCGGCGCAGTTCCCGAGGTAGCGAACCGTCTCTGAAAAAATCTCCGACGAGGCCGGGGTTGGGTGTGCACATCCGTGCGGTTGTGGGGGTGTGGGTGGGAGGATTTGCGTGATGGTTGCGCAGCATTCTTGGTGTTTCGTGTCGGTTCTGAGCGTATCCTCAAAGGCAAGGGCACGTCCCCGACGGTGGGGGCGCATGGAAGGCAAGGACTACGTGATGGAAGACGGAGACGTCGAGCAATCGCGTGCGTTCGCTTGTTCGGGCAGACCCGCGCCGTTCGTGGTGAGGGCAGTCGTGATGTGTGACAACCCGCGCAGTAGTGGTCCAGAAGGGGTTGAGATCGTTGACTACCACTGAAATTGCTCCGATTCACCCGGGTGAAGTTCTTATGGAGGACTTCATTGAGGGCTTCGGAATTACGCAGTACAAGCTCGCCGTCGCTATCAGTGTTCCGCCCCGTCGTATCAACGAAATTGTCCATGGGAAGCGGGGCATTACGGCCGACACTGCGATGCGTCTCTCTCGCTACTTCGGCACAACCCCGGGAGTCTGGATGAACCTGCAGATGCGCTACGAGCTTGACCGTGCTGAAGATGCACTGGGGGGTACGTTGAGCGGAAGCGTTCCGCTTACGACGGTGGAAGTCGCCTAAACGCCTCAGTCTGACGAGGCAGTGGCCGGGTCGCGCGAGGGCGTGGCCCGGCTTTGCTGTTGGGGACTCGTGTGCGTAAATCGTGTCGCCTGTCACCCGGGTGGTAGGGTGTGGCCATGACGACGGATAGCCAGTACTCATGGCTGTGCTTCTCAAGGAGTTGATGATGCAGACGACGGCTCTCGGCGACGATGGTGTGCAGACCGTGCGCTATTGGCTCTACGCCCCCGGCCGGGGCGCCTGCATGTGGGACGAGTTCTACTCGCGCGGAATCATGGGACTGGCATGGGGCGAGATAGGGGATCTGACTGCCTACGCACATAAGGAAGATCTGAAGGCGCAGATGCTCCAGACCTATCCCGAAAACGGTACCCAGAAGAACGACATTCACGCCCTGTGGCAGTTTGCGAACGAGATGAAGCCGGGCGATGTCGTTTTCGTGAAGAAGGGACGTTCAGAGATTCTCGGGCGAGGAATTGTTGCGGGTGACTACGTCTATGATCCGGAGGGCGGCCACTACCCGAACTGTCGGGAGGTCCGCTGGACGTCCGCAGGAAACTGGCCAATCGACGAACGACTGGCAATGAAGACCCTCACCGAGATCACCGACTACCCTGAACTCCTTTCTCGCATTGAGACGTTCTTCGAGGACAGTGACGACGACGTTGAGAGTGAGGAACCACTAGTAATCTTCCCGGAGTACTCCGCCGGGCTATTCCTCAACGAGGTCTACATGTCCGAGGAACGCTACGACGCGATCGTGGGTCTACTCAAAACAAAGAAGAACATCATCCTGCAGGGCGCACCTGGCGTCGGTAAAACCTATGCAGCCAAGCGCCTCGCCTACTCGATGATGGGCGTCAAAGACGTTTCGCGCGTCAAGCTCGTTCAGTTCCACCAGAGCTACTCTTACGAGGATTTCATCGAGGGGTATCGTCCCTCCGGCGCGGGGTTCGAGCTTGTCAAAGGTGCGTTCTATTCCTTTTGCAAGAAGGCCGCCGATGACGAGGAGAACGACTACTTCTTCATCATCGACGAGATTAACCGCGGTAACCTCTCCAAGATCTTTGGCGAGCTGTTCATGCTCATCGAGAGCGATAAACGCGGACCGAAGAACAAACTCCAGCTCCTCTACTCACGCGAATTGTTCAGCGTTCCCGCTAACGTCCACATCATCGGCATGATGAACACGGCGGACCGCAGCCTCGCCATGCTCGACTACGCGCTGCGCCGCCGCTTCGCCTTCGTTGAACTGTGCCCCGCCTTCGACTCCGACGGCTTCCGCGACTACTGCTCCGGCCTCGATAATCCGAGGTTCGAGGCCCTGGTACGCGAGGTGGAATCCCTCAACCGTGAGATCGCGGAGGATGAGTCTCTCGGTGAGGGCTTCTGCATCGGACACAGCTACTTCTGCAACATGAAACCTGAGACCTGCACCGACGCGTCCCTGGCCTTAATCGTGGACTACGAGCTCATCCCGATGCTCAAGGAATACTGGTTCGACGAGCCCGGCAAGGTCCGCGAGTGGAGCGACAGGCTGCGCAGGATGCTGCGGTGATTCGCGTCCGCAACGTCTTCCACATGCTCGCCTACGCCTTCTCGGCGCTGCGCGAGCAGGGCTACCGCGCCGTGGCCACGGAGGACTTCGACAACGCGGCCGAACTGTGCGCCGCCATCCTCGAGCGAGGCGTCTCCCTGCAACTCAAACGAGGCCTCGGGCAGGAATACGTCAGCCGGACCGAGGCGCGCTCCTCCCTGCGCGGCAAGATCGAGGTCACAGAGTCCGTGAAATCGCAGGCGATCCTGCGTCGCCAGCTCGTGTGCTCCTACGATGAGTTCAGCGTCGACACGACGATGAACCGCGTCATCAAGGCGACGGTCGCGCTGCTCGTGCGCTCGGACATTACTAGGGCCCGCAAGAAGAGCCTGAAGAAGCTCATGGTCTTCTTCGTGGACGTGCGCGAGATCGACCTGCACACGGTCGACTGGAACATGCGCTATGACCGCAACAACCGCACCTACCGCATGCTGATGGCGGTGTGCTGGCTCGTCGTCAAGGGCCTCCTCCAAACCCAGAGCGACGGCACCGTGCGCATGATGGATTTCTTCGACGAGCAGCGCATGAGCCGTCTGTATGAGAAGTTCATCCTCGAGTATTACCGCAGGGAGCATCCCCGTTTGAACGCCAGCGCGTCCTTCATCGACTGGGCGCTCGACGACGGGGTTTCGGACGGCCTGCCCGCCATGCGCAGCGACATCACGCTGAGCGCTCGCGGCCGCGCGCTCATCATCGACGCGAAGTACTACGCGTCCACAATGCAGAGCAACTTCGACAAGAGGACCGTGCACTCGGGGAACCTGTACCAGATCTTCGCGTACGTGAAGAACAAGCAGATTGCGTTCGAGCGAGCGGGGGAGAGCGATGAGGTATCGGGCATGCTCCTCTACGCCGCCACCGACGAGGACATCCAGCCCGACGCCACCTACCGCATGAGCGGCAACCGCATCAGCGCGACGACGCTCGACCTGGACCGCCCCTTCGAGGAGATCCGTGTGCAGTTGGATGGGATCGTCGAGGAGTATTTCCCCGGGGAGTGACCGCTCCGCGCGATCGATGGACGAGGCCGGGGTTGGGTGTGCACATCCGTGCGGTTCTGGGAATGCGGGTGGGAGGATTTGCGTGATGGTTGCGCAGCATTCTTAGTGTTTCGTGTCGGTTCTGCGCGTACCCTGATGAGAAAGGACGCGCTCCCAAGGGTGGGGGCGCGCCGGAGGACACCTCACCGTGGAGGCACACACACCATGAAGGTCCCACCCCTATCCGAGCGACACATCACCGAGGAAGACGAGCAAGACTTCCTCGCCCCGCCGTCGCGCCACAAGAAGCGCTCCCTCGCAGCCAGGCGGGCCGCGCTGCGCCCATGGGCAATCGGCATCGGCCTCACCGTGTTAGTGGCTGTAGCATCTGTTGCCGCCTACACGCTAGCCGCGGGCATGAGTTCATGGACCGAACGCCCCAGCGCCGCCGCAACACCCACCGTGCATCCCGCGCCCGCGCCAACAGTGTCCAGTGAGCCGGCCATGTCGGGCGGCTACGAGATCGGCCCCGACGGAGTCCTCGTGCGCCCAACCCAGTACGCGGCAGACACCTACACCAAGCCCGAACTACCCGAGGCAGCCAAGGAGAACACCGAACGCGGAGCCGAAGCAGCGGCCGAACACTACCTAGCTGTTGCAACTTACGCCTGGAATACAGGAGATACCGCTGCTATTGCGGCACTCTCGGATGATGCGAGTGGGTTTGCTCAGTCTTTGATCAAAAAGATCGATGCTGATTATTCCAATGGCTGGGCCTACGGTAAGTCACTCACCATCGATCATGTTCTTCTCCTTGAACCCGTTCCTGCTAATGGTTCCGATGTCCCGCCGAACACGATTGGGGTGAAGTTTAGTGTTACTGCTGTTGATGGGACGAAGTGCTCCGGTACGCGAATCACAGTACGTAATGAGGAATACCAATCCACGATTTCCCTGTTCATGACATGGCAAGAGAACCGCTGGGTTGAAACGCAGGGAAGGGCAGAAGCCGATGAAGGCTAGACGTATTGGTCGCCGTTCAATACTCGTGTTTCTTGTAGCTATCTGTGTTGTTTGGAGCCAGGTGTCTGCTGCAGCGGCAGATGACTGGGATGGGGCTTCCCATGACTGGGATCAGATGGCAGAAGCAGATGGGAATAGTGACGTAAAAGTAAGCGCTGACGAAAAATGGGGAGGTCAGGCTGCTCCCGTAGTAGCGCCCCCTGCATCTCAAATCAACAACGTGGATGACGCGGTCCGTTTGTCGAATTCTGCTGATGCAAGCGCAGAGGCGCAGACCTATGCGGAGGACGATAAGTGCGATGGTCACACGATGCATACAGTGACGTTGCCGGATGGGACCGAATCTGCCCCATTCGCGTGCGCACACATTACGCGGAAGGGGGATGGTAATAACGCGGGGCAGCTGCCAACCACGCGGGAGATCCTGTACTACGCAGCGACGACGATTCATGCGGACGGGGCGGGCCTTCATAAGCGGCCCGAAGGGGTTTCGTACACGAACAAGTACATCCCCACGCTCGTCGCGGCCACGCATCCCACGCAGACCCACACCGTTACGCTGCTGGGTCACAACATCACCATCACCCTCACGGCCACAAGCTACACGTGGAGCTGGGGAGATGGAACCCCGGATCTGACCACGACCTCGCCGGGGATGCCCTGGCAAGAGGGCATGGATCCAAACACCGACCCCGCCCTGATTCGTCACTATTACAAGGCGCCGAGCGGGTGGAAGTCTTTCCTGGACGGGCCCTACCCGTCCGCCACGCGCACCATCACACTCACCACCACATGGGCGGGCACGGCCACAAACCCCTTCACGGGTGACACCCAGACGATCAACGGCTTGGTCACTACCACTGAGACGACCGGACCGTTCCCGCTCGGCCATCTCATCGTCAACAACACGGATACCTCAGAAGAAAAACAAGGCCACTAGAACGTCGAGCAGATGCGAATCTACGCCGCCACCATGGCCGCCGTCCCCGCACACATGAGGGCCAGGCCGAGCAGGTAGCGCGGTGTGAAATGCTCGTGAAACGCCACGGCCGACACGGCGACGGTCACGAGGATCGATAGCTTATCGATGGGCACCACGACCGATGCAGGCCCATCCTTCAGTGCGTGATAGTACGCCAGCCACGACGCGCACGTCGCCGCACCCGACGCGACGATAAACGCCAGCTCCCGACCGGGAATCGAGCGGACCTCGCCAAGGCGTCCCTGCATGCACACGATCACCCACGCCATCGCCAGCACCACCAGCGTGCGCACCGCCGTCCCCAGCGTCGGATCAACGCCCGAAATGCCGACCTTCCCGAGGATCGACGTCAGAGCCGCGAACAGCGCGGATGCGAGCGCGAACGTCAGCCAGCTGCCACCCCCGCGCAGCGCACGTGGCAGGCCCGACAGGTCGGAGGGTTCCACCATCAGAAGCGTTCCCGCCGTGATCGCAACAATCCCGCCCGCGCTCCACAAACTCACCGGCTCGCCCAGCAGGACGAGCGCGAGGATGATCGCGAGGACCGTCGACAGCTTGTCGATCGGCGCCACGCGGGACACGTCCCCTCGAGACAACGCCGCGAAGTAGCACAGCCACGAGGCCCCCGTCGCCAACCCGGACAGCACCAGGAACAGCGCAGAAGTCCCATCGATAGACGCAACGCCGGAGGCCGCTCCGGTCAGCGCCGCCATGCCCCACGCCCCCGCGGCCACGACAACCGTGCGCAGCGCCGTCGCGACCGTCGAACTCGTCGAGGCGACGCCCGCCTTCGCGAGGACGGCAGTCAGCCCCGCGAACAGGGCTGACAAGCAGGCAGCGAGGATCCACATGAGACCAGCCTATGCCCGGAACGGGAGGTACGTGGGAGCAGAACTCAGCCCCGGCCTCGTGAGGCCTGCGCTGAGTGGGCGTCGCTCGCTAGAGTGGGACCGGATGCGCGCTGTCCGCGCGCCGTCAGACGAGGAGGAGCTCGATGCCCGACATGATGAACGCCCGTGCCCACAACAGCCAGACGGCTGGAGTTGCCACAGGGCAGCAATCCGAGCCGGAACAGCGAGCGCTCGAGTTCCTGGCGAAGGTCGTGCGCGTGCCCGGCGTGCGCGTCAACCGCGAGGAGTTCCTGCACCAGGAGCTGCGCAAACTCCACATGGGTGACGACGCAATCCAGCGCGCAATCGACTCGAACCCGTTGCTCGCCGGAGTCTCCCTGACCGAGATCGACAGGCTTGCAGAGGAAGCGATCTCCTACGAGACGAACAAGTCGGCGGCCATCTCCTTCGTCGCGGGTATCCCCGGTGGCTTCGCGATGCTCGGTACGATCCCCGCGGACCTGATGCAGTACTACGTGCACGCGCTGAGGATCATGCAAAAGCTCGCCTACCTGTACGGCTGGGGAGATCTCCTCCCGGACGGCCGAGACGCTGACGATGACACGCTCGGCGTGCTCGCCGTGTTTTTCGGCGTCATGCTGGGGGTCGGGGGCGCCGCCCAGTCCCTGACGGCGTTTGCGCGCGTGGCCGCCAAGACCGCATACCGGAATCACGCGACCAAGCGTGCCCTTATGAGCATCACCTGGTACCCGGTCGTCAAGCACAGCCTGCGCCTCATCGGCATCAACATCACGAAGAGCACAGCCGCCAAGGGATTCTCGAAGATCGTCCCCGTCATCGGCGGATTCGTATCGAGTGGCCTGACCTTCATGGCGCTCCAGTCCCAGTCCGCGCTCCTCAAAGAGCACCTGCGCGAGATCCCGCCCCCCGGCGTCGACGTCGACGAGTGGGACCGGCATCGCCTCGGCGCGACCAGGCAGGGACAAACACCTGAGACGGCGACAACTATCAAGAAGGGCCTGCGCGGCAAAGCGAAGGTCGTGATGGTCGGTGCCAAGAGCGCGGCCTCGGGTATCGCCGACGGCGCCTCCGGCATCGCGGATGGTGTCAAGGGGCTCTTCGGGCGCCGCAAGTAACGCACCACCGACGAGGCCGGGGCCGTACCGCGCGCATCAGCGGTACCCAGCCCCGGCCTCGTTATGTGAGGGGGCGGCAGGGTATACCTGCGGACTGTAGCGTCATGATCTCTTCCTCGACTAGTGGGGTGATCTCCGACCAGGGGAGTGCCGCTTCACCGTGCCAAGCAACTTCCGCGACGATGAGGAGTCGGGGGAATAAATGGTAGAAGAGGAGATCCGGAGTCGTGAGAAACTCGCTCCATGCGGCTGCCTGTACACCGATGAGACGTTCACCGTTGAGCAGAGAAGGCAGCTCTTCGCTGATCCGCTGTGGTGTGATGATTCCGTTCATGCCCGTCGGTTCCTCTTCGATCGCCCCAGCCAAGCGATTGAGATAGAGGAGATCGGCATCGCATTGCACCCATTGTCTGCCGCTCGCACGAGCATCACGTGCCCCCAGACCGTTCTCGCGCCACCCGAGTACGAGGGCGTCAGTTGGCAAGTCTTTTCCTGCCATCCCGACGATCTCGTCCCATCCGGCAAGCCTCCTACCAAACGTGGCGAGAACAGCTGCACAGTGGGAGAGGAACAGCCTCTGAATGTCGGCTCCGTTTGTGACATCCTGGTCATGCATGCGTTCCATGAGAGCCTCGTCGGCCTCCCATTCCTCCCAGCGGCACTCGTCGCCTCCGACATGGATAACGGGCGAATCAAAGAGCTCGCATACCCGGCTCAACGCGGCCTCAACGAAGCGGAAGCTCTCCTGTGAAGGCCACAGCATGTCGTTGCGCCACTGACGTGTGCGCGGCCTGCAGCCCGCCAAGCGTGGGCACCCGAGCTCCGGGTATGCGTAGATTGCAGCTGCCATGTGTCCGGGGATGTCAACCTCAGGGACAATCGTGATGCCGCGCTCGTGCGCAAAGGAAACCAAGCTTCGGATATCCTCCGCGCTGTAGAATCCGCGCGTGGAGTTGGTGGATGCAGCTTGCCAGGTCTCCTGACGTCGGTCCGCGTCGACGTTGTCGTACCAGGAGTAGGGCTCACGTGGCATTGTTGCCCCGGTTGTTGTGAGTGCTGGGTATTCAGGAAGCGGAAACCTCCAACCTGCGTCGTCTGTCAGGTGCCAGTGCAAGGTGTTCAACCCGTAGCGAGCCATTAATGAGATGACCGTACGCATCGTGTCGGTGTGCCAGAATGTGCGTGACGAGTCGATAAGGAGACCGCGCCAGGCGTACGTGGGCTTGAGGGAGCGATCATGGGGGATCTGGGAGTCCCCCTCGGGCACGACGGTATCTCTAGAAGGAAAACTGATGATGGCCACGTTGCCTCCGCTTCAGCATAGTATTCTGTCACGTAGAGTAACAGAAATCTGTGAGGGAGTGTCATGAAAGGTAACAATCGTCGACACGTGATCGCCGAGCTTGTTGAGCGTGGGCCTATGCATCGCGCTGAGCTCGCGCGTTCCCTGTCTGTTACGAGGACGACGACGACAAACGTCGTTGCTGATGGAGTCGCCTGTGGTGTCCTGTGCAGTGGGGAGGGGCTCAAGGCGGATGTCGGTATCAGTGAGTCCGTCGGTTTTCTTCTCTCCGTCATTTTTCGGGCGGCCTCCACGCTCGTTCTTCTAACTCGTGCTGATCGGACGCCCGTACACACCTCCCGTCTTGCTATTGACCCGGCCACTCCGGGGCGTGCGCGCATGGAAGCGGCGTTGGCTTGCGTTCGGGAGGCTCTCGGGGAGAGTGGTCGCCGGGTGCTTGCAGCGTATGTTGCCGTCAATGCTCAGATCGATAGTCGGAGTGGTGAGGTGGTTACCTCTGCCGCCTCTCGGCTATGGGGTGGGACTAATCCGAAAGAGTATTTTCGTGATGCTCTCGGGTGTGAGGTCATCGTTGATAATGAAGTGCGCACGAGTGGGTATGCGCAGTATGAGGCTGGGGGGTGCCGGGTTGGATCCCAGCTTTATGTGCATCTTGCATATGGGATTGGCTGTGCTCAGATCGTCGATGGTGTGAGTGTGCGCGGTGCGCGCGGCGGGGCGGGTGAGCTCGGGCATGTGAGTATTGATCCGCATGGCAAGCCCTGCGAATGTGGGGCTCGGGGTTGTCTCATGCAGTACGTCGGCATCCGGGCGGTCAATGAGCGTGCTTCTGTTGTCTGGGGAGAGGGTGCTGATGCTTCGACCCTTGCTGCTCGTGTCCGCTCGGGAGATCGTGTTGCTCAGTCGATTGTCTGGAGTCTTGCTGATGAGCTGAGTGAAGCGCTCGTATCTGCGTTGCACCTGATGAATCCAGAGGAGGTTGTCATTGGTGGCCTCATTGATGGCATGGGGGAGGTTCTGGCTGGGCCTGTTGAGCGTGCTCTCTTAAGCCGTTCCTTGCCTCTGAGTGTCCGGGGGTTGAGTGTGCGTGCGGCTGTTCCGACTGATGTTGCGGTTGCGGGGCTGGGTGTTTTGCTCTCGATGGATGAAGTGTGTGTCGAGCTGGTGAATCAGTGTGAGGTTGCGTGGGGTAACTGTCACGATAGTTGACACAGAGCTTTGTGTGTGAGATTCTAATCACTGCTACGCAGTGTCGCGTACTCACTCGAGAGGAAAACTCATGTCTCACTCAACACTGGCCAAGATGGCCGCGATGGGACTCGCAGGGGCCTGCGCCCTAGGCCTGAGCGCCTGCGGTTCCGCCTCTGATAGCTCCAAGGAATCAGGAACAACCAGCTCTGCTGCAACAACCGGGCAGAACGTGCGCGTCTGGTTCATGGAAGGATCAATCCCAGACGATGCGGTGAAGTACCTGGAAGACACCTTTGCTGCCAACAATCCCGGCAATACGCTCACCGTCGAGATCCAGCCCTGGGATGGCATTGTCAACAAGCTGCAGACCTCTCTCGCCTCGGACGCTGAAAGCCCTGATCTGGTTGAAACCGGAAACACGCAAACTGCTCTCTTCGCTTCCGTCGGAGCCTTTGCGCCGCTCGATGGCCAGTACGAGACCCTAGGTGGATCCAAACTCATTCCTAGCTTCGTCGATGCCGGAACCTGGGAGGGGCACAAATATGCTCTGCCGCTCTACGCAGGAGCCCGTGGCGTCTACTACCGCAAGGACCTGCTCGAAAAGGCAGGGATCAGTGTCCCGACCACGCTCGATGAGCTCGCGCAGGCAGCCATCGACATTGGAAAGGCCAACCCCGATAACGTCGACGGATTCTCCGGAATGTACCTGGCTGCAGTCGATATCCACGGTGTTGAATCCCTTATGTTTGCCGGCGGCGGTGACTACGCGAAGATGGACAATGGTAAGTGGACTGCCCTCATCAACAATGATGCTTCCATCGCTTCCTTGACCCGTGTCCAAAAGATCTTCAAGGAGGGAACTGCCTACGCGCTCGCCGACCAGGCATCCCAGAAGAGCTTTGAGAAGTTCTTCAACGAGAACAAGGTCGCGTTCATGGTTGGTACCGGCAACGTCGGGGAGAAGATCGACAAGTCCCTCTGGGATGAAGGCAAGGTTGGTGTCATGCCGATTCCGAGCACGACAGCCGGAACCGTCGGCCAGACATTCGCTGGCGGATCCTCCATTTCGATGGCTGCTAAGGCCCACAACCCTGAGCTGGCAGCTAAGGCTCTCGAGATCATCTACTCGAAGGATTTCCAGGAGTCAATCGCCAAGGCTGGATGGACGCCAGGCAACTCAGCCTATGCGAGTTCGCAGACGGGAGCCTTCGCTGAGATTGCACCGACTATCGTCGAGAACTCCAAGCTCACGCCCAACACGCCGCAGTGGGGTGCCGTCGCAGGTGACAACGGGCTGCGTGATTTCTTCATGGCTATCGCACAAGGGGCTGATGTGCGCTCGACCGCCAGTGACTTCTCCAAGAAGCTCACTGAAGCTTTGAACTCCGAGCAGTGATGAGCGCTGCAACCGCCTCGCCTGCTCGCTCGGCGTCTTCGCGCCGAGCGAGCAGGCGTGCCATCCCGTACTTGCTGCTTGCGCCGGCGACAGTCGTCGTCCTGGTCGTCCTCGGCTATCCGATGCTGCGCCAGTTCGTTATGTCGTTCCAAAAGTTCGGCCTCAAACAGCAGTTTGGAGCCCCTCCGGAGTGGGTCGGCTTCGACAACTACACCTCGATTCTCACCGACAGCTACTTCTGGACAGTCACAGCGAAATCTCTTGCATTTTGTCTGTGGACCGCCGGGTGGACGATGACTCTGGCGATCGCCTTTGCTCTCATGATGAAGGCTGCATCCGCTCCTGTGCGCACCTTGATGAACGCGGTGCTCGTCATTGTCTGGGCGATGCCGCTCCTGGCCACACTGACAGTGTGGCAATGGCTCGTCAACAAGAACTTCGGACTGCTCAACTACGTTCTCGCGGTCCTCGGATTCGAAGAAGCCTCGCAGACCGCCTGGCTTGCGCAGAGCTACTGGACGTTCTTCCTTATTGCTTCGGCCATCATTGTGTGGGCATCCATGCCGTTGGCCACGATCTCAATCTACGCGGCTATGACACAGATTGATGAGGCCCTCATCGAGGCAGCGCAGATCGATGGCGCGTCCTATTGGCAGCGTTTGCGCTACGTCGTATTCCCGTCGGTGTCACCTGTTATCGCACTCATCGGCGTTCTTCAGGTCATATGGGATCTGCGCGTGTTCACGCAGATCTACGTGCTTCAACAGTCCGGATCGATTTCCGATGAAACGAACCTGCTGGGCACTTATATCTACAAGGTCGGTATTTCGCAGGGCAACTACGGAGTTGCCTCCGCCCTGGCAACTATCGTCCTTCTCATCACTCTCGTGATCACCTCTCGATACATTCATATGCTCTTCACGAAGGGGGATCGTGTATGACCGTGACAGCTTCGCCTCGCACAGCCATGCCACGTCGACGCAGCGGCCGTGCCCGTATCGGTGTTGTATTGGTCAATGTCACCTTGACCCTATGCGCCCTGGTTTGGCTCCTGCCCGTCTACTGGATGGTGAACTCATCTCTCCAGACAGACCGTAATTTATTGGCGTCTCCCCCGAAGCTCGTGCCTGCTCCGCTGACGTTTGACCACTTTCACTCGGTCTTGGTCTCACCGGTTTTTCATCGTGCACTCGGGATGTCGCTTCTGACAGCACTGATCACTGTTGTCACCACAACGACCCTGTCCCTGTTGGCAGCGTTGGCTCTCACTCGTTTCCAGTTCAGGGGTAAACGCACATTCATTGTCGCTGTTCTTGTCGTCCAGATGATCCCGGCCGAAGCGCTGTTCATCTCCCAGTACAGGATGCTTGACGCGTGGAGTCTCCTCAACTCTGTTGCTGGACTCTCGCTCCTCTATGTCGGCGGAGTGCTGCCCTTTGTTACCTGGATGATGCGAGGGTACGTGGACGCCGTCCCGGAGGAGCTTGAACAGGCCGCAATGATCGATGGTTGCTCTCGGGTGGGCGCCTTCATGCGGGTGACGTTGCCGCTGCTCGCCCCCGGCCTGGTGGCGACCAGCGTGTTCTCCTTCCTGCACTCATGGAACGAATACACGCTTGCCCTCATCGTGCTCTCGCGTGACAGTGCGGTCACTCTGCCGCTGTGGTTGCAGTCCTTCCAACAGGGTTTGCGTGGCAGCGACTGGGGTGGAGTTATGGCCGCGTCCACGATCATCACGATCCCCGTCCTCATTCTGTTCATGATTGTGCAGAACCGGATGAGTGCCGGTCTCGTCTCCGGCGCCGTCAAGGGGTAGCCTGACGAGGCCGGGGCCGTACCGCGCGCATCAGCGGTACCCAGCCCCGGCCTCGTTACCGTGTATACCCCGCCACTGTTTCCCATTCTCGCGCGCCCGGGGGCGGGGAAACCTGCCACGATATGCGGGTGAATGAGACGATCGAACCGGCCCTGGCCTCGTCCATGACGGAGGCGGGCCCGCTGATCCTGCAGGCTTTCGCCTGGGACATGGTGCCGGACGCCAGCCACTGGCGCTACCTCGCCGAGCACGCCCAGGCGATCGCGGACCTGGGCGTCACCATCATTTGGCTGCCGCCCGCCTACAAGGGCCACGAGGGTATCAACGACGTCGGCTACGGCGTCTACGACCTGTACGACCTTGGCGAGTTCGACCAGAGGAGCTCCGTGCCCACGAAGTACGGGACGAAGGACGAGTACCTGGCCGCCATCGAAGCCCTGCACGAGGCGGGAATCGCCGTGTGCGCCGACATCGTCCTCAACCACCGCATGGGCGCCGATGCGACCGAGACCGTGCGAGCCACCCCGATCAACCCCCAGAACCGCCACGAGGCCATCGGGGAGCCCGAGACGATCGAGGCGTGGACCCACTTCACGTTCCCGGGGCGCGCGGGCGCGTACTCGGACTTCACGTGGGACTGGACGTGCTTCCACGGCATCGACTGGGATGAAGCCACGAAGCGCAACGGACTGTGGCTCTTCGAAGGCAAGCAGTGGAACGAGTCCGTCGACACCGAGTTCGGCAACTTCGACTATCTGATGGGCTGCGACGTGCACGTCACCGACCCCCGCGTCAGCGAGGAGCTGGACCGCTGGGGCAAGTGGTACGTCGAGACGACCGGCGTGGACGGGCTGCGCCTCGACGCCGTCAAGCACGTGGGATCGGACTTCTACGCGCGCTGGCTCGAGGACCTGCGCGCCTCCACGGGGCGCCGCCTACCCGCCGTTGGTGAGTACTGGAGCGGCGACGTGCGCGAGCTTAAGGACTACCTGGAGCGGGTCCCCAACGTCATGCTCTTCGACGTCCCGCTGCACTACCACCTACACCAGGCCTCGGTCTCGGATGGCAACGTGGACCTGGCGCGCCTGTGGGAGAACACGCTGACTGCCTCCCATCCGGACAAGTCAGTCACCTTCGTCGAAAACCACGACACGCAGCCCGGCCAGTCCCTGGCCTCCACGGTCGCCCCCTGGTTCAAGGCGGCCGCCTACGCCCTCATCCTCTTCAACGAGGCCGGGGTTCCCTGCGTGTTCTGGGGTGACCTTCTGGGTTCCCCCGAGTCCGACGACCTGCCCGCCGTGCGTGAGCTGCCGGTCCTCATGAGTATCCGAGCCCGCGCGGCTGTCGGCCCGCAGCACAATGCTTTTGATCATCCCGACGTGGTGGGCTTTGCCCGCGAAGGCAAGGACGAGATCCCCGGCTCCGGCTGCGCCGTCATCCTCTCCGATCGAATGGCCGCTGAGAAGACCCTCTACGTGGGAACGCGCCACGCAGGCCAGGCGTGGGAGTGCATCATCGGTGACCACCCGTCCGTGCTCGTCGCGGATGACGGGACCCTCACGGGCGTGGTCAGCGACGGCGGCCTCAGCGTCTACGTGCCCCGCAGCAATGCGTAGAGCATTGGCGCAGCGCGTCGGGCAGTGACCGTATAACGAACCCCGGCCTCGTCCGAAAAGACGAGGCCGAGGAACGTTTCTGTGCGAGCGTTACTCGCTCGCGCCACCCAGTGCGGGGATGCGCTCGATCTGCTCCTTGAAGAAGGACTCGGACGCGGAAATGAAACGGTCGATGTTGATCGACACCTGCGCGTCAGTCATGCCGTAGCGAGACGAGACGAACTGCTCGGCGCACACGCGCTGCGTGCCGTCGTCCAGCGTCGCCACGTAGACCTTGGGCCACTTGGTGGCCGCGTTCCAGTCGTTGCACGCCTGGATGAGGCGCGGGCGCAGCTCCATCGACACATCCTCGCGGATGCCGCCCCACATGCTCAGGTCCGCTCCGTCGTCGATCACGGAGAACACGTAGTAGCCGTTCGTGAAGCCCGTGCGCAGGCGATTGTCCTCAACGTCGTACCTGTAGTCGTTGCGCTCGAAGAAGTCGATAAGTGCACGCATGTCGAGGGGACGTACGACTGTGCGACGCTCGAGGGCGCGCTTGCACTCCTCGATGACCTGTGGAGCGTCCTCGTGGGTCGGGTCCATCGCGAGGCACTGCTCCAGGTACGTCATGGCACTTTCCTCCTCGTCCTGCCAGTACAGGGCGGTGCCGATGCGGTAGTACCACTGCGGGTCTGCCATGCCCTCGGCCTCAACGCTGCGCAGCAGCTCCACAGCGTGCTTGATGTGTTCCTGGAAAGAATCCATGTAGGGCTGAGCGTAATTGATGTAGGCGCGCGCCAGCAGGCTCGTCAGCTCGTAGTCCATCGCGGCCGGGGGCAGGCCCTCGATGAGTGCGATGATCTTCTGGTGTTCCTTCTCCTCATGGAGAAGAGCGATCTGGTTGATGAGCGACTCACGAGATTCCACGGAAGCTCCTTCGTATCGAGGCCGAATCTGACTACCAGGTCACAAGCATAACAGGGGACGCGGCGGCGCTACAGCCTCGCACGAGGCCCTCACTGTGTAGTGTTGGTGAGTTAGCGACCGCGAGAGAAACGGGGAGAGCATGTCTGACGATCTGCGTGCACGCATGAGCGAGTCCGACGCCGCCCATTGGGACGAAATCCAGCGGTGGAAGGACGGGCAGATGCGCCCGATCCGCCCCCGAGTCATCTCCCAGCGCGTCCGCTCGGCGGCCCTCGCGCCCCTGGGTAAGGCGGTGTCCATCGCGCGCAAGGTGCCCGGCGGCGAGGCGCTGACCCGAACCGTGTCCTCCGCTGCCCTCGGCCTCGTCGAGCTGGCAGCCTCCGCATCCGAGGCCTCGGTGCGCCGCAAGCGCATCCTCAAGGCCTATCGTTCCGCGGGCTTTGACGTGCGGACCCTGCAGGACATCCGATCTCTGACGCTCGACGACGTTCTCACCGTCAAGCCCCGCCTGAGCCTGGCCTATTCGACGACCGCGGCCGCCGAGGGCGCGGTGAGCGGCGTCTTCGCCTCGGGTGGTTCCGTTGCCGCAGTGCTTGGCATGGGCGTGGCTTCCGCCCCGGGAGTGGGCGTCACGGCCTCGGCGATCGCCGTTGATATCACGAGCTTCCTGGCTGCCGCGACCCGCCTCGTTGCGCACACGGCCGCGTACTACGGCTACGACTCGGAGGACCCGACTGAGCGACTCTTCTCCACGATGGTGCTCTCACAGGCGATCGATCCGACGGGCAGTGGTCGCGATTTCGTTGTTGAGAAGCAGACGACGATGCTGGCCTTCAATAAGGTGATGCGCGACCTCGCCCGGCGCGGTTCGCTCGACGGCCTCGGCGGCAACGTGGTCGTGAGCGCGATGAACTCCCTTTTCAGTGCGATGGGCGTGCGCCTGGCATCCCGTAAGCTCGCGCAGATCGTCCCCGTCGCGGGCGTCGTCGTGAGTGCCGGGCTCAATGCCGCCCTGATGCGCACCATCGGCGAGACCGCCGATCACCTGTATCGCGAGCGCTTCCTCGCCGAACGCTACGGCCGCGTGGAGCCTGGCGACGGTGCCTCCACTGACCTGGTGAGGCCTGCCGATACCCAGGAGCTGAGCGCAGACATCGCGCGCTACGTGGAGATCGCCGAGGCCGAGAGCCGCCCGTAGGGGAGTGGCAGTCTCGCTCCCGCGGTTCCATGAAGTTGCGATTGTCGGCCGTGTAGGCTGGGGGTATGCCGGATTGTTTAGAAGAAGCGGACAGCGAAGCTGACGACATACGTCAGCGCATGACCGGTGACGATCGTGCGCAGTGGGATGCGATCCAAGAATGGAAGGCTGCTCAGATCAGCCCGCGCAGTCCTCGCGTCATCACTCAGCGCATCCGTTCGTACGTGCTCACCCCTTTGAAAAAGATGGCCGACCTCGCGCGCAAGGTGCCCGGCGGGGCCGCGATTGCGGACAAGACCTCATCGGCTGTCCTGACGCTCGTCGAGCAGGCAACAGCAGCTGCCGAATCCTCGGTTCAGCGAAAGCGAATTGTGAAGGCGTATCGCCGGGCGGGCCACGACATCGAGTGCCTCGAGGACATCCGAAACCTCAACCTGGCCGAGATCCAATCGGTCAGGCCCCACCTGAAGGTCGGATACGCCGTTGCTGCCGTGACGGAGGGAGCGGTGAGCAGCGTATTCGCGACGGGAGGGTCGGTCGCTGCCCTCCTCGGTCTGGGCATCGCTTCGGCACCCGGTATCGGCGTGATCGTGGGGGCGATCGGCCTCGATATCGCGACTTTCTTGGCTTCCTCTGCGCGCCTCGTGTCCCACACGGCTGCGTACTACGGCTATGACACGAAGGACCCAGCTGAAAAGCTGTTTTCCGCGATGGTTTTATCCCAGGCGATCGCCCCGCGTAGCACGGTTGGTGACCATGCCGTCGAGAAGGAGACCTCAATGCGCATGTTCAACAAGGTGGTACGTAAGCTCACCAAACGCGGATCGATGGAGAGCATCGGGAGCAATGCGCTGACCGCGTCCGTGGACTCCTTGTTCGCGGCCCTGGGAGCGCGTCTCGTCGGCATGAAGATGGCGCAGATCCTGCCGATTATCGGCATTATCGTCGGCATGGCCCTCAATGCGTCCCTCATCCGTACCATCGGCGTGACAGCGGACAACCTCTACCGAGAGCGCCTCCTGTTGGAGCGCTACGGACAGGATGAAGCGGATGTAGAGGCCGAGGCCACGTCCGATGGCGCAGACAATCCGGATGATCTGGATGAGGAGCTCGCGCACTACGTCGAGTTTGCCAAGGTCGAGAGCCGCCTATAGGCGCTCCCCGGCGCTCAGTTAGCTGCGCGAGTTCCAGTTCTGCCAGTCGTTCCAGTCATCCTCGTCCTGCGCGTCGACTGAAATCATCGGCGCGTGAGAGGACTCGATCGGCTCATCGATCTCGGGTTCGGGCGCGGTGGCGGCCTCGTTGCGCTTCTTGCGGCGCTTGCCCCAGCCCCACAGCCTGCGGCACTTCTTATCACCTTCCTGCTCGCGCGGGGCTTCCTTCATCTGGGAGATTTCCGCGTTCCAGTCCTCCTGGAAGGGGGTCGCAGCGGCCGGCGCCTGGAAGGCGGCAGGCATCTGCGGGGATGCGGGGGCCTGCGGCTGTTCGACGACCGAAGGCATGGCGGGCGCACTCTGCTCGAACGGAGCCGGCGTCATCTGGGGAGTGGACACCTGAGGGGCGGGCTCGGGCTGTTGCACCGGCGCGGCCGGCTCGGGCGTCCCCCAGTCTGCGGGCCTCTCCCGGCGGACACGACGAATCTGCGCGGTCGGCATCTCCGCGTCATCAATAAACAACATCGACGAGGCCGGGGCGGGTTCCGCGACGGGCTCCGGCTCGACGACGGGGTCCGGCGCGACGATCGGTTCGGGTTCGACGATCGGTTCGGGTTCCGCGATTGGCTCGGGCTCAGCCGCCACGACGGGCTCCGGCTCGATGACGGGTTCGGGCTCAACCACCGCGACGGGTTCCGGCTCGACCACAGCGACCGGCTCGGGTTCGACGATCGGCTCGGGCTCAACCACCGCGACGGGCTCCGGTTCGACGATCGGCTCGGGCTCAACCACCGCGACGGGTTCCGGCTCGACCACAGCGACCGGCTCGGGTTCGACGATCGGTTCAGGCTCGACCACCGCGACGGGCTCCGGTTCGACGATCGGCTCGGGTTCCACGACGGGCTCGGGCACCGGAATAGCAGCCTGGCGGACCTTCGGGATCAGCATCGTCTCGGGAGCGTCGACGGCGCTCGCGGGAGGCGGCGGCACGGGCGGAACGGGAGGCATGGGCACGGGAATCGGCACCTGCTGTGCTGCAGGTGCTTCTTCGGGGGCCGGAACAGGCTGAGGAACATGCGCGTCGCGGACCACCTGACGCTGTGAACGTCTGCTCGGGAACACCGGCTGAGCGTCGGCCGCTTGCTGAGCCTCCGAGGCCTGGCGCGAACGACGATGAAGCGAGGAATCAGAGGCGGACTCCGTGTGAGTCTCTCGCTGTGGTGCCGATGCTACGGCCTGCGGCACCGCCACGACGGGCTGGGACGCTGGCGTGGGTGTCGGAGTGGTGGGCGGGGTAGGCGCGACGGTAGGAGCCTGCGGGGAAGCAGGGGGTGCGGCCGGGGCCGCGCTGCGCTGAGAAACGCCGGTCATCGGGACCTGGAGGGGGCCGCTGGACATGCCGGCGCCAGGCATCGGCTGGCCGGCCATCGGCTGTGCGGGGCGCTCAGGGAAGACCGCAGGCCTGTGGTCCTTGCGCGAGCGTCGCCTCTTGGGAGCCTCCGGGGTCGCAGCTACGGGAGCAGCGGTGGGCATCGGGCGCGACTTGTGCTCCCACGTGAAACCGGTGTCATGCGGCGTCGGCTGCGGAGGATTCAGGGAGGCCGAAGGACGCTTGGTGGGAGCCGGAGCAGGAGCGGACGTAGCGGCGGGCGCAATCGGTGTCGGAGGGGCGTAGCGCTCCACGCCCTCGTTCCCACGAGCAGGAGAGGGACCGTGTACATGCGAAGCCGGGGCGGCGGCCTGCGTTCCGGATGTCGCTTTCTTTCCACGCTTGGCGCGCACAACGTAGACGACAACCACGATGCCGATGACGAGAAGGACGAGGCCAACGATGAGACCGATGAGAAGAGCGATCGGAGGATCGGAGGATTCTTCGGGTGCGGCGGCAGCGTCCGCCGTCGGTGCTACGCTCGAGCTCGCCGAGGCCGAGGTAGGCATCGGGGTCACGCCCCATGGATCCTTCAGTGCATTCGTCGTCGCCGCGGCACTGGGGTCGCCGCCAGGGGTGAGAGACCCTTTCACGGTGATCATTTGGGGGACGGTGTCGGTCCAGGAAGTGACGGAGAATGTGCGGCCCTCGTACGTCGTTGCAGACGTGGAAGCTCCCGCGGTGGCGGACTGTACCTCTCCCTCGACACTCAGGGACAAAGACTTAAGCGTCAAGTCCGGGTGGAACAACTTTCGAGACTCGGTGAGCGTGCGCTCGGCGTGAGCGGTCATGACGAACTCGCCGGAGTCCTCGAGGGAGAACTCAGATTCATTCTCCGCATTCGTGTACATGAGCTGCATGTGGCACACGGTTGCGTCGTCGCGCGTCACAAACTCGACATGCTGGTCCGATGATTTACCGGCGTAGGGCTGGCACGCCGACTCACTCATTGTTCGGGACGGATCAATGATGGTCAGCGTGTCGACGAGCTGGCCGTCCTTGGTCAGGACGAACACCTCCGACAGTGTCGGCCCGTCGGCGGCGTAGGCTCCCGACGGTAGCGTCGACACGATGAGTAGTGCCCCGAGCGTGGCGCACAGGGCGCGAAAGAGTCGCATGCAGTCCTCCTGATATGAACCACTCGATTATCGTCCGTTCGTGGATACAAAGCAACGAGGGGGAGCGCATGCAAGATTACCTGACCGATCGTCAAATATAAGAAGTCCGAGTGACAAAGAAAAACGCGCCTCGTTGACAAGGCTAGATTGGTGTCTATCCCGTAGGATGACAGGTGTCTACCTGCAGTTAGGTTTTTGATAGTAGATTGCTCATGTGCCCATGTTGATGAAGGAGGTGGCCCATGAAGTGTCGACCCGCTACACGCGGCAATATTCCCGAAATGACGCGCATTATCACCGAGGGGTTCCTTGACTATCCGCTGCATATCATGCTCAAGCCCTACCTCTACCAGCCGGACTGTTACCCACAATGCCTGGCCGCGATTAATCGGATGCTCGCGTCCTCCTATCAGTGGGCACGTCACGCACTTGTCGTGGAGCATGAAGGGCAAGTTGTCGCAACGGCGCTCATGCATGATCGCAAGGTTGGCGTGGTGCGTAACTTCGTCAGTGGAGGCTATGAGCTCTTCCGCTACGCCTCCCCGCACCTCGTGGCTGATTTTCTCGACGTGACCGACCGATCTGATCAGATCGCCATCGATAATGGCGATTTCGACTGGTATCTCGAGGTGCTCTCCGTTGACGCGAGCATGCGTGGTCGCGGCGTGGGGCGTTGGCTGGTCTCCAAGGTCCTGCCGGATTTCGTGGCGAAGCGCGGTGGGCGGGCCTACGGCTTCGTGACCTCGACGGAAAAAAATGCGCGTTTCTATCTTAATGGCGGTTGTGAACTCCTTGACCGCGTCGATGTGCATATGCGTGAGGAGACCTGTCCGATCTGGGCTTTCCAGAGGCGTGCGGAGCTGCTCTAACGCGGGTGCGCTCAGGCGTTTTCTGCCGATTCTCAACTCTGCGTGGCGATAGATGAGCGATTGCGCCTTTGTGCAGGTCGCGGCGCGTGATGCACGTCCCGCACCTCCGCTTGACTTCAAGGACTTGAGGTCTTTTAGGGTGAAGTCATGGTAGGGACTGGCTCCGGGCGCACGTACTCCATCAAGGAGGTAGCGGCGCTCGTTGGGCTGCCCGCGTCCACCCTGCGTTACTACGAGGATGTGAGCGTCATTCCCGCCATCGCGCGTGACCCTTCGAGTGGTCACCGCATCTATCAGGAAGACGACCTTGAGCTGTTGACGTGGGTGTCGTGCCTGTCGGCGTCCGGCATGTCGATTGCTGATATGCGTGAGTATGTTCGCTCGGGCCTTGGTGGTGAGCGCGATATTTCCGAGTTCATCACCTTGCTGGAGCAGCAGGATGAGCGCTTGCGGGAAGAGGCGCAGATTCTTGAGCTGCGTCGCGAGTTCTTGCGGACGAAAATTTCCTACTGGCGTGCGGTCAGGGGTGGGGACGTCCAGGAAGCCGAGCGTTTGGACGCTGCGGCGCGCGCGCTTGCTGAGCGCCTGAAAGCCTGGTCGTAGCACCTTCATAGTCCTAGTGGGGCGGGTTCATGCCTGCTCCGAATCCTGCCCCGCTAGGGGGCACGGGGCCGCGCATTCGACTCGGGTGCGCGGCCCTTTATCGTGGCCGCTGTGGATTCCAGTAGGGGATGGTGCACCGCAGGTGTGCCATCTCGTGTTCAATGAGGGGAGCCAGCTTGTCCCAGGGCGGGGACTCCTCCCCGTGCCACGCTGCTTCCGCGATGACGAGGAGCCTGGGGAGGAGATAGTAGAAGAGGAGGTCTGGGGTGGTGATGGTTGAGGACCATGCCACGGCCTCGACTCCTTTCAGTCGCTCCCCACGCAACGCCTGGGTGGGGTCGTCGAAGAGGGTGTGGGTGGGCTCGAGGGGGCTGCTGGTTCGCCCAGGGTGACTGAGGGTGAGAATCTCGGCGTCCGCCAGGATCCACGGCGCTCCAGAGGATTCGGCGGCCTGGCGGCCAGTGTTCCCGGGACGGTGGGCAAGGAGAGTGGTTCCCGGTGGAGGAGTCGGATAGGGCCTCGTGAGGGAGTCCCAGGCGGCCGCGCGCCTGCCGTGAAAGTGGAGGGCGCGCAGTGCCCGGTCGACAAAGAGCCGCTCAATCGCTGCGCCGGAGGTAAAGCCTGCGCGCATCAGCGAGAGGTCGGATTGCCATGGCCACCAGTCGGTTGATGCTCCTCCGATATGGATGGTCGGAGTGGGGAAGAGAGCGCAGGCGTGATGGAACGCCGCTTCGACGAAGCTGAGAGAGGCGGCGCTGGGCCAGAGGGTTTCGTTGACCCCATGGGGCGCCTTATTGACGCGGGCGGGGTTTCCCAGGTGGGATAGGCGCGGATTGCGGCTCCAGCGTGGGAGGGGATGGAAATATCCGGAACGATGCGGATGTCGCGCGCCGCCGCAAAGTTGACGAGGTGGTGAATGTTGGCGTTCGAGTAGAAACCTTGGGTCGAGTGTGCTGGCGTGAGGCGCCATGAACCTTTTCGGTCGGGAGCGCACTCGGTGTCGTACCAGTCGCTGGGCTGTCGTGGGATGTTTCCGCCGATCGCTGTCAGCATGGGGTATCCGGGCACGTGCATACGCCACCCGGCGTTGTCGGTGAGGTGCCAGTGCAAGACGTTGACTCGGTAGGGCGCCATGACGGTCAGGAGCAATTCCATGGTGGCTCCTTGGACTTGGCTACAAAAGTGTAATAAGTGTCACTAATGATGTGGAATGTTTTCGTTCGTCAATCTGCGGAACTGTTGAAAGGTTGCGATTATCTCCCGACTGTCAGGTTTGTTGAATGGGTCTACAATGGTCGTGCTGATGTGAATCCAGTCATACTCAAAGAGGAGTGCTTCATGCTGTCGACCGACACCGTTTCCCTCAGTCCAAATCCCCTCGTTGCTGCCCTCGGAAAGCCGGCGAAGGAATTTACGAAAGCCGACATCATCGGCTATATCGAGGACAACGGCATCAGGATGCTCAACCTGCGCTATATCGGAGGGGACGGTCGCCTGAAGACGCTGAACTTCGCGATTCAGTCCAAGGCGCACTTGGATCGTGTGCTGACGCTGGGTGAGCGCGTCGACGGCTCGTCACTCTTCGCCTTCGTTGAGGCAACCTCCTCGGACCTGTACGTCGTGCCCCGCCTGGCCACGTCCTTCCTCAACCCCTTCTCGCACATTCCGACCCTGGATATCCTGTGCGGCTTCTACGACGTCGACGGCAAGCCCCTGGCCTCGGCGCCGCAGGAGATTCTGCGCAAGGCCCAGCGCGCCCTGAAGGAGGAGACGGGTTGTGAACTGCAGGCCCTCGGTGAACTCGAGTACTACCTCTTCTCCGACGAGGAGGACCTGTTCCCTGTCGAACCGCAGCGCGGCTACCACGAATCGGGGCCCTTCTCGAAGTGGGAGAGCGTGCGCACGGAGACCCTCTTGCATCTGGTGTCCATGGGGTGCTCGGTCAAGTACGCCCACTCGGAGGTCGGTAACTTCGTGTCCGACGGTCGTCAGATGGTCCAGCAGGAGATCGAATTTCTGCCCGTGGACGCCCTGGATGCCGCCGACCAGATGGTGCTCGCCAAGTGGGTGCTGCGCGAGGTTGCCCACTCCTACGGCATTCACGTCTCTTTCTCTCCGAAGATCGCGGTTGGCCAGGCCGGTTCGGGCATGCACTTCCATACCCGCCTCGTCAAGGACGGTGTCAACCAGTTCTCGACGGGATCGGGCCTGACGGAGACGGCCCTGAAGGTCATCGGCGGTTACCTGTCGCATGCCGCTTCCCTGACCGCCTTCGGCAACACGGTCCCCACCTCCTTCCTGCGCCTCGTGCCGCATCAGGAGGCCCCCACGGCGATTTGCTGGGGCGACCGTAACCGCTCCGTCCTCGTGCGCGTGCCCCTGGGATGGCAGAACATTGACGACTCGATGTTCCGTGATGCGAACCCCGCCGAGCCTCCCATCGACGAGCTGCCGAATGACTCGCAAACGGTCGAACTGCGCAGCCCCGACGGTTCTGCGGCCGTCCACCTGCTGCTGGCCGGTATCGCGGTCGCGGCACGTATTGGGCTGACCGAACCGGGCATGGCCGACTACGCGCGCGAACGCAAGGTCGACGGCGACGCCTCGCAGACCCCCGACCTCGATCAGCTGCCCGGCTCCTGCTTCGAGGCCGCCGGTAGGCTCCTCACCCAGCGCGAGGACTACGAGGCGAAGGGCGTGTTCCCCGCCGGCCTCATTGATTCGTGGGCGTCTCACTTGGTTGCACTCGGGGACATGCACCTGCGCGACGACCTGGCCGACTCGCGAATTTCGGTGGAAGAACTCGTCGAACGCTACTTCCACATCGGCTAACGACACGTGCCCCGGCCTCGCAAAGAGGTCGGGGCACGTGTCGTTGTCACAGACGAACGAGGTCACTCGGGCGGGGCGAAACGTTCTTCGTTCGAGGGGGCCTCGGAGCCCTTCGAGATGGCCGCGCTGCGCGCGTAGGGGAGCGCGGAGGTCTGACGCGCACCCGACTGAGCGCGGCGCGCATTCTTCAACGAGGCATCGTGATCGAACTGAGCGTCTGCTGCTCGCCGCTGCGAGGCGGCGCGGCCACGCACAAGCGCTCCGATGATCACCAAGGCCAACACCGACCCAGTCACTGCGAGGACGGGCATCAAAGAACGCCCAACCGAGCTACCACCTCGCTGCTCAGAGGAAGATACGGGGCTGGTGCTCGACGAGGGGGAGGGGGATGGCGCCGGCGCGGAGGCCCCCGGCGCAACTGAGCCCGACGCACTCACGTTGTCCGTCACGCCGTGCCACACGACAGTGCTCGCATCCTTCTTCGTGGACGACGAAGGAACCGAAATCTCCCCGCCGTCAGAGGCTTCGACGACAACTGAATCGTGAGCGATGAGGGTCACCGACTCGATCGAGGCCGACGCCTCGGGCGAGGAAAAACCCTCCAGCAGTCGGGCCGACGTCGACTCGAAGTGGAAGACCCCACCGTCGTCAACCGAGACGACCTCGGCGCTCGCGTCCTCGAGGTTCCAGGTGAAACGGCATCCCAAGACCCCGCCCACATCCACCAGCAGCGAGGAAGTCGCCTGCGCGGCTGTGCCCATCGACTGGCACTGCTCACCGATCAATGCGTGATCCGTCGACAGGGTCACCTCATGGGTTGCGCTCACGCCCGGCGTCATCTCGTAGACCTCGACGAGGCGAATCTGCGTTGGCTCGTCCGCATACGCCGCAGCGCCGCCCGCCGTCAGTGCGAGAGCCCCAGCGGTGCCGAGCAGCGCTCGCGTGAGCCTCATTCGGCCTCGTCCTCAGCGCGCAGTCGCGGAACAGATGTCTTCTCAGGGTGAATACCCACCTTGTCGGCGTAAAACGCGCGGATGGCCTCCATGTCGGCGTGCACGTCGCCCGTCAGCTGGTACGTCGGGCCCCAGCCGAACGTGCGGGTGTTGCGGTCGATGAAGCCCAGCTGGATCGGCACGCCTGCCTCCATTGCGATGCGGTAGAAGCCGGACTTCCAGAAATCACGCGGCGATCGCGTGCCCTTGGGCGTGATGCACAGCGTGAAGGTGTCTGCCTCGCGGATGCGCTGGGCAACCTGCTCGACCAAGCCGTGCGAGGCGCTGCGCTCAACGGCGACCGCGCCAATCTTTTTCACGAACCAGCCGAGCACCGGGGCCTTGACGACGGAATCCTTCACGAGGAACGAGAAGGTGCGCCCAGACTTCCACATGGAAATCGCCATAAAGACACCGTCCCAATTCGAGGTATGCGGGGCGCCGATGACGATGACCTTGTCCGGCAGGGGTTGCGTGGACAGCTTCCAGCGGGAAACAGACAGGTACGCGGACGCGATCGCGGAAGTGAGAGCCATGAGGGCCTTTCTGGTCGTAGCTGGAGCCAATCCTACCCGCGGGTCGGTCAGTCCAGCGTTTCCACGGCAAGGGTCTGTGTCATGATGTGGGGGTGCCCCGGCCACAGCGTCAGCGCGCGTTCGCGCACCGCCGCGGTTTCCACGCACACGAAGTTCTGCCACTCGCCCTCGCCGATGTCGCTCATCGTGGCCGCGCCCTGCGACCAGGGGTTCCACACGATCGTGGAGCCCGAACCGCTCTTGTCGACGATGATGCGTCGGCCCAGCTTCGGATCGACGACCTGGACCAGCTGGGTGGAGGTATAGACTCGGTCCGTCGGGCCGATAAAAGTCACGTCGCCGGTCTGGGTGGCGTAGCGCTCGCGGACCTTGTCGTAGTAGCGTTCTCCGTCCAGGCCCTCTACCGTCACGTCGTTGACGTCGCCGACGTGCAGGTAGGTGTGCAGGGCGGCCTCGATAGCGAAGGGGTGGTCGTCCTCGTTCGTGAGGGTCAGGGTGGTGTTCAGCTCAGCCCCGGCGGTGATGTCCAGGCGCGCGCAGAAGGAGTGTGGGTAGAGGGCAGAGGTCTCGCCCGTGTGGTGCAGCTCGAAGGAGAACGAGGCTGGGGCGTCGTTCGCGGGTTGGGTGCTTCCCAGCAGCGTCCAGGGGCTCGTGCGGGCGAACCCGTGGGCACCCGCTCCCTGGCCGGGCCTCGTCGGGGAGTCGGTGGGGCTGCCGAACCAAGGCAGGCACAGGGGGATGCCGCCGCGGATCGCCTTCGTGCCATCCAACACCGCGCGGGAGGACAGCCACAGGACATCCGGGTGACCCGCAGGATGCCACGACAACAGGTGCGCACCGAAGAGGGTGACAAGGGTCGAGGCTTTAGAAACGTCTGCGCTGAGCGTGGTGATGTCAGTCATACAAGCCAGTTAACGCCATAGCTTGTGACCGAGCAAATAGACGGGCCGATGGTGCCTCACATCGCCGCCACGTGTCCACGACGTGGTGGAATTCGCAACATGGGGATCGTGTTGCCCCTCGTTCAGCCGATATTCTTAGAGGCGTATGTGCGTGAAATCGGTTCGAACCGGTTGTATCTGCGGCTTCCATGCCCCCTCACACGCATAAATCTGTATCCACATTTGAGGAGTCCACATATGTCTACGCGTCCCGACCTGCGAAATGTCGCCATCGTCGCGCACGTCGATCATGGCAAGACCACGCTGGTTGACGCAATGCTCTGGCAGTCCGGAGCGTTCTCCGAGCGTGACACGGTCGAGAAGACCGGCGAGCGCGTCATGGACTCCGGCGACCTTGAGCGCGAGAAGGGCATCACCATTCTCGCCAAGAACACCGCCGTCCACTACACCGGCCCCGCCGCACAGGCCCTGGGTCTCAAGGATGGCGTCATCATTAACGTTATCGACACCCCCGGCCACGCCGACTTCGGTGGTGAGGTCGAGCGAGGCCTGTCGATGGTCGACGGCGTCGTCCTCATGGTCGATGCTTCCGAGGGCCCGCTCCCGCAGACCCGCTTCGTGCTGCGTAAGGCCCTCCAGGCCCACCTGCCCGTCATCGTCGTCGTCAACAAGGTAGACCGTCCCGACTCGCGTATCGAAGAGGTCGTCTCGGAGACGACCGACCTGCTCCTGTCGCTGGGCGAGGACCTCATGAACGAAGGTATCGACATCGACGTCGACTCCCTCATGGACGTCCCCGTCGTCTACGCCTCCGCTAAGGCCGGCAAGTGCTCGCTGGAAAACCCCGGTGACGGCCAGCTGCCCACCGAGAACCTCGAGCCCCTGTTCGAGACCATCCTGAACCGTATCCCCGGCCCCACCTACGACGAGGACATGCCGCTGCAGGCCCACGTCACCAACCTGGACGCCTCCCCGTTCCTGGGCCGTCTCGCTCTGCTACGCATCCACAACGGCACCCTGAAGAAGGGCGCTGACGTGGGCCTGGCGCGCCACGACGGCACCATCCAGCGCGTCCACATCTCCGAGCTGCTGGCCACCGAGGGCCTCGAGCGCGTGTCCACCGACTCCGCCGCCCCCGGCGATATCGTTGCCGTCGCCGGCATCGAAGACATCATGATCGGCGAGTCCCTCGTCGACCTCGAGGATCCGCGTCCCCTGCCGCTCATCACGGTGGACGACCCGGCCATCTCCATGACCATCGGCATCAACACTTCGCCCATGGCCGGCCGCGTCAAGGGCGCTAAGGTCACGGCCCGCCAGGTTAAGGACCGCCTCGACCGCGAGCTCATCGGCAACGTGTCCCTGAAGGTTCTGCCCACCGAGCGCCCCGACGCCTGGGAGGTCCAGGGCCGTGGCGAGCTCGCCCTGGCGATCCTGGTGGAGCAGATGCGCCGCGAGGGCTTTGAGCTCACCGTCGGCAAGCCGCAGGTTGTCACCAAGGAGATCGACGGCGTGCTCAGCGAGCCCATGGAGCGCATGACGATCGACATCCCCGAGGAGTACCTGGGCGCCGTCACGCAGCTCATGGCCGCCCGCAAGGGCCGCATGGAGACCATGGCGAACCACGGTTCGGGCTGGATCCGCCTTGAGTTCGTGGTTCCCGCCCGAGGCCTCATCGGCTTCCGTACGCGGTTCCTCACCGAAACGCGCGGTACCGGCATCGCCTCGTCCATCTCCGAGGGGTACGCCCCCTGGCAGGGCTCCATCGAGCAGCGCCTCACCGGCTCCCTCGTCGCTGACCGCGCTGGCCAAGCCACCCCGTACGCGATGACGAACCTGCAGGAGCGTGGCTCCTTCATCGTCGAGCCCTCCTCCGAGGTCTACGAGGGCCAGGTTGTGGGCGAAAACCCGCGCGGCGAGGACATGGACGTGAACATCTGCCGCGAGAAGAAGCAGACGAACACGCGTAGTGCGACCGCCGACGTGTACGAGTCGCTGACCCCCTCGCGTAAGCTGACCCTCGAGGAGTCCCTCGAGTTCGCGGCCAACGACGAGTGCGTCGAGGTCACGCCCGAGGCCGTGCGCGTGCGCAAGGTCGTCCTGGACGCCCAGGAGCGTTTCAAGATCGCCGCTCGCGAGCGCCGTGCCAACCGCTGAACCGCGCCTGCTTCCCTGCTCGCTAGATGGTGGGCGGGGGAGGTACGCGCTTGCCCGTCACCATCGTGCGGGCATCCACGCGAACCGGCCCACGCCTCGTCGCGACCGTGACGTGCGTGGGGGCCACCTCGAGCGCCTCTCCCAGAGCGTCGTGCAGGCCGTCTGCCAGACGGTAGCGGATGACGATCCTCTCGCCGACCGCGAAGCTCATCCACGGCAGCTGGGGAATTGCGCCAGTCGCGCGTGTGGAAAATTCCTCGCGCGCCCCTTCGGTCTCGGTGTGCTGAATCGGCGTATTCTCGCCGCTTGCAGCGCTGTCGGGGACGCGGGGTGACTCGGGGCTACTCATACGTGAATAATAGAACCAACGAGTCTTTAGAACTGACCAGGAGGAACGTCTCATGACCTACGTCATCGCGCAGCCCTGCGTGGACGTCAAGGATCGCGCATGCGTGGACGAGTGCCCCGTCGACTGCATCTACGAGGGTGCCCGTTCGCTCTACATCCATCCCGAGGAGTGCGTGGACTGCGGTGCATGCGAGCCCGTGTGCCCGACCGAGGCCATCTTCTACGAGGACGACCTGCCCTCCGAGTGGTCCGACTACCTGCGCGCCAACGTCGACTTCTTCAACGATCTGGGCAGCCCCGGTGGCGCCCAGAAGACCGGCGTCCAGGACTTCGACGATCCGATGATCGCCGCGCTGCCGCCTCAGAATGAGGAATGGAAGGCCGAAAATCTCTGACAGTCGATAGGGTAGGGGTATGACAACGATCCTTCCTCGCCCTCTTGACCTGCCCGAATTCCCCTGGGATCAGCTGGCACCCGCCAAGGCGCGTGCCACTGAACATCCCGGGGGAATTTGTGATCTGAGCGTCGGAACTCCGGTCGACGACACCCCGGCGTTCATCCGCGAGGCACTCGCCGACGCTTCCAACGCGCACGGCTACCCGACGGTGATCGGAACTGCCGAGGTGCGAGACGCGATCCTCGCATGGGGACAGCGCCGAGGCATGGTCGATGTTGGCCACGGTGGCGTCATCCCAACGATCGGGTCGAAGGAAGCCGTCGCCTGGATTCCCGCCCTGCTGGGCCTGCGCCCCGGCGACATGGTCCTCGTGCCCGAGGTCGCCTACCCGACCTACGACATTGGCGCCCGCCTGGCCGGTGCCACCCCCGTCGCTGTCGACCCGAAGAATCCTGACGCCTGGCCCGAGGCCACCCTCGTCTACCTGAACTCCCCGGGCAACCCCGACGGGCACGTCATGAGCAAGGACGAGCTGCGCGCGGTCGTCGCCTGGGCGCGCTCCCACGGCGCCGTCGTCGTCTCCGACGAGTGCTACGCCGCCCTGCCCTGGTCGGAGCCCTACGTGAGCGAGGGCGTGCCCTCCCTGCTCGATACGGACGTGTGCGATGGCGACGCGAGCGGCCTCCTCGTCCTGTACTCGCTGTCCAAGCAGTCGAACCTCGCAGGCTACCGCGGTGCCCTCATCTATGGTGACCCCGCGCTGGTCGCACCAATCGTCAGCGTGCGCAAGCATTCCGGACTCATGGTGCCCGCCCCCGTCCAGCACGCGATGGCGGTTGCCCTCCGCGACACCGAACACGTGGAACGCCAGCGCAGCGTCTACGCCGTGCGTCGCGCGCTCCTCCTCGAGGCGCTGACCGACGCAGGCTTCGACGTCGACCCCGACACGGCGGCCGGCCTGTACCTGTGGGTCTCGGACCGCGCGAATCCGACCGACTCGTGGGCCCTCGTGAATCGCCTGGCCGAGCTCGGCATCCTCGTGGCGCCCGGCGACTTCTACGGCACGGCAGCCCACGGGCGTGTCCGTGTGGCCCTCACCGCCACCGACGAGCGTATTCAGGCCGCAGCGAGCCGCATTCGCGAGGCCTGGGCGGCCCCGGCCTCGTTGGTGAGAAGACTCAGTTCGACGCGTGCAGCGCGTCGTTGAGCTCGATACCCACGACGCCTGCGCGGGCGATGGCCTCGATGCGGCCCGTCTGGGAGTTGCGGCGGAACAGGATGTTCGATGCGCCCGAGAGCTCGCGTGCGGCAACCGTGCGCGGCTCGGCCTCGCCGGAAGAATCGATGAGCGTGACCTTCGCTCCGGCGGTCACGTACAGTCCGGCCTCGACCACGCAGTCGTCGCCGAGCGCGATGCCCAGGCCCGAGTTTGCGCCCAGCAGGCAGCGCTCGCCCAGGCGCACACGCTGCTTGCCGCCGCCCGAGAGGGTGCCCATCGTGGAGGCGCCGCCGCCCACATCAGAGCCATCGCCAATGACGACGCCCTGCGAGACGCGGCCCTCGACCATCGAGCGGCCCAGCGTGCCCGCGTTGAAGTTGACGAAGCCGGCGTGCATGACGGTCGTGCCCTCGGACAGGTAGGCGCCCAGGCGCACGCGCGTGCCGTCGGCGATGCGAACGCCGGAGGGCAGGACGTAGTTGACCATCGGCGGGAACTTGTCGACGCCCTGCACGGTCACGGGGTGACCGTCGCGAGCGCGCAGGCGCAGGCGGGTGGCCTCGAAGTCGGCGACGGCGCACGGACCTGCATCCGTCCACACGACGTTGGGCAGCACCGCGAAGATGCCGTCCAGGTTGATCGTGTTGGGCTTCACCAGACGGTGGGAAAGCAGGTGCAGTCGCAGGTAGGCGTCCTCCGTCGAAGCGGGGGCTTCCCGCAGGTCAATCGTCGTGGTCACGACGACGGTGCGCACGCGGCGCGCGTCATCGACGCGCTCCAGCACGGACAGCGAGGTCGCCAGCTCCTCGTCAGTCCCGGGATCGCCCAGGTGTGGGGCGGGGTACCACGTGTCGAGTGTCGTGCCGTCCAGAGTGATCGTTGCGAGGCCGATGCCCCATGCAGTGCTGTTGTCCATGCCCCTACAGTACGGGGCATGGTGGGGGTGATTGGCGCCGAAACTCAGGGGCGCGGCGCATCCCACAGGTCCGGCCAGAACACCCCAAGCTCGGTGGCCATGGAGCGCAGTAGCGGCAATGAGATGCCGACGACCGAGTGATAATCGCCCGTCACGCCCTCGATGAAGGGGCCGCCCAGCCCATCCACCGTGAAGGACCCAGCCACGTGCAGGGGCTCGCCGGTGGCGACGTATGCGTCGATCTCGGCATCCGAGATGTCCCCGAAGTGGACCTGGGTCGAGGCGGAGCAGGTGACGGTTGCGGTAATCGTGCGTTCGTGCCTCTGGTCGTCATCCGACGAGGTCGGGGCGAGGATCGCGGCCGAGTGGCCCGTCCATAGGGTGGCGCTCGTGCGGCGCATGGCGCGGATGCGCTCGCGGGCTACGTCGGGGGTGTGGGGCTTGCCGAGCATCTGGCCGTCGATCTCGAGCATGGAGTCGCAGCCAACGACGAGGACGGCCTCGCCCTCGGGTAGTTCGGCGTTGGTGCCGGGCGTGCTCAGGGCTTTGCAGACGTCGGCACACTTGGCTGCGGCGAGCGCTGCAACTTCGTCCGCTGGGTTGGTCGTGCCTCCCGAGAATGCGCGCCCGTCGGGCAACGCAGCGAGGACGGCGTCCTCATCAACGGTGGAAACCTGGACGATCGGTGTGATGCCCGCTGCAATGAGTGTTGCGCGGCGGGCCGGGGATGCAGAGGCAAGAACAAGGCGCATAGGGACATTGTGGACCATCGTTCGAGAAGCGTGTAGACAAACTGAAATTTATTGCAAGATGGAGGGTTTTCGCAGGTAAACGTGCAAAACCCTGGTGAAAAACTCATCAGACTACTACAATTGTCTACGTACGAGGTCACAATCTCGATGTGACTTTGAAAAGTGATCTGATATACCGTTACCCGCTGATGTGGTGTTGAGTCAGCCCAAAGAGAAGGGATTTGCGATGGATGAGCACGCGGCTTCGTCCCCTGCAACTCCTGATGAACTGACCGCAACAAGCTACGTTCCTCAGCTTCTCGGTGGTCATTTGACGTATTCGGCCCGCGATCTCGCGGAGATGACGAATACGCCTATCGAGCGCGTTTTTCGTTTCTGGATTGCCCTTGGCTTCCAGGCTCCCACCGCAGACGACAAGGTTTTCTCTCAGCGCGACCTGGAAGTTTTCAGTCGCTGGCATGACCTCGTCGAATCCGGTGGCATTGACACGGCAACCTCGCGCTCTCTCCTGCGTGCCAACGCTCACCTGGCCGATCGCCTTGCCCTGTGGCAGTTCGAAGCGCTGGTCGAGGATTCAATGCGTCGTCTGATGCTTGATGACACGACGGCCCGCATGTACGTGCTGGACCATATGCGCGAGTACATCGACGTCTTCCAGGAGATGTTCACATACGCCTGGCGGCGTCAGCTTGAGGCAACCCTGTCCCGTTTTGATCGCGAGGTGTCCCAACGGGGGCACGAGGAGCGGCATAACCGATTCCCGCTCAACCGCTGCCTCGGCTTTGTCGACATGGTGTCCTACACGTCGTCCTCGACTATCCTCGGTGATGCCCTCGTGGGTCTCATTGAGCGCTTCGAGGAGGAGAGCCGTAACGCTGTCATTGAGGAGGGGGGTCGCGTCGTCAAGATGATTGGTGACGCCGTCCTCTACATCGCCGATGACCTGCCGACCGGTCTGCGCGTGGCCACTGCCCTCATCGAGAGGCTGAACGCCGACGATGAGATGCTGCCCGTTCGAGCATCCTTCGTGCGCGGAGATGTCTTCTCGCGATCGGGTGACGTCTTCGGACCCACGGTGAACCTCGCGTCTCGCCTCGTGGACATTGCTCCGGTGGGTAAGATCCTTACCGATCCGACCACGGCTGCCGCCATTGCTGCTGGTGAGGTCGGCGACGGCTACGAACTCGAAGAGTTCCCAACCGCGGACTTGCGCGGTTTCGGCCCTGTCTCGCCCTACCTGCTCTCAAGCGTTGTTAAATAACGTTCATCTCGCAGTGTGAACGAGTGCTTGACCGGCCCGCATAATGGGTCAAGAACGGTGCAAGTTTTGGTTCAGAATTGCTAAGATGTAAGCGTGACTACAGTTCTCCTCGTTGAAGACGATCCGGCCATCTCCGAGCCCCTCGCCCGTGCGCTGGGCAGGGAAGGCTACGACGTGCGCGCACACGCGACAGGCGCTGAAGCCCTCGCAGATGTTCGCGGCGTTGACCTGGTCGTCCTGGACCTCGGCCTGCCCGACATGGATGGCCTGGATGTCGCCCGCGAGATCCGCTCCTCCGGCAACCGAGTCCCGATTCTGATCCTCACTGCGCGCACGGACGAAGTCGACATGGTCGTCGGCCTGGACGCGGGCGCAGACGACTACGTGACGAAGCCCTTCCGCCTCGCGGAGCTCCTGGCTCGCGTGCGGGCACTCCTGCGTCGCCAGGCTGCCGAACCTGTCGAGGGTGAGCTGCGCGCTCAGGACATTCGCATGGATGTCGCCGCGCATCGCGCCTTCGTGGGCGATGTTGAGCTTAGCCTGACGGCCAAGGAATTCGACCTGCTGCGCGTGCTCCTGCGCGAGGCCGGTTCCGTCGTTGCTCGCGACACCCTCATGCGTGAGGTGTGGGGCTCGGATCCGACCGGCTCCACGAAGACACTCGACATGCACGTGTCGTGGCTGCGTCGCAAGCTCGGTGACGACGCGACCGACCCGCACTACATCACGACCGTGCGCGGAATGGGATTCCGCTTCGAGAACGCTCGCTGAGCGCGTCGCTGAGGGAGGCCCGCCATGCGCGCTCGCGCGGTGAGGATGATCGTCTCCATCGTCGCCGTCGTGTGCGTGCTGATGGGCCTGCCCGGCGCCTTCTTCGCGTCGGCCTCCATCTGGTCATCCGAACAGCGCAGCCTTGATGTTCAGGCGCAGCTAATCCTCCAAAACATCGAGCGTAGGCGTGCCGTGGGGGAGGGGAACGACCCCGCAACCCTTGCCTCGCTCGTAGCGGATCAGGCGAACAGCCGCGGGAACGAACTCGGCTACCGCATTAAGGTTCCCGAGGCCAACCTCGTCACCAACAGCAAGGTGTTTCCGGGGCAGACCATGACCGCCCTGGCCTCGTCTCCGAGCGGCGTTTCCGTGCAGCTCACAGCGTCGGCGTCGAATGCTCTGAACCGCATCGCGTGGACGTGTGCGATGTTCGGCGGCGGCATGGTTGCTTCCATGGTGATCGGTTGGGTGCTCGCGCGCTCCCTGTCGCGTGAGCTCTCGGCCCCACTCATCTACCTGGCCGCCCAGGCCGAGCAGATCGGCTCCGGCGGCGTGCGCGCCCGCGTAGAGAAGTCAGGCATCGAAGAGATCGACCTGGTCTCCGAAGAACTCGCTCGCACCGGTGAACGTATGGCGGGCCGACTCGCAGCCGAGCGACAGGCTGCCGCCGACGCCTCCCACCAGCTGCGCACGCCGCTGACCGCCCTGTCCATGCGCCTGGAGGAAATCGAACTCATCTCCACAGAGGACGAGGTGCGCGCCGAAGCCCGCACCTGCCTCGAACAGGTGGAACGCATGACCAACGTGGTCACGGAGCTGCTCGACGTTTCCAAACGCGAGACCAGTCAGACAGAGGCCATTCACATTCTCGAGGTCTTCAACACTGCGCGCGAGGAGTGGGAGGACCAATTCGAGGCGGCGGGACGTCCCCTCGTTTTCCTCGACGAGGCCGAGCGTCCGATCCTGGCCGATGCCGGAAAGCTCGGGCAGGTCCTGGCGACCCTCATCGAAAACTCGCTGCGCTACGGCGGCGGGACCACGCGCGTGTGGGCGCACGCGGGCACCTCCAAGCGCGGCGTCGTCATTGAGGTGAGCGACGAAGGCGAGGGCATCGACGAGTCCCTGGCCCCCGACATCTTCCATAAGGGCGTCTCCGGCCACGGGTCGACGGGTATCGGCCTGGCCCTGGCCCACGACCTCGCCCAGGCGATGGGCGGGCGTCTCGAGCTCAAGACGAACAAGCCGCCGGTCTTCACCGTGTCGGTCGCCGCGATCCCCGCGTCCCTCGACCCCGATCGCGTGATGCCCGAAGGTCCCCTCATGTCCATGGGACGCCGCTCGCGGCGCTTCTAGCAGCGGAGTAGATTGAAAGGCGTGGAACACGAGATGCTGACCCCTCCCACCGTTGCCGTCATCGGCGGCGGACAGCTCGCACGCATGATGCAGGAGAGCGCGGTCGCGCTCGGTATCAATCTTCGGGCCCTCGTCGAGGCCTCGGACGGCTCGACCGGTCAGGTGACCGTCGACAAAGCGGTGGGCGAGCCCGCCGACCTGGACGCGGTCCGCGCGCTGATCGACGGCGCGGACGTCCTCACGTTCGAGCACGAGCACATCCCGGCTCCCACGATGGAGGAGGCTGCCCGCCTCGTCTCCGTTCAACCCCCGGCCAGCGCCCTCCTGTACGCCCAGGACAAACTGGCCATGCGCGAGCGGCTCACCGAGATGGGCATCCCGTGCCCCGCATGGGCGTGCGTCGAGGACGAGGCACAGCTGGCCGAATTCGGCGCCACGATCGGATGGCCCCTCATTGTCAAGACCCCGCGCGGCGGATACGACGGGCACGGCGTGGCAGTCGCCCACAGCCCCGCGGACGTGTCCTCCTGGTGGGGCAACGGCCTCCTGCTGGCCGAGGCCCTGGTTCCCTTCACCGGCGAGGTGGCTGCCCTCCTCGCGCGCACCCCCTCGGGTGAGATCGCCTCGTGGCCCGTCGCCTCCACCGTGCAGATCGACGGCGTGTGCGCCGAGGTCACCGCTCCAGCCGCCGGCATCCGGCCCGAGACGGCCGCTGAGGCCCAGCGCATCGGTGAGCGCATCGCATCCGAGCTGGGTGTCACCGGCGTCCTCGCCGTGGAAATGTTCGTCGTCGGCGAGGGCGCGGACGAACGCGTCCTCGTCAACGAGCTCGCCATGCGCCCCCACAACACGGGACACTGGACCATCGATGGGGCCGTCACGAGCCAATTCGAGCAGCACCTGCGTGCCGTCCTCGACCTGCCGCTGGGCTCCACGCAGCTGCGCGCACCGGGCACGCATGTCGTCATGGTTAACCTGCTCGGCTCCTCCCACGCTCAGCCCGCGCGCGCCCTCGCGGCAGCCTTCGCAGCCGGGGGAACGGGAGCGAAGGTTCACCTCTATGGCAAGGAGGTGCGTCCCGGACGCAAGCTCGGCCACGTCACCGTCGTCGATGCAGATCCCGCCCTCGCTCTTGAGCGTGCTCGGGCAGCTGTCAACGCCCTGAAGGGCGAGACCCCCACCAGCTAACCCTCCCACCCGTCCGCGGCCGAGGGACCAGGTGCCCCGGCCTCGTTCTCTCTTGAAAGGACCGCCCATGACCACCGAGCTCGACATCCAGCTGACCGTCACCGGCGACAACCCTCTCGTCGGCGTCGTCATGGGCTCCGACTCTGACTGGCCCACGATGGAAGCGGCCGTCGGTGCCCTCGCCGAATTCGGCATCGCCTGCGAGGTTGGCGTCGTCTCCGCCCACCGTATGCCCGAGGACATGGTCGCGTACGGTCGATCCGCCTCCGCGCGCGGCCTGCGCGTCATCATCGCGGGAGCCGGGGGAGCGGCCCACCTGCCCGGCATGCTCGCCGCACTCACCGAACTGCCCGTCATCGGCGTGCCCGTGCCCCTCAAGCACCTCGATGGCGTCGACTCCCTGCACTCCATCGTCCAGATGCCCGCGGGCGTGCCCGTCGCGACCGTGTCGATCGCAGGCGCGCGTAACGCGGGGCTGCTCGCTGCCCGGATCCTCGGAGCCGGCGAAGGGGAACGCGCCGGATCCCTGCGCGCCTCGATGCGCGACTTCCAGAAGGACCTACGCGACGTGGCCAGCGCAAAGGGGGCGGCTCTCGCCCAGCGTGTCTCGCAGGCTCGCTGACGCCCGACAACACAAGCCCCGCGCGGGTAGCCGCGAGGGGGCGGCGCGTCGTATCCTGAAGCCATGAGCATTCTCGTTTGTGGCGGCGCCGGCTACATCGGCGCACACGTTGTCCGCCTCCTGCGTCAGCGCGGGGATCGCGTCGTCGTCGTCGACGACCTGTCCACCTCCAACGCGGCCAGGATCGGGGATACGCCCCTGGTTCGCCTCGATGTCGCTACCGATGAAGCCCGTTCCGTTCTCTCCAACCTCATGATGGACGAGGACGTCACGGCCGTCATCCACTTCTCCGCACGCAAGCAGGTCGGCGAGTCCGTCGCACGCCCCACCTGGTACTACCAGCAGAACATCGGTGGCATGGCCAACGTGCTGGCCGCCATGGAGGACGCGGGCGTCGACCAGATGATCTTCTCCTCCTCGGCCGCCGTCTATGGCATCCCCACCGCAGAGGTTGTCACCGAAGACATGGCCGGACACCCCATCAACCCCTACGGCGAAACCAAGCTGATCGGCGAGTGGATGATGGCCGACTGCGAGCGTGCCTGGGACCTGAAGTGGATCGGCCTGCGCTACTTCAACGTCGCGGGCGCCGGCTGGCCCGACCTGGCCGACCCGGCGATCATGAACCTGATCCCCATGGTCCTTGACCGCATTGAGCGCGGCGAGAGCGCCAAAATCTTCGGCACCGACTACGACACCCCGGACGGCACCTGCGTGCGCGACTACATCCACGTCCTGGACCTGGCCGAGGCCCACATCGCCGCCCTGGATGTGCTCGCCGAGGGCCGCCAGCCTGACCACCACACCTACAACGTGGGCACCGGCCTGGGTACCTCCGTGCGCGAGATCATCGACGGTCTGCGCCGCGTCATCGGCTGGGACTTCCCAGTCGATGAGCTGGACCGCCGCGCGGGCGACCCGCCCAAGCTGATCGGCGATCCGCTGTCCATCGGCGTGGACCTGGGCTGGAAGGCCAACAACGGCCTCGACGAGATCCTCACCTCCGCCTGGGAGGGCTGGCAGGCGGGGCCGCGCCCGATCACCGTTCCCGGCTCCTGAGGGTGCCTGTAGGGCCTGAAGAACTCCGGCCTCATTCCCTTTAGAGGGAACGAGGCCGGAGTTCTTTGTCTGGTTGGTCGCGCGAGGTTTCGGGGTGAGGGCTACACGCTGTCGACCTGGTTGAGGTCCGAGGTCGTAAGGCTGCCCGCACGGAGTTTGGCGAAGAAGTCGTCTGCGGTCGTATCGCGCAGCAGGACAGCGGAGGCTCCGGCGTTCGTCGTGAAGTTCAGCGACGCGATCGGGGGGACGCCCATCATCTGATTCGACGAGGCACCGCGCAGTGCCCACACGAGCGACGCGACCGTCACAACAGAGGAATCCTCGTCAATTGTGAAGGACTTCGAACCGGCGCGCTCCACGCGCAGGGTCTTCGCGGGATTAACGAGGGTCGAGGGCGAGGCCGCCGAGGAAATGACCTTCGAAATCACCTGGCGCTGACGCTTCGTGCGGCCGATGTCGCCCTCAGGGTCCTGGTAGCGCATGCGCGAGAACTGCAGGGCGGTCGTGCCGTCCACCGTGTGGCAGCCGGCGCTCCACTTCAGGCCGGAGTACTGGTCGTCCGCGTCGCTGTCGTAGCACAGCTCGACGCCGCCGACGGCGTCCACCATGTCCGGCACCGCACCCATGCCGATCTGGACGAAGTGATCGATGGTGAGTCCCGTCAGCTTTTCGACGGTCTCCACGAGCAGCTGCGGGCCGCCGTAAGCGTAGGAGGCGTTGATCTTATCCCAGCCGACGCCCGGGATCTCCGCGTAGGTGTCACGCGGAATTGACAGCGCGACCTTCTGCCCGTTTGGAGCGACGTTGACGAGCATGATCGAGTCGGCGCGTTCGGATTCGTTGAAGCCGTCCTGGACGGCACCGTCGGCGCGCGAGTCGGAACCCGCCAGCAGGTAGGTTGTGCCCGGAGTGTCGGCGGCCCCCGACAGGGCGCTCACGCGTCCCATGTTGGTGTTGGCGTCCCACATGAGGAATCCGCCCCACGCGAGGACGAGGACCAGGAACAGGCACAGGGTCTTGAGAATCGGATGGCGGCGCTTGCGTCGCCTCGGCTTTGTAGCCGGGGCCGCGGGAGCGGCCGGCGCGGGGGCCGGCGCGGGTGCACTCTGGGAGCGATTGATCGTCACCTGTCGGGGCCCGATGCCCGACGGCGCGTACGTGCCTGAGCCGGACGAGCGGCCGGAACCCGGCGCGTAGGACGGCGGGTTGGCCGCCGAGGCCGGCTGGAACGACGGCGGCTGCTGGGCTGGGGTACGGCGCGGGAAAATCGACTGAGAGTCCCTCTGCGGCTGATCCAGGGTGCGGGGCATCAGCGGGCGGGCCGCCGCGGCCTCGTCGTCCGAGATTCTCCACATCTGCGGGGCCAGAGCCTCCGGCGGGGGAGTGGGCGCGCCACCGCGCACCTCCTCACCGATGACGTGAGCGTCGTCGGATCCGGGGCGGCGTCGCTTCGGGTCAGGCGTAAACGAAGGAGGATTGCTCATTGGTTCTTCGGCGGGCAGGTGGCGGCTGTCTGCTTGGCGGCTTCCTCGTTCGCTGCGTTATTCGCGACGGAGGCGGACTGTGCGGTGTTATCCGTGGTGGTCTCCTCCGAGCTGGGGTCGGTGGTCGGCGCCTGCGTCGAAGGAGCCGTCGTTGCGGTCGGATCGGGAACGACAAGCTGTGCGCCGTTGCCGTCCGTGTAGGTCGTGCCCACGGGCAGGGCTTGGTCGTTCTTCAGGGCGTTCCACACGTTGTGGGCCATCGGCTCAGATGCGATGCGGCGGTTCGGATCCCAGGAGGGCTCCTCGACCGGCATCGTCACGAACTGAATGTTGGAGCGATCGATGTTCTGCAGGACGTTGATGAGCAGGGATGCGTCCGAGCTGGCGTTGCCCAGGTTGGGGGACACGTTCACGGAGGAAATCGCAGCCTGCAGGAAGTTGATGAGCGAGCCGGGATCCGTCACGTAGTTCTTGTCCTGCAGCTCGCGTAGCATCGCGGAAATCAGCTGCTGCTGGCGGCCGATACGGGAAATGTCTGAGCCGTCGCCCTGGCCCTTACGCGAGCGCATGTAGGCCAGCGCGTGCGTGCCTGAGAGCTTCCAGCAACCCGCGTCGATGTAGAGCTGGGCCGAGTCATCGTCGATGCGCTCGGGGATGTTGAACCAGACGCCACCCAGGGAGTCGATCATGTTAACAAAGCCCGCGAAATCAACGACCATGAAGGCGTCGATGGACATGCCGGAGAGCTTTTCGACGGTCGATCGCACGCATGCGATACCGGGGCCGATGTCTTCCGGTTCGTCGCCACCGTCCGCGCCGTAGACCATCGCGTTGTTGAACATGTCGTCCGTGGTGGGCTCGCTGGTGGTGCCATCGCGGTGCTTACACGCCGGGATGTCCACGAGGGTGTCGCGGGGGATGGAGACGATCTGCACGCGGGAGCGGTCGGCGCTGACGTGAATCACCATCGTCGAGTCGTTACGCAGGCCAGGAACGTCATCTGTGTCGCCCGCGCCCAGCTCGCCGCTGGCGCCGTTACGCGAGTCGGTGCCGACCACGAGGATGTTGACGGCGCGTCCTTCGAACGAATCAGGGGTGGCCTTATTCTGTTCGTCGCTCGCGTAGGCGTCGATGTTGACGACGCGGTTGGCGAACTGAGTGCTCAGCTTGGCGTAGACGAAGCCTGCAGAGGACACGACGAACAGGACGCCGGCCAGGAGCACGGCGAGTGCGCCACGCAGGAAGCCGAAGCGTCCGAAGTTGACGGCCGAGTGCTGGATCGGTCTCAGATTCACGTTACTCATCATTCGTAACCATATCGTTATCTGGCGTGTTTGTCGGGGAAGAAGGGCCGTTAGCGGCGCGTTCCACTCCGCTCGTATCGGCGTGTGAGCTGCTCGTCTCGGTGCTCGCGTCCCCCGGATCGTTGGGCGGGAGGACGTGCGCGAGGGCAAGGGACCGGGCCAGCGCGGCCATGCGTTCCTCAGCGCGGGCCTCGCGCCGATAGCCGGTCACCATCTGCGCGATCAACGCGATGACGAGGCCGTAGACGATCAGGTTGACGCCACGCTCAACGCCGATCGCGCGGGCGGCCGTGTTGGCCACGGAGGGCACGAGGATGGCCACGATAGCCGCGGCGACGACCGCTCCGATGCCGATGCGGCGCATCGCGAGGGACGAGGCCGAGGACACCGGGCGCACCAGCCACCACGCGGTGAGCGCGAGGGCGAGGAGCAGGAGGATGCGGATGGCGAGGTATGCGCTCATCGTCCCCCCAACGCGAGGTCGACGACGATGTTGACGGAGTTGAGCAGAGGTTGGCCCTTCGCCTGCGAATAGTCCGTGTAGGAAATCGTCACCGGGTGCTCGGCGCCGGGCAGGCCACAGGCGGCCAGCTGGGAGACGATCTGCGAGGCGTGGGCCATGCGTGCGTGGGTGAGATGCACGTGGGCGAGGGCATCGGCGCGGATAACACGTAGCCCGTTGTGCGTGTCAGTGAGATCCAAGCCCGTGCGCAGCCGGGCCACCAAAGCTCCGAGGCGCAGCATGGCGCGTTTGACCCTACCCGCCGACGACGGAGACCCCGACAGGAAACGAGATCCGAGGACGAACGCGAGGTCCTCCCGGTGTGCCCGCTCGACCATGGCTGCCGCCTCGGCGGGGTCGTGCTGGCCGTCGGCATCGAAAGTAACCACGTATTGCGCCCCGCGGGCGAGGGCTGCATCGAAGCCGGTTTGGAGGGCAGCGCCCTGCCCTAGATTGAGCGGGTGTCTCGCGGTGTAGGCTCCAGCGGCGCGAGCGATGGCAGCAGTGTTGTCACTTGAGGCGTCATCGACGACGAGGACACGTGGAAAAAAGGTGCGGACTCCCGCGACGACGCCCCCGATGACGGACGCCTCGTTGAACGCTGGGATCACCACCCACGTGTCGGAGCCGATGTGCATTTGATTAGTGTCGCACATCGGGATGGGCGCGCGCCTATAGTGTTGGGTATCCGAGAGGGCGCCGCGCGCCCCAATGCGCGCACGCACGTAAGCAGACAACGACAGGGAGACCCCGTGATCGAGCCCAGCGCCGACGTCGCCCCCAGCGCGATCGTCGCTCCCAGCGCGCGCGTCTGGCACCTCGCCCAGGTGCGCGAGAACGCGCGCATTGGGGAGGAGACGATCGTTGGACGTGGAGCCTACATCGGCGAAGGCGTGAGAGTCGGTGCGCGCTGCAAGATCCAGAACTACGCGCTCGTCTACGAGCCCGCATCCCTGGCTGACGGAGTGTTTGTCGGCCCCGCGGCCGTCTTCACGAATGATCACGCTCCTCGCGCGATCAACGCCGACGGCAGCCTGAAGAGCGCGAGCGATTGGGACCGCGTCGGCGTCACCGTCGAGCGCGGCGCCGCCATCGGCGCACGCGCCGTGTGCGTGGCCCCCGTGCGCATCGGGGAGTGGGCGTCGGTCGGTGCGGGCGCGGTCGTTACCCGTGACGTGGCCCCCTACGCGCTCGTCGTCGGCGTCCCCGCGCGCCGCGTCGGGTGGGTCGGCGAGGCCGGGCTGCCCCTTGAGGCTTCCGATGACGCCGGGAACGAGGCCGGGGAGCGCACGTGGGTGTGTCCGGCCTCGGGCCGCCGCTACGCCGAGCGAGACGGTGCCCTGTCGCCCGAGGAGGTCCAGGCCTCGTCCCCGAATGACGCCGAGACGCCTCACCAAACCAGCGAGGACCAGCAGTGACACAGCCGTTCATCCCACCCGCACGCCCGCTCATCGGCGAGGAGGAGATCGACGCGGTCGCAGCCGTCATGCGCACGGGAATGATCGCCCAGGGACCCCAGGTCGCCGCCTTCGAGGAGGAGTTCTGTGCCGCCCTGGTGCCCGGGGTGCAGGCGATCGCGGTCAACTCGGGGACCTCGGCACTGCACCTGGGCCTGCTCGCCGCCCGGATCGGTCCGGGCGACGAGGTCATCGTCCCCTCGTTCACCTTCGCGGCCACCGCCAACTCGGTCGCCATCACGGGCGCGACCCCCGTGTTCGCCGACATCGACCCGCTCACGTTTACCCTGTCGCCTGCCGCCGTCGAGGCCGCGATCACGCCGCGTACGCGGGCCATCATGCCCGTCCATCTCTACGGCCACCCTGCCCCCATGGACGCGCTGCAGGCGATCGCCGATGCGCATGGGCTTATGGTCTTCGAAGACGCCGCCCAGGCCCACGGCGCGAGCCTGCACGGGCGCGCGGTCGGCTCTTTCGGCGCTTTCGCGGCCTTCTCCTTCTACCCGACGAAAAACATGACCAGCGGCGAGGGTGGCATGGTCACCTCGAGCGACCCCGAGATCATCCGCGGCGTCAAACTTGCGCGCAACCAGGGCATGGAGACGCGCTACGCAAACGAAATCGTGGGCCTCAACAACCGCATGACCGACATCCACGCCGCCATCGGACGCGTGCAGCTGACGAAGGTTGGCGAGTGGACGCGCGCACGTCAGGACAACGCCGCCTTCCTGGATGCCCACCTGCGCGGCGTCACCGTCCCGCACGTCGCGCCCGGCGCCACGCACGTCTACCACCAGTACACGATCCGCGTGGCCGAGGACCGCGACGGCTTTGCCGCAGCGCTGCGCGAGGAATACGGCGTCGGCTCGGGCGTCTACTACCCGATCCCGAACCACGAGCTGCCCTCCCTCGCCCGCTTTGCCCCCGGCCTGGGGCTTGCGGCCACGCGCGAGGCAGCCGACCAGGTCCTCTCCCTGCCGATCTACCCGTCCCTGACGCCCGGCGAGCTGGAGCGCATCGTCGAGGCCGTGAATGCACTCGCGGAAGCGGGGGCCTGACATGAGTATTCGCCTCGGAATCCTCGGCATCGGCTCGATGGGCCGACACCACGTGCGCAACGCCCGCGCCACCGCCGGCGTGGACCTGGTCGCCCTCGCTGACCCGGGCGGCGACCGATTCGGCGTCGCCGGTGACCTGCCCGTCCTGGGCGGTGTCGAGGAACTCATCGAGGTCGGCATCGACGCCGCGATCATCGCCGCGCCTACCGCACACCACGAGGCCGCAGCCTTGGCGCTGGCCGAGGCCGGGGTGCACACCCTCGTCGAGAAGCCCCTCGCCACGAGCGTGGAGGCGGGCCACCGCATCCGCGACGCCTTTGCGGCCGCGGGCCTCGTTGGCGCTGTCGGCTACGTCGAGCGCTGCAACCCGGCGCTCATTGACATGCGCAGGCGGATCGCGGAGGGCCAGCTCGGAGCGATTGAGCAGATTGCGACGCGCCGCCAGTCGCCCTTCCCCGCCCGCATTAGCGACGTCGGCGTGGTGAAGGACTTGGCTACGCACGACGTGGACTTGGCCGCGTGGGTGGCCGGTGCCCCCTACGAGAGCATCTACGCGCGCACGTCCGTGCGCTCGGGGCGAGTGCACGAGGACATGATGGTCGCCTCGGGCGTACTTGCAGGCGGTATCCTTGTCAACCACCTCGTCAACTGGCTGACCCCCTTCAAGGACCGCACGACGATCGTGACGGGGGAGCGGGGCGCGCTCGTTGCAGACACCGCGATGGGGGACCTGACCTTCTACGAGAATGGCCACGCGCCCCTGCAGTGGGACGCCATCGCAGCGTTCCGTGGGGTGAGCGAGGGACAGGTTGTGCGCTACGCGCTCACCAAGCGCGAGCCCCTCGCCCTCGAACACGAGCGCTTCCGCGACGCGATCCTCGGTGTGGGAAGCGAGCACGTCACCATGGACGAGGCCCTGGATAACCTGCGCGTCGTCGAGGCCATCCTGTCCTCGGCCGCCACCGGTCGCTCGGTCGACCTGTAGAGCGCGGCGCTACCGCGTCACGTCGGCGTAGATCGCGCGCAGCTGATCCGCAGATCCGCGCAGCGAGCGCTCATGTGTCACCCACGCCCGGCACGCCGCCCCGCGATCCGCGCGTTCGTCCTCGGACCAAGCCAATGCCTCGTCGATGGAGCGAGCGAGAGCGTCCGGCGATCGTTCATCCGAGAGTATTGAGGCCCCGGGCGCGATCATCTCCGGTGTTCCGCCCGTGCGATATGCGATGACGGGAACGCCGCACGCCTGCGCTTCGAGCAGCACGAGTCCCGCAGCCTCCTGCCGCCCCTGCGTCGGCTTCGTGGGCAGGACGAGGACGCGGGTGCGGCGCATCCAGTCGCGCACCCCCTCACGATCCAGTCGGCCCGTGAACGTCACGTGGGCGGGTGCGTGCGCGCGCAGTGCGGGTGCCAGCGGCCCGTCGCCCACGAGGACGAGGCGATGCGGGCGGCGCCCCACGAGGGTGGCGGACGCCCGGGCCAGGTCGTCCACCCCCTTGAGATGGCTGAGCGCGCCCACGAACAGGACGATGGGTTCCTCGCGCGACTCTGTTGTGTTCGAGGCAGACGTCCACCAGTGCGTGTCCACGCCCTGATAGTGCACGCTCAGGCGCTCCGGATCTGCTCCCGCGCCTAAGGTGACGTCTGCCAGGTAACGGGAGACAGCCAGCAGCCGGCTCGCTCCCTCAAAGGCGGCCGTGCGGTTGCGTGCGTTCCACGCGGCGCCCGCGCCGCGCCCGAGCCTCGGGTAGGCGTCCCCGCCGTGGAGCGTCACCACGAGGGGCACCCCCGTCTCCCGCGCAGCTCCCACAGCCGGCAGGGACCAGGTCGCCTGGTGCTGGTGAATGACGTCCGGATTCCAGGCGGTGATCGCGCGGCGCATCTGTCCCATGCCTCGTGCCTGTGCGGTCACGCGAAGCGGGAGGGGACTGCCGAGCGCGCGCGGAGCGGCCTCGTTGATGGGGACCGTGACGGTCGGATCGGTGATGCGCGCCGCGAGTGTGAAAGCCCGCCAATCGAGCTCCGGCATCGCGAGGGCGTGCGAGAGTGCGAAGTAGGTCGGAGGAACCAGCAGGGTTCCCTTCGTCAGGGCGACCCTCATGAGTACCACCCGAGGGTGGGCGTGGATCGGTGAGCGGGCATGCCACCATCCTAGGGGCAAGCCGCGCGCCCCAGGTGATTAAATGAGTCCATGATGAACGCACCTGCCCGCCCCGCCCGCTCGGGCGTCCTCGCGCAGGTGCTCACCCTCCTTGGCGGTACCCTCCTCGCTCAGGTTATCGCCTTCGTTGCTCAGATCGGCATCGCCCGCCTCTACACGGACACGGACCTGGGCTACCTGGGAATCTTTACCTCCGCCGCCACGCTCGGCGCGGCCGTCGCGGGCGCCCGCTTCGACCTCAGCATCGTCCTGCCCGCCCCCGGGGACGAGGCCTCGGCTCGGTCCCTGGCCGGCCTCGCTTCGCGCTGCGTGCTGGTCGCCTCCGCACTGGCCACCCTGATTGCGGCCGCCGCATGGCCGTGGGTGAGCGCGCGCTACGGAAGCGCGCTCGCGGGGTGGATGCTCGCCGTTGGGGTCTCCATCCTGTTCCTGGCGCAGGGGCAGGTGTGCTCCTACTGGCTGACTCGCCACCGGCGGTTCCAGGTGATTGCGAGCTCATCCGTGGTGCGTGCCCTTGGGATCGCGGTCCTGCAGCTGGTGTGCGGTTTCGTGGCTGGGGGCGGCCTGGGTGCAGCGATTGGGGCGACGATCGCGGGCCAGGGTATCGCCGTCGCCTACCTGTCGTGGCGCGCCCGCGACGCCCGCGAACGTCAGGACACCGATCCGACCCTTCGCGAGGTTGCCTCGCGCTACCGCAAGATGGCCCTCGTGGGTGTGCCCAACGTCGTCGTCGACGCGCTGCGCACGAGCACTATCCCGATGCTTATCGCCACGTATTCAGTGGCTGCGCTTGGCCAATTCAACTTGGCGTGGCTGGCACTGCAGGCCCCGGTCGCCCTCATCGCGGGGGCGCTGTCGCAGGTGTACCTGCCGCGCCTGTCGGACACCCCTCCCGGTGAGATGACCCGCGTCGCCCTGCGCGTCGGTGGCATTGCGTTGGCCTGCTCGATCCCGGTGTTCGCCCTGCTCGCGTGGGTGAGCCCTGCGATCTTCCCCTTCGTGTTCGGGGCGCGCTGGGAGGCGGCCGGGTACTTCGCGCGATCCCTGGCCCCCTGGCTGGCCCTCACGGTCGCGACCTCGCCGCTGTCGAACGTGTTCGTTGCGACTTACCACCAGCGCCGCATGCTGGCCTTTGCGTGCGTGTATTGCGCGGCACCGCTGGCGTGGCTCGCGTGTAGCCCCTATGGCGTGGAGACCACGGTTGCGGTGCTCGGAGCCCTCATGGCCGTTCTGCTGGTGGGGATGCTCCTCATGGCGGTCGTGACTGCACGCGCTTACGACCGGGGTGACGTCACGCGCCCAGTGACCGCGTGAAACCCTTGTGAAACCTGTGTTTCACCGGCGGGCTCGCGCGGCGAGTGCCCGCTCGTAGGCCTCACGCAGGCGCGTGGCTCCCTCCTCCCAGGTGGGAATCGTGGGAGCGATGAAAGCCGCGATGTCCTTTCGCGTGATGCGCTCCAGGGCGCTGACGAGCTCGCGCTGTGGATCCTCCAGCACCCACGTGTCGGCCTGATCTCCCAGGTAGCGGCGGGCCTCGGACAGGGGAGAACACAGCGCAGGTACACCGGCCGCGAAGGCCTCCATCATCTTGTTGGGCGTGGACATGCGGTGTGACAGGCACCCGGACTCGATGAGACACAGCGCCACGTCAGCCCCGCGCGTCATAGCCAGAACCTGGTCCGGCTCCACGGGAGGCAGGCGGTGGATGTTCGGGTGGGTCGCAGCCGCACGCTCAACCTCGGGCAGCAGGGCACCCGCGCCGACGAAGACGACGTGCGCGTTCTGAACCTGCTCAAACGCGCGCAGAATCAACGGAATGTTGCGCCCGGGCGCCAGGTATCCCGAATGGAGGTACAGGAGAGCGTCCTGCGGGATCCCCAGCTGCCCGCGCAGGTCGATGACCCCATCCGAGCCCGTCGGAGCGTTCGTCACCACCACGGGTTCGACGCCAGGGTAGGCCTCGCGGTACCACTGCGCGATCGTCTCGTTGACCACGGACACCACGTCCGCGCGGTGGATATAGCGGCGCTCAATCACGCGCTGGAGGCGCTGGCGTAGGCCCGCCGACCCTACCGTCTCCGTCTCCAGTTCGTGCGCGTTGTACGCAAACACCGCGCCCGTGCGCCGCGCCAACGCGTGCGCGAGGGGCAGCAGGAACAGGTTCTGCGCGGAGACTGCGGCGACACGCTGCCTCGCGAACCGCCGGTACACGCGCGCCCCCCACGCGCCGACGACCCTCGGACCACCCAGGGGCGCGCCCAGGGACGTGCCCCGAATCCGGGTGAGGTACACGGTGGGGGCCACGGCCTCGTCCGTGGGAAGCCCGCCCTGATCGATTCCGACAACGTGGGTCTGCGAGAAAAGCGGGGACAGGGAACGCGCAATCTTCATCAGGCGACCGGGCGAGGCCAGGTTCGACGGGTAGAGCAGGAGATTCAGCGCGCGATCCACGCCCCCATTGTAGGTGGGGAGGGGCACTACACTGGAGGGGAACAGCGAGGCCGGAGACGGAAAGGGGAGCCGCATGCGCATCGCGGTTGTCGGCATGGGCAAGATCGGGTTGCCGCTGGCGGTGCACTACGCGCGCGGCGGGCACACCGTCGTCGGCGTGGACGTGAACCCCCGCGTGGTCGCCCTCATTAACGAGGGGGTCGAACCCTTCCCGGGCGAGGCGCACCTGGCCGAGTACCTGCCCCCGCTTGCCTCCTCCGGCGCTCTGCGCGCCACGACCGAGTACGCCGAGGCGATCCCCGGCGCAGACACGGTTGTCATGGTCGTGCCGCTCGTCGTCGATAACGAGAGCCGCCCCGACTTCCGCGTCATGGACGCCGCCACCCGCTCGATGGCCGCCCACCTGACGCCCGGCACCCTCGTCTCCTACGAAACCACCCTGCCCGTGGGCACGACGCGCGGACGATACAAGCCCCTCATCGAGGAGGTCTCCGGCCTGATCGAGGGCTGCGACTTCGACGTCGTGTTCTCGCCCGAGCGTGTCCTCACCGGCCGGGTTTTCGCCGACCTGGCGCGCTATCCGAAGCTCGTGGGGGGCCTCAGCGAAGCCGGCGAGGCGCGCGGCGTTTCCTTCTACGAGGCCGTCCTCTCCTTCGATGAGCGCGACGACCTGCCGCGCCCCAACGGCGTGTGGCCTATGGGTGGGGCCGAGGCCGCTGAAATGGCCAAGCTCGCTGAGACCACCTACCGGGACGTCAATATCGGCCTGGCCAACCAGTTCGCGCGCTATGCGGACGCGATCGGCATCAACGTCGCTCGCGTGATCGAGGCCTGCAACTCCCAGCCGTACTCCCACATCCACCGGCCCGGCATTGCGGTCGGCGGCCACTGCATCCCCGTCTACCCGCGCCTGTACCTGGCCGGTGACCCGGACGCGACCATCGTGTCCGCGGCCCGCGCCGCCAACGCAGATATGCCCGCCTACGCGGTTTCCCGCGCCTCTGCCCTGCTCGGTTCCCTTGAGGGTCTGCGCGTCGCGGTCCTGGGTGCCTCCTACCGCGGCGGGGTCAAGGAAACCGCCTTCTCCGGCGTCTTCGGCGTCGTCGACGCGCTGCGCGAGGCCGGGGCGCAGGTGAGCGTGCACGATCCGCTGTATGCCGATGACGAGCTGGCAGCCTTCGGGTGGGACGCCTACCACCTCGGCGAGCCGGTGGATGTCGCCATCATCCAGGCCGACCACGCCGCCTACCGGAACCTGGTCCCCGCCGACCTGCCCGGCGTGCGCCTCCTCGTCGACGGCCGCGCCATCACCTCACCCGAGGCCTGGGCCGGCACCCCGCGCATCACCGTCGGTGGGGGAAGCGCTCCCGCATGCTAGTCACTCTCGCGACCCGCACCTTTACACCCGAGCCGACGGCCGCCGCGCTGCGCCTCGGGGCACTCGCCCGCGCGCTCGCCGCAGGCGGAGACAGGGTCCGGGTCCTCACGTCGCGCCTGGCTCCCTCCGTCGCCAGCGACGCCCGCCGGCTCGCAGACGGTGGTGTTGATGCGGGGGAGGGCGCCGGCCTCGTCGAGGTTCGCCGCGCTCCCGTCCTGCGCGACCGCACGGGAGCGGTACGCGGATACGTCTCCTATATGTCTTTCGACCTGCCCCTCATCGCCCGACTGCTCGCCGGTCCGCGCCCCGACGTGGTGGTCTCCGAGCCTCCGCCGACGACCGGAGCAGCCGTCCGTATTGCGTGCGCGGCGCGCCGCGTCCCCTACGTCTACTACTGCGCCGACATTGTCTCGGATGCCGCCGTGCTCGCGGGTGTGCCCGGCCTCGTGGTGCGCACGGTCGCGGGACTGGAGTCTTTTGCGCTGCGCGGTGCCCGCCGCGTCATCGCCGTGTCAGATGGGGTCGCCCGCCGCGCGCGCGATATGGGTGCGCGCGATGTCGCGGTCGTTCCCAACGGCGTGCGCGTGCCCGAGGCCGTGGCTACCGGCACCCCGGAAGGATTCCCCACCTGCGGCGGCCCCTTCTTCGTCTACGCGGGCACGGTCGCCCAGTGGCTGGCCCCCGAGGTCTTCGTCGATGCCTTCGAGCGCGCGCGAGCGCGGCTCGGGGACGCGCGCCTCGTGTTCGTGGGGCAGGGGAGCGGATGGGATGCCGTCACCGAGCGCTCGCGAGGTGTGGCCGGCGTCGAAATGATCCCCGCAGTCAGTGCCGAGGAGGCGGACCGGTGGATGGCGCGAGCCACCGCGACGCTCGCCTCGCTGCGACCGGGTGGATACGACTACGCCTACCCGACGAAAATCCTCGCCTCCCTCGCGCAGGGCACTCCCGTCATTTACGCGGGGCCCGGTCAGGCTGCCCGTGACATCGCAGAGGGGAAACTCGGAGTCGCGTGCAACCTCAACGCCGATGAGGTTGCCGAGGCCATGGTTGGTCTCGCGTCGGGGACTGCCGCCTGGGTGGGTGCTGAGGGTGCGCGCGCCTGGGTGAGCATGCATCGGTCAGTCGAGGCCTCGTCGCGCGCTGCGGCCGCGGTGGTTCGGTCGGCGCTCGCGTAGGCCTTCGGCTTTTCTCCCTCGGGCTGACGTGGTTGTGCGTCGGTGCGTCCTGATGTGATTGCGCATTGGCGGAGGGGCGCCTGCCTCGTCTCGCATCTATAAAGCTAACGTTTTAGTTTGTGTGAGTTCATGTATGTAACTATTTTCATGTTTACAGTTACAACATAAACATCTACAATCACGACTGTCACATCAGCAACTTGAAGGATCACTATGCGCTCCTCGTGGAGGACCATCGTCGCCGGGCTCAGCCTGGCCCTCGGCGCAGCCGCAGCGGCCCTCGTGCCGCCCGCGCACGCAGCTGGCATCACGATCGCCATCGACCCCGGGCACGGCGGCTCCGACCCCGGCGCGGTCGCAAACGGCCTGCGTGAGAAGGACCTGACCCTCGCGGTCTCGCTGGCCCTGAAGGAAGAGCTGGAAAGCTACGACGGTGTCCGCGTCGTCATGACCCGCACAACGGACACCCGTCCCTCGGAGAACATCAGCACCGACCTGTCCCGCCGCGTTGAGATGGCGGCCGCGGAGGATGCGGACGCCCTCGTCTCCATCCACTTCAACTCGGCCTCGCCCATCGCGAAGGGTGCGGAGGTCTGGTACGCGAACTCTTCCTCATACAACTACGGCACCCACACGCAGGGACGTACCCTGTCGAACGCTATCCAGAAGCAGCTGACCGGCCTCGGGCTGTCTGATCGCGGCATCAAGACGCGTGACAACCCCTACTACAACTACCCGGACGGCTCGACCGGCGACTACTACGCGATCATCCGCCAGGCTCGCGAAGAGAACATGACCGGCGTCATTGTCGAGCATGCCTTCCTCACCTCGACGACCGATGCCGCCCTCCTGCGCAACGAGAGCTTCGTGCGCTCCCTCGGTGTCGCCGACGCGACCGGCATCGCCCAGGCCTACGGGCTGAGCAAGGGCACCTGGCGCGCAGCCGGGGACTCCTGGAGCTTCATCTCCAACGGCGTGGCCAAGACCGGCTGGTTCTCTGCCGGTGGTCGCTGGTACTGGGCCGGCTCCAACAAGCAGACGATCCGCGGATGGTCCACCATCAACGGACGCCGCTACTTCTTCGATGAATCCACCGCCATGGTGACGGGCTGGAAGAAGGAAAGCGGCAAGTGGTACTACCTGCGTCCTGATGGCGACATGGCCACCGGCTGGGTGAAGGTCGCCGGCTCCTGGTACTACATGAACGCTGACGGCGTCATGGTCACCGGCTGGCTCAAGGATGGCAACAACTGGTACTGGCTGCGCGCCGACGGTGCGGCTGCGATTGGCTGGACCAACGTTGATGGCGCCTGGTACCTCTTCGAGGACGACGCGCGCATGCTCACCGGCTGGCAGCTGACTGAGGATGACAACCGCTGGTACTACATGCGTTCAAGCGGCCAGATGGTCACCGGCTGGCTCCTCGACGCCGGCAAGTGGTACTACCTGGATGATGAGGGCGCCATGATGACCGGCTGGACCAAGGTGGGTGACACCTGGTACCACCTGAACTCTTCCGGCGCGATGAGCACCGGCTGGCTCCTGGACGGCGCCTGGTACTGGCTGGACCCGAACTCGGGCGCCATGGCGACGGGCACGGTCACCGTTGACGGCCGCGCATCGAACTTCGCTTCCTCCGGCGCATGGCTCGGCTACGCGGACGGCAGCGACGCCCCGGTGGCCTCCCGCAGCGCCTCGCGCAGCGCTTCCGTCACGAACGCGTCCGGTCAGCGCCTCATCATGAGTGCACCCACCGCCTCGCGCGCGGAAATTATCGACGCGATGGAAGACGCCTGGGATCAGGCCGGCTACAGCTACCCGAGCGCCCTGGCGGCTGGCGGTGCGCCGACGATCCGCGACTTCGCGTCCATCGTCTACGACGAGGCCGTGGCCGAGGGTGTGTCCCCCGAGCTGGTCTTCGTCCAGGCGATGAAGGAAACGGGCTGGCTGCGCTTCGGCGGCGACGTGACCGTCAACCAGTACAACTTCTCCGGCATTGGCGCGGTCGGCGGCGGCGCGAAGGGCGCCTCCTTCCCGGATGTTCGCACGGGCATCCGCGCCCAGGTCCAGCACCTGCGCGCCTACGCGGACTCCTCGGTGACCACGGCGTCGCTCGCAAACACGGTCGTCGACCCGCGCTTCACCTACGTGCGCAAGGGCGCGGCCCCCGTGGTCGAGTACCTGGGCATTCAGGAGAACCCCAACCGCACCGGCTGGGCCGCTGCCAAGAACTATGGCTACGACCTGGTGTCCATGATGAAGGCGTACTTCTGAGAGTTCTTCTGTGACGAGGCCGGGGCCGGCTGCGCGATTCAGCGTGGCTGGCCCCGGCCTCGTTTATCTGCGGCGCGCACATATGTTGCGCTCCGGCGCGGTATCCGCGCGAGCGATTACAATCGCAAAGAGCGGTCTGTCCCCACGGTCTCGGGCCGCGGGCCGCCTGAGCTGCGGACAACTACGTGTCAACGACTGTGAATGGAGGTGCCCGGGCGATGAGCTCCTACAGCAAGACGTACGCGTCTGATCCTCAGCTCTGGGACGCGGGCCCAAGCTTCCTGCTCAAGTGCCAGTACGCGGATGGGACGCAGGCAGTCGTTCTGTCCGGATGGCACCGCCGGGCCATGGAGTTCGAGAATCCGATGGTTCTGCCCCCACTGGACGATGGCGAGAGCTACCGGTACTGCTCCATCGACGCGGAAACCCATCGCGAGGACCCGTGGAGCGATATCGACAGGTACGAGCTCGAGGTGTCGCTCGATGGTGCACACGACGGCGAAATCTCCTCGCTCCTCGAAAAGCTCATGGCGCCGACCGTCGCTCACGCGCTGATGGCTTCCATGCCGGAGATGATCCAGCGGGTGTCTGCGAACAAAACGAACGTGCCCCTGCAGATCGATGCCGACACGCGGATCACGTACGTCGATCTGCTGACCCAGAACCTGCCGGCCCGTTCCGGCGATACTTCCGAGCCGCTTCGTGCCCTTCATCGCTGGTGCCGGATTTTCGATATGGGCAACGGCACCGTCTCGATCTACCAGCCGGTTTCGCCAGACCAGCTCGACAACCTTCGCTGGCCGCACAACGGCATCTGGCTGAACCGCGGGCAGGCATACTTCACCGAGCTGTCGGACGTGGGCAACATCGTTGAGGCGTTCTCGATCCCCATCAAGTACGAGCAATACAACCTCGAGAACTGGCGGATTGAGTTCGAATTCTGGGAGAACGAACCGTTCCAGATCATGATCAGCGACGACTCGGAAGAAGCCGCGCAGCGCCTCGGGCGGGCGCAGCGAGAAATCGGCGTGCTCTCGCAGTTCGTGACCACGGCGTTCCTCGTGTCCAGGAACCTCGAGCGCCGTTCCAAGGTCAACGAACTCGTGACCGGGAACGAGGCCCTGCAGGGCCTCGCGACGTGCAAGGTCGCCGAACTCAAGGCGACGATCGAAGAGTACCGACGGCTGCTCGAGCGGGCGTCCGGCCTGCTCGCGAACACCGCTCAGTCCGTCCAGGCCGTCGCGAACCAGGAAAACGCCGAGGCCGCAGAACGAACGAACACGTTCCTCACCTTCGCGTCCGCAGTCTTTTTCGTCCCGACGCTCATCATCTCTTTCTTCTCGATGTCCATCATTGGGCTCAACCAGGGCGAAACTCTTCCCTCGCTCTGGTTCGTGCTCGCCCTGTGCCTGGCGAGTGTGGTCGTTGCGATCGGCGTTCTCGTTGTCTTGAGGCGCCAGCTGAGGAAGAGTCGACACAAGGCCCCAAGGAGGCGATGACGATGTTCTCCACCATCACGTCAGGCGAGATCCGGCAGGCGCTGGAGCAAGTGTCGCGCCAGTACCTGGCGGGCAACCTCTCTCGGCCGCAGGCGGTCGCGCACTACGACACGAGCGATCTTGAAATCGGGATCACGTCCTATTCCGACGACGCATGCGAGCAGCCGCACTTTCATACGCAGGCCACCGAGTACCAGTACATGCTGTCCGGGTGGACACAGTACCTGGATACGGACACCGGCGAGGAGTATGAGTTCCGCTCGGGCGACTTCTACGTCATTGAACCCGGAACGACCTACGCGCAGCGCTCGAAGCGGGGGACGCAGATCCTCTTCATCAAGGTTCCCTCCACGAACGACAAGAACGTCGTCACCCCGGGCCCGGATGTCGAGGCGTGGCTCGCCTCGTCCCTGACGACGACGCGCGTGGACTACTCCCACGCTCCCGATGCGCCGGCCGCCAACTCGATCGTCCCCGCCGCAGCGGTCGCCATCGAGTGCGAGGGTTGTATTCTCATGCTCCAGCGCCGGGACAGTGGGAACTGGACGCTCCCGGGCGGCACCCTCGAATTCGGCGAAAGCCTCGCCGATTGCGCGGTCCGCGAGCTCAAGGAGGAGACCGGCCTTGATGTGCGGGTGACGGGGATTGTCGGCACCTACACAGACCCGGATGTGCGCATCGCATACTCCGACGGGGAAGTGCGCCAGGAGTTCACCGTCGTCTTTCACGGGGTGTCCGAGGGCCACGAGGTGTCCCTCGACTCTGAATCCACGGGTTTCCGATGGGTGTCGAAGGACGAGCTCCTCGATCTGCGCCTCGCGGACTCTCAGCGTCGCAGGCTCGAGGACCTCCTGCGGTATCTGGCCGACGGCACGCAAAGGATCGCATGATGAATGACTCGACGCCGGCAATCGGCATGGACGACAACCGCTTGCGCCACTGCCGCGGCGTGGGCATGAAGGCCTCCGAGCTGGGGCGCGCCCTGTTTGGGTGGTCGGACGACAAGTGCCGCGAGATGTTCGTGATGGGCTACCTGCACGATGTCGGCTATCAATTCGCTCAGGAACAGTCAGAGCACGAGGAACTCGGAGGTGCGCTGCTGCGCTCCCTGGGGTTCGCGTACTGGGCGGAGATTTTCCATCACGGCGATCCCGACAGCGACTACCAGTCGGATGAGCTCCTGGTGCTTAACCTGGCGGACATGTTGACGTCGAAGGACGGTAGCGCCTCGACCATCCCTGCGCGCCTGACGGACATCGCGAGTCGCTACGGCGTCGAATCAACGCAGTACGTGGCGGCGAAGAAGCTCGCAGACGTGCTCGTCGCTCAAGTGAAGGAGATCCACGGTTCACAGGAGATCCTCAGCCAGCTCGTCTCGTGAGCAGCGATGTGCTGGAGTGGCCGCAGGCTTCCTCAGCTTCCTGAGGCTGAGCGCATGTGGATAGGTTATGCGCATCTGGATAGGTTACTGAGTTCTGGATAGCTTATTTTCCTATCCAGAACGTCGTTTCCTATCCACAACAACGGTTCCTATCCAGAATCGCGCTCGGCTGGCGAGCTGGGGAGCGACACACGTGAAAATCCCGCGGAGTCGAACGTGCGCGACAATGAGCGCGCCTCCATGAGTAACCCAGTATGTGCGAGGCCCCGGACGCTTTTCTGAACTGCCTCCCGTTTCTTGGACATCGAAATTGAAGTCCAGGGAATGGGAGGCTTTTCGTGTCTGTGGATCTGGGGTTGAGGCATGATCGTTTGCTTCGGGAGCAGGCGGTGGAGATGTTTGAGAGGGGGTTTGGCTACGGTTTGACCGCCAGGAGGCTTGGTGTGTGTGCCGAGACTGTGAGAGAGTGGCAGAAGATGTACCGCGTGATCGGGAGGGGCGGGCTTCTTGCCATGGGAGTAAAGCGGGCCAGATACGACTATGAGACCAAGGTCGCCGCAGCGAGGGCCGTGGTTGATGGTGGGATGAGTAAGCCTGAGGCGATGGTGCGTTTCGGTATTGCGAGCGCGACACCGCTGAAGAATTGGTGCAGGCTGTACCGCGAGGGCGGCGCGCAGGCGCTTAAGCCCAAGCCCAAGGGCAGGCCGAAGGGGTCGGTGCGGGCGGTGCCACCAACGCGTGAGGAGGAACTCGAAGTGCGCGTGCGCAAGCTCGAGGCGCAGGTGGCGTACCTAAAAAAATCGATTGCCCTGAAGGCGCAGAGGCGCTCCCAAACCGGGACAAAGCCCTAGTGGTTGCCGAGCTTTCAGGGCGCGGACACGCGGTAGGTGATCTCCTTGAGGCCGCCGGTCTTGCCAGGTCGAGCTACTACTACGCGCTGGCTCACCCCCAGCAGCCAACCAGGGCGTATCTGCGGCCCAAGGTCGCCCAGATCTTTTCGCGAACCCCCAACGGGTGCGGTCACAGGCAGGTAGCCATGTGCCTGCGCGCTGAGGAAGGGGAGCGCATCGCCGATAAGACGGTCTTGAAGATGATGGGCGAAATGGGGCTGCGCTGCGCCATACGCCGCGAGAGGGCCTACCACAGGTACAACTCCTACAAGGGGGACGTGGGACACAGCTTCGACAACATCATCGGCCGCGACTTTAAGGCCGATGGGCCCTGGCAGAAAATGGGTACCGATGTCACCGAGTTCAAGCTCTCCTTCGGTAAGGCCTACCTCGCTCCGGTCTACGACTTTGCCAGCAAAGAGATCGTGGCCCACTCCATCTCGATGCGCCCCAACCTCGCCCAACAACAAGAGATGCTCCAGATGCTCATAGATGCCAAGCCCGCAGGAGCTGAGCCGATCTTGCACTCGGACATGGGATGGCAGTACCAGCACGAGACCTACATCAGTGCGCTCGCCGATAACGGTTTCATCCAGAGCATGTCACGCACAGGCAACTGCATCGACAATGGCGCCACCGAGCAGGTTTTCGGGCACCTCAAGGACGAGTTCTTTCGCGGCCAGGACTGGCAGACCTTCGAGAGCTTCAAAGCCGACCTCGACGCCTACATCACACACTGGAACACAACAAGACGCCAAGTAAAGCTCAAGGGCCTGACCCCGGCAGAATACCGGGATCAGGCCCTACAGGAAGCCGCATAACGGCTACCATTTAAAGCGTCCAAGTTTCGGGGCGCAGTTCATTCAGAAGCGTCCGGGGCCCTCGTACGTGTGGCGATTAGCCGCGCAGGGAAGCGACGTAGGAGTCGATGCGCTGCGAGGAATCCTCAGGGGTGAAACCCGCGGCCTTGATCTTCGTCAGGTCGAGGACGGAGGACAGCGGACGCGGAGCCACCTCGCGGCCCGCGAAGTACTCCTCCGTCGTCACCTCGGTGACGTCTTCCGGATTGCGGCCGCACAGCTCGAACACGCGCTTGGCGATCTGCGCCCAACTCATGACCGGTCCCTCGCCCGACAGGTTGTAGGTGCCAAATGGGGCGTCGCTGGTCAGCAGGTGAATAATACCCTTGGCCAGGTCGGAGGTGAAGGTCAGGCGGCCCACCTGGTCGGACACGACCGAGGGGGAGGTGCCCTGATCCGCCAGGGACACCATGGTCTTCAGGAAGTTCTTGCCGTCGCCCACAACCCAGGAGGTGCGCACAATGTAGTGCTTCGGTGTCGAGGCCACAGCGGCGTCGCCGCCCGCCTTCGACTGGCCGTACGCGCCGAGGGGAGAGGGGGCCTCGTCCTCAACGTGCACGTCCTGCGTGCCATCGAAGACGTACTCCGTCGAGATGTGGACCATCGTCGCACCGTGAGCGGTCGCCTCGCGGGCCAGGATCGCCGGGCCCGTCGAGTTCGCCTGCCAGGTCGCACGGCGACCCTCGGGCGTCTCAGCGCCGTCGACGTTCGTCCACGCCGCCGCGTTGATCACCACGTCGATGTCATCCCACGGCAGAGCGGCCACCTGCTCGGCGTTGGAGATCGATACCTCGGGTAGGTCCACGCCCGTCACCGTGAAGCCTGCCTCGGGCAGCGCGCGCATGAGCTCGCGGCCCAGCTGGCCGTTTGCGCCCGTCACGAGCGCGCGGCGACCCACGGGAGCCGGGGCAGGGAAGGGGGTCACATCGGCCATGCGCGGGTGTGCCTTGTCCTTGTCGGACAGGATGGCGCGCTCGAGCGGGATCGGCCAATCCACGGCGGCCGTCTCGTCAGCCAGGTTCAGGAAAGTGTAGCGCGCGTCCGGCGACCAGTGGTCATTGACCAGGTACGTGTAGGCCGTGTTCGGCTCCAGAGTCTGGTAGGAGTTGCCCACGCCCTTGGGGACGAACACCGCGACGCCCGGATCAATGATCGTCGTGTAGACGGTGCCGAAGGACGGGCCCTCGCGCAGGTCCACCCACGCGCCAAACACGCGACCGGTTGCAACCGACACGAACTTATCCCACGGCTCCGCGTGAATGCCTCGCGTCACGCCGACCTCGTCGTTGAACGAGATGTTGTTCTGCACGGGCTGGAAATCCGGCAGGCCCAGCGCGACCATCTTCTCGCGCTGCCAATTCTCCTTGAACCAGCCTCGGTTATCGCCGTGAACAGTCAGATCAATGCGCAAAAAGCCGGGGATCGGCGTGGTCGTAATCCCCAGGGGCTTAGCGGTGGGCGCCATGGTTCTTCCTTACGTGCGTGGTTTTTGTGCGGACGCAACATTCCATGTAAATACTATCCGATCTGCGCCCCCGCGGCGGTGTGCGCCGACCCATGGGCGCGCGCGGGGACAAAGTTGTGAAAAAATACTGTTGTATAGGGATAATTGTCAACGACGCGCGACCCACACGAGGACGCGCCGGGAAGCGGAGGCAACATGAAAGGCATCATCCTGGCGGGCGGCTCGGGCACCCGTCTCAACCCGATTACGCTGGGGACATCGAAGCAGCTCGTCCCCGTCTACGACAAGCCGATGATCTACTACCCGCTGTCGACCCTCATGCTGGCGGGCATTTCTGAGGTCCTCGTCATTACGACCCCCCACGACGCGCCGTCGTTCCACCGCCTGCTCGGCGACGGCAGCCAGCTCGGCGTCAACATCTCCTACGCTGTCCAGCACGAGCCCAACGGCCTCGCGCAGGCCTTCGTGCTCGGTGCCGATCACGTGGGTAACGACAGTGCCGCCCTGGTCCTAGGCGACAACATCTTCTACGGTCCCGGCATGGGTGCCCAGCTGCGCCGTCACGTCGACCCCGACGGCGGTGCCGTCTTCGCCTACCACGTGTCCAACCCGCGTGAGTACGGCGTCGTGGAATTCGACGAGGAGTTCAACGCGCTGTCCATCGAGGAGAAGCCCGAGCACCCCAAGTCGAACTACGCGGTGCCCGGCCTGTACTTCTACGACAACGACGTGGTCGAGATCGCCCGCAACCTCAAGCCGAGCGCGCGCGGTGAGTACGAGATCACCGACGTGAACCGCTCCTACCTCGAGGCCGGCAAGCTCAAGGTTGAGGTCCTCCCGCGCGGAACCGCGTGGCTCGACACCGGTACGTTCGACTCCCTCGCTGACGCCACCGCCTTCGTGCGTACAGTCGAGGCCCGCCAGGGCATGAAGATCGGCGCCCCCGAAGAGGTCGCGTGGCGTATGGGTTTCATTGACGACGAAGGCCTGCGTCAGCGCGCCGAACCCCTGGTCAAGTCCGGCTACGGCGCCTACCTGCTCGAGCTGCTTGAGCGAGAGGGGCGCTGAGTGAGCCGTCCCAGTGCTCAGTCCCGCCTGCTCATCGTTATTCCCGCGTGGAACGAGGAGGAGGTGCTCGGTGATGTCCTCGAGATGGTGAAGGCTGAAAAGCCTTCCTTCGCGGACATCCTCGTGGTCTCCGACGGGTCGACGGACGCGACCGCCGATATCGCGCGCGCCGCGGGCGTGGCCGTCCTTGACCTGCCGCTCAACCTGGGGGTCGGCGGCGCGATGCGCGCCGGCTTCCAGTACGCGCGGCGCGTGGGCTACGAGTATGCGTGTCAGCTCGACGCGGACGGCCAGCACGATCCGCGCGAGATTGAGACGCTCATCGAGACGGCCTCGAGCGAGCACGCGGACGTCGTCATCGGCTCGCGTTTCGCAGGTAAGGGCAGCTACCATGCGCGGGGCCCGCGCAAGTGGGCGATGAACCTCTTCTCGTTCATCCTTTCGCGCGTGTGTGAGACTCGCTTGAGCGATACGACCAGCGGTTTCAAGCTCTACGGTCCCCGCGCGCTCTCGCTCTTCGCGCACAACTACCCGGCCGAATACCTCGGTGACACGATCGGTGCGCTCGTCATTGCGGCGCGCTCGCACTTGGTCGTGCGCGAGGTCGGCGTGCAGATGCACCCGCGCGCGGGCGGCGAGCCCTCCCACAACCCGATCAAATCGGCGCTCTTCCTGGTGCAGGCGACGATGGCCCTCGCGGTCTCGCTGTCGCGTCCCGGTGAGAAGGTCGCCCCGGCGCCGGAGGAGAATGCATGAGCCCCACTTATCTGCTCGGACTGGTGTTCGCGATCATCATCTTGGTGATGGTGTTCGTCAAGATGCGTAACTCAGGTCTGAAGGAACGCTACGGCCTGTGGTGGTACTGCATCGCCTTCTTTACGGCGCTGCTGTCCATCTTCCCGCCGATCCTGAAGTGGACGGCGCTGCAGCTCGGTGTTGTCGTTCCGCTGAACCTCGGGTTCTTCCTGGCGGGGGTGGTGCTGCTGCTCCTGTCGCTGCGTTTCTCGGTGGACCTGTCGCGTTCGGATGAGGATCGACGTCGCCTGACTGAGGAGGCTGCGATCCTGCGCGTGCAGGTGGAGGATCTGCAGCGCCGCGTCGATGCTCTCGAGGCGTCCCACCGGGGGGACGGTCAGTCCCGCTGAGGCGTCGCCGCACGCAACTGAATAAACGAGGCCGGGGCCCGTCAGGTGGAAACCTGACGGGCCCCGTTTTGTGATGTGGGAGGGAGGACAGTGGACGACGCGGCGCGGTTAGTGCAGCAGCGTGCCGTCGGGGCCGAGGCTGAGGCGCTCAGTGGCGGCAGCCGGGTCGACTTCGCCCTCGGCGAGCTTGCGCTTCAGAGCCGAGGCGGGGCGCGACACCGGGACGGTGTCCTCGCTGGGGGCATCATTGTCGGTCTCGTCCGCTGCGCTCGCGGTGGGTTTCGAGGCCTCGATGGGTGAGGCGGAGGGGGATTCGACGGGGGTCAGGGAGATGCGTGCCCCCATCGCGGATGCGTGCGAGGGCAGCAGGGGCTCACCGTCGAGGTCTTTAGCCAGGTCGTCGAGCATTGAGCGGGCTTCTTCTACGATGGAGGAGTCTTCGGCGTGCAGGCCGTGCACGAGCCAGCGCACGAGCGCGATCTCGGACAGGAGCTGGGCGCGCGTGAAGACGTGCAGGTCGGTGGCGCGGCGCTCGTGGCCGTAGGTCTCGCGGAAACGGTCGAGGAAAGCGTCGGAGGCGGTGGCCTGGACCCATGCGATGTCGAGTGCGGGGTCGCCGACGTGTGCGCTGGTCCAGCCGCCGATGGCGAGGAGCGAGCCGCGCTTGACGGACAGGCAGCGCTCCTGGATATCGCCGTGGATGGGTGCGGAGGGGAAGCGCCACAGGGACACGTCCTCGAGGGCGGCCTCCCAGCGGCTCCACAGGGCAGCGGGGATGGCGACTTCGCGGGCGGCCTCGTCGAGGAGGGCGAGGTTGCGGTCGCGGCACTCGATGGCCGTGTAGCTGGGCAGGCCAATCGAGGAGAAGACGGTCTCGGGGAGGTTGTGCAGGGCCGCGAGGGCACGTCCGAGGGATGAGGGCAGCAGGGGATCGGTGTCAAGATCCTCGTCCGAGGGGGCGGTGCCGCCCGGGTCGCGGTGGACGTAGACGGTACCGCCGTCGCTGGTCTTTACCTGGCCTGCCAGGCGCGGCACGTCGAAGGGAATGTAGTCATGGTCGTGTGCCTGGCCGAGTCGATCCAGGATGCCGGAGGTCGCCTCGAGCGCGGGTCCGGAGACCTCCTCGTGGGGGGAGGTGACGATCCAGCGGTGCCCGGCGGCGTCTTCGATGCCGGTCACGGTGGAGAGCTCGTCGCTGTAGGTGGGCGGGCGCAGGGCGGTGACGCGCATGCCGGGGACGGCTGCGGTGGCCAGGGCTGCCAGTTCGAGGGGGCTCTTGCGGGAGGTCATTGCCTTAACGTATCGCGGCCTGGGCCCGGGCGCTCCTCCCCGCGCGGGCGCGAGGAGGATTGAACGAATGTGGGTTTGCTCCTTGCCGAAAAACTCTGTTACTTTTGACACATTGACCTGGTCTGTAGCAAGGAGGCGCAGCGATGGAAGCCACGACGCGCGCGCTCGCCGCACGGGTGCGTGAAGACTTAGCCGCGAGCGGAGTCGACGCGGCCCGAGATCCTCGATCCGTGCGTCTGCTCATTCACCGCGCCATCGACAGGTACGCGCCCGATCTGCTGCCCGCGGCCCGCGAGCAGGTCGAAGCGGACCTCATGGACGACATCTGCGGCTTGGGCCCGCTTCAGGCGCTCATGGATGATCCCTCGGTCGAGGAAATCTGGATCAATGCGGCCTCGCGCGTGTTCGTGGCCCGCGCGGGTGTCGCAGAGCTGACCAGCCTGATCCTCACGGACGAGGACGTGCGCGCCCTCGTCGAGCGCATGCTCCACCACTCCGGGCGCAGGCTCGATCTGTCCAGCCCCTTCGTGGATGCGATGCTCGCGGGTGGGGAACGCCTCCACGTCGTTATCCCTCCCGTCACGGGAACGTCGTGGAGCGTCAACATCCGCAAGCACATCCAGCGCGCCCGCACCTTGGACGACCTGGTCTCGGTCGATATGCTCGCCCCTCCGATGAGGGAATTTTTGGCGGCCGCCGTCTCCGTTGGGCTCTCTGTCCTCGTCTCGGGCGGCACGCAGGCCGGGAAGACGACGCTCCTGCGCGCCCTCGCGGGGGAGTTGCCCAGGTCGCGCCGCGTCATCTCCTGCGAGGAAGTCTTCGAGTTGGGCCTGGCTAACTGGGACCACGTCGCGATGCAGACACGCCCGGCCGGCGCGGAGGGGACGGGCGAGATAACGCTGCGTGACCTCGTGCGCGAATCGCTGCGTATGCGCCCCGAGTACCTGATCGTCGGCGAGGTCCGAGGCCCCGAAGCCCTCGACCTGCTAGTGGCCCTCAACGCGGGCGTGCCGGGCATGGCGACTGTGCACGCGAACTCGGCCCGCGAGGCCCTCGACAAGCTCTCGATCCTGCCGCTCTTGGCGGGGGAGAATGTGACGACGGGGTTCGTCACCCCGACCCTGGCCTCGTCCATCGATCTCGTGTGTCACGTCGAGCGCGGCGTGGACGGGCAGCGCCACGTCGCCGAGATCATGGCGGTCCCGGGGCGCGTCGAAGGAAATCGGATCGAGACAGCTACCCTCTTCCGCTTCGATGGGCGCCGGTGCGCACGAGGCGCGGGTGGCCTTGACCTGCACGACCGTTTTGCCGCCGCAGGATTCGACCTCGCGTCCCTTCTGGATTGGGGGCCGGCGTGATTGCGATCGTGTGCGGGCTCGTGTTCGGGATCGGCCTTGTTCTGGCCGTGTCCCCCTGGTTTACGCCGCCTCCGGCGTGGCGCCCGTGGGGGCCGTGGAAGCGCCTGCGCGAGGACGTGGCCCGCGCCCGCATCCCCGGATTGACGGCAGCGCGCCTCATCGCGCTGAGCCTCGGAGTCGGAAGCTTTGTCGCGCTCGCTATCTTGGCCGTCACGGGAGCTTGGCCCGTCGCCCTCATCGTCTCCGTCGGCGTTGCGTTCCTGCCCTACGCGTGGGTTGTTTCCCGCCTTGGCGCGCATGCGAAGACCGTTCGGGCCGCATGGCCCGAGGTCATCGACGCCATGGTGTCCGGCGTGCGTGCGGGCACGGCGCTGCCCCAGGTGCTCTGCGATCTGGCCGAGGAGGGGCCCGTCCCCGTGCGCTTCGCCTTCGAAGCCTTCTCGCGGGATTACAGCGCTAATGGCCGTTTCGAGCTCGCCCTGGACACGATGAAAGAGACGGTCGCCGACCCCGTCGCTGACCGCATCGTCGAGGCGCTGCGCATCGCCCGATCCGTCGGCGGGGCGGACCTGACCCGCCTGCTGCAAGACCTCGCCTCGCTCCTGCGCGAGGATGCGCGCGTGCGCGGAGAACTCGAGGCGCGTCAATCCTGGACCGTGGGCGCCGCCCGACTCGGCCTCGCTGCCCCCTGGGTCGTCCTACTTCTCCTGTCGGGAGGCGGGGCCAACGCACACGTGTGGAACTCGCCGGGCGGTGTCGCCGTCCTGTGCTCGGGGGCTGGCATCTGCGTCATCGCCTACCTGATCATGAAGGCCATGGGCCGCCTGAGCACCGACCCGAGGAACCTTGGGGGCGCGCGATGAATCCGTGGATTATGCGTGCCCTCGACCTGGCCGTCGCCCTCGTCGCCGGCGCGGGCCTCGTCCTCATCCTGGCCGCCGCCCTCGCACGCCGTCCCTCCTTCGTCGACCGCGTCGCGCAGGGGCGCGTGCAGGAGCACCCACCCTCCGCGCTCGTCGCGTGGGCGCGCCGCGTGAGCGCCTCAGCCCTCGATTCTCTCGGGTCCACGAGCGAATCCGTGGCCCGCAGGCTCTCCCTGGCCGGTATGAACCCGGACGTGTCCGTCTTCCGGCTGCGCCAGGCAGTCGCAGGGGTGGCAGGCCTCGTCGCCGCATGCGCCCTCGTCGCCGCGCGCCACGCTTCCTCCCTGCGGGCCTCTTTCATTCCCCTGTGCGCCTGCGCGCTCGTCGGCACCCTCCTTGGGGTCGCCGGCATGGACCGCTTCCTCACCATGCGCGCGAATGCCCGCCAGCGCGCGATTGACGCCTCTGTGCCCGACTGCTCGGAACTCCTCGCGCTCGCGGTGGCCGCCGGCGAGTCGATCCCGGCCGCCATCGAGCGCGTCGCCGGCTGCGCGGGAGGTCCCCTCGGGGTAGAGCTGTCGCTGACAGCCGGGCACATCCGCAACGGCACGCCCTCCGTGCGCGCACTCGCCGACCTCGTCGAGCGCACCGAATCCCCAGCCCTCACGCGCCTGAGTCGCACCCTCACCACGGCGATCGAGCGCGGCTCGCCCCTGGCCTCGGTCCTGCACGATCAGGCGCGGGACCAGCGCGAACGCTCTCTCGCCGCCCTCATGGAAGAGGGCGGGCGCCGCGAGATCGCGATGCTCCTGCCCGTCGTCTTCCTCATCCTGCCCGTCACCGTCATGTTCGCCCTCTACCCGGGGCTCATCGCCCTGGATTTCACCCCGTGAAGGAAGGAAACAGTCATGAAGAAACTCTTTCTCAGGAAGGCTCCCCTCGGGGAGCGCGGCGACGTGCCCGGGTGGGTCCTCATCACCCTCATGACGGCCGCGCTCGTCGTCCTCATCTGGGGTGTTGCCTCGGAGCGGCTCGTGGAGATCTTTAACCGTGCGATGGACTCGATTGCGGGCATCTGAGGAGGGATCCGAGGTCGTCTCGACGGTCCTCGTTCAGGGCCTCGTCGTCCTCGTCATCCTCCTGCTCCTTCAGCTGGCCTTCGCCTCGCATGTGCGCACGATGAGCGTGAGTGCTGCGTCCGAGGGCGCGCGCCGAGGCGGCCTCCTCGGAGGGGATGAGGACGAGGCCCGGGCGCGCACGGGCGAACTCCTCGACTCTCTCGTGGGGGCCGCGAAGGATCGCGAGATTGCCGTGGATCGCGAAAGCGACGGCGGTGTCGATGTCCTCACAGTCACCGTGCGCACACGCCTGCCGCTCGTCGGAGGACTTGGGCCGAGGTGGCTGACCGTGCGCGGGCGTGCCCTGGTGGAGGGGCCGTGAACGAGCGCGGAGATGCCAGCGTCGAATTCCTTGGGATTCTTGTCGTCGTCGTGATTCCAGTGCTCTACATCGTGCTCGCGATCGGCCAGGTGAGCGCCGGTGCGATGGCGGTGGACGCGGGGGCGCGCGAGGCTGCGCGTATCCTCGCCGAGGACCCGGAACGAACGGCCGACGCATCCCACGCCGTCACCCTCATCGTCGAGGATTTCGGCGTGAACGCGACCCCTGAGGTGGTGGCGACGTGCGAGAACTGCCAGGAGAGAGAAGGAGCTGTTGACGTGCGCGTGTCCGTGCAGGTGCCGCTGCCCTTCATGCCCGCCCGGCTCGGCGGGGTTGGCGTCGGTGTTTCCTCGAGCGCCCGCGCGCCCGTGCGGGAGGTGGTCGCCCGTGAGTGAAGGGGAGGAGGGGCGCGTCGGGATCCTCATGTGCGCGGGCTGCGCCTTCGTGTGCCTGCTGCTCGTCGTGTCGATCGCGCTCACCGAGGTCGCGATGCAGGACCGCCGCCTCGTGTCCTGCGCCGACGCCTTGGCCAGCGCCGGGGTGTCGGGAGCCTCTGCGTCCACGGTCTTCGCGGGAGGAAACCTCGGGGTTGACGAGGAGACGGCGAGCTCTCGCGTCGACCGTGCGCTCGCGGGTCTGTCGGACTCGACGTGCCGGGTCGGGGACGGGGTGAGCGTCTCCTGGGTCAGCGTGAGCAGCGGAGAGGTGGAGGTCGGCGTGAGGGCGCACCCCAGGGTCTCCCTCCTGCCTCCGGTGCTGCGCAGCGTGGTGGTTCCCGAGCTGGTGAGGACCTCGAGTGCGCGCCTGCGCGGGGTGCAGGGGCCACCCTAAAGTGGCGTCCGCGACGGTCACATCGTGGGACGGCGAGGGAAGGTTGAGTAAACGAAACGTAAACTTTAGGCCATGAGCAGCTTTGATACATCTCGTCTTTCCCCCGCGCTGGCCTCCGTTTTCGAATCCGTCCAGCGCCGCGACCCCGCCCAGGCCGAGTTCCACCAGGCCGTCTACGAGGTCCTCCTGACCATCGCCCCCCTCGCTGAGCGTCACCCCGAATACGCCGACCTGGCCATCATCGACCGCATCGTCGAGCCCGAGCGCCAGATCCAGTTCCGCGTCCCGTGGGCCGACGACAAGGGCAACATCCATGTGAACCGCGGCTTCCGCGTCGAGTACAATTCCGCCCTCGGCCCCTACAAGGGTGGCCTGCGCTTCCACCCCTCCGTGAACCTGTCGATCATCAAGTTCCTCGGCTTCGAGCAGATCTTCAAGAACGCCCTCACCGGCCTGCCCATGGGCGGCGGCAAGGGCGGCGCGGACTTCGACCCCAAGGGCAAGTCCGACGCCGAGGTCATGCGTTTTTGCCAGTCCTTCATGACTGAGCTCTCCCGCCACATCGGCCCCGACACTGACGTGCCCGCCGGCGACATTGGCGTGGGCGGCCGCGAGATCGGCTACATGTTCGGCCAGTACAAGCGCCTCAAGAACCGCTTCGACGCGGGTGTCCTGACGGGCAAGGGCCTGTCCTGGGGCGGCTCCTACGTGCGCACCGAGGCCACCGGCTACGGCCTCGTCTACTTCGCTGCCGAAATGCTCGCCGCGAAGGGCACTAGCTTCGATGGCAAGCGCGTCGTGGTCTCCGGCTCGGGTAACGTCGCGATTTACGCGACCGAGAAGGCTCAGCAGCTGGGCGCGACCGTCGTCGCTGTGTCCGACTCCTCCGGCTACGTCGTGGACGAGGCCGGCATCGACGTCGCGCTGCTCAAGGACATCAAGGAGGTGCGTCGTGGACGCGTCTCCGACTACGCGGCCGAGCGCCCCGGCGCCGTCTTCGTGGCCGACGGCTCCATCTGGGATGTCCCCTGTGACGTTGCGCTGCCCTGCGCGACCCAGAATGAGCTGCCCCTGTCCGGCGTCGAGACCCTCATCAAGAACGGCGTCCAGCTGGTCGCCGAGGGCGCGAACATGCCCACGACCCCCGAGGCGATCGAAGCCCTGCAGGCCGCCGGCGTTGCCTACGCCCCCGGCAAGGCCTCGAACGCTGGTGGCGTGGCCACCTCCGGCCTCGAGATGCAGCAGAACTCCGGCCGCACCCAGTGGCCTTTCGAGGAGACCGACGCGAAGCTTCACCAGATCATGGTCGACATCCACGCGACCACCGTCGCCACCGCCGAGGAATACGGCGTCGCGGGCGACTACGTGGCGGGCGCGAACCTGGCGGGCTTCCGCAAGGTGGCTGACGCGATGATCGCGATGGGTCTCATCTGATCTTCTCTCTTTCGGTGCCCCGGCGTCCTGTGTGGCGTCGGGGCACCGTCGTATCTGAGGCCGGCGCCGGAGTAAACCCCGCCACCGTCGCCCCTTAGCGTTCCTCGTTGGGCTTCCTATCCGCTACCCTGGGTGCGTGGCCATTGAATTTTCTGAAGAGATCCCGTCCCTGCGCACCACGATGGAGAACATCATCGCGGTCGTGCAGCCGGACAAGCTGCGCGAGCAGATCGTCGAGCTGAACGAGAAGGCGGCAGCGCCCGACCTGTGGGACGACCCGAGCGCCGCCCAGGCCGTCACGAGCGCTCTCAGCCACCGTCAGAGCGAGCTGGACCGCATCACGCAGATGAGCGAGCGCATCGACGACCTGGAGGCCATGGTGGACATGGCCGCCGAGGACCCGGATGAGGGCGCTGACATCCTCGCCGAGGCCGAGGCTGACCTGGAGAAGCTGCGTAAGGACCTGGGTGATCTGGAGATCCGCACGCTGCTGGACGGCGAGTACGACGAGCGCAACGCCGTCATCACGATCCGAAGCGGCGCGGGCGGCGTGGACGCCGCCGACTTCGCCGAGATCCTCCTGCGCATGTACCTGCGCTGGGCGGAGCGTCACGGTTATCCGACGAAGGTTATGGACACCTCCTACGCGGAAGAGGCCGGCCTGAAGTCGGCGACCTTCGAGGTTCAGGCGCCCTACGCCTACGGCACGCTGAGCGTCGAGGCCGGCACCCACCGCCTCGTGCGTATCAGCCCCTTCGACAATCAGGGCCGCCGCCAGACGTCGTTCGCGGCCGTCGAGGTCATCCCCCTCATCGAGACGACTGACCACATCGAGATCCCCGAGTCCGAGCTGAAGGTGGACGTCTTCCGCTCCTCGGGCCCCGGCGGCCAGTCCGTGAACACGACCGACTCGGCCGTGCGCATGACCCACATCCCCACGGGCATCGTCGTGTCCATGCAGGATGAGAAGTCCCAGATCCAGAACCGTGCGGCCGCCCTGCGAGTCCTGCAGTCCCGCCTCCTCGTGCTGCGTCACGAGGAAGAGCAGGCGAAGAAGAAGGAGCTCGCCGGCGACGTCAAGGCGTCGTGGGGCGACCAGATGCGCTCGTACGTGCTCCAGCCGTATCAGATGGTCAAGGACCTGCGCACCGAGTACGAGTCCGGAAACCCCCAGTCCGTCTTCGACGGCGACATCGACGGCTTCATCAACGCCGGAATTCGCTGGCGCAAGAACGAGCAGAAGGCAGCTCAGGACTGAGCGACGCCCATACGCACTACCCGGCCCCGGCCTCGTCGATTCATGAACGAGGCTGGGGCCGGGTAGCGTGTCCAAGTGTCCCCAGGTGGAGGGCTGAGCGCCACACCGCCTGTTTTCCGCGTGTCGTAGCCGGGCCGTGACCCGATCGTTACCTAATCTGACAGGGACTATTGACCCCGATCGGACGGTCCCATGATTCGTTTTGAAGATGTCACCATGGTGTACACGCCAGGTGCCCAGCCCGCGCTGGACCACGTCTCGCTGGAGGTGGAACGCGAAGAATTCGTGTTCCTCGTCGGCAAGTCAGGTTCCGGTAAATCCACGTTCCTGCAGCTCGTCATGCGCGAAATAAAGGCGACCAGCGGGAAGGTGTGGGTGCTCGGCAAGGACGTGTCCAAGTTGTCCACGTGGGCGGTTCCAAAGCTGCGCCGTCAGATCGGCACGGTCTTCCAGGACTTCCGACTGCTGCCCTCCAAGACCGTGTACGAGAACGTCGCTCTGGCCATGCAGGTCATCGGCAAGCCTCGCCACGCGATCGAGACGGCCGTCCCGGACGCCCTCGAGCTGGTGGGCCTGTCCGGCAAGGAATCGCGCCTGCCACACGAGCTGTCCGGCGGTGAGGAACAGCGTGTCGCGATCGCGCGCGCCATGGTGAACCGTCCCGAGCTGCTGCTCGCGGACGAGCCCACCGGCAACCTTGACCCGGAGACGTCGCTGGGCATCATGCGTCTCCTCGACCGAATCAATCGCACGGGCACGACCGTCGTCATGGCTACCCACGACGCGGACATCGTGAACCAGATGCGTAAGCGCGTCATCGAGCTCGCCAGCGGCGACGTCGTGCGCGACCAGAACCGCGGCGTCTACGGGGCCGGGAGGTAAGACCAGTGAAGCTTCGTTTTATTCTGTCCGAGGTCGGCAAGGGCCTGTCGCGTAACCGCGCGATGAGCGTCGCCGTCATCCTCGTGACCTTCGTGTCCCTCCTTTTCGTGGGCATCGCGGGCCTGACCCAGATGCAGGTGTCCAAGATGAAGTCGGAGTGGTACGACAAGATCGAGGTCACGATCTACATGTGCGCCATCAACGACGCGGCCGCGAACTGTAACGCAACCGAGGCGACCGACGCGCAGATCGACGCCGTGCGCCAGAAGCTGGCGTCCGCCGAGATGACCCCCTACGTGGCCAACGTGTACGAGGAGACGAAGGAAGAGGCATACGAGAACTTCCAGCGTCTCAACGGCAACAACGCCCTGACCCAGTGGACCACTCCGGAGATGCTCCAGTTCGCGTTCCGCATCAAGCTGGTCAATCCCGAGCAGTACTCGGTGGTCAAGGAGGAGTTCTCCGGGACCGCGGGCGTGTCCGAGGTGCGCGACCAGCGTGAGGTCGTCGAGCCGCTGTTCCGCGTGCTGGGTGCCGCCCGCACGGCTGCGCTGGGCCTCGGTGCGATCATGGTCGTCGCCGCGATCCTGCTGATCTCGACGACGATCCGCCTGAGCGCCATGAGCCGTGAGCAGGAAACCCAGATCATGCGTTACGTGGGTGCCTCGAACCTGTTCATTCAGGCCCCCTTCATGATCGAGGGCGCGCTCGCCGCGCTGGTGGGCGCCGCCTTCGCGATCGGCACCCTGTTCGCGGGCGTGCACTTCATCGTCCAGGGGTGGATGGCCCCGTCCTTCCGCTGGACGAACTTTATCGGCATGGGCGAGGTCGCGATCATGACGCCGATCCTCGTCCTGGCGGCCGTGGCGCTGGCGGTTATTGCCTCGGCCTTCTCGCTCGCGAAGTACACGAAGGCGTGAGTCTCATGTCCCTCTCCTCGCATCGTCCCGGTCGTCGCGCGCTGCGCGCCGGTGCGCTGGCCCTCGCAATCGCCTCGTTTGCGGCGATGAGCCAGGCCCTGCCCGCGCGTGCCGACGATGAGCGCGACGCCGCCGCGAACGCGGCCGCCGAGGCCGAGGCGACGGTCAACGCCCTGCAGTCGCAGCTGGAGGGCATCGACGCGTCGCTCGCCCAGGTGTTCATCGACCTGCAGGCGCTCAACGGGCAGATCCCGGTGGCTCAGGCCGCCTACGAGAGCGCGACCGCGACGTATGACCAGAAGACCCGTGAACACGCGACGATCATGGGTGAGCTGAGCGCCGCTCAGGGCGAGCAGAGCCGCATCGGTCAGTCGCTGAACCAGGCGACCACGCAGGCCGACGACGCACAGCGCGCGATCGCTGACCTCGTGCGTCGCAAGTACCGCGAAGGCAACGTCGACCCGGTCGCCGTCGCCCTGACGGCGGGCGGCACCGAGTCGATCACCGACCGTGCGGCGGCGGCCGATATGGCGCTGCGCACGGAGAGCCAGACGATGACGGCCGCGCTGGACGTGTCCTCGTCCCAGCGCACCCAGGCCACGCGCCAGGACGCCATCACGGAGCGTATCGCCGACCTTGAGGTCAAGGCCGCGCAGGCTGAGGAGGAGGCCAAGCAAGCCAAGAACGAGGCCGACGCCAAGCTCACCGAGCTCAACAGCCTCAAGGAGCAGGCTCAGGCCAAGCAGGCCGAGTGGGACGCCCAGAAGGGCCAGGTCGAGGCCTCCCTCAGCCAGGCGGAAGCCGACTACCAGGCGCGCAGCGCCGAGCTGGCGGCTATCGACGCGGCGAACCGCGCGTCGGGCGCCTCCTACGTGTCGGCCTCGGGCTTCCGTAACCCCCTCGACATTCCGATCGTGGTCACCTCCCCGTTCGGCATGCGCTACCACCCCGTGCTGGGCGTCATGAAGGGCCACTCGGGCACCGACATGGCCGCTGACTGTGGCACGATCATCCGCGCCGTGGCCTCGGGCTATGTGAACGCCGTGTCCTCCGATGTGTCGGCAGGCAACTACGTGGATATCAACCACGGCCTCGTCGGCGGCAACTCCGTCATCACCGAATACCTGCACATGCAGGCGCAGTACGTGTCCCCGGGCCAGTACGTGAACGCGGGCGACGCGCTGGGCGAGGTCGGCTCGACCGGCTACGCGACGGGCTGCCACCTGCATTTTGGTGTTCTTCAGAACGGAAGTTATGTTGAACCGATGGATTATTTGTAATCCGCGTTAGGATGGACCCTCGTAGCGATTTCGCTGCGGGGGTCTTTCCGCATGGTGTGCGGACAACGAGTCTGAAAGGAGGCAGCATGCCCAAGGAATGGAAGAAGCCCAAGCCCACGGAGGGGCAGCGTGCCAAGGCTGCCTCCGACGCGAAGAAGACGATCGCCCGTAACAAGAAGGCGCGCCACGACTACACGATCGAAGACACGTGGGAGGCCGGCCTGGCCCTCATGGGCACCGAGGTGAAGGCGCTGCGCATGGGCCGCGCATCCCTCGTCGATGCCTGGGTCGAGATCAACGGGGGAGAGGCCTGGCTCTACGGCGCGAATATTCCGCTGTACTCGCAGGGCTCGTGGACGAACCACGCGCCTACGCGCAAGCGCAAGCTGCTGCTGCACCGCGCGGAGATCGACCGCATGCAGGACCGCGTGGCTGCGAAGGGCTACACGATCGTGCCCCTGGAGCTGTACTTCATCGGTGGCCGCGTCAAGGTCGAAATCGCCCTGGCCAAGGGCAAGCAGGAATGGGATAAGCGTCAGGCCCTGCGCGAGAAGCAGGATCAGCGCGAGGCCGAGCGCGCGATGCGCCGCTACGTGAAGCAGGCCCGCAGGTAAGGGAAAGAAGGCGATTGCGTGCGAGGTTTCGTCAGGATCTTTCGTCGTGATCTTCTGAGGCTGGTGCGTGTGCCGGCCGCGTGGATTGTCATCATCGGTATGGCGTTCGTGCCCGCGCTTTACGCGTGGTTCAACATCGTCGGGTTCTGGGACCCGTACTCGCAGACCTCCCACATTCGTGTCGCCGTCGCGAACGAGGACGAGGGCGCGACCAAGGACCAGATCGGCACCGTGAACGTCGGTGCGATGCTCGAGACTCAGCTCAAGCAAAACGATCAGCTGGGCTGGCACTTCGTGAGCGCCGATGAGGCGCGCGCCGAGGTGGAACGCGGGGACTCCTACGCGGCCTTCGTCATCCCGGCGTCTTTTTCGCGTGACCTGACGGGCATCGTTGACGGCACGTACGTCAAGCCGAACATCCAGTATTACGTTAACGAGAAGAACAACGCGGTGGCCCCGAAGATTACGGGGGCGGGCGCGACGGCGCTGGACCGTCAGATCAACTCCGCCTTCGTTTCGACGGTGGCGAAGGTGCTGTCGGAGAAGGCGTCCGAGGCCGGGGTCAGTATCGCGAACGACGCTGACCAGAAGCGTTCGGATGTGTCCGCGTCGGTGTCAGAGGCCTCGGCCAAGCTGGGCAGCGCCTCCCAGACCCTGGACGGCATGGGGGAGAAGATCGACGCGGCGAAGGCCTCGGTGGCCTCGGCTCGCACGACCCTCAGCGATCTGGACGCGGCCGTCTCGGAGATGTCGACGTCCCTGGACCAGGCGGACCAGCTGGTGAGCGACTCGCGCACGTCGCTCGGATCCTTCTCGAGCCAGATGGGCGGGGCCCTCGACGGCCTGTCCTCGAACGCGGCGAGCGCTCTGGCGGGAGTGTCCGCGAACGCGGGAACCCTCGACGGCGCTGTGCAGGGCGCCTCCGGGCGCGTGGGTGGCCTGCTCACTGAGGGCACGTCGATCAACGACTCGGTGGGCGACGTGCTGGCGGAGCTGAATGCCCTGGGGATCGGGAACCTGCCCGCCGCGGGCACGGCACTGACCGACCTGACGAATCAGAACGCCGCGCTGTCGACGGCCCTGGGCAGCCTGACGACCCTCAACTCCGACCTGTCGGCCACGTCCACGTCGATTTCGAACGCGCTGACGTCAGCCTCCGACGCATCTGCGGCCGTGTCGGCCTCGGTCACGAACGCGCGCAGCGGAGTGTCCGCCCAGCTGCCCGCGATCTCATCGGCGCTCGATGACTTCTCGCGCGCGTCCTCGTCGATGCGTGGCTCGCTGGACACGCTGCGCAGTCAGCGCGAGCAGGTGTCGGGCCTGCTCGACCAGCTCGATTCCCTCTTGGACGGGGCGAAGACGGCGACCCAGACCAGCTCGACGAATGTCGCCGCGATCAAGACCGACCTGAACTCGGTGGCGACGGACATTTCGTCCCTGTCCTCCTCGAACACGCTGCGCGCCCTCGCGGACTCCCTTGGGGTCAACGCAGAATCGATCGCCTCCTTCATGGCCTCGCCGACGCAGATCGAGACGAAGGCCGTGTACCCCGTGGCCGCCTACGGTTCGGCGATGGCCCCGCTGTTCACGAACCTGGCTCTGTGGATCGGCGCGTTCTCGCTCGTCCTCCTCCTGAAGCTCGATGTGGATGAGGAGGGCATCGGCCCCACGTCCTCTGCCGCCAAGTACATGGGCCGGTGGATGCTTCTCGCCTTCTTCGGGGTCATTCAGGGGCTCGTTGTGTCGATCGGCGACCTGATTATCGGCGTGCAGACGGTGTCGCGTCCGGCGTTCGTGGGGACGGCGATGATCATCTCGCTGGTGTTTGTGTCGATCGTCTACATGCTCTCCACGTGCTTCCAGCACATCGGCAAGGGCCTGTGCGTCATCATCATGGTCATGCAGATTCCCGGGTCTGCCGGCCTGTATCCGATCGAGATGCTGCCGTCCTTCTTCCGCTTCCTGCACCCGCTGTTCCCCTTCACCTACGGCATTAACGCGCTGCGTGAAATCGTCGGGGGATTCTACGGGCACACGTACCTCGCCTGCCTGGCCGTTCTCGGTGCCGAGGCGCTGGTTGCCTTCGCGATCGGCCTCGCGCTGCGCCCGTTCTTGGTGAACTTGAACGCGATGGTCACCCGCGACCTGGCTTCCTCTGGCCTCTTTCTGGCCGAGGCCACGCGCGTCCCCTCCAACCGCTATCGCCTGAGCCAGATCGTGGCGGCCCTGGCCGATCACGACGGCTTCCAGCGCTCGGTGAGCGGCCGTGCCGCGCGTTTCGAGCGTCGTTACCCGACGATCCGCCGCGCCGCGATCATTCTCGGGGTTATCGTTCCGGTGACTCTGGCCGTCCTGTCGGTCGCGAATGTCGCGGAGGTGCCGATCGTGCTGGGCGCCTGGATCGTCTGGGTTCTCCTCGTCATCACGTTCCTGATCGGCCTGCAGTACGTGCGCGAGGCCTTGGTGCGTCAGCAGCTCCTCGGCGCCATGGACGAGGGGGACGTGCGCTCGCTGCTCACCCGCCGCGTGCAGGGCGCGCGCTCGCGTATCGCGCTGGGTGCTGCCGCTGTGGGTGCGTCGATCTCGTCGGCGCTGGCGTCCTCCCTCGGTGAGCGCGGGGGAGAGGACGCGGACGAGGCTGCCCCCGACCTCGTCGATGAGGCTGTCGCGGGCGACGCGTCGGAGGCGGCGAAGGGAGAAGAACAGTGAGGACCATCTGGGCCATCTACCGCGCCGATCTGCGCCGCGCGCATCGTTCCCTGATCGCCAGCGTCGTCGTCTTCGGACTGGTCGTCATTCCGTCGCTGTTCACGTGGTTCAACGTGGCGGCGTCGTGGGACCCGTTCGGGAACACGAAGAGCCTGCGCATCGCGATTGCGAACACGGACGCGGGCTACAAGTCAGACTTGGTGCCGCTGCACGTCAACATTGGCGATTCCGTGGTGTCCGCGCTGCGCAAGAACGACAACTTCGACTGGGTCATCGCGTCCGAGGACGAGGCGGTCGAGGGGACGCGCTCGGGCGAGTACTACGCGGCCATCGTCATCCCGTCGGACTTTTCGCGCGAGATGCTCACCTTCTTCGACGGGGGAGCATCCTCCGCGCCGATGACGTACTACGTCAACGAGAAGAAGAACGGTATTTCGCCGAAGATCGCGGGCCAGGGTGCCGAGGCCGTGAGTGCCCAGGTGAATCAGATCTTCGTTCAGACCCTCTCCGAGGTCGCCCTCGATACGGCAACGTCGGTCGGGAGTGCGCTGTCGTCGCCCACAGCCGTCAACACGGTGACGGCGCTCGATAACCGCGTGCAGACCGTCGCCTCGCGCCTGCGCACGGCGGCGGACAGCGCGGACGCGTACGCGTCGCTCGTGGGTTCCTCGGTGACGCTCATCGACTCGACGGCCACGCTCGTGGACGGGCTGGGGAGCGCGAAGGGACCTGCGCAGTCCGCAGTCTCGAGTGCACAGGCGGGGGCCAGCGGCCTCGGATCCGCTGCATCGGCTGCGGTCTCCTCGGTGTCCGATGCGATCTCCTCCTCCCAGTCCTCGCTGTCCTCCCTGTCGAGTGCCGTCGAGAGCGTGTACGCGAACGGCTCGACGAGCGCGTCGGACGCGGCCTCCACGCTGCGTTCGCAGGCCTCCGTGCTGGACACGCAGGCGACCAGCTTCGCGTCGATCAAGACGACGCTCGGGGCGCTGCCGGGCTCGCCCGTTTCCCAGTCCTCGCTGGACCGCCTGCAGGCGGCCTCCGACCGGCTGACCGAGGTTGCGAACGGGCTGCGCGCCGCCGCCTCTGAGCTGGACTCCAAGGTTGCGAATGCCGAAGCTGGGCACGCGACGGTCAACGGCCTGATCGCCCAGGCGCGCTCCGCGGTCGACGGGCTGTCCTCCGACTACGAGAACAACCTGCGGCCCCAGCTTGAATCGCTGGCTGCCACCCTGGCCTCGGCCCAGTCGTCCCTGAGCGCCGCGCGAACGTCCCTGGAGGGCGCGACGTCCACTGCCTCGAACGGTAGCGGGAGTGCGCGCGAGGGGCTGACCCAGCTGCGCGACAATCTGATGGGCGCGGCCACGAGCCTGCGCGAGGCGGCCGGAAAGCTCGACTCCCTGCACTCCTCGATCAGTGAGGCGCTTGCCAGTGGAGACCTGACGACGCTGGGAACGATCATCGGGAATAATCCCGAGGCCCTGGCTGCGGCCATCGCGGCGCCCGTGGGCGTGGAGAAGACTCCCGTTTACCCGGTCGCGAACTTCGGCTCCCAGATGGCGCCCTTGTACACGATCCTGGCGCTGTGGGTGGGCTCCATCCTGATGGTCGTGTCGCTGCGCTCGGACGTCACGGACTTCAATGTTGCTGAAGGCCTGCCCGAGGGCGACCCGCTGCGCGCGACCCTGACGGCTAAGCCCGTCGGCTTGGCCGCCGGATACCTGGGGCGCTACATGATCTTCGGGACGATCGCGCTCGCCCAGGCGACCCTGGTGGGACTGGGTGACCTGTACTTCTTGAAGGTCCAGCATGCTCATCCGTTGCAGTTCATGGGCACCCTGTGGCTGACGGCCGTCGTGTTCTCTTTCCTGCTCTACACGCTTATTGCGACGTTCGGGAACGCGGGCAAGGCCCTGGGCGTGCTGCTCCTGGTCCTGCAGATTTCGGGCGCCGGGGGAGCCTTCCCGCTGGCGATCCTGCCGTCCTTCTACTCGTCGATTTCGCCGTTCCTACCGGCCACGCACGCGATCACGGCGCTGCGCGCGTCGATCGCGGGGTACGCGGGGCATGAGTACGCGGACGCCATGTGGTTCTTGGCTTCCTTCATCCTGTTTGCCGCGTTCCTGGGGCTGGCGCTGCGCCCGCTGCTCGTGCGCAAGAACCGCCGCATGGTCGAGAAGCTGGAGTCCACGAAGCTGCTCTGAGGTTTCGGTTTTTCCCTTGACGGGCGGGGGCTGCAGGCGTAAACTGATGTGTCCGACGGTCTGCGGTTTCGTAGGGTGTCGGTGGGTTGAAAACTCAAGAGGGGATGATCGGTTTCGACAGTGGTCGTCGATCGAAGTGAAGCGAGCCGAGAATGTGCGCTCAACTCGTTAACGATGCGTGCAAACCAATAGGTGCCGAACAGAATCGCACCGACTACGTTCTCGCTGCCTGATATCGCAGCCTGAACCTTTAGTCCGTCAGCCCGGGAGTTGCTTCCGGCCCGGTGTCTGGCGTCGTCTAGGGAGCCACTGGGAGTCGCCCATGTTGGTGGGGCGCCTCCGACACTTAATCAACTGAGCCCATCCAGCGGTGTGTCTGCGCAATGCTGGGGGCTGAGAAATAAAACCGTAGACTGCGCTCGGAGAAGAATTCGGGGCCGGCCACTGGACGGGGGTTCGATTCCCCCCATCTCCACAACAAAAACCGCATGATTCTGCGGTAAATCGGGACATGCTTCGGTGCGTGACACACGTGCGTGACACACACCAAGGCATGTCCCGTCTTTATGCTCTGCGCTACTAGCCCGGTGCCATGTATGTGTCAATAGCTCCCTACGTCGAAGTGGGTGGTGTGTATACACCACAACCTTGTGTCGAAGCGCAACTGTCGGATCGCCCAGCGGATCGCCCGCGCCCCCAGACGTGCCCTGGGTGCGCACACCCTCTCGCTATGCTCCAGGAACGTCACCGTCTGGCAGGTGCGTTCGCGGCACATCCAGCGTCGTTTATTCCACCGGATTGGCGCCGGAACCACGGCCCAGGGCACGTTGATCACCTCTATCACCACACGCCCGTGACCTTGAGCGATCACCCCACAACCCGGACAGCCGCCACAGCAATCGCATAACTCTATGTCGAGCACCAGACCACACTCACGCCGAGCGACAGCAACCAGATGGAAAACCTCCAAGTCAACGAGCAGATCACACCGATCACAACGACCAAGCGATACAGAGCAGCAGGTAGGGTGAGACACCGCCCAAGGTCCTTGGTGACAATGGGGGAGAGAGAAGTCCGCTCATCATCAAAGACCTTACCCGCCCCCCCCGACCAACATGCGGTCACCCACACTCAACTCGGAAGAGCCCTGTTATTCGGCCTGAAGCTATGGAGTGGTTGCGATTTGAAACATCTGTTCGACGCGGTCAAGGAAAGCGTCCCCACTTAGTGACGGCGCGACCTCTGCGACAGAATAGGCGAGCAATAAAACTCCCATAGCTTGCGGCTTTCCAAATAGCCCAAACGAATCGAGAACATCCGAATAAGGCACGGGCAGTGGGGTACGCGCCGATAGGATTTCCTGAACGCAATAGTCGGCGGTACCTGTATAGGGGTCAGTGCGTGGGGGTTGAATCTCCAGGCGCTTTTCGACCAGCCGAATCATCCGCGATTGGTTGTTGGGTGTGAAGTGAAGTCCGAGGTCGGAAACGACCTGTGCGAAAATGGTGCGCGTATCAACGGCTAGGTCGTCACGCCAGCGTGCCGCACGGGATTGATCTTGGGAAACCCAAGTGGCGACTGATGCCAGCTCGTCAAGAGCTTCTCTCATCTTAGAGGCTAAACTAACCGCTGCGCTCTGCGGTGAATGCTCCCTTCTCCTCCATACCTGTGCCTCTCGGACTACATTCTCGTTACCGGAATGCTGGGCTGCTGTTCGAAGAACGTACAGGAGGTACCGCGCTTTCTTGACTCTAGGCATTCCCTTGTGCGTCTTGAGGGAGGATATGTCCCTCGAAAGTTCCTCGTAAAGGAACTTGTAGTAAGCGGTGACAAGGACATCAAATTCTGCATCTGTCGTGCATTGTGGGTGGAGATCCGGCGCATCAATCAACAGGGGTGAGCCTGTTGCTATCAGACGAGCTGCCGATAGTTTTTCCAGCGCATTCATCGTAGTCCAGAGTGCTTTCGGTAGACGGAGCGCGGTTCGGCAACGGGTCCGCGGGAGAGCTTGAAGCCGATATGGAAAGGCGGGAGTTGTTGGTTGCGCGAAAAGACACCGTTTACACTAAAGAGTCTCGGCTCAAACTTTACACGAGTGCCTAGTTCATTCACCCAGACCTGCCCGGACCTCATGTCGGACATCTCAACTCGACCGGTGTAGATCTCAGGTTTACCGGACTTGTCTGCGAGGAGGTATGCGGTATAGATTCGTTTGGAAAGCTGTCGGGTCAGGTCGCCCACCTCGCGGAAGAGACGTTGTGCCTCGGAGAAGTTGCCGCTCACAAACTCCGCGATCGCCCTAACGAACAAGAATCGGTAGCCGTCTGGCATATCTGCATGTTCGAGTGTGGAGGCTAGCTCTGCGATCTTGAGCAGCGCGGTGTCGGATAGGTGGAGGGGAACACGATCGCCTAGGAGCAGTCTGCTTCCCGTGAGTTCCTTCCAGGTGAGGTCGATCAAGAGCTGAGCGCATCGCCAGTCAGTCTTCGTCTGTGTAGGAACCTGGCGAAGGCGTGCTAGCGCTTTGGCCTCGCCAGCCGGACCCTCCTTAGCGTCAAACTGCGCCAGAAAGTAGGTCGCAGCAGGACTTGTGTTCAACTCCAACTTCTGCAAGTAGTCCCACACTGCTTCGTCGTCCTGGAGTAGCCCGCTGAGTTCGCGCCCGCGCCTGTCCAAATTAGCAAGGTCTCGCTGATTCAGAGAGCCCCTGTCAACAGATTCGAGGATTGCAACGGCGTTCGCGAGGCTGTCGATACGCTCCGCTGGAGTCAGAGCGCCCGAATTAACCGCATCCCGAGTCGCCCAAGCAAGCACGTCGACTGGGTAGACGTTTCTGGGATCGACTGCTCGTGCGTCACGGACTGCTGTTAGTACATCATCGAGTCGCTCCCGAAGGCCCAGTCCTTCACTTCCCCGATCTTTGTTTGTGTACTCGTGGATGATAGCTCCGAGGGTCGACGCAAGTTCGACAGAGAGGGAAAGCCGTATCAAGCCTCGGGTCCTCGGATCGGCAAGTACTTCGTCCAGCAACTCGCGATTGTACTCTAATACAGCGACTCTATCTGCAGTGCTGCCCTGCTGTTCCTGCTGTTCCTGCTGCTGGTAGTAAACGAACCCGCGCGTGAAATTCGATTCTTGGAGTACCAAACGAGGGTGTGCGCTTCCCACCTCCTCCCGGCGATCGCCAAGTGCATCAGCGATTTCTGCAAAGTGCTCCTTATACTTTCCAGAGTTGTCGGAACTTGGGCCTATGCGTTCGAGCAGCTTTACGAGGAACTCGACCTCATCAGTGGCGCCCGGCCAGCCATCGGTTATCCGAGCGCTCCTGATGGCCTCGATGATTACTTCAACCTCTACTGCGAGTGGAATCTCGTGCCGAGCAATTAGCTGTGCCTCTAGTTGAGACCTCGCGCCGAGGGAGAACTCTCCGTTCTCCTCGGTGATTTCACGTATGATGTCAGAGGATACAATTGCTTCTCGGACACCCTGAAATCCTTCCCTTCCCAGGATGCGCAGTGCGAGGTCAATCGGAACAGGTATGCCGTGCTGACCTGCCACTAGAACAAGGGTGGTAACACGCTGAATCGGGGCGCGCTCAGCGAATGACTGTTCTTTGATGCTCTCAAGCTCTGAACCAGCCGGGAGTAGATTGTCAAGTGATAGCCCAGCCGCCTGAAAGGCTATCTGTATGGCATTGAGAGGCTGATCCGCATCGGTCGCACTGTTTCGTTCGCGTTCGCGCGCGAATCGGGCCATAGCCTGCTCCGCCGAACGCAATTCCTTCGATAGGCCCGAACGCAACTGCCGTTCAGTATCGGGTAAAAAACGGTAAAGGAATGCCAAGAAATTCGGGTCCAGCGCCTGCTGGCTAACTTCGATGCCAAAGCTTGCCAGTAACCTAACGAGTTGTGCTGACTCCGCTGCACTAAGCTCGATTGGTGCCTTGACAAGGATGGAAGAATCGCGCTGAGTCTTGTATGCCGACCCGACGATGAGGACCTTTCTTCCGCGAGCGTGAAGCTGTCTGGAGAGGCCCTCGTACTCAGCGGGCTCAAGCATACCATCCCAGACGAGTACAGTTGCCTCTGCGCCATGCTCGTCGGCCCATGCAGCATACATATCGATGTCGTCGACAGCGGGCCGGGCCGTCCTGCGAGATTGGTGGAGCACGGCAACTTTGCCGGCGCGGGCTAAATCCATCGCCATTGCTGCTAGCGCAACGCTTTTGCCGGTAGCTGTTTGGCCCGACAATACAATTGGCGATGGCAGGTCGCGATCCTTGAGTTCGCAGCGTACCCGCTCGATCAATTCTTCTTCGAAGTTCCGTCGGAGATTCATCTGCGCGGCTATTCCCCTCCAGTGGGGAACGCCGTCGGTTGCGCCGAGAAAACTCCGAAACTCTTGATAACGGGCAGCGTGTGAATTTAGGAGTGGCGGGGTCAGTAACTCAAGATCGACCGGCCGAGCGGAACGGCGGACTTGGTTCCAAGTGTGGATATCGATCTCGACAAAACCATCGCCTAGAGGAATGATGTGTTGTGAGCGGGTGTCTGCGGAGGCTGCAGTTGCGGCACCCGCTTCGACTATTGCTGAAAGCGTCGTTTCTAAGCTCTCGGTGTGGAGTACCAGATGACCGCTTTTTGCTATCGAACTCACGAATGGATCGGACGCCATGTCTCCGGCAGAGAAAAGGTGAGCCTGCCCAGGACCCAGCAATCCGAGAATAGGGCCTAAACTGTCACTAGTGAGCCGCCCCCCCGCCTTCCATCCCTCGATAATCACGCTGCCTCGGGGAGTGATCGTCTCGGTCACTAGTCGTGTGAGTTCCTGGTTGCTCCTTTGGCGAGCAATTGCCTCGTCCACCTCAGACGTCGGTGGATGCGAAGATTCTGGCAAGTGTGTCCCGCCAAACAAATAGCGAACCTCGAGATCTGATTGGCTCCGAGATGGGGTTCGATCCATTGCGCCAAGGGAGGTGCTTACGCGGGACTCGTTGGCGAAAGCCTCAGCGACAGCGGGGCTGGTTGCTGTTGTATAGATGCCGTTCCAGTGGTAATTTCGCGCGACTGGACCGAGCAAATCCAGGCCTTGGTCGCCGAGAAGGAGAAATGAGGGACCACTCGCCAGTTGAGTAGCAACCTGACGTAGAGGGCGGGACAGGTTACTCATGGTGGTCCTCCAGGTGGTGTTCGTCATCAGCTTGACAATTGCTTTGGACTTTACCATGTAGGGCAGCCTATTGGGGCACGCTTCGGATCCTCCGGTCTCGATTAGGTTTCCGTACGATTCGCATACCTGAACTCGGCTGGTGTTTGAAAGCGCATGTTCTGGCACTGTATTTCGGTTCGAGTTGAACTTGGATAGAGGTCTACGTCGTGAAGAGCTTCTGAGGATAGGGATGGCTCAGTGAACTACTCGGAACTGTGTATCTTGCTGTCATACACAATATGTTCGCGTTGTTGTAGGCGTGCGATTCCTATTGATCCAATCAATACCCTCAGGGGGTATTGTTGGCAGTGTTGGAGTTGTTGGAGTCGGCATTCTGTCGCTCAATAGTGGAAAGTGAGCCGCACATGCGAGTAGTAGTCGTTGGAGGAGTCGCGGGTGGCATGAGCGCGGCGGCCCGCCTGCGCAGGCGCGACGAGGGTGCCGAGATCATCGTGTTCGAGCGCAGCAAGTACGTGTCCTTCGCGAACTGCGGACTCCCGTACTACGTCGGCGGCGAAATCGAAGACCCCGCCAAGCTCCTCCTCCACACCCCGCACACCCTCAAGGCGGCGCTCAACCTCGACGTGCGCATCAACTCCGAGGTCACGGCGATCGACCCCGGAGCGCACATCGTCCAGGTCGCCAACACGGAGACGGGCGAGGCCTATACGCTCACCTACGACCACCTGATTCTCTCCCCGGGAGCCCTCGCGAGCCGGCCCCCGATTGACGGCCTTGACTCCCCGCGCGTACACACTCTGCGCACGGTCGACGATGCCCTCGCTCTGCGCGAGGCATCGGGCACCCGCGCCATCGTGCTCGGTGCCGGCTTCATCGGTATTGAGGCCGCCGAGGCCCTCGCCGCTCGCGGTTTCGAAACCCACCTCCTCGAGCTCGCCGAGCACGTCCTGCCGCCGCTCGAGGTCGAGATGGCCACGCTGGTCACGCAGGAGCTGCGCGGCCTCGGCGTGCACGTCCACGTGGGCGTCGCCGCCCAGTCCATTACCCGCGGCGACGACCATGACTCCGTGACGCTGTCCGACGGCACAGAGCTGGACGCCGACCTCATCGTCCTGTCGACCGGCGTCCGCCCCGACACCACCTTCGCCGAGGTCGCGGGCATCGAGACCAGCCGCGGCTACATCCTCGTTGACGAGCATGGGCGTACGAGCGCCGACGACGTCTATGCAGTCGGTGATGGCACGATCGGCCGCGACCACGACCGCCCCGTCGCCCTGGCCGGACCCGCGAACCGCGGGGGACGCCTCGTCGCCGACGCGATCGCCGACGCCGAACACAGTGAGCAAACCGCGCGCCCCATCCCGAGCCCCCAAGGAACGGCCATAGTCCGGATTGGGAGCCTCACCGCCGCCATGACCGGCGCTAACCGTCAGACGCTCGATGCCTCGGGTATTCAGTACTTCACGGTGCACACACACGCTAATCAGCACGCAGGCTATTTCCCCGGTGCCCAGCCTGTGCACATCCTCATGCACGTGGGTGCCGGTGGGCAGATCCTCGGCGCACAAGCCGTGGGCGCCGACGGTGTGGACCGCCGCATCGACGTCATCGTGACCGCCATGCGAGCGGGCCTGAAGGCGACGGACCTCATAGACCTGGACCTCGCCTACGCGCCGCCCTACGGTCAGGCCAAGGATCCCGTCAACCAGACCGGCATGGTCGCCCACAATGTGCTGATCGGCGGGCTCGTCCTCACCGGCCCAGACGCCCTGACCGAGGACATGCCGGTCCTTGACGTGCGTACGCCGGGCGAGTACGCTGCCGGACACATGCCCAACTCCCTGAACATTCCCCACACGCAGCTGCGCGACCGCCTCGGTGAGGTTCAGGCTTGGGTCGACGAGAGCGTCGGAGACCAGCCCTTCGTTGTCATGTGCGCCGCGGGTGTACGTTCCTGGATCGGCTACCGCATCGTGCGCCACGCGGGCTTCAACGTCACCATGCTGTCGGGCGGCATCCAAACACTGCGAGCGTGGCTCGGTGAGAGGGCCGATGCTGTGCTGGTCACGGGGGAGGGATAAGCCTGATGATTTCGGCATCGCAAACGACCCCGCGCCGGAGCCTAAAGCAGTAGAATTTCTTGTCAAAACCGAGAGCATAATGATCGATATAACCGAGCACTCGGTCCTCCGACTGGCCTCATCCGACGGAGTAATCCGCCTGAGGAGGGGGGAAGCTCGAAACACCATGCAGCGGATCCGCTGACGGATCCGAGGCACAACAATGAAGGAGGCAATCATGTGTCGACCCACCACCTGCGAGGTATGCGGAAAGACCACCTGGAAGGGCTGCGGCAAGCACATCGACTCGGTGAAGGAGAAGGTTCCCGCAAATCAGTGGTGCGATAAGGACCATTCCGACGAGGAGTACGCCGCCGCCGAGAAGAAGCGTGGTTTCTTCGGCAGCTTCTGCAAGTAGGCGTCACCCCTCTGGTAGCGTTGCGCGCGCCGTGACGCTGGTTCATGTACGCCCATTTCGCGGCCCGCACAGTGGACGTGTCAAAGTGCTTTTTATTCATGCGACGCGGCTATCATTGAGTCATGAGGTGGACGACAAAATCAACGTGGATTCGTATCGCCGTGCTGTTCGGCATCTACCTGCTGGTGCCGGCGGCGTGGTTTAGTCTCTCGCGCGTCTCGGACTCGATGGAGATCGTGAAGAGCCTCGTGTTCCTGATCCTGCTCGCGATCCTTCCGGTACTCGCGATGGGCTTTGGCGCTTGGGACGGCGTGAAGGAGGGCCTTAGCCTCCTGTGGCTGCTCGCACCCTTCGTGTGTTTCCTGGCGCCGATGTACCTGTTTCTCAATGACAGTGCACTCATCTACGGGGTGGGCTATAGCCTCCTTGGCTTCGCGGCCCATAGCGTCGGTGCTTTTATCCACGCGCGCCGAGCGCGGTAGGTGGAGCTGGATATAGGCCGAGTCGCACGCAGGGGGTGTGGCACGCAGGGGTAACTACGCGGATAGGTTACGAACATGCGGATAGGTTATGACGATGCGGATAGCTTATTAACCTATCCGCAAGTGAATAACCTATCCGTATCCGCATAACCTATCCGCGAGCGCCTTCGTGGTTCTGTTCCTGTGCACAGAACCCCTTTCCGCCCCGGCATCTCCTACGCAGGCGTATCATGTCCAGCAGCGCGAAGCAGCGTCGGCCTCGTGCGATGCATGGGAATACGGAGGTGTTCAGCATTGTTCTGGGATCGAGTTGCCCCGCTCTACGACTTCGCCGTCAACGCGCTCAACAGGAGGGTGTACGACGGGACGGGCGGTGCCGTTGCACGGTTGATTCGCCCCGGTGACACCGTGCTCGAATGTGCGTGCGGAACGGGCGCGATTAGCGCCGCCATCGCCCCCGCATGCGCGCGTGTGGTCGCGACCGACTATTCCGAGGGGATGCTCAAGCAGGCACGCAAGAAGCTCGCGAAACACTCGAACGTCACCGTCGAGCAGGCGGATATCACCGATTTGCGCTACGCGAACGACTCGTTCGACGCCGTCGTGGCGGGCAACGTCATCCACTTGCTGCCTGAACCGGGCGACGCGCTCAAGGAACTCAAGCGGGTCGTGCGCCCGGGTGGCACGATCATCGTCCCCACCTACGTGATTCCCAAGAAGCGGGCGCACACCATGTTCCTGAGGGTGATCTCCCGATTCGGCGTGCACTTCCAGGAGCACTTCGACCCGGTGTCATACCGGGCCTTCTTTGAGCGTATGGGCTGCATGGGCGTCACCTACTGCGTCGTGCGAGGTCGAATTCCCTGCGTGATCGCCTCCTTCACGAACGATCAGTAGATGCTGAGCCCAGGGCGATGTTCCGCAGCATCGCCCCGTAGGCGACCGAGTCGCGGCTCATTCGCTCACAGTGCCCCGAGCCTGGCCAGACGCGCAGCTCGGCCTGCGGATAGAGGCGTGGGATCACGCGGCGCGCGAGCCGCAGGTCCGAGTCTTTGTCCCCGTACGCGAAGGTGCAGCGCCGCTGGGTGGTGGGGGAGAGGGGCGGCAGGCTGACGTGGGAGCAGTCGTGCACGATCGCGCGGACGCTGTCCTCGCTCATCGCCGCGAAACTCGAGGCCATCGCACGAGCAGCCTCCTCGCCGTAGAGGCGCGCGAGCTTGCGTGCCCCCGCCTCGGGGTCGCGGACGGCCTTCCGGTGCTTCGCAACCATCACGCGGCTGAGAATGGAGCCGCCGACTCGGGCCACGGGACCGCCCGAGTAGAAGCTCACGCCTTCAATGAACAGCCGATCAAACGAGAGGTCCGGGAAACGGAGCAGTTCGAACAGGATGACACCGCCGAGCGACGCCCCAAAACCCAGAGACAGACGCGACAAGCCGCGGGACGCCAGCCACTCGTGGATCGACGCTGCCTCCGATGCTGCCGACACGTAGGGGGCCGAGGCCTCGTCCCCGTGGGCGGACAGGTCCGGCACGAGGAAGCGCAGTCCTGGACCCATGTGATCGCAGAGTGTGGCCTTCATACTCGAGGCCGAGGACAGCATTGGGTGAATGATAAGGATGGTGGGCGTCTCTTCCTCGCCAGGCTCGTAGACGTGCATCTTCATAGCGTTGCTCCGTGCAAGTCGCCGGGCGCGTCGCTGCGCCCCCTGAACTTAGCTGACCCTCGGATGTTAGCATCCGCTCATTCAGAAATGCCTGGGGGCTATCTACTAGCTAGTGCCCTCACGCGGCTGCATGACTCGGCGAGAGTTGTTGCGTAACTTATCTTTCTGTGGCATTGTTGACCCGTGCAGCCCTTTGGCGCAATGTGGCCCAAATAGACTGATTGGTTAGGCAGTTGCCTATTTTTTTCGTGTCGGTCCTGCGGTTGGGATTCTATTCAAGGCTGTTTTTCAGTGTTCTAAATACATGTCTGTCCATATTGCTCGACATGGCAAGGATATTGGCAGGTGTGGCTACTTGGAAGGAAGCGAAATATGTCGACGATCTACACGACGAGTGAGTGGAAAGGTCATGGCAAGCAGAACTACTTCTGGAATGAGTATCGCCTGGAGGGAGGGACGGTGACGAAATACAAGTGCAACAGGCATAAGTTCTTTGATGGTGATGAGAGTAATTGGGAAGAAAGTGAAACGGAGGTTGAGTCGTGGTCTGTTGATGATCCGTCCATGCCTGACTGGCTTCGAGATTATCTCTAGGAAGAAGGGGTGCCTGGCATCCGTTCTAACCTGTGTGGAGTATGGAGGGGTAGGAGTGGGCGAGGGGACCAACTGAGCCAATCAGTTGATGAGCGCCTACTAGCCTCCGCGCGGGAACGCGGGTAGTGTTGCCACGTTAGCCCCCTATGAAGGAGTGAATGATGCTCGTTGTGACGACCCCGACCGTTGAGGGTGCGCCCGTCAAGCAGTACATCGGCATGGTCTCCGGTGAGGCGATCTCCGGCGTCAACATGTTCAAGGACTTCGGTGCGAACCTGTCCAACATGTTCGGTGGCCGCGCCTCCCAGTACGAGGAAGAGATCGGCGGCGCCTCCGCGACCGCCGTCAACGAAATGTGCGCCCGCGCCCAGGCCATGGGTGCCAACGCGGTCGTCGGCGTGAAGGTCGACTACTTCACCGCCGGCACCAACAACGGCATGCTCGCCGCCATCGCGACGGGCACCGCGGTCATTCTCTGACCCATATCCGCGTGCCACTGAGCACGCGACTCATAACCCGCCAGGAGATGGTTCGGACCCAGTGTCCGCGCTCTCCTCGGCGGGTTTGTTGTTGGTAGCCACCGCCGCATAAATTACGGTCAGCTATTGTTACTAAGGACTCGCTAAGAAGAGCTAGTTTACGGCGAAAAGATGGGCGCGTAAAGCCCTCGACGGATGGTGAGAAGAAAACTTTTCAGTAAGGATAGGTAACCCTACCCTAGACGTTGGGTTATGCCGTATCCGCGGCCATGCCCTGACCCAGTTGTCAACCAAGTGAGCCATAGATGTCCCATCGCACAACCTCGGCATTGGTGCTGCTAACCGCGGGCACCCTTGCCATGACCGCCGTGACCACCCCGGCGGCTTTCGCAGCTAACCCGCAAGAGGAAAGCCAGTCGGGCGCCGCAGCCCCCGCCTCGTCCGTCGACGCCCAGTCCGGCGCCCCGCAGTCGGGAGCCGCCGACGAGGCCGGTGCCGAGAACCCGACCACCACCCCCGAGAGCGTCCCCGCCGACGACACCCCGACGACGATCATCGTCCAGCTGGAAGACGGCTCGGTCGGCATCCCGTGGTATCAGCGGGTCTTCGGATTGTCGTCCTCAACCAAGCACGAGACGGTCAAGGAACGCATCGAAACCTCGGTCGAGGCAGTGGTCCCCGGTGCGGACATCACCGACGTGCGCGACTACACGCACGCGTTGGACGGTTTCGCGATCCAGGCCCCGGCCTCGTCCCTGGGTGCCATCAAGGCGACCGAGGGCGTCAAGGCTGCGTTCATCGAGCGCCACCACAAGCCCATGGTCGTCGAGGGGGACGCGGGCGCGCTGGGTGCCGAGGCCGTGGACCCGGCCCTGCAAAACGCCTCCTCCCTGGAGATGACGCGCGCGAATCAGACCACCCAGAAGGGGGATCGTCAGGTCGTCGAGGTTATCGACACGGGCATCGAGGCCACCCACCAGGCCTTCTCTGGCTCCATGGATGGCGTCGATGTGCGCCTGAGCCAGGGGGACGTCGAGGCCCTCGTCGGCAAGCTGCCGCACGGCAAGACCGGCGCCTACCTTAACAGCAAGATCCCCTTCGTCTTCGACTACGCGGACAACGACGCGGACGTGCTGCCCAAGTCGAGCAAGGACCTGTCGCACGGCACCCACGTCGCCGCGATCGCCGCCGCCAACGCGGCTGACCTGCAGGGCACCGCGCCCCACGCGCAGATCATCGTCGCGAAGGTCGCCTCCGACAAGGACGGATCGATCCCCGACAGCACGGTCCTGGCGGCCCTCGACGACGCGGTCGTTCTCAAGCCCGACTCGATCAACCTCTCCCTCGGCGAGGATGCGGGCATGGGCACCGAGGCCGGAACCATGTACGCGGAGGTCTACAAGAACCTCGCCAACGCGGGAGTGACCGTCAACGCCGCTGCGGGTAACTCCTACTCCAGCGCCTACTCCAACTACAGCGGCAAGAACAAGCCGTTCGCGACCGACCCCGACGCCGGCACGCTCTCCGAGCCCGCGTCCTACAGCTCGACCCTGGCCGTCGCCTCGGTCAACAACCAGGACGCCCTGCCCTACCTGACGGTGGGGGACCGCCAGGTCGTCTACCGCAAGTCGCGCGGCCTGAAGGACGCCGTCGTGCCGAGCCTCCTCGACATCCCCGAGGCCACCTACACCCTCGTCTACGCGGGCATCGGTGACGCGGCCGCACTCGAGAAGCTCGTCGCCGAGCACCCCGGCGACCTGTCGAAGGTCATCGTCCTCGAAGACCGCGGCGGCTCCGACAGTGCGACGGGCGCGGACATGACCCACGAGGCCAAGGTCAAGGGACTCACCCAGCTGACCTCCAAGCCCGCCGCCCTCATCATCGGCGACTCCGAGACGGTCGAAAACCCCTACGTGGCGACTATTGAAGCCACCCACACGATGCCGACCGTGACCATCACGAAGAAGGAGAAGGACGCGCTTATCGAGGCCATCAAGGCCAGCGAGTCCGGCTCCATCACCATCTCCAACCCTCACGCGGGCCTCAAGCTCGCCTCGACCAACCCGTCGGTCTCCGACTTCACCTCGTGGGGCGTCACGCCCGATCTCAAGCTCAAGCCTGAGATCGCTGCCCCCGGCGGCAACATCGTCGCGGCTGTCCTGGGCAACACGTACCGCTCCATGTCGGGCACGTCCATGGCGACCCCGCAGGTTGCGGGCATCGCGACCCTCGTACGCCAGCGCGTCAACGACGACCCGGCATTCGCCGGCCTGTCGGAGGCGGACAAGGCAGCGATCGTCACCACCCTCATGATGGGAACCGCCCACCCGCTGCTCGACATCGACCAGAACGACGGCACCTACTACTCGCCGCGCCGCGTGGGCGCCGGCCAGGTGGACGCCCTCGCAGCCACGACCACGACCGTCTACCCGAGCGTTGTGGGCGCGGAAAACCCGTGGCGTCCCAAGGCTGACCTCGGAGAGGGCACGAACGGGTGGACCTTCCAAGTCACCCTGACGAATGTCTCCGACGCCGACCACACCTACACGCTGGGCGGCCAGGCGCTCTCCGAGATCGTCGAGGGGGGCCTCTTCACTGAGCACTCCAAGAACTGGGCGGGGCAGGGCATCGACCTGACCTACTCCGCTGACTCGGTGACCGTGCCCGCCAAGGGCACCGCGACCGTGACCGTCACCGTGACCCCGCAGGGCGCCTTTGCCTCGTACGCGAACGCGAACGCACCCAAGGGCACGTTCATCGACGGTGCTGTCACCTTCACCAGTACCGACGGTCAGCCCGACCTGACCGTCCCCTACATGGGCTTCTACGGCTCCTGGGGCGCGCCCGCCGTCTTCGACGGCAAGTGGTACGACGGTACGACGAGCACCGCGCACGCCTGCTCCTCGACCCTCATCAACCCCGCGACCGAGGTTCCCCTGGGTGCCCTGAACCCGCTCGCCGGACAGGAAATTGACGATGTGCGCGCGGTCGACCCCGCGTACTTCATCATGTCGCGCTCTGCGCTGCCCGAGGCCCCCTCGCGCATCCTGCCGCGCACCTGCCTGCTGCGTAACTCCCCGAAGGTGACCTACACCTACACGAACGAGGCCGGCGAGGTCGTGCGTGAGTACACCTTCGAGCGCGCCCGCAAGTCCCTGTTCAACTACCACGCCAGCAAGGTCGAGCCCATCGAAAGCCAGGAAGGCAACAACCCCGTCTTCGACGGCTTCGACAAGGATGGCAAGGAGCTGCCCGCGGGCCGCTACAAGCTGACGATCGATGCGGCCTCGGTCGCGCCCTCGAGCGTCGCCTCGCAGCTGGCCTGGGATTTCACCCTGGACACCGAGGCTCCCGTCATCTCCAACCTGACGGTCACCGGCGAGGGCGACGAGCGTGTCGTGTCCTTCGACGTCACCGACAACTCTCCGCTGGCTGGCATCGCTTTCTCCGAGTCCCCGACCTCGCGTCGCTACTACGACGAGAAGGAGGCCGTGGGCGCGAACCGTCAGGCCGACGGCACTTACGCCAAGCACTACGAGATCAAGTGGGCCGACCTCATCGACCGCGCGGACTCCTCGGATCCGGCGACCGCCTACCTGTTCGCGTGGGACTGGGGTAAGAACCAGGCCCGTCAGGTGATCCGCTTTAGCACGATCCCGATGACCTCCCTGTCGCTCACTCCGCAGGACTCCGAGGTTGTTGCGGGCGAGACGGTCGCGCTGAGCCCCTCGTACGAGCCGGCGAACGCGAATGTCACCGACCTCGTATGGACGTCCTCGAACGAGGCCGTGGCCACCGTGAACGAAAACGGCGAGGTCCGCACCCTGGCCGCCGGCGAGGCGACGATCACCGCGACCGACGCGTCCCAGCCGACCCTGTCGGCCAGCGCTCGGATCCGCGTGCGCACGATCTCTGAGGACGCGGGCATCGAGCTCGCGGACACCCAGGTGACGCTCAAGGTGGGCGAGACCGCCCCCGTGAAGGCCTACCTGGCGCCCTCGCTGAAGGACCGCGCGGTGACGTGGAGCGTGGAGCCGGCCGACCTGGCCACGGTCGCCGCCGACACTGACACGCGCAAGGCGACCCTGACCGCCGGCGATCACGCTGGTCCGGGCACGCTGACCGCCACCGTCACCACCGAGGCCGGCGCGGCCAAGACCGCGTCCATCCCCGTCACGGTGCGCGCCGCCGACGCCGACGACTTCGAGATCAACGAGGACGGCGTCCTCGTCAAGTACAAGGGCTCGGCCACCGAGGTCACCCTGCCCGACACCGTGACCTCCATCGGCGAGCGCGCCTTCGCGAGCTCCACCGTGGAGCACGTGACGGTCCCCGCCTCGGTGCGTTCCATCGGCCTGGAGGCCTTCATCTACAGCTCGCTGAAGAAGATCACCTTCATCGACGACGAGGCCCACCCGGCCCAGCTGACCACGATCGCCGACCGTGCGTTCGCCAACGCGAGCCTCGAGGCCATCGAGCTGCCGCGTTCCGTGGTGACGATGGGCGCGGAGGTCTTCGACTACAACTCGGCGCTCACCACGATCAAGCTGGGCCCCAACGTCGCCGCCGACTCGGTGACCTCGGGCTACGCCGAGAACGCCTCGCTGACCAGCGTCGAGGTCGATCCCGCGAACCCGAACTACGAGAGTGTTGACGGAGTCCTGTACTCCAAGGACCACTCGCGCCTGATCCTGTACCCGGCCGCCAAGAATACGGGAGGCACGTACACGGTCCTGGACGGAGTCGCGACGATCGCGCCCAAGGCTTTCCAGAAGGCTGGCATCACCTCCGTGACACTGCCCGACAGCCTACGCACGATTAAGGACGAGGCCTTCCGCCTCTCCGCGCTCACCGCGGTCACCCTGCCCGAGAAGTTCGAGACGGTCGGCACCTGTGCCTTCTGCTCCGCCGACAAGCTCGCGACCATCGACCTGGGCGGCACGATCTCCCTGGGCGGCAGCGCCTTCGAATCCACGAGTGCGAAGAACGGGGTCAATTTCCGGCCCGAACTCGGACGCCTGACCACGATCGGCGACTTCGCGTTTAGCCGCACGGCACAGTCCTCCGTGACCCTTCCTGACTCGGTGACCGCGGTCGGCGAGCAGGCGTTCTCGGAGAGCACGGCCCTGACCTCGTTCCACATCGGAGCGGGCGTCACCTCCTTCGCCGAGACCGCCCTGTACAACGACCGCAAGATCGCGACGCTGACCGTTTCCGCCGACAACCCGGTGTACTCGGCCGAGCACAACGTCCTGTACCGTAAGGCGAATGATGGCCTGCACCTGATGCTGTCCCCGGCCGCCAACACGCTCACCGACTACACGGTGCGCGCGGGCACGGTCGAGATCGGCGCGACGGCATTCGCCAACAACAAGATGCTCACCCGTGTCGTCCTGCCCGACGGCCTCAAGGTCATCGGCGACGACGCCTTCGCGGGCACCACTGCCCTCACCGAGCTCGTCATCCCCGAGTCGGTCGAGCGCTCGAGCGGCGTCACCGGAAACTCCCTGGAACTCGTCGAGTACGGCTCCAAGGTGACCTCGATCCGCATGGAAGGCAGCTGGGTTCCCATGCCTCGTCGCATCGTCGTGCGTGGCGGCGTGGACGGCTCCTTCGTGTACGACGGTCGCCCGACGAACGGACGCCGCCAGTGCGCCTACTTCGGCGAGGGCATGACCCGCGTGTCCTTCGGCGTGGACGTCCCGCGCGTCCTCGTCCTCCCCTCGACGCTGACCCGCCTCTACCTTGAGCCGGAGTTGAGCGACGAGAAGAAGGACGACACCCACGTGTACGTCGCTGCGGCCGAGGGTTCGCAGGCGTGGAACGTCGCCAAGGACGCCCTCGAGGCGGCCGGCATCGACCCCTCGCACCTGCACACCTACACGGGTGCGTCGATGACCCTGGCGGGTACGAACATCGCCGAGGCCGGGGGAAGTTACACGTACACGGGCGAGGTCGGCGCGTCGGTCGACGTGACGGCTGAGGTTGCCGGTGGCATCGCCGGCACGCAGCAGGTGCGCGCCGTGCAGATCGGAGCGGATGGTACCGAGACACTCGTGCGCGACTGGACGACGGTGACGGACAGCGGGGATCGAGCTGCGGTCTCCTCCGTGACCTTCCCGTGGACCCCTTCCGCCGCGGACGTGAGCCTGCGTGTGCAGGTGCGCGACGCCTCGTACCTGACGAGCACCCTCATGATCAAGCTGCCGGGTACCCCGGACCCGACACCGGCGCCTGAGCCGACGCCTGCACCTGAGCCGACGCCTGCTCCGTCTCCGGACCCGACGCCCGCTCCCGAGCCGACTCCGGCTCCTGCCCCGCAGGACGGCCAGTGGGTGAGCGACTCTGTCGGCTGGTGGTACCGCTATGCGGATGGCACCTATCCGGCTGGCCGGACGGTGCAGATCGGTAACTCGATCTACCGCTTCGGTGCGGATGGCTACATGCGTACTGGCTGGGCGAGTGAGGATGGCGCGTGGTACTTCCACAATCCGTCTGGTGCTCAGGCGAGTGGCTGGGTGAAGGATGGCTCTTCCTGGTACTACCTGAACCCGACGACCGGACAGATGGTGACGGGATGGATCCTCGATGGGCTGACCTGGTACTACCTGACACCCGGCAGTGGCGCGATGGCGACTGGTTGGGTCAAGGATGGGTCCTCTTGGTACTACATGGCCCCCAGCGGCGCGTTGACGACCGGCTGGCTGCGACAGGGCTCCTCCTGGTACTACCTGAGCACCGACTCCGGTGCGATGGTCACCGGCTGGCTGCAACGGGGGTCCTCCTGGTACTACCTGCACCCCGCGGGTGGCGCCATGGCCACCGGCTGGCTGCAGCTGGACGGAGCTTGGTACTACTTCGATCCGAGCAGCGGAGTGATGGCCACCGGCTCCCAGCGGATCGGCTGGCGTTCCTATCGCTTTGCTGACTCAGGACAGCTGATGAACTGACCTGTTACCAGGCTTCCCACACGCCCCCGGAGATCATCCGGGGGCGTGTGCTTGTCTCACCACCCATTCGTCATTTGTCGGCATGGCGGGTCAACCCAGGGTGCGCCGTGCACATCTTGTTCGACCATTCGGTCGATCATGAAGTAAATCGCCTGCGTAACGGGCGGTTAGGGTCGTTGTCAGATGCGATCAATATAGATTATCGGTCTTCTTGACAGATTGAGTGGAAAGATGCAACAAAACCCTAGAAAACCTCGATGAGAAGGAGGTGAATCAGCTAGGTGATGCCAGGCCTTCGTGAAAGGGCTAAGTATGCTACTACTTGCGCAGATACGGGTGAATCGGCTGACATATGTTGAGAAAATGGGTCGTAGGGGTATCCGAAAACCCTAAAAAGCGATATGTTTGACATGAATGGCTGCGATCGCAACGCGAGGCCTTCTCCTACCGAATGCTAATTTAGGGGTTCACAGATGTCCCATTCAAAGTTTGCGGTGCTGGCGTTTGCGCTTGCGGGCACCCTGTCGCTGACTGCGCTTGGCGTGCCTGCTGCCCATGCGGTCAGTACTGATGCCGCCGGGCAGGCTAACGCTGCCGCCTCGCTGAACGCAGATGCCGACGGCTTCATCATCAACGCCGACGGCGTGCTCGTGGGCTACACCGGTGGTGCCCGCGAGGTGCGTATCCCCGAGGGCGTCACCGAGATCAGCACAAATGCGTTTAATGGCACGAGCCTGACGAGCGTGTGGATCCCCGCGAGCGTGCGCGCAATCGACGACTATGTCTTTTCAGGCCAGCCGCTCACCGAGGTTACCTTCCAGGATGACGACGCCCACCCCTCGAAGCTGGAGACGATCGGGGAACGCGCCTTCGCAAACACGGCGCTCGAACACATCACCCTGCCCCGTTCTCTCACGATGGCGGGCCTGGAGACTTTCAGTGACATGGCAAAGCTGCGCTCCGTCCACGTCGGTCCGAAGGTGTCGGCCCAGGGCCTGTTCGCGGCATTTGCGCGCACCCCGCTCCTGGAGAGCATCGACGTCGACGATGCCAACCAGAACTACCAGAGCCTCGACGGCGTCCTGTACACGAAGGGCCTGACGCACCTGGCGACCTACCCGGAGGCGAAGAACGCCGGTGGTAGCTACGCGATTGCCGAGGGGACCTCGACGATCGACGAGGGAGCCTTCACATCTGCGCAGATCACCTCCGTGACTCTGCCCTCGACCCTGCGTCGTGTGGATAAGGCGGCGTTCGCGAGCTCGCAGGTCACCTCCCTGACCTTGCCGGACGGCTTTGAATCCATGGACGACATGGCGTTCTGGTACATGCCCAAGCTGGAGCGCGTTGACCTGGGAGGCGCGACGGCCGTGTCGGACAGCGCCTTCCGCTACGATAAGGCGCTCACCGAGGTGAACTTCCGCCCCGACCTGGGGCGCCTCACCAGTGTGGAGGACTACGCGTTCGAAGCCGCGCCGATCACCTCGGTCACGGTGCCCGATTCGGTGACGAGCATCGGGAAGTTCGCCTTTTCCGACAACAGCTACCTCACCCGCGTTCACCTGGGCTCGGGCCTGACCTCCATCGGGGAAGGCGCGTTCGTCGGGGCGACGTCCCTGGCCTCGCTGAGCGTCGCACCCGCCAATCCCGTCTACTCGGTGGACAGCGGCGTCCTGTACCAGACGTCCATCGGGGGCAGAATCCTCGTCCTGTCTCTGCCCACGAACGGGGCCACCGAGTTCACGGTTCCTGGCGGCACGGTCGCGATCGCTGACTACGCCTTCTCGAAGAACATGTCCCTGCGCCGCGCTGTCCTGCCCGAGGGCCTGACCACGATCGGATTTGGCGCCTTCGACGGCTGCGATAACCTGACAGACATCGTCATTCCCGACTCGGTGACCGTGGCCCGAGGCCTCGTCAACAACGGCTTGGACACCGTCGAGCTGGGTTCGCAGGTCACGGAACTGTGGATGACTCCGCGCGATACCACCACCCCGCGCCACATCATCGTGCGCGGCGGCAATGATGGCGAGTTCTACTACGAGGGCAAGGCCACCAACGGACGTCCCGACAGCGCGTACTTCGGTGAGGGGATGACCAGCTTCACCTTCTGGTTCGACACGCCCCGCGTCCTGGTCCTGCCTTCGACGGTGAAGGAGCTCAAGCTCGCCGAGGATATGGCGGCCGACCTCAAGGCTGACACCGCCGTCTACGTCGCAGCTCCCCGGGGCTCTCAGGCGTGGCAGATCACCGAGGCTGCCATGACGCAAGCTGGGTACAACACGGCCAACCTCTTCGAATACGCCGAGCCGGCCTTGAGTGTGTCGGGCATCGGCATCGACGAGGCTGGGTCCGGGTACACTCTCACCTCAGCGGTTGGCGTCCCGACGACAGTGTCTGTCTCCACTCAGGCTGGTGTCCTGGGCACACGCCAGATGCGTCTCGTTCAGATCGAGCCCGACGGGCGTGAATCCGTCCTGCAGGACTGGGCCGCGATGTCAGAAAGCTCGGACACCGCCACTTCGACGGGCTCCTTCTCTTGGACTCCGACCAGCGACGGCATCGTCGCGCGTATCGACGTGCGTGACGAATCGAAACTCGTGAGCTCGACAACCGTGACCTTCAAGGCCTCCTCGGCCTCGGTGCCCGCGCAGGGAAAGTGGGTGCGCAGCGGTCGCAGCTGGCAGTACCACTACGCGGACGGTACACGCGCCACGAGCACCTCGCTCGTGATCGACGGACAGACCTACCGCTTTACTGCCAAAGGAAACATGCGCACCGGTTGGTTCTTCGAAGGGGGCGCGTGGTATTACCACGGCTTCTCGGGCGAGCAGGCCTCCGGTTGGGTTCTCGACGGCTCCTCCTGGTACTACCTGAGCCCGGCCACCGGCAAGATGCAAACCGGTTGGGTCAAGGATGGTTCGTCCTGGTACTACCTGGATCCGAACACGGGTGCCATGGCCACGGGTTGGTTCAAGGATGGTTCGTCCTGGTACTATCTGAGCCCGGCCACGGGGAAGATGCAGACCGGCTGGGTGAAGGACGGCGACACCTGGTACTACCTCAATCCCACCACCGGCAAGATGATGACGGGGTGGCTCAAGGACGGCGGTGCCTGGTACTACCTGAAGACCGGAAGCGGCGCGATGGCCACGGGCCGACTGCGCATCTTCTGGACGTGGTACACCTTCTCTGAGACGGGGCAGCTGATCAGCTAGGTTGCCCCTGACACTGACCGTCTAGGCCCGCACCCCGATTCGCGTTGGGTGTGCGGGCCTGGCGTCTGTCGAAGCGGTTAAGCGCCAAAATTCCCAGGGTTTTTTCAGGTTGTCTTGCTGTTGTCGCAAGGTTCGCTCCTCACAATGAATGTCATCACAAGGGAATACGGCACGGACCATGAGGGTCCGGGACATGCCGGCGAGACTTTTTCAAGGAGCTTTCTGGGAAAACTTGCACTGTGTTGATGGGATAAGCCGAGGGGCCGACCGTAAGGTCGGCCCCTCGGCTTATATTCGGGCCTGCACAAAATGTCAGTGTGTGGACACTGGGCCATCTATCGGACATGCATACTGCACAACTGGAAGAACTTTCGCATAATGGGACGGCGCGTCACCCGGACGCGCACCAGATCGTCATCTCGTCGATACGTAAGTGAGCCATTGATGACCCATCACTCCACCCCGGCACTCGCGCTCGCCGCAGCCCTCGCCCTGACCGGCGTGAGCGTCCCGGCACTCGCAGCGAGCCCGCAGCCGGGCGGTGTCCTCCCCGCCAACCCCACCTACGCCTCGTCGAAGGACGCCCAGTCGGGTACACGAGTCGAGGACGCGCTGCTGTCCATCCGCCAGGCCGAGGCCGGGGGAGTGACCCTGCCCGACGCCTCGTCCGCCCAGGAGGCGGCTGACGACACCCCGACGACGATCATCGTCCAGCTGGAGGATGGAACAGCCGGTAGCTCGACGCAGGCCACTCGCGACGACGTGAAGGCCCGCATTGCCTCCGCTGTCGAGGGAGTCGTCCCCGGTGCGCAGGTCGCGACCGTGCGCGAGTACACCAACGCTTTCGTCGGCTTCGCCATCAACGCGCCCGGCTCCTCTCTCGCCGCGATCCAGAAGGTCGAGGGAGTGAAGACCGCCTTCATCGAGGGCGTCCACAAGCCGATGCAAACCGGTGCCGAGGGGAGCGGTGCACCCGTCCTCAAGAACGCCTCGTCCCTGGCGATGACGCGCGCGAACGAGGTCGTCCTCAAGGGCGATCGTCAGGTCATCGAAGTCATCGACTCTGGCCTGCAGACCGACCACGACGCCTTCGCCGGCTCGATGGACGGCGTGGATGTGCGCATGAGCCAGGCCGACGTGCAGGCCTTCGCGGGCAAGCTCCCGCACGGCGGAGCGGGCACGTACGTCAACAGCAAGATCCCCTTCGCCTACGACTACGCGGACAACGACGCCGACGTCGTGCCCCATTCCGAGAAGGACCTGTCCCACGGTACGCACGTCACCGCGATCGCGGCCGCCAATGCGGACGTCCTGCAGGGCACCGCGCCCCACGCGCAGATCGTCGTCGCCAAGGTCGCCTCGGACGAGGACGGCTCGATGCTCGACAGCGCCCTGCTGGCGGCCCTCGATGACGCGCTCGTCATCAAGCCCGACGTCATCAACCTGTCCCTGGGCGACGACTCCGGCATGAGCAGCGACGCGGACAGTGTCTTCGCCGGCGTGTACGAGAAGCTCGCCGCCGCTGGCATCACCGTCAACGCGGCGGGCGGCAACGCCTTCTCCAACGCCTATGGCAACAACTCCGGCCAGAACAAGCCGTTCGCGACCGACCCCGACACGGGCACGCTCGGCGAACCCGCCTCCTACAAGTCCACCCTGGCCGTCGCCTCCGTCGATAACCAGGAGGCCCTGTCCTACGTGAGCCTGGGCGATCGCACAATCGCCTACCGCACCGCCCTCAACGGTCAGGGCGAGGCCGTGCGCGGCCTGCGCGACGTCCCCGAGAAGACCTACCGCATCGTCGACGCCGGCGCTGGCGGCACCGACCGGCTCGAGCAGCACGCGGGCACCGACCTCTCCGGCGTGATCGTCCTCGAGGATAAGGGCGGTACGGACTCCCGCGACGGCTCGGCCATGACCGAGGAGCTCAAGGCGCGCAACCTGACGGCCCTCTCGCCGGCACCCGCGGCCCTCATGGTCGCCGATACGGATGAGGCAGACACGCCCTACCAGGCGATCCTCGGCTCGACCACGTCGATGCCGACGGTGACCATCACCAAGCGTGACGGGGAGGCGATCCGCGAGGCCTTGGCCGCCGCCAACGGAGCCGACGTCACCGTGACCGTCACGCACTCCGGCATCGTGCTGGCCTCGAACAACCCGACGGCCTCGGAGTTCTCGGCGTGGGGTGTGGCCCCCGACCTGACCCTCAAGCCTGAGATCGCTGCCCCCGGCGGCGACATCATGTCGGCCTACCTCGGCAACGAGTACCAGCGCCTGTCGGGCACCTCGATGGCATCCCCGCAGGTCGCGGGAATCAGCGCCCTCGTGCGCGAGCGCCTCGCGGGCGATCCTGCCTTCTCTGGAATGAGCGCCGAGCAGAAGAACGCAGTCGTCACCAACCTCCTCATGGGCACCGCCCACCCGCTCATCGACGTCGAGCTGAGCGACGGCACCTACTACTCGCCGCGCAGGGTCGGCGCGGGCGCCGTCGACGCGCTCGCAGCGACCACCGCGACCGTCTACCCGACCGTCGTCGGCGCCGCCGATCCCTCCCGACCCAAGGCCGACCTCGGCGACGGGACGAAGGGCTGGACCTTCCAGGTGCAGCTGACCAACCTCTCCGACGCTGCCTACACCTACACCCTCGGCGGCCAGGCGCTCTCCGAGATGGTCGAGGAGGGCCTCTTCCTCGAGCACTCGCAGAACTGGGCGGGCGCAGGAATCTCGCTGACCTTCTCCGGTGACGGCGTCGCCGAGGCTGGGGACGCCCAGCAGATCACGGTCCCCGCGATGTCGAACGCCACCGTGACCGTCACCGTGACCCCCGAGTCCGAGTTCGCGGCCTTTGCCTCGGAGAACACCCCGAAGGGCACTTTCATCGACGGCGCCGTGACCTTCACGAGCGAGGACGGGACCCCGAGCCTGACCGTGCCCTACCTGGGCTTCTACGGCTCGTGGGGAGCCCCGGACGTCTTCGACGGCAAGTGGTCGGACGACGAGACGACACCCGTGCACGTCTTCCGTTCTGCGCTGGTCAACGCGCACTCGTCCATCCCGCTGGGAGCGCTGAACCCGCTGTCGGATAAGCAGGACTCGAACCTGGTCACCACGATCAACACGCAGCGCCTCATCACCTCGCGTGCCAAGTGGGCGGGCGCCCCCGACAGGATCGCGCCGATGACCGGCATGCTGCGCTCGGTCCCGTCGATGTCTGTCACCTACCGCAACTCCGCGGGCGAGTCAGTGCGCTCCTACACGATCAACCGCGTGCGCAAGTCCCTCTACGACCTCGAGACCGGCTGGACGAAGCCGGGTGAGTTCGCCGGTGAGGAACCCTTCTTCGATGGCTACGACCAGTCCGGCAACGAGCTGCCCGACGGTGCCTACACGCTGACGATCGAGGCTGCGACGGATGGTCCGTCCTCGCACAAGCACCAGATGAGCTACGAGTTCACGCTGGATACGCAGGCCCCCGTCATCTCCAACCTGACGGTGAGCGGCGAGGGCGACGCCCGCACGGTGTCCTTCGACGTCACCGACGCCTCGCCCGTGGCCGGCATCGACTTCCACGAGGATGCCGACGGCACGTGGTACTACCGCAAGCTCGTCGAGGACGACGGCGAGATCCTGGCCGACGGCACGCATCGCTACCACTTCGCCGTGCCCGTCTCGGAGCTGAAGGCCGCCTGGGCGCAGCAGGGACGCACGGACGAGGCCCCGGTGACCCCGTACCTCTTCGCCTGGGACTGGGGCGTCAACCCCGCCAAGCAGGAGGTGCGCCTCCAGGGCGATCCGACCCCGGCACCTGAGCCGACGGTGGATCCGACGCCCGCTCCCGAGCCGACTCCGGACCCGACGCTCGCTCCCGAGCCGACTCCGGCTCCTGCCCCGCAGGACGGCAAATGGGTGAGCGACTCTGTCGGCTGGTGGTACCGCTACGCAGACGGTTCGTACCCCAGGAACGGTGCTGCCCTCATCGACGGAGCCACCTATCGTTTCGATGCCAGCGGATACATGCGCACCGGCTGGGTGAGCGAGGCTGGTTGGTGGTTCTACCACGACGCTTCGGGTGCTCAGGCGAGTGGCTGGGTGAAGGATGGTGCGTCCTGGTACTACCTGGATCCGGCGACGGGTCGCATGGTCACCGGTTGGCTGCTCGATGGGCTGACCTGGTACTACCTGACACCCGGCAGTGGCGCGATGGCGACTGGTTGGGTCAAGGACGGCTCATCCTGGTACTTCATGCACTCCAGCGGCGCGCTGACCACCGGCTGGCTGCGACAGGGCTCCTCCTGGTACTACCTGAGCACCGACTCTGGTGCCATGTACACGGGCGGGCACTGGATCGGCTGGAAGTGGTACTACTTCGCCGAGAACGGCCAATGGAACGGCTGAGGCCTAACGCGCAGCACTGACAGCGCGTAACGCAGTGTGCGCCCCCGGGAAACCGGGGGCGCACACTCGTATTGGGATCACTCAGTTATCTGCGGGGTTAATTTCCCAGGATATTCTCAGCTCACCTTGCCATTGCCGCAAGGTTGGGTCCCTACAGTAGGTGTCATCACAAGGGAATACGGCACGGGCCACACGGGCCCGAGCAATGCCGACGAGACATCATTGAGGAGCCTTCTGGGACAACTTGCACTGTGTTGATGGGATACGCCGAGGGGCCGACCACGAGGTCGGCCCCTCGGCGTATCTGCACCTGGAGCGACTCGGGTGAACTGTGGGTGAAAAGTGCTATGCGTTGGTGTGATGGCGCCGCGGTCTATGCTGCGAAGTCTGTGCGGTGCGGTTTTGTGGTGAGGCCTGTGGTGCGTATTTCCTACGGCGGAAGTTGTCTTCTGGATAGGAACGGCTCTTCTGGATAGGTTATTTTCCTATCCAGAAGCCGATGACCTATCCAGATCGTCGTTTCCTATCCAGTTCGTTGGTGCTTGCCACCTTCGGTGGCCTCTGAAGTGGTAGTGCTAAGGGGGTACGACGCGAAACCCTCTCAACGCGTGTTGCCGGCGTGTCGGACCCTTGTTCGTGCAATTCCGTCGTTGATTGAGGTAATCGCGTCACGCGACCTCCCTCGGACCCTCATGCGGCGCCCCCGCTGAACGGTGTCACCGCCAGCTGATTGGGGAGTTGTGGTGTCCACAACGCACATCACCAGGGTAAAATCGCCCACAATAGGCCGCGCAAAAGCCGGGGCGCGTCAGGCATATTTCCCAACGCGCCCCGGCCTCGTCTTTTGGAGACTCTGAGTGCTACTCAGAGGCGCTCAAAGCCAGCGTCCCACGCGGCACGCATGGGGTTTGCGTCTGCGACCAGCTGATCGAAGCGCAGGTCGGCGATGTCGATGACCTCGCCGAGTGCGAAGCGAGCCTCGCGGGCGGGGGAGTGCTCGACGCGACGCCAGCCCGAGGACAGCAGATGCTTGCGGTCCACCACGTTGTCCACGCAGATGACCAGCGGGCGGCCAAACTTCTCGCGGTAGGCGGCAGCCAGGGCGCGTAGCTCCTCGGCTTCTTCGGAGGATACCTCGCCCACGGACAGGGACGAGGTATCCGAGCTGGCCTGCTCGTCGCCCGCACCATCGAGGACCAGGGAGACGACGTCCGTGTAGGAAGCGATGAGCTCCTCGGCCTCCTCGGGGCTGGCCGCCAGGACCGCGTCCTCGAAGGAGGATCGCAGCTCAGACACGGAGGCGAAGGGACGAGATTCCCAGGCACGCTCGACCGGCCACGTGTGCGACGAGAACATCGAGGAGAAGGTCGCGACGAACTGGTCGCGATCCATTGCGTTGACGTCGTCCAGGTTGATCTTCTTGCCGTCCACCACGGCCACGTCCGGCGAGGCCTGGCGTCCGATGTGGAAGAACAAGATGTTGAGGATGATGGCCGTCAGCGAGCCGATGGTCACGCCGGAGCCGAAGATGATCTGCAGCCAGGAGGGCATGACCGAGACGATGCCGGGCTTGAGAGTCACGAGGAGGGCCAGGCCGATCGACGTGGAGACGATGACGGCGTTGCGGTTGTCGCGCAGGTCAACCTTCGCCAGGGTCTGGATGCCGACGACGGCGACGTTGGCGAACATCGCCAGCGAGGCGCCGCCGATGACAGGGGAGGGGATGGCGGCGACGATGGCCGCGGCCTTCGGCAACAGGCCCAGGATGATCATGAAGACGCCCGCGGCGGTGACGACCCAGCGGGACTTCACGCGGGTCAGGCGCACGAGGCCGACGTTCTGCGCGAAGCAGGTGTAGGGGAAGGAGTTGAGGACGCCGCCCAGCAGCGTGGATAGGCCGTCGGCGCGCAGGGCGTTAGCGATGTCGCGCGGGGCGATGCGCTTGCCCACGACCTCGCCGGTGGCGAAGACGTCGCCCGTGGTCTCCACGGCGGTCACAGCCATGACGATGATCATGGCGAGGAGCGCGGTGGCGGAGAACTTCGGGATGCCGAAGTAGAAGGGCGTGGTGATGCCCAACCAGCTGGCTTCTCCCACGCCCGAGAAATCGGTCTTGCCCATCACGAATGCAACGCCCGTCATGATAACGAGGGCGAGAAGGACGGATAGGGTCCCGATGAAGCCCTTAAAGAGGCGCTGGATGATGACGATGATCGCGATCGTTCCAAAAGCGAAGCCGAGTGCCTCGAATGTTGCGGTTGCCTTCGCTGCATCACCGGTGGCCTGATCGGCCCAGGCGACGATGTCTCCGGCTGAGACAGACAGGAGCGTCGTGCCCATGACGGTCAGGAGCGTACCCGTGACGATCGGCGGGAAGAATCGCAGGAGCTTGGCGAAGAAGGGCGCCACCAGGAAGACGATGAGGCCGACGGCGATGATGGAGCCGTACATGGTGGCCAGGCCGGTCGTCGGGTCGGCGCCGGGCGGCGTGGCCGCTGCTCCGATTGCGATGAGGGGGGAGACGGCGGTGAAGGTGACGCCCTGGATGAGGGGGAGCTTCACGCCAATGAAGCGGCCGATGCCGGCCGACTGGATGATGGTGGCGATGCCACAGGTAAGCAGGTCCGCGTTAATGAGGTGGACCAGCGTATGGTTGTCGAGCCCGAGGCCGGAAGCAATGACGAGCGGGACGACCACGGCGCCCGCGTAGAACGCGAGGACGTGCTGAATGCCCAGAATGGTGAGTTTCCCAAAGGGAGGGACTTGATCGACGGGGTGGGGAGCGGACGAGGGGCTTGATGCCATCTGTGTCTCCTGGACCTTTATCCAAGTGTTGAAGGGACCCCTCCATTCTCTGCGATCGGGATAAGTGTTGTATGAGTTATTTAGAAAGTGTGGCGAGTGATATGTTCCGGGTGCTTTTCGTTTACGATGTGAACAAAGCTGGACGTATGCGGGAGGGAGGTCGGTATGTCGCGCAATGGTCGTCCTCCGTCGATGGCGGACGTGGCGGAGATGGTCGGTGTCTCGCATCAGACGGTGTCTCGCGTTGTGAACGGCAAGGGGCGCGTATCGCCTCGGACACGTGAGCGCGTGCAGGCCGCGATTGAACAGCTGGGATACCGCCCGAACTCGGTTGCCCGTGCCCTGGTGACCGCCCGCTCGGGCATTATCGGCGTCGTGACCACAACCTCGGCCCACTTCGGTCCCTCCTCGATGCTGGTGGCCCTGGAGGTCGCCGCCCGCGAGGCCGGGCTTTTCACGTCGGTTGTGGCCCTCGATCGTTTCGGTCCCGACGACGTGGCCAGTGCCTTCGACCACTTCTCCTCCCTGGCGGCCGAGGCGATCGTGGTCATCGCGCCGGTGGATTCTCTTGCCGAGACCGTGGCATCGCAGGGCGCGTCTGTGCCGGTTGTTGCGGTCTCCGGCGGGCGCACGTTCGGTCGCGGGGTGTCAGTCGTTCACGCGGACCAGCGCGGAGGTGCGCGCGCGCTCGCGGAGCACCTGATGACGCTCGGTCATCGCGATATCGCCTGCGTGGCGGGTCCTCAGGAGTGGTTCGAGGCGCGTGAACGCGTGGCCGGGTGGCGCGAGGCGATGGTCCAGGCGGGTCTGCCGATGCGCGAACCCCTCGTCGGCTCGTGGGAGGCGCGCTGGGGGTACGTTGCAGGACAGAACATCGTCGAGGATGACCTGCCTGATGCCGTCATGTGCGCGAACGATGAGGTCGCGGTCGGCCTCCTCCGAGCCTTCGCCGAGGCCGGGGTGAGTGTTCCGGGTGACGTGTCGGTCGCGGGTTTCGACGACGTGCCGATGGCCGCCTACGCGGGGCCGGGGCTGACGACGGTGCGTCAGGATTTCGCGGACCTTGGGCGCTGCGCGCTTGAGGCGGTCAGCTATGCGCTCGACGGTGAATCGGTGGACACGTACGTGCGTCCAACGCGCCTCGTTGTGCGCGGTTCGACGGGAGTTTGCCCTCGTTAGAGGCTCTTTTTTTGTATTCTTGCTTGCCTTATGCGCGGGTGAGTGTTAACGTTAACCCATCCGATGGTTATCGGCGCTCAGTGAGGAGTACGAATGGATCGCCGCAACCCCGACACATGGACCCCCGAGTTCGCGCGCGAGATCGAGCGCGTTCGTGAATACGTCGCCACCCTGCATGCCGAGCTGCCCCGCTGGGGCCTCGTCGTCTGGAACAAGCAGCGCACCTCGGCCTGAGGCATCGCGAAGCTTCTCATCGGGGCGGGGAGTGACCATGAGGTCGCTCCCCGCCCTTGTGTATGCCCGCGGGGCGTCCGCGGGGTGTGGTATGCTCGTGGGGTGACGTGTGTGTCCCGGTTTCTTTCCGTCTCGTGAGCAACCGCGAGGATGGGCGACACCTGCTTCTGAAGCGGAATGTGTGGGTGGGGTCTGTGTGCGTCGCCGTCTATGTTTGTCCGTTTTAATGAGAGGGGTGTGTCCTCGGTGTGCGTGAAAGTTCCTGTTACCGAAAAACGTGCCGGTGGCGACGCATTTGAGTTCCGCAGAATTGCAACCACTCGGCAAGTTTGAGTGACCTGTTGCACAGAATTGACGGTTCTTGAGCAAAAAAACGAGATATTTTCGTGAAATCCGCGAAATCTGGCCCTAAAGTCGGCAAAATCGCCAAAGATTTCGTAGTGTGTCATTCGTGGCCACGACAGTGGTAACCAAGAACGAACAGGAATGAGGTTTCTCAATGTCCGTGAACCGTACCGAGCTTGTCGCTCAGATTGCCGAACGCGCCGACCTGACCAAGGCGAAGGCCGACGAGGCCCTGGCTGCCTTCCAGGCCGTCCTCGTTGAGTCCCTGGCTAAGGGCGAGGCCGTCAAGGTGACCGGTCTGCTCTCCGTCGAGCGTGTTGAGCGCGCCGCCCGCACCGGCCGTAACCCCCGCACCGGCGAAGAGATCAAGATCCCCGCTGGCTACGGTGTGAAGCTCTCCGCTGGCTCCACGCTGAAGAAGGCCGTCTCCAAGTGACGCGCTGACACTAGCGAATAGCCTGTGGGGCACGACCGAGTGGTCGTGCCCCACACGCGTCTCTACCGTCGGATGGCGCCAATGGTGTGCAGAGACCTCGTACATGCGGTTTACAGGATAAACCTGTTGGTTGTGTGGTGACTTGTCGGCTTGCTGGTGGTCGACGATGAACATTGACGGTGGTTGTTTCATTGTGGGAGCGTGGCCGAACGTGTGGCCCGGTATGGGTACTCAGGTTCAGGTCCGCAGTACGCCGAGGCGTGCGAGCTACATGCCAGGCCGGGCACCGTTGTGCCCAACACGCACACCGCCTCAGCCGCAGACCCCCATTTTCATTGTTTTTCACCGAGGTGGTCTGCGATGTGGGTGCCGCACCGCCCCGAACCGCGACCTCACCGCCACCCAATGGGGGCATTTGCGCCATGAGGGGCGCGACTCGCCGGCGACACGCCAAAGGGAGGCTCCTCATGCTGCAAAATCCCCACCATTACCCCTGGCGTCAGGCTCCCTCACTGGTGCAGTGCCGCTCGGTGGGGTGCCGATAAACGCCGGTAGGGCATCACTGACGGGAACGGGGTAGGGGCACGGTCGGCCAGACCCGCGAGCACACCAGCCCAACGGCGGCGGCCTCGACGATGCCTGGGAGCGAGCCGCGATGGGCACTAGGAGGGCGAAACAGCCCTGCGCCCTTCAGATGCGCATAACGGCCCGACGGTGTGGCTGTCGCACATAACGTTGCCCCCGGCTCGCGTCAGCGGGCCGGGGGCAACGCATGGAGTTCGCATGAACGTGTGTGTTAGGCGTTCACCTCTTCCTTGACGCTCAGCGTCAAGAGCGGGTGGTGGCACGCCACGCGGTGCGTCTCATCCGTGAGCATGGGCTGCACCTTGCACTCCTCGCCAGCGAACGGGCAGCGCGGGCGGAAGCGGCAACCCTCGGGTGGGTTGACGGCGCTCGGCGGCTCGCCGGTGAGCTTGATGGCACTCTCGTCGTGCTTGAACTCGGGGTCCGGCACGGGGATCGAGTCGATGAGCGCCTTCGTGTAGGGGTGCTTCGGGTTCTTGACGACCTCGTGCGCGGGGCCCTCCTCGACGATGCGGCCCAGGTACATGACGCCGATGCGATCGGCCATGTACTGAACGACCGCCAGGTCGTGGCTGATGAACAGGTAGGACAGGCCCAGCTCCTGCTGCAGGTCCTTCATGAGGTTGAGGACCTGCGCCTGGACGGAGACGTCAAGCGCCGAGACGGGCTCGTCGGCCACGATCAGGTCGGGAGCCAGGGTCAGCGAGCGAGCGAAGCCGATGCGCTGGAGCTGTCCGCCGGAGAACTCGTGCGGGTAGCGGTCAAGGATCTCCTCGGTGAGGCCGACCTGCTCGAGGATCTCCATGATGCGCTCGGCGATCTGGCGAGCGTTGCCGGTCTTCTGGATGCTCATGGGCTCGGCCAGGATCTGGTCGATGCGCATGCGCGGGTCCATTGCCGCGTAGGAGTCCTGGAACATCATCTGCACGTCGCGGTGGATGCGCACAGCGTCGCGTCCCTTGAGCGTAGCCAGGTCGCGTCCATCGAGTTCGATGGCACCGCCCGACGGGGGCTCGAGGCCGGCGATAAGGCGACCCACGGTGGACTTACCGCAGCCGGACTCGCCGACGAGGCCGTAGGTCTCGCCCTTCTTGACCGTGATGGACACGCGGTCGACGGCGGAAACGACGCCCTTCTCGCGCTTGAAGAAGCCGGAGCCTGCCGACTCGTACTCGCGTGAGGCCTCCTTGACGTCGAGCAGGACCTCGTGAGAGATCTGCGGGACAACCGAGGCCGTTTCTTCGGCCTTGGTGGAATCCAGCTTGCCCTGGAGAACCGCGGGGGACTCGTCGCCCTCCTGCACCGGGTGGAAGCAGGAGAAGGTGTGGGTCTCATCCCCGCTCAGGTCCGGGTAGCCGGCGCGGCACTCGTCGGTGGCCCACAGGCAGCGTGCCGCGAAGCGGCAGCCCACCGGCAGGTTGGTCAGCGACGGGGGAGCGCCGGGGATGGAGAAGAGCTTGGTGCCGGCCGCGAGGGCGCGCTCGGGCAGGGCCGCCATGAGCGAGCTCGTGTAGCGGTGCTTCGGCTCGGTGAACAGCGTCTTCGTCGGCGCGGTCTCGACGATACGGCCGGCGTACATGACGGCGACACGGTCGGTGTGACCGGCCACAACACCCAGGTCGTGGGTGATGAGGATGACGCCCATCTTGTACTCGTCGCGCAGCTCGTCGATGAGGTCGAGGATTTGCATCTGCGTCGTCACGTCCAGGGCCGTCGTCGGCTCGTCCGCGATGAGGATGCGCGGCTTGCACACGAGGGCCATGGCGATCATGACGCGCTGGCGCATGCCGCCCGAGAGCTGGTGCGGGTAGTTATTGATGACGACCTCGGGACGAGGCATGCCGACGCGCTTGAGGATCTCGACGGCGCGTGCGAGCGCTTCCCGCTTCGAGAGCTTCTCGTGCACGCGCAGCGGCTCGCACACCTGAAGACCGATCTTCATGGTCGGGTTCAGAGAGGTGAGCGGATCCTGGAAGATCATGCCGACCTTCGTGCCGCGCAGCTTGCGCTTCTCCTTGAGGGGTAGCTGGGTGAGGTCCTGGCCGTCGAGGATGATCGAGCCGGAGGAGACCTTGCCGCCCTGGGGGAGCAGACCCATGAGGGACAGGGCCGTCATGGTCTTGCCCGATCCGGACTCGCCCACGATGCCCAGGGTCTCGCCCGGGTTCACGTGCAGGTCGACACCCGAGAGGGCGCGAACCACGCCGTTGCGGATCTCAATATCGGTGTGCAGATCTTTGATCTGAAGGAGTGGAGTATTCATAGTTCAGTACTCACCTCTTGCGCAGTCGAACTTCGAAGGCGTCACGTAGACCGTCGCCGATGAAGTTGAACGACAGGACCAGGAGGATGATGAGGACGCCCGGCGGGTAGAGCAGCCACCAGTTGCCCGAGTAGACGTGCGACTGGCTGTTGGAGAGCATGGCTCCCCAGTCGGTGGCGGGAGGCTGCGCGCCCAGGCCGAGGAACGACAGGTAGGCGACGTAGAGGACGGCGTCTGCGACCTGGAAGGTCGCGTTGACGATGACGGTGCCGATCGTGTTTCGGACGATGTGTGTCCGGATTGCTCGAGGCATCGAGCCGCCCATGCCGCGCATCGCGACGACGTACTCGCGCGTGCGCAGGGACAGGGCCTCGCCTCGAATCAATCGGGATGTTCCCAGCCAGGACAGGGCCGACATGATGATGATGAGGACCGGGACGGTAGGCGGGATCATCGTGGCGATCAGCATGAAGAGGAAGAGGACGGGCACGGACATGAGCGCGTCAACGATGCGCATCATGATCGCGTCGACCCAGCTGCCCACGAAGCCGGCGATCGCGCCGTACAGCGTGCCGATCGTAGTGGCGAAGATGCCGGCGAACAGGCCGACGATGATCGAGGTCTGGCCGCCCTTCATGAGGCGTCCGAGCTGGTCGTAACCGACCATGTCGGTGCCGAGCGGGTGCTCGGCGGAGGGCGGTAGGGCCGAGTTCGACAGGTCCGTGTGGATCTGGTCGGTCACGTAGAACATCGGGCCGATGAACGAGAAGGCCATCAGGATGAGGATCAGGCACACGCCGAAGACGGCGAGCTTGTTCTCCATGAAGACCTGCAGGCCCTGCAGCTTCGTTGACTTGCGGGCGGTGCGCGCCTTGGCCGGCGCTGCGATAGGTGCGGTTGCAGTGGTCATTTGGCACGTCCTGCCAGTCGGATACGGGGATCAGCAAGGGCGTAGAGGAAGTCTGCCAGGAGCGCGCCGATGACGGTCGCGAAGGAGACGATCAGGGCGACGCCGAGGAGAATCGGGTAGTCGCGCCTACCGGTCGCCTGGTAGTACATGTAGCCCATGCCGTTGAAGTTAAAGAGCGTCTCGATGACCAGGGCGCCACAGAACATCGCGGGGATGTACAGACCAATCATCGTAATGACGGGGAACATGGCGTTGCGCAGCGTGTGAACGAAGACGACGCGGAACTCCGACAGGCCCTTCGCGCGAGCGGTACGCACGTACTGCTCGTTGAGGTTATCCACCATCGAGGAGCGCACGTAGCGTGCGTAGGCGGCGATCGTGCCAATCGACAGCGCGCACACGGGCAGGACCAAGTGATCCCACTGTTCCCACATGACCGACAGGGCCTCGCCCTGCGGTGCGTCGTTGGGCAGGATCGGCCACACCTGGGAGAAGAGGACGATGAGGAGCAGGCCCGCGAAGAAGATCGGCGTCGAGTAAGCCAACAGACACGCAATCGTCACGATGTAATCGGGGGCTTTATTTCTTTTGACGGCCTGCCACACGCCCAGGGGGATCGCGACGATGAGAGCCAGGATGGTGGACAGGAGAGACAGGAAGATGGTGCGCGGCAGGCGGGCAGCCAGCAGGTCGTTGACGGACTGGTTGTGCTGGTAGGAGTAGCCGAAGTCGCCGTGCGCAATTTTGTTCAGGTAGTTGACGTACTGCTCGGGGATGGGCCGGTCGTATCCGTTCTCGTGGTCGAAGGCCGCGAGCTGTTCTTGGGTCGCATCCTTACCGAGTGCTGCTCGGGCTGCACCGCCCGGCTGAGATTGGAGGAGGATGAAGGTGATGATGGTGACCAGGAAGACAACGATGACTGCCTGGCCGAGGCGTTTGAGGATGAATTGGATCATTGCGAACTCCACAGTAAGGGGGCAGGCGCCCGCATGTGCGGGTGCGGGCGCCTGCCCCGTGAGGCGTCAAGGCGAAGGTTTACTTACCTTCGGTCGACCACGACCAATCCTCGGGCCAGGTGTCGCCGGTGGCGTCGAGTTCGCCCAGGTCGAGCGTCTTCTTCACCGCGGTGATCTGGTAGTACGGGTTGGGCATCCACAGAACGGGGAGGTCCTCCGCGAGGTAGTCGTTGTATGCCTGGAGAGCGTTGGGCTCGGAGGAGCGGGTCGACTCTTCGATGAGCTTGTCAGCCTCGGGGTTCTTGTACTGGCCGAGGTTGACGGGAGCGTCAGAGGCGAAGAGGCGCTCGCCGGACGCGTAGATCGGGAAGCCCCACGAGGTCTGGGATCCGAAGAAGGACATGTCCCAGGTGCAGGGGGTCTCGTCGTCACATGCCTGCGAGGCGCCGACCGAGTCGGGGACCTCGTTCATGTCGATCTTGATGCCGAGCTTGCCGAACTGGGAGATGATCTCCTCGAACATCTGGTGCGTGGAGACGAAGCCCGACTGGGAGATGAGCTTGAAGTTCAGCTTGTCGCCGGCGTTGATACCCTCGCCACACTGGTTGGCGCCGGTGCCGGGGTTCTCGCAGGTGGTTTCACCGTCGGGCACGACCTTCCAGCCGTGGTCCTCGAGGAGCTTCTTGGCGGCATCCGGATCGAACTTGTAGACGCAGCCCTCGGTGGTGCCGGTCTTCTCAGCGGGCATCGGGACGGGGCCACAGGTCGGGGAGGCGGTGCCGGACCAGATCTTCTCAGACAGGGTCGGCTGGTCGATCAGCTGCTGCATCGCCTGGCGGATGTACTTCTGGTTGATGAACTTCGAGCCGGGGGCCTTCTCGTGGAAGTTCAGGGCCAGGTAGGTGATGGAGTTGCCGGGCCACAGGAAGACGTTGTAGCCCTTGTCCTCGACGGCCTTGCGCTGGTTGTACTGCGCGGCCGGAATGTAGCCGAAGTCGATGGCGCCCGAACGCACGGAGTTGAACTCAGCGTCGTCACCTGTGAACGCCTTGTAGATCAGCGCGTCGATCTTGGGCTTGTCCTCGCCCCAGTAGTTCTCGTTGGGGACGAGCTTGAGGCCCTGGTCGGGGGTGAACTCCGCGAGCTTCCAGGGGCCGTTCACCGTCTGCCACAGCGGGTTGGTGGCGTAGGAGGACAGGTTCTTGGCCTCGCCCTGCAGGTAGGCGAAGACCTTCTGGGCGCCCTCGGGGGTGCGGTCGAGGTCGGAGACGGCCTCGTCGGCGCTGGTCTTGTCCCAGGCGTGCTGGGGGAGTAGAGCGACCTTGTTGATCTGGTTGTCAATGAACCAGGCGGGGGCGAACTTGGTCTCGGTGGTGATCGAGAACGTGTGCTCGTCGATGATCTTCAGATCGGCACCGTCGGGGAAGAAGCCCTTCTTGTACGAGGCCCATTCGTCCTTGTTGTTGGTGACGAGGTTCCACCAGAACTCGATGTCGCGGGTGGTGACGGGCGTGCCGTCGGACCACTTGGCGTCGTCGCGCAGCTTGATGGTGTAGGTCAGGCCGTCCTCAGAGACCTCGGGAACGGTGCCCAGGGACTTGGGGAGGTTGATCTTGTAGGGGGTTTCAGAGGTGGACTTGTAGGCGAAGAGCGGGCGGTACATCGCCTGGATGAACTGGCCGTTTTCGCCCTGTGTGTAGCCCTTTGCGGAGATCGGGAAGATCCAGTTGGGGGTACGCGAGGCCATCGTGACCTCGTTCTTTCCGGTTTCCGAGTTGGCTGCCTGGCCGCCGCCGCTACTGCTGCTACCACCACAGGCGGACAGGCCCAGGGAGGCGACCATTGCGAGGGCCGCGCCGGTGACCATCCACCGCTTCTTTCTAAGGTTCATGACTGCTCCAAATCAACGTTGATCGGGGACACTGACGGATGACAACCCTGTCAGATGACGTTCATCATATGACAGTTTGTCGGCGAATGTTGCCACTTTGGGCAAAATGTGGAATGTTACGAAAAAATAACAAGATATTTCGACGAAAGAAGTGTCAGACTTTCTTCGGTGGGGCATAATGAATCATGTTCTCAACGATGAGCGCAGTGTAACGTTGTAGTTACTGCATGCGTACTTAGAGGAGGTGTCATGGCCACGCACGATGTCGACGAGACCGTCCTTACGCTGATTGGGTCCGGTCAAGCGGACACCAGGCCCGCGATTGTCAAGCAAACGGGCCTCGCACCATCAACGGTGTCGGCCGCTGTGTCTCGCCTCGTCGAAGCCGGGGTCATCGCGGAAGCGGAGCACTCTGTTTCCACGGGTGGGCGGCGCGCACGCCGCCTTGTCACCTCCGACGGCGCCGGAGCACTCGCCCTCGTCGAGCTGGGAGCCCACCACGGCCTCATTGCCCTGACGGACCCCACCCGCGGAGTCGGGCAGGCATCGAGCCTCCTTATCGACATTGCGGAAGGCCCCCAGGCGGTGCTCGACGCTGTCATAGACGAGGTGTCCCGCCAGGAAGAATCTGCCGGCGTGCGGGTCGGTGGCATTGCCCTGGCGGTCCCCGGTCCCGTGGACGCGGAGCGCTCTCGCGTGATCCGCCCCGCCCGTATGCCCGGGTGGGACGGCATCAATGTCGCCGAGGCCGTCACCGAGCAGTGCGGCCTGCCCGCCCTCATTGAGAACGACGCGCGCGCGGGAGCCATCGGCGAATCCGTCTACCGCCGTCGACTTCAGGGTGTGACCCCCATCGATACGCTTATCTATGTCAAGGCTGGCTCCGCCATCGGCGGCGCCTACCTCGTCGATGGCGTGCCGCAGGTGGGGCAGGGCGGACTGGCCGGGGATATCTCGCACATCCCCGTCGAGGCCGCCGCGGGCCGCCCCTGCAAGTGCGGCAACGTCGGATGCCTCGAAACGATCGCGTCCGCCGACTCGATCCGAGCAGACCTGGCCGCAGCAGGCCTCGTCTATGAGAACAACGCACAGCTTCTGGCCGCAGCACGCGACGGTATCCCCGAAGTTGCGACGGCCATACGCCAGGCGGGCACCCTCCTGGGCCACTGCGTCGCCCACCTCGTCTCCTTCCTGGCACCCCAGGGAGTCATCGTCGGTGGAGCACTCTCCGCCGTCGACGCCTTCACCGCCGGAGTGCGCGCCGCACTCCACCAATCCTGCCTCCCCTCGATCATGGAACACCTCGTGATCGAATCGTCTCGATCAGGGCGCGAAGCGGCGCTCTGGGGACTCTCGACACTTACCCCCTCGAAGATCTCAAAGGAGAATCGCTCATGACCAAGCCCCGCATCGCGGTTGCCGGCATCCACATCGAATCCTCGACGTTCACCCCCTACATCTCGACCGCCGACGACTTCATCGTCACCCGCGGCGAGGAACTGATGGACCGCTTCTACTGGCGCGACGAGGACTGGGCCACCCAGATCGAGTGGATCCCCGTCCTGCACTCGCGCGCCCTGCCCGGCGGTGTCGTCGAGCGTGGCGCCTACGACGCCTGGAAGGCTGAGATCCTTGAGGGCCTCGCGGCCGCCGGCCCCCTCGACGGCCTCTTCTTCGACATCCACGGCGCCATGAGCGTCCAGGGCATGGACGACGCCGAGGGCGACCTCATCAACGCCATCCGCGGCGTCATCGGCCCCGATCCCATGGTCAGCGCCTCGATGGACCTGCACGGAAACGTCTCCCAGGACCTCTTCGACGGCTGCGACATCCTCACCTGCTACCGCCTCGCACCCCACGAGGACGCTCTCGAGTCGCGCCGTCGCGCCGCCTACAACCTGGGCATGCGCCTCCTCAACGGCCAGCCCAAGCCCGTCAAGGCCCTCGTCCACGTCCCCGTCCTGCTCCCGGGCGAGAAGACCTCGACCCGCATCGAACCCGCCAAATCCCTCTACAAGATGATCGACCCCATCGAAGCGATGGACGGCATCCTGGACGCCGCGATCTGGATCGGCTTCGCGTGGGCCGACCAGCCGCGCTGCAAGGGCGCTGTCGTCGTCACGGGTGACGACGCGGAGCTCGTCAAGGAACAGGCCGAGCGCATCGGCCAGTACTTCTGGGACGTGCACGACCGCTTCGAGTTTGTGGCCCCCGTTGCCTCCATGGAAGAGTGCCTGGCAGCCGCCGAGGAGGGCCCCAAGCCCTTCTTCATCTCCGACTCCGGCGACAACCCGGGTGCCGGCGGCGCCGACGACGTGACGGTCGCGCTCGCGGCCCTGCTCGCGTGGAAGCCCGTCCAGGAGGCGACGCTCGACGTCATCTACGCCTCGATCATCGATCCCGCCGCGGCCGCCGTTGCGTGGGAGGCTGGTGTCGGCGCCGAGGTCGACCTCGAGGTCGGTGGACACATTGACACCCGCGAGCCTGGCCCGCTGAACGTCCACGCCACGGTCGAGGCCCTCGCCGACGACCCGATGGGCGGCCACACCGCGCTGCTGCGCACGGGCGGCCTGCGCTTCATCATCACCACGAACCGCAATCAGTACACGATGTACAGCCAGTTCGAGCTGCTCGGCGTGGATATCACCACCGCCGACGTCGTCGTCGTCAAGATCGGTTACCTGGAGCCCGACCTGTACGAGACCCAGAAGGGCTGGCTCATGGCGCTGACCCCCGGTGGAGTCGATCAGGACCTCATCCGCCTCGGTCACCACAAGATTGAGCGCCCGATGTTCCCCTTCGATCCGGATATGGCAGATCCCGATCTGCATGCTCAGGTCGTCGTACCATGAGCGCCGTCAAGGATTCCGAGGGCCCGGTATTTGCGGGCATCGACATCGGAGGCACATCCATCAAGTGGATGATCGTCGATGAGGCGGGCGCGATCCTCACTCAGGGAAACGAGCCGACGGACCGCGAGGCCGTGGCCACTCAGGTGGGACGAATCGGCGCGCGACTCGCGAGCGACTATCCGGGACTGGTCGGTTTCGGCCTGATCTGCCCCGGCCTCGTCGATGAGGAAAGCGGGACCGTCGTGTACGCGGCGAACCTCGAGCTGCGCGGCGTCCAGCTGGCCCGCGCGGTCGAGGACGCCACGGGCGTACCCGCCGCACTCATGCACGACGGGCGCGCCGCCGGCCTGGCTGAGGGACTCCTCGGCGCGGGCCGAGGGGCTTCCTCCTTCCTCATGATGCCCATCGGTACCGGCATCTCTGTGGCCCTCATGCTCGGTGACAACCTGTGGAGTGGTGCGACGTTTAGCGCCGGTGAAGTCGGGCACGCGCCCGTTTTCCCCGGTGGTGAGTCCTGCCGTTGTGGGTCGCGTGGGTGCCTGGAGGTCTACGCCTCGGCGAAGGGCATCGCCCGACGCTACGAGCAGGCGACCGGAGAGGACATCGGTGCGAAGGCCGTCGAGGCCGGCATCGGTACCGACCCGGTCGCGACCGAGGTATGGGACACCGCGGTTCGTGCACTCGCGCTATCTCTCACCCACATGACGCTCACCGTCGACGTTGAGCGCATCATCATCGGCGGCGGCCTGTCGCACGCGGGCGAGAACCTGCTGGCGCCGCTGCGCGAGGAATTCGCTTCGATGCTGACATTCCGTGACGCTCCCGAGATCGTCCGCGCATCCCTCGGGGGTGCGGGTGGTCGCTGGGGCGCCGCGATCCTCGCTGCCCGCGTGGGCGGCTCGACGTGCTACGAGAGGTGGCAGCCGTGACGACTGTAGAGATTTGCGTGGAAGATGCCGTGGGCGTGCGCCGCGCGCGCGACGGGGGAGCGGATCGCATCGAGATCTGCACCGACCTATCGTGCGGCGGCCTGACCCCCGCATTCGACGAGGTGGCCGCCGCCCTTGAGGTGGCGCCCGCTGGTGGCGTTCAGGTGCTCGTGCGCCCGCGCCCCGGGGACTTCGTGCATACGCGCGAAGAGGTCGATCGCATCGCCTCCGATATCATGACCCTCTCGTCGATCGGTCGTGGATCGGACGTGCGCCTCGGCTTCGTCGTTGGCGTCATTACCCGCGACGGGCAGATCGACGTGAACGCGGCCGCGCGCCTGCGGGACACAGCCGAGGACGCGCCGCTGACCTTCCACCGTGGATTCGACCAGGTTGCGGATCAGGATCGCGGTCTCGACGTTCTCATGGAACTCGGTTACGACCGTGTGCTGACGACGGGTGGAGATCCGGCCGTCGCGCAGCCGGACGCCCTCGCCCGTCTCGTCGAGCGCGGGGGAGACGACATCATCATCCTGGTGTCGGGTGGCCTGCGCGCTCATAACGTCGCCGAGGTCGTGGCTGCCTCGGGAGCACGCGAGGTCCACATGCGCGCCCCCGGAACCTCAGGAACCGATCAGGCGGAGGTCGAGCGAATCGTCGCTGCCCTGCACGGATAACCCAGCTCACACGTTTCCCAAAAATCTTCGTCGATTCGTCTGACAAATCGACGTCAGCCGTGTAAGGTTAAACACATGAGAATTGGAATTTTCAACGACGAAGATCAGATCGCATCCCTCGCAGCGGACCGCATCCTCGAGGTGTACCGCGCCAAGCCGAACTTCGTGCTCGGCCTGGCCACCGGCTCCTCGCCGCTCAAGCTCTACGCAGAGCTCGTGCGCCGCTACGAGGCCGGTCAGATCTCCTTTGCCCAGGTTCGTTCCTACAACCTCGACGAGTATGTGGGCCTGCCCCGCGACCACTACGAGGGCTACGCGAACTTCATCCACCGCAACCTCGTCGACCTCGTCGACATGCCCGAGGGTGCGGCACACGGACCCGACGGCTGGTGCGATGACCTTGAGGCCGGCGCTGCCGCCTACGACGAGGCCATCAAGGCCGACGGCGGCATCGACATTCAGGTCCTCGGCATCGGCTCTGATGGCCACATCGGCTTCAATGAGCCCGGCGGCACCCTTGCGTCGCGCACCCACGTGGGCGTCCTGACCGAGCAGACCCGCCGCGACAACGCCCGCTTCTTCGATGGCGACATCGACCAGGTCCCCACGCACTGCGTGACGCAGGGCCTGGGCACGATCATGGACTCGCGCGCCCACATCTTCATCGCCACGGGTGAAGGCAAGGCCGACGCGGTCAAGGCCATGATCGAGGGTGGCGTCACCCAGCGCTGGCCCGCGTCCATCCTCCAGCACCACCCCGACGTCACCGTGCTCCTCGACGAGGCCGCCGCCTCCAAGCTCGAGCTCGCAGACTTCTACAGGGAGGTCTGGGAGAAGGAACACCTGTGAGATAGGTTCCCCACCCGACTTCGCCCCGGCCTCGTCAATGCGAGGCCGGGGCCTTATTGTGAGCGTCGCTTCTTCGCTCCCGGCGCACGCGTGCCACCCGTTGGAAGCACACCTCGGCACGTACAATGGACCCCATGCGTAATGCCCTCGACGAACCCACCGGTCCCTCCGCGCCCTCCGGTCCCTCCACCGCGTCCTCGACCGGCCTGCTGGAGCGTACTGAGACCCGCAAGGAGCGCACCGGCGGGGACGGCGACCGCTTCGCCCACTTCGTGCGCAAGGACAAGGCGAACTCGTCCATGGTGACGGGGCAGCCCGTCGTTGCCCTGTGCGGCAAGGTGTGGATTCCCACCCGCGACGCCTCGCAGTACCCGGTGTGTCCCACCTGTAAGGAGCTGCGTGACTCAATGGGAAAGAACGGGCGTAACTGGCCCTTCTCCGACGGCGGAAAGGGCTCCGACAAGTGAGCGAGACGACCCGGCGCGCACCCGTTGGCAGGCTGCGCGCCTGGCAGGCTGCTGCCCTGGATCGCTACATGGCGACGTCCCCGCGTGACTTCCTGGCTGTCGCAACGCCGGGCGCAGGTAAGACGACATTCGCCCTGACGCTTGCGACCGAGCTGATCGCCCGCGGCATCGTCGACAAGCTCACCGTCGTGTGCCCCACCGAGCACCTCAAGGGACAGTGGGCCTCGAGCGCCGCGCGCTTCGGCATCCACATCGACCCCGATTTTACGAACTCGCAGGGCGTGGCCGGCTCGCACTTTGATGGCGTGGCTGTCACCTACGCGCAGATTGGCTCCAACCCGGCCGTTCACGCGGCGCGCACCCGTGCCTACCGTACCCTCGTCATCCTCGACGAAATCCACCACGCCGGCGACTCCCTGTCGTGGGGCGATGGCGTGCGCGAGGCCTTCACGGACGCGACGCGACGCCTGGCACTGACGGGTACGCCCTTCCGCTCCGATACCTCTCCGATTCCCTTCGTCACCTACGAGGAGGACGAGGAGGGCATCCGACGCTCGCGCGCCGACTACACCTACGGCTACGGCGACGCCCTCAAGGATGGCGTCGTTCGTCCCGTCCTGTTCATGTCCTACTCGGGGCAGATGGCCTGGCGCACCAGCGCGGGCGACGAGGTGAGCGCCCGCCTGGGTGAGCCTCTCACCAAGGACATGATGAAGCAGGCCTGGCGCACCGCGCTGGATCCCAAGGGCGAGTGGATTCCCGCCGTCCTGCGCGCCGCCGATATGCGCCTCGAAGAGGTGCGCCGCGCCGTGCCCGACGCGGGCGGCCTTGTCATCGCCTCCAACCAGGAGCACGCACGCGCCTACGCCCGCCACCTGCGCCTGATCACCGGCAAGGCCCCCACGATCGTCCTGTCCGACGACGCGGATGCCTCCGACCGCATCTCCGAGTTCGCCGACTCCACCGACAAGTGGATGGTCGCCGTGCGCATGGTGTCCGAGGGCGTTGACGTGCCCCGCCTCGCGGTCGGCGTCTACGCGACCAACGCCTCCACGCCGCTGTTCTTCGCTCAGGCTATCGGCCGCTACGTACGAGCCCGTCGTCGCGGCGAGACGGCCACCGTCTTCATCCCTTCCGTTGTGCCCCTGCTGACGCTCGCCGGCGGCATGGAGGTTGAGCGCGACCATGCGCTGGATCGCCCCAAGCGCGACGAGGCCAGCGAAGACGACATGTGGAATCCTGAGGACGCGCTTGTCGCGGCCGCGAACCGCGAGGAGAAAGCTTCCTCCGACCTGCTCTCCCAGTTCGAGGTCCTGGGCGCGGACGCCGAGTTCGACGGGGTCCTCTTCGACGGTGCTGCATGGGGTGCCGGCGCCGAAGTAGGCTCCGAGGAAGAGCAGGAATACCTGGGTATTCCGGGCCTGCTGGACGCCGACCAGGTGACGACCCTGCTGCGCGCTCGCCAGGCTGACCAGGTTGCCGCGCAGAAGAAGACCCGCGCCGCGCAGAAGATGCGCGAAGAGAATGCCGGCATCCCCGCCCACAAGCTGCGTGCCGCCAAGCGCAAGGAGCTTCAGCACCTGGTCTCCACGTGGTCACGCCGCTCCGGCGAGACCCACGCGACCATTCACTCGCGCCTGCGTTCGCGCTGCGGCGGCCCCGAGGTTGCCCAGGCCACGACCGAGCAGATCGAGGCCCGCATCGCCCTGCTGCGCGAGTGGTTTGTCGGCCGCCACTGACGCGCACTCCCGCAGCACTGTCCGCGCCCTGATGCATAACGAGCCCCGGCCTCATTCTCCTCCGAGAGAAGGACGAGGCCGGGGCTTCGTTCAGTGAGAGGTGAGGGTCAGTCGACCTGCTCGTAGCGCGTGGGGATTGCGACCTCGCCCTCGGACAGGCGCCACGCCTGGTAGGGCAGCTCGTTGCGGGCGCGCAGGTGGTGCTCCTGGGCGCGGGACAGTGCCTCGGGGCCCCAGGCTTCGGCGTCGATCTTGCCGCCGCGGACCAGCTGGACCTGCAGCGGGCGGGCGCCGCGCTCGGCCAGCAGAGCCTGGCCCTCCTCGAAGGACATGCCAACGAGCAGGAGTTCCTCGGTTGCGTAGCCGTCCTCGCCCATGACGCGGCCGGCAACCTTGCGTCCGCCGACCGTGGACTTCGACTCGGCCTTCTTGGCCACGGAAACGATCTGGCCGTTGCTATCCTCGCGCTGGACAACCTTGTAGACCAGGGCGGCCGTCGGGACGCCCGAGCCCGTCACGAGCTTGGTGCCCACGCCGTAGGAGTCCACGGGGGCCGCGCCCAGGGCGGCGATGGCGTACTCGTCCAGGTCGGAAGTCACCGTGATCTTCGTGGTGGTCGCGCCCATCGCGTCGAGCTGGCCGCGCACCTTGAACGCTTCAGCGACGAGGTCGCCGGAGTCCAGGCGCACCGCGCCCAGCTCGCCGCCGGCAGCGCGCGCGGCCTCGACGGCGTTGATGACGCCCTGCCTGATGTCGTAGGTGTCCACAAGCAGGGTCGTGCCTGCGCCCAGCTTGGCGACCTGAGAGTCGAAGGCGTCGCGTTCGCTGTCGTGCAGGAGCGTGAACGCGTGGGCGGCCGTACCGATGCAGCGGATCCCGTAGCGCTTGGCTGCCTCGAGGTCGGAGGTGCCCTGGAAACCGCCGATGATGGCGGCGCGGGCGGCGGAGACCGCTGCGCGCTCGTGGGCACGGCGAGCACCCATGTCCATGCAGGGGCGGCCGTGGGCGGCGATCGTCATACGCGAGGCGGCGGAAGCCACCGCGCAATCGTGGTTGAGGATCGACAGGAGCAGCGTCTCCAGGAGCGTGCAGTCCGCGAATGTACCCTCAACCGTCAGCAGGGGAGAGCCGGGGAAGTAGCACTCGCCCTCGGCGTAGCCCCAGATGTCGCCCGTGAAACGCCACGAGGCGAGGAACTGGGCGGCCTCCTCGGAGAGGATCCCCTGGTCGCGCAACCAATCGATCTGCTCAGCGTCGAACTCGAAGCGTTCCAGGGCCTCGAGAATGCGACCGGTGCCGGCGACAACGCCGAAGCGTCGTGTGGCGGGCAGGCGGCGCCCAAACAGCTCAAACGTGCAGCGACGATGCGCGGTGCCATCCTTCAGGGCGGCGTCGAGCATCGTGAGCTCGTACATATCAGTCAGCAATGAAGTAGATGTCGATGCAGGCATACTGTGAGCCTACCCTGAGAAGCGTGTCACCGGGGTGCGAATTTCCTTCCCTGATACCCAAATACGTCTTAGTGTTGACGTATGACAACGATGTTCCAACCCGCGTCCCGCACGCACGAGGCACCCACCGCGGTGCCGCGTTGGCGTGCCGTCGTGTGGGACGATCCTGTCAACCTCATGAGCTACGTGAGCGCTGTGTTTCGCCAGTATTTCGGCTATTCCAACGCCCGCGCTGAGGAACTCATGATGGCCGTTCATACGCGCGGGCGCGCCACCGTTTCCACGGGCGTGCGCGAACGCATCGAGGCGGACGTCATGGCTATGCACTCCTACGGTCTGCGCGCCACCATCGAAGAGGACCGGGACTGAGGATATGGAAGGGTTCGCTCTTCGAGACGGTGTCTACGCCTCGTCGATGAGCGACGGCGAGGCGCTCCTCCTGCGCCAGTTGGCCACGGAGGTTCTCGTTGTCTTGGATGATCCCGGTGAGTACGCCGCGACCTCGTCCATGGTGAATGCCGCCACCGAGACCGAGCAGCGCCGAGACGAACCCCGCGAACGCACTCTGCGTATGCTGCTGCCCTCGATGAGCGAGGATGACGAAGATGCTGGCCGCCTGCGCGCCCTCACCGAGGATTCTCTGCGCACCGATAAGTCCGTCCGTTTGCGTGCCATCGTCGGAGATCTTGACCACATCGTCCACGGTGAGAGCGACACCCTGAGGATCCAGCCCGAGGCCGTGTGGTCCTGGCTGGGTGCGCTCAATGACATTAGGCTCGGCTTAGCCGGTGAGCTGGACCTATCGGATTCACACGACGCTCGGCGCATCGAAGAATTGGCGCTCAGTGAGCCGACGGGGGAGCGCTCGCAAACCGTCGCAGCCATCTATATGCTCATCACATGGTGGCAGGACTCACTCCTAGAAGCCGTCAATAGTTCCCAGTAACGCATAAGGTCGATACATGAACAACGCCCCGATCGGGATTTTCGACTCGGGCCTAGGTGGGCTGACGGTGGCTCGCGCAGTCATCGACAAGCTGCCCGACGAAGAGATCATCTACCTGGGCGACACCGAGCACACGCCTTACGGCCCGCGCGCGATCGCGCAGGTTCGCTCGCTGACGCTCTCCGCCCTCGACGAGCTGGCATCGCGCGGAGTGAAGGCGCTCGTCATCGCCTGCAACACGGCGACGGCCGCCGCGCTTGCGGATGCTCGGGAACGCTACTGGATCGATGCCGGGATCCCCGTCGTCGAGGTCATTACCCCGGCGGCACGCCAGAGCGTTATCGCCACGCGTAACCACCATGTGGGCGTCATCGGTACGAAGGCCACTATCCAATCCGAGGCGTACCTGCGCGCGCTCGCAGCCGTCCCCGGGCTGACGGTCAGCCAGCAGGCCTGCCCCGCTTTCGTTGACTTCGTCGAGGCCGGGGTGACCACGGGCGAGGAGATTGAGGCCGTGGCGCGCGAGTATCTGACGCCGCTGAAGGAAGCGGGTGTGGACACGCTCATCCTGGGGTGTACGCACTACCCGCTGCTCACCGGTGTTATCGGCCGCATTATGGGCGAGCGAGTCACGCTCGTGACCTCCTCGGAGGCGACCGCGAACGTTACCTATAACGAGCTCGTGGACCGCGGGCTCCTTCACGACCCGTGGCCCGCGGGTGAAGGGCCGCAGCACCAGTTCCTGGCCACGGGCGCTTCCGACTTGTTCCCGCGCCTGGCTCGCCGTTTCCTTGGCCCCGAGGTGGGCTCCGTTGCCCGCGTGAACACCGGCGGTGGTATCGCGTGAAGTTGACTGTCATCGGCGCTACCGGTTCGATGTCTGGCCCGGAGTCACCGGCCTCGTCCTACCTTGTTCAGGCCCGAGGCCTGGACCCTCGATCGGGGGAGGAGCGGACCTTCTCGCTCGCGTGCGACTTGGGTCCCGGTTCCTTCGGCGCGCTGTGGGCGCACGTGTGCCCATGTGACCTCGACGCCCTGGTGCTGTCCCATTGTCACGCGGACCATATGGGCGACATCATCTCCCTGCAGGTCTACCGCAAGTGGGGCCCGGGGGCGGCCGCATCTGCGCTGCCCCTGTACGGTCCCGCTGAGACGATGCGTCGCGTGCGCCAGATCGAAGACGCCCCGGACAACGAGGCATACGAGGCTGAATTCGTCTTCACCCACATGCAGCTGGGCGAGGCCTACCAGGTTGGTCCCATGACGATCCGCCCCTACCGCGCCCTGCATCCGGTCGAGGCATTTGGCCTGCGCATCGAGGGGCCCTCCGAGGATGATCCTGAGCGCCTGGTGTCGCTGTTCTACACGGGGGACACCGACCTGTGCGACACGATCATCGAGGGGGCGCGCGGCGTTGACATGCTCCTCAGCGAGGTCGGCTTCACGAGCGACGAGACCGAGCCCGACATGCACATGGACGGCGTGCGTGCGGGTGAGGTCGCCACGCGAGCCGGAGTAGCCCGCATGATCGCGACCCACATCCAGCCGTGGACGCCCCGCGATCGGGTGGCCTCCGAAGTGCGACAGACCTGGTCGGGTCCCCTCGACTTCGCGACCTCCGGGATGCAGGTCAGCCTCTGAGCCGACCCTCGCACCACCGATGGGTGAGGCGAGGTGGTTCCTCGGTCAGTCGCCGGATGTCGAGTATGAGGCGTTGTGACGCTTCCACTCCGCCAAGTATGTGGCCACGCGCGCGGGGCCTGACGCCTCGGACCAACCGTGGTTCTTGTGGCGCAGCAGGATCTTGCGAGTGCCCAGCGACGGTAGCGGGGTGATGCGCATGCCCTCCGTGTGGGCCCCGGCCAGCGCCATGGCCGGCAGGATCGTCGAGCCCGTGCGGGCGCGTACGAGGGTGCGGGCGGCCTCGTAAGTCGTGTAGAGGTGAGGTGCCCAGCGTGTGTCCGGAAATGCTTTCGTGATACGGCGCATGACGTGGTCGCCGCTGGTGCCTGGATTGACGCGCAACCAGGTGAGGTCCGCAAGGTCTTCGATCGAGCCGATCGGGGGAGCGGAGTCCGGGGTGACGAGCATCCAGGGTTCGTCGAGGAATGGGACGTCCGTGTACCCGCGAGGGGCGAGGCCCGGGTCCTCGTCTCGTTCGATGACGAGGATGTCGTAGTGGCCGGTGCGCAGCGCGGCCATGCCCGGGGTCTCTTCTGTTTCCTCGATGCGCAGGTCGACGCCGGGCAGGGCGTCCGTGAGGTCGGGGAGTGCGGGGATGAGGGTGGAGCGGCAAATCGTCAGGAACGCCCCAATGGTGACCGTTCCCGTCACCTGGCCGGTGAGGGGACGTAGCGCCTTGAGGGCTTCCTCGATATCGGCGTTGATGCGCTCGCCGGCTTCGGCGACGATCGTGCCGGCCGGGGTGAGAATCGCGCCGGACGTGGTGCGCTCGACGAGCTTGAGGCCGACTTCCTCCTCAAGTTTCTGGATCTGCTGGGACACTGCCGAGGGCGAGACCATGAGTATGTCGGCGGCGGCAACGATGCCGCCTTCACGCGCGACGGACAGAAGGAAAGGCAGGCGGCGGGGGTCGATATCCACGCGAACTCCTTCGTTAAGTGAAACTGTAAGATAACTATAGAACCATTCAATTGTGCTTGACTAGCGGAAGGTGCATCATATGAGTCATGACGATCTTCTCTCTCGCAATCACGATCCTCGGCTGGGTGGGCGCCGCCGCCTCCATCGCCGCCTACTACCTGGTCTCCTCCAAGCGCTTCGCTCCTGACTCCCTGCGCTACCACTCGCTGAACGTCTCCAGCTGTATCCTGCTGGCGATCGCCTGCGCCTCGACCGGCGCGTGGCCGTCCTTCCTGACGAACGCCATCTTTATCGGCGTCGGATGTGCCATGATCTGGCGCGTGCGCGACCGCCTCGCGCGCCGCATCATGAAGGTCGTCCGCTTCTTCGATGTGCGCCGCTACCTGCCGCGTCGTGCGCGCCTGGCGCGCGCTCGCTGACTCTTCGCTGAATTGGGGTGGTGAGGGGGCAGGCCGTGGGCCTGCCCCCCTCACCGTATCCACCTGCTGATTAACTAAGAGAAGTAACCCTCTTTGGTCAAGAATTTTCCAAGCTGTACCAAGGAAAAGTCCGTAAGATGCGCTTCATAGAAAAATAAGAAAACATCGATGGAAAAAACGGGCTTTGGGGCGCACTATGTCAGTATGACGCGGTGACAGATCCATCGCACTGTACTCAAAGAGGAGCACACAATGTCTCGTTTCGTCGCATCACTCCTTCGTCGCCTCACCCATCACCGCAGGTGGCGCCAACAGCGCAACCCGCTGCAGTTCTCGATGGACCGCCCCATCTTCGGTAACCTCGTCGCCCGTTGATGGCGCGCCTGCGGGCGCAACACAAATCTGCCGGACACCCTCGGGTGCCCGGCACATTTGTGTCTGCGGTGCTTCTCAGCCGCGCAGGTATTCCACGATGTGGGGTATGAGGGCTCGGAAAGCGATGCCGCGGTGGCTGATCGCGTTCTTTTGATCCGCACTCATCTGAGCGGTCGTAACCTCGAAGCCCTCGGGGACGAAGATCGGGTCGTAGCCGAACCCGCCCTCGCCGCGAGGGGAACGCGTTAGGGTGCCGCGCACCTCGCCGCGCTCGACGAACTCGCGACCGTCCGGGGTGACGAGGACAGCGGCCGACACGAATGCCGCTCCGCGATGGGCGTCGGGAACGTCGGAGAGCTGATCGATGAGCAGACGCAGATTCGCCGCATCGTCCCCGTGGGAGCCGGCCCAGCGCGCGGAGAAGATACCGGGCGCCCCGCCCAGAACGTCCACCGTGATACCGGAGTCGTCGGCGATGGCAGCCAGACCGGTGGCGCGAGCCAGCGCGCGGGCCTTGATGAGGGAGTTCTCCTCGAAGGTCACACCGTCCTCGACCGGGGAAGCCACGTCGAAATCGCTCATGCGCGCCACGCAGCCGGCCTCGAAGCCCTCCCATGCAGGGGCCAGGATGGCTTCGAGCTCGCTGACCTTGTGCGCGTTGGAGGTCGCGAAGACCAGGCGCGCGCTCACGGACGCACCTCGACGCGCTCCATGAGGGGAGCCTCAAGCGCGAGCTTCTGCGCCTCTGCGAGCCGGGCGTTACCCAGGGTTGCCAGGTCCAGCAGCTCGTTGAGCTCGTCGCGGTTGAAAGGAGCGTGCTCGGCGGTGCCCTGCACCTCGATGAAGCGACCGCTGCCCGTCTGAACGACGTTCATGTCGGTTTCGGCGCGCACATCCTCGACGTAGGGCAGGTCCAGCATGGGGGTGCCGTCGATGACGCCCACGGAGATCGCGGAGATCGAGTCGGTGAGGACCTTGGCTGAGGGCTTGAGGATGCCCTGCTCCTTCGCCCAGCTCACGGCGTCGGCGAGGGCCACGTAAGCGCCCGTGATCGCTGCAGTGCGGGTGCCGCCGTCGGCCCGCAGAACGTCGCAGTCCAAGACGATGGTGTTCTCGCCGAGTGCGGAGACGTCGACGATGCCGCGCAGGGAGCGGCCGATGAGGCGCGAGATTTCCTGAGTGCGGCCGCCCACCTTGCCCTTGACGGACTCTCGGGAGGAGCGCTGCTCGGTTGCACGCGGAAGCATCGAGTACTCGCCGGTGACCCAGCCTTCGCCGGAGTCGCGCTTCCAACGCGGCACGCCTTCGGTGAAAGACGCAACACACAGGACGCGGGTGTTGCCGAACTCGATGAGGACGGAACCCTCACCGGTGCCCGACCAACCGCGGGTCATGGAGACGGGACGGAGCTGGGACGGGGTGCGCCCATCGGCGCGCAGGGGAGTATTTGTCATAGTGCCTAGGGTAGCCCACCGCGTTACCGTGGAGTTATGAGTCTTGATCTACCTCTCGTCCGCGGTCACGTCGACGCGGCCGTCGCGCTGCGTGAATCCGTGGCTCCCGTCGCCCTGGTGCGCGCCGGTGAGGCCGATGTCATTCTCGTGGACGGTGCCGGCTTCGTTCTCCTTGACGAGGTTGAGGCATCCCCCTCGGGAGCCCCTGTCCTGCGGCGCCTGAGTGGGGACGAGGCCGTGCGTGCTGCTGAAGGAGGGACGGCCTCGTTCATCGGTGTCGCGCAGGGACGCTCCGTCGTCGCGATCGAGGTGAGTCGGGACGAGGCCTGGGGACGCTGGGAGCATCTGCGCGCGGTCGGGTGGCAGCTTGACGGTGACGACGCGGCCCTCGCGCTGACTGCGCTCGCGCTCGCGGGCTGGCACGCCAACTACCGCTTCTGCCCGCGCTGTGGGGCTCCGGTGCAGCTGGTGTCCGGTGGATGGGCCGCGCGATGCGAGGCATGCGATCGGCTTGAGTATCCGCGCCAGGACCCAGCGATCATCGTCCTCGTTGAGGATCATGATGGGCGCGTCCTCCTGGCGCACAACGCCCTGTGGCGGCCCGGCTTCGTGTCGATTATCGCCGGCTACGTCGAGGCCGGGGAATCCCCGGACATCACGGTTGCCCGCGAGGTCGCCGAGGAGGTGGGCGTCGACATCGAGACGCCTACCTACGTCGCGACGCAGCCGTGGCCGTTCGGGCGTTCACAGATGATGGGCTACCGGGCTCGCACCGCTTTGCCGCGCCCCACCCCGCAGGCGGATGGTGTGGAGATAGAGTGGGCGCGCTTCTACAGCCGCGACGAGCTGACCCGCGCGCTGGATAACGGGGAGATCAGCGCACCCGGTCGCGCCTCGATCGCCTACGCACTGCTGCGGGAGTGGTACGGCGAGGAGCTGCCGAGCGGATTGGACGGCGAGGGACGCAACTGAGCATGGGCGATGGAACAATGGGGACCATGAACCCCGAGGAACTGCTGGAGGCCCTGGACCCCGATCAGCGCGCCGTCGCCACGCAGGTCGCTGGCCCGCTCGCCGTCCTGGCGGGTGCGGGCACCGGCAAGACCCGCGCGATCACGTACCGCATCGCGTACGGGGCGGCCGTTGGTGCCTTCGACCCATCCAACGTGCTCGCCGTGACCTTCACGCAGCGCGCGGCCTTCGAAATGCGTCACCGCCTGGCCCAGCTGGGTGTTCCTAAGGCTCAGGCGCGCACCTTCCACTCCGCCGCGCTGCGCCAGCTGCGCCATTTTTGGCCCACCGTCGTGGGAGGTCCGCTGCCTGACGTCATCCCGCACAAGGCCTCCCTCGTCGCGGCTTCCGCCGCGCGCCTGGGGATCACGATCGATCGCACGAACGTTCGCGACATCGCGGCCGAGGTCGAATGGGCGAAGGTCTCGATGATCGATGCCGCCCACTACGCCTCGCGCGTGGCTCGCCTGCGCCGCGATGTGCCCGCCGGGCTGGATGCAGGCGACATGGCGCGCCTCCTCGACGTGTATGAGGACGCGAAGAACGAACGCGGCGTCATCGACTTTGAGGACATCCTCATCTACCTGTGCGGCATGCTGCAGGAACGCGCGGATGTCGCCTCGATCGTGCGCAAGCAGTACCGCTCTTTCGTGGTCGATGAGTTCCAGGATGTCAACCTCCTCCAGGCATGCCTGCTCGACCTGTGGCTGGGTGGGCGCCACGATGTGTGCGTCGTCGGCGACGTCGCGCAGACGATCTACTCCTTTACGGGAGCGTCCCCGGATTACCTGACAGGTTTCGGACGCAAGCATCCGGGCGCACGCATCGTCGAGCTGACCCGCGACTACCGTTCGACCCCGCAGATCGTGAGCTTGGCGAACGACGTCCTGGCACGCTCGAGCCAGCGCGAGGGCACGGTGCGCCTATCCAGCCAGCGCTACGGCGGCGCCCAGGTCTCCTACCGCACCTACGACGACGATCGGGCCGAGGCCGAGGGGGTCGCAGCCTCGATTGCAGACCTCATCGCGGGCGGTATGGCGCCTCACTCGATCGCAGTTCTCATGCGTACGAACGGCCAGTCCCAGGCCTTCGAAGAGGCCCTGGGAGCGCGCGGTATCCCCATCGCCGTCGCCGGGGGAAAGCCCTTCTTTGCCCGCGATGACGTGCGTACCGCAATCTCACGCCTGCGGGCCGCGGCGGCGGCCGCCACCGACGACGGGAGCGTGGGCGAGATCGTGCGTGATGTCCTCTCGGGCGTTGGCTGGGCACCCGAGGCACCCTCTGGCCAGGCGGGGTCTGAGCGCTGGTCGAACATGAACGCGATCGTTGGCTGGGCGGACGACAGCAAGGCGGAGACGCTCGCCGCCTTTGTGGCGGAGCTCGACGAACGGGTCGCCTACCAGGTCGAACCGGACAAGGCAGGCGTCGAGCTGGCTACGATCCACGCCGCCAAGGGCCTCGAATGGGACGCTGTCTTCCTCGTCGGCGTGGCCGAAGGCCTCCTCCCGATCTCGTACGCAAAGACTGCGGCCGCCCGCGAGGAGGAACGCCGCCTGCTGTACGTGGCCGTCACCCGTGCCCGCGACCTGCTGACCCTGTCGTGGGCGCGCTCGAGGGGCACCGATGGACGCGGCAAACGCAAGCGCAGTCGCCTGCTCGACGGTATCTGGCCCGAAGACGCGCGAGTGGGTGCGCCGAAGAAGAAGGCGCGTGCCTCCACGCGCGCCCTCAATCAGGCCTTCGAGGAGGAGGCCTCGCCCCAGGCGATCGAGCTCTTCGGGCGCCTCAAGGCGTGGCGTCTCGAGGTCTCGCGTCAGGCGGGCGTGCCGCCTTTCGCCGTGTTTACCGATCAGACCCTGCGCGACATTACCCAGGCCATGCCAAAGAACACGACGCAGCTGCGCGTTATTCGTGGCATCGGTGACGTGAAGGTGCAACGCTTTGCCGCCCCGGTGCTCGCACTGGTGCGCGGCGAAGAGGTCATCGTCGACGAAGAGGCCTGAGCTAGCAGGCGACGCCCTCGATGCCGCAGACGCATTCGTGGGCGCCGATCGCGCGTTCGACGGTGATGGTTCCGTCCTCGTCGACCGTGGCGATCTCGGCGCACAGGTGCGGGGTGAGTGCCCCTGAGGCGAAGTCGCGCAGCAGGCGGGCAATCCGCAGGGCGGCCGCGAAGTGTGCCAGCTGGGGGAGTGGCCCGAGTGGCCACTGGGCGAGTTCTCGCAGGTGGGTGAGGTGGTAGGGGTCCTGCTCGGCTCGCGCGTGCTCGATGCAGTGGAAGCATGGCGTGGAGCCGGGAATGACGAATGGCCCAATCTCGTAGGAGTGCTCTCCGCGCGTGATGAGCAGGTGAGGCGTGTCTGTGGCCATCAGTTCGAAGGGGATTCCGGGGTCCTGCGCCCGATCCGCCGACACGAGGGCAACGTCCGGCGCGTCCTGGGCATGCAGGTCGGGCAGCGGGATCAGTGAGGAGAGTTCTCGGCGCACCGCACGCGAGCGCGGCGTGCCCGTGTAGACGCCGCCAAACACGCGATCCCAGTCGCCGTCCACCAGGGTGGGCGCGTCGATGCGGAGCCGCAGTGCGAGGGTGTCGACCAGCGAACGGAGAGCGAGGATAGCGGCTGGTACCGCCCCGAGAACTCCTACGGACAGGAGCGGGCGTCGGTCGGGGTGCTCCACGAGGTCCGCCAGGGCCAGCGCAGCGAGGAGGCTGGGGGAAGCCTCGGGAGAGTCCGAAGCGTGAACGGGCCCGGCCTGGCTGGCGAGCCAGAGTTGGTCGCTTGCGTGCAGGTCGTCGAGGCGCACGTGTCGGGCGCGGTCGCCACCGATTTGGACGCTGCCTGGGCCGCGCCACAGGATCGCCGTGTGATGCATCAGGTTCATGATGGTCTCCTTCAGTTTGTGACTGTTAGAGACATGATGAACCTATGTGTGTCGCCCGCGTGGCGTTTTGGAAAATCTGTGGATAACTTGTCAGATCATTCCTGTATGTATCAGTCTGTCGCGTCCTTGGGGGTGGGTGCTTCGGGGTCTTCGGGGTCGTCACTCGAGCCGGCCGAGGCCTCGTCCCCGGGTTCCAGCCCATCCGCCCAGCCGAGCGTTCCATCCAGGAGCGAGTTGAGTGCGGCGTCGATATCCGCGTCCTCCTCGGCCGCTGCCCGGCGCAGCGTCAGGAAGGTGTCCGGCGTGGCCAGCTCCGTCTCGGAGGGAACCATATCCGGGTGCGACCACAGGGCCTCGCGAGCGTCGCGCCCGCCGTCGGCCTCCACCAGCGCAAAGATCGACGCGGCGCCGCGCGCCTGACGCGGGCGCATCTGCAGACCCATGAGTGTCCCGAGGATCTCCTCCGCGGGGCCGCCCGACGCGCGGCGGCGACGCATCATCTCGCGCAGCGCGTCCGCGTGGGGCAGGTAGGGCAGGGTAGCGCGGGCCGTCACGACCTCGACCCAGCCCTCGATGAGGGCCAACATCGTCTCCAGGCGTGTGAGCGCACGACGCTGATCGGGCGTCGTCGACAGCGCAAACACGCCGCCGCTGAGGGCAGACTCCACCGAGTGCGGATCCGAGGGATCCACCGAGCGCGCAGCCTCGGAAATCGCCTCCGTGTCGATCGCGATCTGGGACGCGTAGCGCTCGACCGCGCGCACCAGGTCGCCCTCCAGCCACGGGACCGAGGCGAAGAGTCGGCGATGCGCGGCCTCGCGCACGGCGAGGAACTGACGGACCTCATCGAAGGGGATGTCGAGCCCCTCGGAGAACTGCGCGACGTTGTGCGGCAGTAGGGCGGCGTGCGACCTATCCGACAGGGGGATGCCCGTGTCGAAGGTGCCGAACGACTCGCCGGCCAGGGCCGCCAGCGCGCGTGCGATCTGCGCGGAGAACATCATCGCCGACAGGCGCGGCATCATCTCCTGTGTCTTGCCGAGCATTGCAGCCATACCGTCCGGCAGGGAGACTGCGTCCCCCAGGCCCTCGGAACCGAACTGCTCCGAGAGGGCGGCGGACAGGGCGCGCGAGACGTTGAGTGCCACGGGCTCGCAGATGCGCTTCCACGTCGGAATGGTGTGCTCGACCCACGCGACCTTGCTCCACACGTCGCGGGTAACCGGGCCGGAAGCAAAATCGGTGACCGCGTCGAGCCACAGGTCCGCGACGGTCATCGCCTGACGTGCGGCCTCGGCCTCCGTGGCCGTGGGGGAGGGGTCGCCGCTCGCGTACGCGGCCTGCTTTGCGCTGTCCTCCACCACGCGCCAGTTGACGGGGCCTACCGTCGTGTTCATGAGGAACTGGAACTGGCCCATCGCCGCGCGCATACGCGCGGGATCGGAAAACTCCGGGGGAAGATTCGCGGGATCGAAACCCTGAGCCTGCAGGGCGCGCGCGGCCTCAGCTGCCGCCTCCTCGCCCAGGATCGAGCGCAGGAAGTCCTCAAACGGGGTGCCGGAGTCAAACTCGTTCATGACAACAGACTAGCCGCCCGTTGTTCGCGGGGGCTGACAATCTTCTGCAAAAACGCTGAGAGCTGAAGGGGTGGCGCGCGGCGCGCGTGCGCAGGGGCAGCGGGTGGGACACAATGACACGGTGAACGATGCGCAGATGACCTCGGAGAATATCGAGCTGGTGCCCCTGCAGGAGGACGACTCTACCCGGCGTATCCCCATCGTCAGCTGGCGGATTGTCACGGCGGTCCTCGCCGCGCTCGCCATGGTGGTGATCCTCTTCTGGATCCCTGTTCCCTTCGTGGTTAACAGCCCTGGCCCGACCTTCAATGTGCTGGGATCCGACAACGGAGTTCCCATGCTCCAGATCGAGGGAACCGACCCCACAACGGGGGAAGCGATCGAGCAGGACGAGCCTCAGTCCACCTCGTACAAGGCACCCGCGAAGCCGGGGCAGGGGCAGCTGCGCATGGTGACGGTCTCCGAATCGGGAAACCCCAAGTCTCGCCTGAACTTCGCGCAGCTCATCGCCGCGTACTTTGACCCGCACAGCAAGATCGTGGACTACGAGTCGGTGTATCCCAAGGGATTGACGCAGGAACGGTCGAGCGCGGCTCAGCTGGCCATGATGCGCAACTCGCAGACGACCTCGCAGGTCGCCGCCCTCGAGTACCTCGGGTGGGAGGTCCCCGCGACGGTCACGATTGAGGGTGCGGTCGAGGGAACCAACGCGGAAGGGATCGTCCAACAGGGAGACATCCTCCGCGCGATCACGACCCCCGACGGAGTACGTCACGAGATCACCAGCGCCGCAACTCCTTTCGCACTCATGCGCTCGGTGCCGGCCGGTTCCACGATGACGCTGACGATCGAGCGAGAAGGTGCCACGCAGGACGTCTCCTTCGCATCCGTCGCCGCGTCCGCCAACGAGAGCGGCTCCAAGCTCGGCGTCTACCTCTCCGTCGACCCCGCCCTGCCCGTCGACATCACCGTCAACATCGACGGCGTTGGTGGCCCGAGTGCTGGCATGATGTTCTCACTGAGTATCATCGATCGCCTGACCCCCGGTGACATGACCGGCGGCAAGGTCATCGCGGGCACTGGAACCATGTCCTACGACGGGCAAGTCGGAGGTATCGGTGGCATTCAGCAGAAGCTGTGGGGTGCGCACCGCGACGGGGCCCAGTGGTTCCTCGCCCCTTCCGAGAACTGTAACGAGGTCGTTGGACACGTCCCCGACGGGCTGCGCGTCGTCTCGGTGTCCACCCTCGACGAGGCAGTGAACGCCGTGCGCTCCATCGCCGACGGTACCGGGGATGCCCTGCCGACCTGCCAGTAGCGCGGGGGCGCTCTCAAGCCCGCCCACCGACTTTCGTCAGGTAGGCGACAAAGGGCCCCGGCCTCGTCCATCTGGTCCGGACGAGGCCGGGGCCTCTTAACGCTGTCAGGCTTGCTCGTCCGTCACCGGCTCGAGAGACGCTCGCAGGGCATCCACCAGCGCGGGGACGAGCGCCGAGCCCTGCCCGACCTTGTCGTCTGAGTCGAAGGCGCGGGTACGCAAAGCGCACCACGACTCGCCCGTACGCATCACGCCAACGGCCAGACGCACGTCCGTTCGCAGGGGGTGATTCGAGATGAAGGCCAGGGCCTCGTCGGGGTCCTCGGGGGCCTCGTCCTCGACCTCCGGCGGAACGACGATACGCTCGACGGTCAGTGCGGCGCCCGGAACGGTCTCGGGCCAGGCCAGATGCGCCAGAACTTGCTCAATGTCGTCGTCAGCCAGGTCCTCCTGGATGATCGCGCTCAGGTGGTCCTCGGTCCCATCCCAACCAGTGCGCAGCTGCTCGGCAATGTCAGCAGGCAGATTCGGGTCGGCCAGCAGCATCGCCGTCGGTACCAGCGCGTAGATGGACGGGGCGTGATCCCAACCCACGCGGGCCGCGCCCTTCTCAATATCGACAACCACGTTGGCCAGCGCGATCTCGCGCGCGCTCGGCATCATTTCAACAGTCATGCCCCCATAATCTCACGGAGAGCGAATAAGACAGAGACGAAGAAGTGCATGTGCGCGGCTACACTGGATCGGAGCTGATCGGTTTTACAGAGAGGACTGCCGTGAGCTTCAATTTTTCGGTCTTCCCACCGGGGGGAGCGCGTGCGCCCCGAGACCCCGATAGCCCACCCGTCGAGCTGAAGATGCATAAGCCCGGCCCCGGAGCGATCACTCTGGGCGTCCTCATCGCGATCGGCGCTATCATCTACGCCGCGTCGATCGTGTGGACCGAGATCCTGTGGTTCCGCCAGATGAGCGCCACCCGTGTCATTCTTACCCAGTGGGGCGCGCACATCGGCCTGTTCGTCGTTGGTTTCATCGTGGCAGCGGCCCTCATTTTCTTCTCGATGTCCTACGCGTACCGGCATCGCGCGTCCTCGACGCGCGGGCAGGCGTCGGCCTCCCTGCGCGCCTACCAGAAGGCTCTCGAGCCCGTGCGCCGACTCGCGTTCTGGGGTGTCGCTCTGTTCTTCGGTTTCACGAACGGTGCTCGTCTGGCCACGGAGTGGCAGACGCTGCTCCAGTTCCTCAACCGTTCCTCCTTCGATCAGGTTGATCCCCAGTTCGGTCTAGACATCTCGTTCTTCGTGTTCGTCCTGCCCGCACTGAAGGTCCTCGTATCCTTCCTGATGACCGTCACCACCATCGCCCTCATCGCAGCCCTCATCGTGTCCTACCTGTACGGAACGATCCGCCTGGCACCGCGCCCCCACGCCTCGAAGCAGGCGCGCCTGCAGTCCGGCTTGATGGCCGCCTGCCTATCGCTCTTCATCGCCGCGAACTACTGGCTGGGCCGCTACGAGCTGCTCACCTCGGACTCCGGCTCCATTCATGGCGCTATGTACTCCGATATCAACGCGACGTTGCCCGCGCACTCCATCCTGGCGGTCATCTCCGGACTCGTTGCTGTCCTCTTCGTCGTCGCAGCCTTCAAGGGCACGTGGCGCCTGCCTGTCACCGGCGTCGCGGTGACGGTGATCGCCGCCCTCGTCCTGGCTGGCGCCTACCCGGCCCTCGTCGAACAGTTCCGCGTGCGCCCTAACCAGCGCAGCCTTGAATCTCCCTACATTCAGCGCAACATCGACGCCACGCTGGCCGCCTACGGCCTGCAGGACGTCGACTATCAGACGAACTACGACGCGGCCACCACGGCCTCGGCCGGTCAATTCGACACCGAGTCCCTCACCTCCCAGGTGCGTCTGCTCGACCCGCAGGTCATCACAAAGACTGTCCAGCAGCTCCAGCAGTCTCGCCTGTACTACGGCTTCAACTCGGGCATGAAGGTCGACCGCTACAACGTGGGCGGGGAGCGCCGCGACACCGTGATCTCTGTGCGCGAGCTCAACCTCTCAGGCCTGTCCGCCGAGCAGCAGACCTGGGTTAACCAGCACACCGTCTACACCCACGGCTACGGCGCGGTCGCCGCATACGGCAACCAGCTGACCAGCGATGGCCTGCCCTCCTACTGGGAACAGTCCGTGCCCTCCGTCGGCGAGATGGGTGACTACGAGGAGCGCGTCTACTTCAGCCCCGGCTCGCCCGACTACTCGATCGTCGGTGCTCCCGAGGGCTCCGAGCCTCAGGAGCTCGACTACCCGGACGACACCGCGGTTGGCGGCCAGGTATCCACGACCTTCGTCGGCAACGGCGGCCCCTCAGTGGGCAACGTGTGGAACAAGCTCCTGTACGCGATCAAGTTCGGATCCACAGACCTGTTCTTCTCCTCGCAGACGAACGAGGCCTCGCAGATCCTCTACAATCGCGATCCCCTCCAGCGCGTCGCGAAGGTCGCGCCCTACCTGACGCTCGAACAGTCCGCCTACCCGGCGGTCGTCGACATGGACGGCGACCCGTCGACCCCCAAGCGCCTCGTGTGGGTCGTCGACGCGTACACGACCACGAATAACTACCCGTACGCGCAGCACGAGACCCTCTCGAATGCCACCGTGGACTCTCGCTCCACTGAGGTCGGCCAGTACGTCCAGGCCAACAAGATCAACTACATGCGTAACTCCGTCAAGGCCATCGTCGACGCCTACGATGGCTCCGTGCGCCTGTTCCGCTGGGATGACCAGGATCCGATCCTGCGCACCTGGGAAAAGATCTACCCCGGCAGCGTGGAGCCCGTCTCGGCGATCTCGGGCGATCTCATGAGCCACCTGCGCTACCCGGAGGACATGTTCAAGGTTCAGCGCAACCTGCTCGCCACGTACCACGTGACCGACGCTGCTGGCTTCTACTCCGGCGGCGACCGTTGGCGCCTGGCCGAGGAGACCTCCACCCACGGTGCTGCCTCCAGCTCCGACTCCTCCACGCGCGTGGACGCGGCGGGCAACCCCGTGCCCGCTCCGACCGCACTGCAGCCGCCGTACTACCTGACCATGCAGATGCCCGGACAGGACAGCGCTGAGTTCTCCCTGACCTCGGTCTTCGTGCCCGGTGGCGGCGGCGAGGGCCGGCGCGAGGCCATGGCGGGCTTCCTCGCCGTCGACTCCGAGACCGGTAACACCCCCGGCCAGGTGCGCGAGGGATACGGCAAGCTGCGCCTGCTCGCACTGCCGTCCTCGACGACCGTTCCCGGCCCCGGCCAGGTGCAAAACAAGTACGACTCGGACGAGAAGATCGCGACCCAGCTCAACCTGCTCAACCAGGCTGACTCCACGGTCATCCGCGGTAACCTCCTGACCCTGCCGGTCGGCGGCGGCCTGCTCTACGTGCAGCCCGTCTACGTGCAGGGCACGGGCTCGGCGTCCTACCCGGTGCTACGTTCCGTCCTGACGGCCTTCGGCGACAAGGTCGGCTTCGCACCGACCCTGGAAGAATCGCTGCGCCAGCTGGTCGCCGACGATGGTAGTGCGACGACGCCGCAGACCCCGCAGACGCCGCCGGCGAGCGACGACGGCAGCCAGTCGGGTGCGACCCCACCGGCCGCCTCGGGCGACGCGAACGCCCGCCTGACGCAGGCCATCAACGATGCCGCTCAGGCCATGCGTGACGCCGATTCAGCGATGAGTAAGTCCGATTGGACCGCCTTCGGCCAGGCACAGACGCGTCTGCGCGACGCCCTGGCCCGCGCCGAGGCCGCCCAGCAGGAGCTCGGCGCGGCGACGCCCAGCCCGAGCCCATCTGCCACGAGCGGTGCACAAAGTGGCTCATAACCGCTGACGGAAGCCACCGCGCGCCCGGTCCCGCCGATCACATGTCGTGAGGGGGCGGGCGCGCGGTCGTCTGTGGTTTGCGGCAACAACGGCATGGGGGAGCTTATCCCAGCATGAGTTGTTGACCGGCTCGCCTTGGTGCGTCGTTGCTATGGTGAGGACGTCTGTCCTGGGACCCATCGACATCGTGGAAGGAAGACGATGACTCTGCCCAATAATCCCTTCGCTACGCCCTCGGGCGTGCCTCAGCCGAGCCAGGAGCCGGCGGAAGCTTCGTCGCTGCCGGCTCCGACGGGTGCTCCCGTGATGGTGGCGCCGGCCGCACATCCTTTTGGCGCGGCGCCCCTGCACACCGGCGCAGTGAGTTCGGCGCGCTCGTCGCGATCCATGCGCGGACGCATTGCGGCGTGGACGCTCATCGTCTGCCAGAGTATCTCCCTGGTGCACGGATTCATTCCCTATCGGTTTGATCATCTCGATGATTACGTTAGCCGGTTCTCGAACCCGTTGTTCTGGTTGTGGCGTCTGATGGAAATCGTTGTCATCGTGCTTGCGGTGCTCTATATCCGTAAGGGTGCTGCCATTGCGCGCTATGTTGCCGCATGCGTCATTTTGGTCTTGTTCTTTGTTGTTACGCCGATCGTGTTGGTTACTAATGATTCTGTCTGGTACTACGCGTTCGTGCCTGAGCCCGGTATTTATGAGCTCGGACTCTTGGGTGCGCGCTTGCTCCTGATGCGGGTGCTCGATTGGGTCTGTGTCATCGCCGCGATCCTGCTCGCGATCCCTGACTTCAAGCCGGCGCCCTCGCCCTACGCGATGAGCGCTCCCGTCCCTGCCGCAGGAGCGGCCCCGGCCGGCCACGTCACCTCGCCGGCGGTGACGCCCGAGGGTGCTTCGTCCGAGGCGGCGCCCAAGGACTCGTCCGTTCAGGCGACGAACGTGTCAGTGTTCGCCGCGCCCCAGTAACTGCTCTGAGCCGTGTGGACGCGGTCGCGTGAGCGGCTAGGATCGGATCAATGCGCCGCTTCTCGCCGACGGAAGGAGAATGATGGCGGCCCCCGATACCCATGTTCCAGTCCCGTAAACAGTGATGAGCAGCGGGCTGCGCAGATGCCGACGGGCTACGTGAATGCCCCGACCTACGTGCGAGTGGTGCCGGAGAGTAAAGCCGTGGCTACCCGGCGTGGGGTGGTTGCCGCGTGCATCCTCCTGTTCGCGAAGCTGGTGCTCCTCGTCGATATGTTTTTTCCCTGGAGCAATGAGCTCTCGGCGCTGTACGCATCGCGTGCTCAAGGGACGTCATTCTGGTTCTGGATGGTGGTGAATGGCGTGCTCATTGCCTTCCTTATCATCTACCTTGCTAGGCGTGTGAACCCGCTTCGTTACATCGTTGCTGGTGTCGTTCTGGTGACGTACCTGATCATGCAGCCGTGGGTGGCCGTGGCCTTCAGGATGCCCTGGTACACCCCGTATCTGCCGATGCATCAGCCGTATTACAGTGGGATGGATAGCCTGCGGTCGGTAGCAACGTGGGTTCTGTCGTTGACGTGTATCGTGGCTGCGATCCTTCTGGCGATCCCCGACCGGAAGCGAGTCGTTCCCGCTGACAGATACTGACCGCTGGGACGTAAATCACCGCGCACAGTTTGTGCCCTCCCGGTCGATGCGCTAGAGTATCTAGAGCCGACGCGGGGTGGAGCAGTTCGGTAGCTCGCCGGGCTCATAACCCGGAGGTCGCAGGTTCAAATCCTGTCCCCGCTACCACCACAGACCCGGTCCCGTGAGGGGCCGGGTCTTTTGTTTCACGCCCGTGTTTCATGGTGTGAACGTCTTGACGTATACAACCCTCGGCGCGATAGTATTGGCTGTTCGCCATCAGGAACTGCACCTACGGGTGCGAGAGGAATACAGATGAGCACTATCGATCCGTCGCAGCTCACCGCTGCCGACTTGAGCAATCCGGCGCTTTCGGCCCAGGATCTCGCGGATATCACTGCCGCTCGCCCGGACCTGCGTCCCTACGTCGCAACGCACCCGTCGCTGTACCCTGCCCTCGGGCAGTGGCTGGCGGACCAGGGCGTCGTTCCCGCGCAGCCTCCGGCTGCCGAGGAGCCTCCGGCTGCCGAGGAGCCTGCGGTCGCCGAGCCCGAGGCTCCCGCGGAGGAAACCAGCGAGCAGGCCGAGCCTTTCGCCGGTGGCCACGAGGAAGCACAGCCCGAGGCCGAGGCCGCCCTGACCGAGGTTCCCGTCGATCAGCCCGCGGTCGAAGAGGCGCACGTTGAGACTCCCGCAGAGCCCGAGGTCGCTCACGTCGAGCCCGAGGCTCCCGTGAGCGAGGCCACCGACGATAACCTCGAGCAGGCAATCCTCGAGGGCGCCGCGCAGTCCGAGGCTCCCGCTGTCGACGAGGCCGCTCCCGCCCAGTCGACCGAGGAGCAGGTCGCGCAGTCTCCCTTCAGTAACCCGCCGCAGACAGACGCTCAGCCGCAGAGTCAGCCCGAGGTGGGCGTGCAGGCGCAGGGACAGCCGCAGTTCGGCGCGCAGCCGCAGCAGGGCCAGCAGGCCCCCTTTGGCCAGCCCGGCCAACCCCAGTACGGTACTGCTCCCCAGCAGGGTCAGCAGGGTCAGCCCCAGTTCGGCGCGCAGCCGCAGCAGGGCCAGCAGGCCCCCTTTGGCCAGCCCGGCCAACCCCAGTACGGTACTGCTCCCCAGCAGGGTCAGCAGGGTCAGCCCCAGTTCGGCGCGCAGCCGCAGCAGGGCCAGCAGGCCCCCTTCGGCCAGCCCGGTCAGCCCCGCCAGCAGCAGTACGGTCAGCCGGGTTATGCTCCGGCCGGCCAGTCGACGGGCCAGCAGTTCGGTGCTGCCGCCCAGCAGTTCGGTGCTGCCGCGAACTCGGCGTTCAACCAGTTCCAGACGGCCGTTGTGGCCGAAACGGGCAAGGTGAGCGGCCGTTCCGTTCGCGCGACCTACTCGCTCATCGGTATTGCCGCGGCGGCAGTGCTGATCCTCATCTCGATGTTCCTGCCTTACTTCAGTGGCTATGGTATGACCGCGTCGATGTTCGAGGTGAAGGGCGGCTACTCGGCATTCCACCTCATCCTGCTAATTGCTGTTGTCGGCCTGGGCGTCGCCTATTGGTTCACGAACCAGAAGTGGGCGTTCCTGTCGGCGGGCATCGGCGCGCTTGTGGTGGCGTTGCTTGGCATTATTCAGTTCATTGTCGCGCTTTCTAATCAGTACGTCGACGCGGGCTTCGGTGCGTTCTTGCTGGCTTTGTTCTCTATCGCGCTCGGCGCTGCGGGCGGCCTCCTGCTCATGGAACTGAAGACCGGTGCGGTTGCTCCGATCAACAACCCGAATGCCTTCGGTGGCGCGTTCGCTGGCGTGCAGATGGGCCAGCAGCAGGGCCAGTTCGGTCAGCAGCAGGGTGGTTTCCAGGCCCCGCAGGCCGGTCAGCCTCAGTACGGCCAGCAGCAGGGCGGCTTCCAGGCCCCGCAGGCCGGTCAGCCTCAGTACGGCCAGCAGCAGGGCGGCTTCCAGGCCCCGCGGGCCGGTCAGCCTCAGTACGGCCAGCAGCAGGGCGGCTTCCAGGCCCCCCAGGCTCCCCAGGCCGGGCAGCCTCAGTTTGGCCAGCAGCAGGGCCAGCAGCCCCAGCTGGGCGACAAGCCCTACAATCCTTTCGGTCCTCAGGCGTGATGCGCTGAGAGCCTGATGGCATGAACGAGGGGCCCGCGGTGATCCGCGGGCCCCTCGTCTATGCGGTGAGCGCTATTCGTCGTCGTCTTCGCTGAAGTCGACGCCTGCGACGCCATCGAGGTCGGCCAGGGTGGTCACCAGCAGGGAGCGTGAGAGGTCCTGGCGCGTCGATGCGGTGAATCGCGCGGTGGTCGCGCGGTCACTTGAATCCGTGTGGGTCGACACTGCAGAGACGGTCCAGCCGAGGGCTGATACCTGGCTGAGGAGTGTGGAGAGGACGCCGTGCCCCGGCGTGTAATGGATAGTGAGCGTCACGTTGTGGCCATGGGTGCGCATGAGGATGAACTGAACGAGGGGCGTCAGGAGCGCGATGACGATGAAATGCAAAACCGTGCCGGCCGCGGCAAGCCACCACAGGCCCGCGCCACACGCCATGCCGATCGCCGCGGTTTCCCAGATGGTGGCCGCGGTCGTGAGGCCTCGAATCGCGCCGTGACGGGTGAGGATGATGCCCGCGCCGAGGAAGCCGATGCCGGAGACGATCTGCGAGGCGACGCGAGAGGGGTCATATCGGGTGATGCCGTCGACCAGGATGTCGGAGAATCCGTACTTGGAGATAAGCATCATGAGGCAGGCGGTGAGGCCGACGATGGCCTGCGTTCGTATGCCCGCGCTCTTGCCTCGGATCTGTCGTTCGAGGCCGATGGATGCAGAGAGGACGAGGGCGAGGAGCATCCAACCGATGCTCATGAGGGATTGCGTCATAGGAACCTCCTGCGGTGGCGTGGGTGGGTTTAGTGTAACTGCCCGGCGGGTGTGTGGCTCGTTTGGTGCGGGCGAGGCCGTGGTGGGCAACGGGGTGACATAAACGGAAGGAGAGCCCCGGCCTCGTTAAAGAATGAGAAAAGAATCTACCAATGTCGACACAAGCGTTTGTGGGACTAATATGGGACTCGACGATCGACAGATGAGGAACCGACTCATGGCTACCCCCACTCCCGACGACATCGCCAACGATGTGCAGGAGCGCTCCAACACCGCGCTCAAGCGCGGCCTGGCGTCGCGTCACATGCAGATGATCGCCATCGGTGGCGCGATCGGCACGGGCCTGTTCCTGGCCTCCGGTGCGACAGTCGCGAACGCCGGTCCCGGCGGTGCCCTTCTTGCCTACGCGGCGATTGGCCTGATGGTGCTGCTCCTCATGCAGTCCCTGGGTGAGATGAGCGCGCACCAGCCGGTCGCGGGCTCCTTCCAGACCTTCGCCACGAAGTTCATCTCCCCGTCCTTCGGCTTCGCGATGGGGTGGAACTACTGGTTCAACTGGGCGGTGACGGTGGCCGCGGACCTCGTGGCATCGGGCCTCGTCATGGCCTATTGGTTCCCGTCCGTGCCGTCGTGGCTATGGGCGGTGGGCTTCCTCGTGATCGTCGTCGGGCTCAATGCGCTCTCGGCGAGAGTCTACGGTGAGGCCGAGTTCTGGCTGGCGGCCATCAAGGTCGTCATTGTTATCGTCTTCGTCCTGTCGGGCGTCTTCATGATCGCCGGCGTGATGGGCGAAAACTCTCCGGGCCTGTCGAATTGGACGATCGGGGACGCGCCCTTCCACAACGGCTTCGTGGGCGTTATTGCAGTCTTTATGATCGCGGGCTTTTCCTTCCAGGGCACCGAGCTGGTGGGTGTGGCAGCGGGTGAGTCTGAGAATCCTCGCAGGGATGTGCCGCGCTCGATTCGCACGGTTTTCTGGCGCATCATGTTCTTCTACATCGGTGCGATCGCGGTCATCGGTACGCTGCTACCGTACACGGACCCGAGTCTGCTGAGCGCGGCCGATGACTCGGCAAACAACATCGCACAGTCGCCCTTTACGCTCGTGTTCGCGCGCATGGGCATCGGCGCGGCGGCCGCCGTCATGAACGCGGTCATCCTGACCTCAATCCTGTCCGCGGGCAACTCGGGCCTGTACGCGGCCTCGCGCATGCTGCACTCAATGGCCCTCAAGCGCCAGGCGCCCGCGATCTTCGCCCGCGTCACCAAGGGCGGCGTGCCCGCCTACGCGATGGCGGTGACGACGGTGACTGCGGCGCTTGGCTTCCTTACACAGCTGGTCTTCAACGACGCGTACATCTGGCTGGTGAACATCGTCGGTATTTCCGGCATCATCATGTGGCTGGGTATCGCGGTCAGTCATATTCGTTTCCGCCGCGCCTACCTGCTGCAGGGGTATCGCCTCGAGGACCTGCCATATCGATCGCCGTTCTTCCCGGCGGGCCCGATCATCGCTTTCGTCATGTGCTTGGTGGTCATGGCGGGACAGAACTATGAAGCTGTGCTTCACGGCCAGGTCTGGGAGGTTGCCTCTTCCTACATCGGCCTGCCGCTGTTCGGCGTGGTCTGGTGGGGCTACCACGTCGCGCGCAAGGATCGGGTGGTGCCGCTGGCTGAGATGGACGTGGCCCCCGTGGAGATCGAGCCTGTCACTCGATAGAGGGGACGAGGCCGGGGCCGGGTGGGCAGTTAACACCCGGTGCGCCCCTTGTCTCCCCTGGGCTCTGCCCGGCGTGGCGGTGCGTGAGCGGCGTGGCACTTCATAGGATGGGGCCATGATCAACACGCGACGCATTCTTGCCGTGACCTCCCTGTCCATCCTGGGCCTGGGCATTGCCGCCTGCTCCCCGCAGGGCGCGCAGCCCCAGTCGGGGTCGACGGCCTCGTCCGCTTCCCCGAGCGCTTCCGCCTCTCAGAACGACATGCCCTCCCAGAGCGGCGCTGGCCCTCAGAGCGGCGTGCCCGACGAGGGAAACCAGGCCCCCGACGTCAATGTCGCCGACAACGACCAGCGCTGCGACCTGACGAACCTGCAGCCCTCCATCGATTCTCAGCAGGAAGCGGGCGGCACCACCTACGTGGAAATCGGCTTCACGAACGAGGGGCCATCGTGCTGGATTGACGGCTTCCCGCAGATCATCTTCTCCGGCGGCGGCTCCGTCATCTCCACCGCCGTGCGCGATGGTGAGGACCCCGGCAACGTCTACACGATCGCTCAGGGTGGCCGCGTGGGCGTGACACTGACAGCAGAATCGACGGACGGAGTTGAGGGGTGTAACCCCGCTGATTCGGAGCTGGTCGACATCATGCCCGAGGCGGGCACCGGCGCGACGAGCCTGCAGCTGACCGTGCGCGTGTGCCAGGAGATGCCTTCGGTGTCGGTGAGCCCCTTCGAGCCGCGTTCCTGAACGCGCGGGCCCAGCTAATTCGTGAGGCGGGCGGCGAGACGGATGATGTTTCGCCGCTCGTCTGCGTCTATCGGCACGGCGTTTGCTTTCTCAACGAAGGTCGCGGTCATTTCTGGTGACGGAATATGAGATTTGGGCGTGTGCTGCTAGGCTGAACCATCTGGAAGAAGTCGCGCATACGCAGCGTCACATCGAGGCGACGGTGTCGGTGCGCGTGGCCCCTTCTTCGCCGGTCGACGCGTGACCTGTGCGCGCCGACTGCGCACACTGAGATTTTAAGGAGACACTCCCATGGGTATGCGTTCCACGACGCAGGCATTCCAGTTCGAGGTGCCGTTCGAGCAGCTGTTCCAGCTCGCCACCCCGGCCGCGCAGTCCGTTCCGAAGGCGACTGTGACGCTCGCCGACCCCAACCGTCAGGTTGTCACCTTCGATACCCCGATGGGCATGATGTCCTGGGGCGAGAACATCGTCGCCGGTTTTATTCCCTCCGTGGGCAGCACCATCGTTGAAGTCACCTGCACGACCAAAGGTCTGCCCAACCTCATGCAGGACAGCCGCAACCGCAAGCTGATCGCGCAGTTCGTGACCGCTCTGTCCAACCTCGCGCAGACCACCGCCGTGGAGGTCGCTCGCTCCTGACGGCCCCTGAGCGTCAGGCTCGGCCCCGGCCTCGTTGATTCCTGAACGAGGTCGGGGCCGAACCGTGCGCGCAGGACTGGCCGATTGCGGTCGAGGAGTGCGTGCGCGATAGGCTGGATGCATGAGTGCCTTCGGGGCACCACGCGAGGAGGATCGGAGACGTATGAACAAGTTTGCGCCGCCCACAGGCGACGAGAACGCCGCTCCCGGGACTGTGCCCGCCGAGCAGGCTGGTGCTGCCCAGCCGGTGCCCGGGCCGAATAGCGCATGGAATCAGGGGAGTGGTGCTCCGATGAGCCAGCCTTGGGCGCCCGCACCGGCTCCCGTGGCGCAACCTGGTTTGCAGATGGCGAGGTCGAGCTACGGCACCTTCTACGCGGTCACAGACAAGGACGGGAGATCGCTGGGCCGCTGGCTCATCTGGAGCATTGGGCTGGCGTGCGCCGCCTTGTTCACGTGGATCGGTATCGAGGGCGGCGAATGGTTCTACGCGTCGGCTTCGATCACCGGTGGCGTCGTCTGCCTGCTGCTGGGAGCGGCAGAGGGAGGCCGGTCACCCTGGTTTGTCAGTGTCGTGTCCACGCCCGACGGAACGATTCTCGTGCGTCCCGGTTCCACCGTGATGTATCTTCGTGTCCTCACAGCGCTACTTGCCAGTGCCGCGGGAGTGTGTTTCTTCTACGTGTCTCTCTTCAGCGTAGACGCTGATATCAGGAGCATCGCGGGTGGTAACGTGCTGTCAGCCGCAGTGGTCGCGCTCTACCTGGTTGCCAAGATTATCGGATCTCAGAGCCGTGAATGCATCGTCGTGAGCCAGCAGCGTGTGGATATGTGGGGCAAGGGCGGCATCCACTATTCGATCCCGTGGAGCGACCAGCCCAGGGTGATCGGGCAGCGCAACAGTGGTAGGAGCCTGTTGATTGGTGCCGGACAGAATATCGAATGTCTCGTCGTGTTCACGACTCTGCGCATCCGTCCGTCGCGCGTGAGAAGCCTGCTCACCTACTACCAGACAACGCCGGGTGCGCTCGACCGCCTCTCCACCCCCGAGGCGCGTGACGAGGCCATGAAGGTCCTGAGCTGAACGCCATGCGTTGAATCCGCAGTGGTGATCTGACCGCTCGACTCGGCCGCGTCCTCGTTCATAGTGACGAGGCCGGGGCGGGAGGCGGACATCGACGCCTCTCGGAGCGCGATGGTCTGCAGATGTGGGGTCGTGCCGTAAGCTAATTTGTGCGGCCGGCACCTTGGGTTTATAGCGGGCTAGCAGAGATGAAAAGACCAAGTGGGGGCGCAGCTGATGCGCTCTACGCCGGAAATGAGGACATCGTGGCGGCAGTGATTGAGCGAGCGGAGCTGCATAAGACGATCTGGCGTATTGCCAACGACCTGCGCGGCAGTGTGGACGGGTGGGACTTCAAGAGCTACGTCCTCGGATTCCTGTTCTATCGCTTCATCTCGGAGAATCTGACGGACTACGTGAACGCCACTGAGCGTGAGGCAATTATCGCCGAAGGTGGAACCCCCGAAGAGGCCGCGGCCTTCGATTATGCGACCCTCAGCAACGAGGATGCGGAAGCGGCACGTGACGGCATCGTCAAGGAAAAAGGCTTCTTTATTCGTCCCTCTGACTTGTTTGGGAACGTGCGCGCTCAGGCTGCCGGTGATGAGAATCTGAACGAGACCCTCTCCTACGCCTTCCGCTTCATCGAAAACTCGGCGCGGGGCAGCGGCTCCGAGTCGGATCTTCGCGGCCTCTTCGACGACGTGGACGTGAACTCCACGAAGCTCGGGAACACGGTCGCTCAGCGCAACGCGAAGCTCGTCAAGATCATGGACGCCATCGGCGATCTGCCCCTGGAGCACGGTGCTGCGCAGATCGACGCCTTCGGCGACGCCTACGAGTACCTGATGACCATGTACGCCTCGAGTGCGGGCAAGTCGGGCGGCGAGTTCTACACGCCGCAGGAGGTCGCCGAAGTCCTCGCGACCCTCGCCCTGGATGGGCGCTCCGACGTCGCGCGCGTGTACGATCCCTGCGCGGGCTCGGGGTCTCTGCTCCTGAAGTTCGCGAAGCTTCTCGGGCCGTCGAGCAGTCGCCAGTATTTCGGCCAGGAGATCAACCTGACGACGTACAACCTGTGCCGCATCAACATGTTCCTGCACGACGTCAACTTCTCGAACTTCGACATCGCGCTGGGGGACACCCTGACGGAACCTGCCCACTGGGACGATCAGCCGTTCGACGCGATCGTCTCGAACCCTCCGTATTCGACGAAGTGGGTGGGCAAGGACGACATCGCTCTTATTAATGATCCGCGCTTCGCGCCGGCGGGCGTTCTGGCCCCCAAATCTAAGGCTGACCTGGCCTTCACCATGCACATGCTGCACTGGCTGGCTGAGGATGGGACGGCCGCGATCGTCGAGTTCCCGGGTGTCCTGTATCGCGGCGGTGCCGAGGGGAAGATTCGCCGCTACCTGGTCGAAAACAACTTCGTGCACGCGGTGATTCAGCTGCCGCCGGACCTGTTCTTTGGGACCACGATCGCGACCTGCATCATCGTGCTCAAGAAGGCGCGCCCCGACCATAGCGTCCTCTTCGTGGATGCGTCCGCCGAGTGCGTGCGTGAAGGGAACAAGAATCGCCTGACGGCGGAGAATCAGCAGCGGATCCTCTCTCTTGTGTCCGAGCGTCAGGCCGTCGACCATGTGGCTGCCTTGGTGTCGATCGACGACATTAAGGACAATGACTGGAACCTGTCGGTGTCCTCCTACGTCGAGCCTGAGGACACGCGCGAGCAGGTGGACATCGTTGAGCTGAACACTCGGATCGCCGGCATCGTGGAGCGTCAGCGTGAGCTGCGTGCCTCCATCGACGCGATCGTCGCAGAACTGGAGGCCGACCGATGAGCCGCCTCGCTGACCTGATTGCGGAGCTGTGCCCGGACGGGGTGGAGTATCGAGCCCTTGGAGATGTCGCAGAACTCAAACGCGGGGAGGCGGTGACACGCAAGGAGGTCGTGGAGGGGCAAGTCCCCGTTATCGCGGGTGGTCGCGAGCCTGCGTACTATATCGATCGTTCGAATCGGCAGGGGGAGACAATCGTTATTGCGGGTTCGGGTGCCTACGCTGGTTTTGTGTCGTTTTGGGATGAGCCTATTTTTGTTTCCGATGCATTTTCTATCGTGGTTGACCGTAGCGTTCTGCAACCGCGATTCGTCTATCACTGGTTGAGTGGTAGGCAGGAGGCGATTCATGCGCTGAAGAGTGGCGGCGGCGTTCCGCATGTCTATCCAAAGGATGTGGCGAAACTGAGGTGTCCGGTTCCTCCGCTGGAAGTGCAGCGGGAGATTGTGAGAATACTGGATCAGTTCACGACGCTGGAAGCGGAGCTGGAAGCGGAGCTGGAAGCAAGGCGGACCCAGTATGCGCACTACCGCACCCACTTGCTCTCGTATGAATCACTTGCTGCTCGAGGTCCGGTCAATGTGATTGAGTTGCAAGATGTCGGTGTTGTTCGAATGTGTAAACGAATACATAAGGCTGAGACAAGCATTCAGGGCGATATTCCTTTCTTTAAGATATCCACATTTGGTGGAACGCCAACATCCTTCATTTCTGCTGAACTGTATGGGAAATACAAAGATAAATATCCTTATCCCAAGAAAGGTGACCTTCTGATTTCAGCTGCTGGCACCATTGGACAGATAGTTCGGTTTGATGGAGCTGATGCATATTTTCAGGACTCAAATATTGTCTGGCTCGAACATGACGAATCGATTGTTCTAAATCGCTATCTATACTATGTCTATCTGAATACAAGATGGACTACTGATGGAGGGACTATCAAGCGTCTGTATAACAATAGAATTCTGCAACAACAGATTTGTGTTCCTCCGATCGAGACGCAAATTACTATTGCCGATTTACTCGACCGCTTCGACGCCCTCGTCAACGATATCTCGTCGGGTCTCCCCGCCGAGATTGCGGCCCGCCGCGCCCAGTACGAGCACTACAGGGATCGCCTGCTGTCCTTCCCCGAGAAGAAAGCCGAATAACGAACTGAGGGGGCGGGTGTTAGACCCGCCCCCTCAGTGGTAACTAGCCCCTGCTTCGACGGGGATCGTTCCCAGGCTTGATGGTGTCCTGGGCGCGGATCTTCCCGTTCTCTCCTCGCGTCCGCATCTCGCCGCCACCCTGATTAGCCAGAATGTCGCGTGCGCGCTGTTGAGCAGCTGCCTGCGTAGGTTCAACCGCGGATGCTCTGGATGCGTTCGGATCGAAAACACCCCACCCGTCGCCATGTCGGCGTACTTCTCGAATGTTCATTTGTCACCTCCTTCCTTCCACGTAGGTAGGGTAGGAGGGGGCATGCACATCTGCGTCCATTCCATCTATAAATGACGAACGGCTGGTGCTCGATTCCGTGTATCTTCTTTAACTTCGCACGTAATTCTCTTCCGCGGCTTTTGAAGTGATTTCTTTAGACGTTGATATTCCGCAGAAAAACTTCGGGAAGCAGGAGATTGGCGGCTCTTCGCATTTGAGGGTGTAGGTGTTGTGGGCGGGGTTGGGTGTGTCGTGGCCGGGTAGGGGTCGAGGTCTTTCGATGATGGAGATTCCTACACCGTCCATCTGAAAGACCTCGACGTGGCCAATACTATCTTTGATCGCCCTGATCTGAGCGCGTTCACGCGCCTGGATGACCTGGGGTTGGAGGTGACGGGCCAGCGCATGTGGCCAGACCATGCAGTGTTGGCGTGCCGGATTGCTGGTGAGGATCGGTGGTGTCGACGCTGCGGATGCCAGGGCATTTCTCGTGACACGGTGGTCAGGCGCTTGGCGCACGAGCCCTGCGGGTGGCGTCCCACGATCTTGCACGTGAGCGTGCGCCGCTACCGGTGCGAGACGTGTGCTCACGTGTGGCGCCAAGACATGAGCCAAGCGGCCGATCCACGCGCCAAGCTCTCGCGCGCAGCGGTGCGCTGGGCGCTCACTGGGCTGGTCGTTCATCATGTGACGGTGACGCGCATCGCCCAGGCCCTCGGCGTGTCCTGGAAGAGCCGCCAACACCGCTGTTCTGGCTGAAGGGGCGCGTCTGCTGATCAATGATCCAGCACGGTGTGAAGGCGTGCGTGTCATTGGCGTGGATGAACACGTGTGGCGCCACACCCCCTATGGGGACAGGTACGTCACCGTCATCTTGGATTTGACACCCATCCGAGAACGCAGCGACCCCTCTCGGCTCCTGGACATGGTCCCGGGCCGATCCAAGCGGGTCTTCAAAACCTGGCTGGCCTCCCGCCCCAACACGTGGCGCAGCCGCATCGAGATCGTCGCGATGGATGGATTCACCGGGTTCAAAAGCGCAGCCGCCGAAGAACTCCCCGACGCAAGGGCAGTCATGGACCCCTTCCACGTCGTGCACCTTGCCGGTGATGCTCTCGATGAGTGCCGCAGGCGCATCCAGCAAGAACTCCACCACCGGCGCGGGCGTGCCACCGACCCCCTCTACAAGGCCCGCAGAATGTTACACACCCGCTCATGCCTGCTCACGCCACGCCAACAACACCAGATCCTCGACCTGTTCGCCAGCGATTACCACGTCGCCCTCGAAGTCACCTGGAGCGCCCACCAGAACATCACCTGGCGCCTACCGTGATCCCAACAAAATCCGCGGTAAGGCCCTGATGCAAGCCGAAATAGCCTGTCTTAGCGACGCGGGCGTGCCTAGCTCCCTCACGGAGATCGTCACACTGGGAAGAACGCTCAAACTCCGAGCCGGGGACATCCTGGCCTACTTCGACCACCCCCACACCAGCAATGGCCCCACCGAAGCCATCAACGGACGCCTCGAACACCTACGCGGCTCCGCCCTCGGGTTCCGTAACCTCACCCACTACATCACCCGAGCACTCCTCGAAACCGGAGGATTCAGACCCCAACTACACCCCCAATTATGAAGAGCCCCTATCGCAGGAGAAGCTGGCCGAGCGCACCACCCTGCACTGGTCGTACATCGGCCAGGTCGAACGCGGCCAACGCAACCTCAGCCTCCACAGCATCCTCCGCATCGCCCACGCCCAAGACACCGACGCCGGTGGGCTGGTGAGCGGGTTGGAGGTGTAGGAGAAGGATCGGCGCAGCACTCCTACAGCACTGCGCCGATCCCGACGAACGACAACCAACGAGTTTCTATAGGTTGCCCATCGCCTCTAGGCAACGTGAAATAGAGGCCTCTGTGTCGCTCTCTTATACCCCTAATCCAAGAGCGCATTAATTTGCTGAATCAGAACCTCTGACGCCGATAACTGCTCCTCTGACATTTCGGTGGTTTCTTTCATCCTCAGTAGCGCACCAGCAGGCGAGTAGTGATTGAAACGACCATTGTTGAGACTGCGGGAAACGAAAGCATCCTCAACTCGCTTAACGATCCTTGGCCCATCAGGCAGTTCGTCAAGTGTGAGAGACGTGCCAGCGAGTTCACCACGATAGGCTTCATTAACCAAATCAACATACAGCTGCGCAGGCAAAAGATCTTCGATATCAGCCTCCTCGGTCCCGGAGGCATTACCGATCTGGACGATTCCAGCATCGTACAGCTTGCCGCTCGCTTTCAATCTTCCGATGGTCTTATTGTTCTGCGCTGATGAATCTGCAAGGACGCATACCTTCATCTGATTTGCTCCAAAGAGCGTCAGGAACGCAGCAAGCTTCGAAATACCGCCACCAGGAACGAGAACCCACCGATCATCAAGTCCAGTCTTTCCAGCCTTGATAAGTTGCTCAGAAAGGTACTGTAGATAGATAACATCTGACGGACCTTCGACCAATAGAACGTTTGGCCCAACAAAAAGCGTTTGCGTCAGCTCAACCCCAAGGGCTGCATGCAATGGGAACGCCGACTCAGCATCTGTCTTAAGGATATCAGACGACACAGTGGTGCCTGTTTCAGGAGCATCAATCACTGTTCTCACACAACCGAAATTATGTGGATCAATCATGAACGGTGAGTGCGTGGTAAAAATTACTTGATGGCGCGCCGCAAGACGTTCATTTATAAATCGAAGAAGATCGTGCTGTGCTGTCGCATGAAGACTCAGACCAGGCTCGTCAAGCAGAAGAATAAGTGGCTGCGTCGACTCCTCTTCTAACTTCGAAAAGTACGCCAGGAACGAGAAGAACCAGACGAACCCACGGGAGCGCTCGTCGAACGGGACGGTGACGCGGTGACGTCGGTTCTCCACACGAACTTGCAGAAGCGGTGCTTGGTCAAGTGGAGCTTCCGCCCCTGCCTCAGCTGTTGCGATAACTTGCAATCTCACCTGAAGTTCTTTATTCTGGCTCCAGTAATCAAAGACTTCGTCACTGATAGTGTTCCATGCATTCTCCATCTGTCGAATCAGATGTTCGTGACTATCCGGAGAGCTGAAGTCTTCAAGTTCCACCTCGGCCATTGACAGAAGTGCCAAAAGAGCCTCTTCGCCACGCTCAAGCGCACCACTATCGCGGTGAGAGATCAATCTCGGGATAGAGACTTTACCAGGCATGACATCATAGTCACCAAAGTAGACAAACTTCGGACGACGTTTGCTCAAGATGTCAATCGCAGCAAGAACAGGATCGCTGTCACGCCAGGCTTTGATTTTCTCCAACGTAGCGGTGGCGGTCGGTGTGTCCGATTCAAGACGTTGAAGAATCTCGACCAAACCGTCGATAGTCGAGGCGCCTTCCACCTTCGTTTTATCTGCTGCGGGCAGGTCGAGACTATCGCGAAGAGAATTCAGTACTTTCTCTCTATTTACAGATATTGACCAATTTGTTCTATTGAACCGAAATCCAGCCGCGACAACAACACGTTTATCGTCGAGAACCCCAGGACAAAGGGATGCTTCGATAGCAGCGATATCATCACCGTCGAGTTCATAGGTTAAATCAGTAACCTTAACTGTCGCCCCCTTTGCGATCTCTCTAGTTCTATGGGTTGGAAAGTCAAGGTCAGGATCAAACTTAGCGCGATCCACCGGATTACTCTTATAGAGAGACTGCAACACTGCGGTTTTGCCGGACTCATTCTTACCGACAAGTGCTGTTACATCAGGTTCCACATCAAACTCTGTTGGTTCGCCGATACTGCGGTACCGTTGAATACTAGCGTGAACGAGCTTCATTTACTTCTCCTAGTGAATTGTTTGCTGGCATAGTGTTCCGTCCACTACGCGCCATCCTTCATTATACATCAGATATCATCACAGAACGGTCACATTTTGTCTTTTCGACGCCTTGCTCCGCGAGGCTACGTATCCCCTTCCTTGCAACAGGCATCGAGACTAACCGCCACTTATCTACAGGGTGCCGCACCAAACAATGCGCTACAGTTGAAGTCGCTAGATTGCGAAATTAGACCGTTCATTATTCTTCTCATAACCCCGAAATCATTGTATACTGAATGGAGTAATGCATGTCTATACATCAGAATATCCGCGGTTGCCTGGATCATCCTATAACGAATCACTGAACCACGCCCGCCGGGAATATAGCATAATCGG